>CAWGFP010000014.1:0-299793 GCA_963821905.1 Thermoanaerobaculia bacterium | reverse complement strand
GGCGGGCGAACTCCGTCTCCCAGCCGGGCTCGCCCGGGTCGTAGAGCGAGCCGTCGGCCGTCTGGACGTTGAAGCCGTCGTTGTCGCCGATCGCCATCACCACGGCGTCGGGGTGGCGGTCCGCCACCTCCTGCTCGGCGTTGATCTCCCAGTTGAAGAACGCGGGATTGGTGAGGCCCGTGCCGTTTCGGGCCACGGTCGTGACCTCGACGAGCCCCTCCGGTGCCTGGTCGATCAGGCGCTGCCCGAGGAACTCGGCCTGGGAATCGCCCGTCACAAGGACGTTCAGCGGGTCCGCCACCGTCGGCTCCCGGAATGGCGTGTTCCTGGGGCCTGCGCGCAGGATCGCCGTCGAGCCCTTCTCGAGCTCGGTCCCGGGCGCGGTCTTGTCCTCCTGCCCGAAGGCCAGGTCGAGGCCGTCCCGCGGCAGGTGCAGCCCGATCGCCCCGGCCACGTTGTCGATCGGGCGGGCCACCGAGAGCAGGATGTCGCGGGTGGCCCCGGCTGCATGCCCTCACCGGCTCGGACCATCGCCTCCGAGTTGAACAGCACGGCGATTGCGAGCGCGATCGCGATCACGCCGAGCACCCGGCCGGCCGGCATCGTGAGGTCTCTGTCGCGCTCGGGATCCACGGTCAGAACTGGTAGTAGATGAACGGGGCCACGCCCTGCTGGCCGACGGCGGCATCGCCGATCACGAGCAGGGCGCCGACCGCCAGCCCCTGCGCCGCCACCGGCCGTGCCACAAACCACGCCTCCGCCTGCCGCCACCAGCCGGGCGGCAGCGCCTGGACCGCCACCCCCGCGACCACCAGCAGGACCAGGGGAGCGTCACGAGCGGCGACGGTCCCGACAGCCCGAGCCGCCCAGCACGTCGAACGCCGTGGCGAGGTCGGGCGCGCGGAAGAACACCCAGGCGATGCAGACGACGTGGAAGGTCACGAGCCAGGCGACCCACGCCGGGACGTGAAACCCGCCGAAGCGCTCGCGCACCCAGCGCTCGGCCGAGAGCCCCGCGCCGTGAATCCCGCCCCAGAGCACGAAGGTCCACGCCGCCCCGTGCCATAGCCCTCCGAGCAGCATCGTGAGCATCAGGTTGCGGTAGGTGCGTCGGCGCCCGCCTGCGGTTGCCGCCGAGCGGGATGTAGAGGTAGTCGCGCAGCCAGCGCGACAGCGTCATGTGCCAGCGCCGCCAGAAGTCCTGGAGCGACGCGCGCCAGGTAGGGCCGGTTGAAGTTCTGCGGGAGCTGGTAGCCCAGCAGCAGCGCGAGGCCGATCGCCATGTCCGTGTAGCCGGAGAAGTCGCAGTAGATCTGCACCGCGAAGGCGTAGAACGCGAGCTCAGCTCCGCGCCCGAGTGCGCGGCCGGGTCGTTGTAGACCGGGTCGACCACGCGCCGCGCCAGCTCGTCCGCGATCACGGTCTTCTTGAGCAGGCCGCCGCGATCAGGAAGATCGCCGGGCCGGCGAGCACCGCGCGCGGGTCGCGCGGCGTGCGCAGCTGCGGCAGCAGCTCGTTGGCGCGCACGATCGGGCCCGCCACGAGGTGCGGGAAGAAGGCCTGGAGGATCGCCACGTCGACGAGCGAGGCGGCCGGGGTCACGCCCCGGTAGACGTCGACCACGTACGAGATCGCCTGGAATGTGAAGAACGAGATCCCGATCGGGAGCACGATCTGCAGCAGCGGGAGCGGCGAGCCGAGCCCGATCGAGTCGAGGGCGCCGTCCAGCTCCGAGACGAAGAAGCCCAGGTACTTGAAGACGGCAAGGAGCCCCAGGTCGAACGCCACGGCCACGATCAGCGCCCGCTTGCGGGCGATCTGCGACGGGCTGCGCGCGATCACCTGCGCCGCCACGGTGTTCACGACGCTGGACGCGATCAGCAGGAGAACCCAGCGCCAGTCGACCCAGCCGTAGAAGAAATACGACGCCACTAGGATGAACGGCCGCCAGGCGCTGGGGTGCGGCATCAGCGCCCAGGACAGAACGAAGACGACCAGAAAAAAAGCCGCGAACTCGATCGTCGGGAAGCTCACCGCGCGAGATTCTGGCTACTCAATGCGCCGGATCCCGCGACTCAAGGTCTTCCGCCGATCGCCGAAGCATGCTGTGGACGACACTCGATGACTCGCAAACTGACCCTCCTCACAATCCTGCTCGCGCTCGCCCTGAGCGCGGTTCCAGCGGCGGCCTCGGCCGCCACCGTGACCGTCGGTCTCGGGGACCAGTCCGCGGACGTCTTCAGCGACGCCCGCTTCCAGGCGCTCGGCCTCAAGCGCGTCCGCGTGATCACTCCGTGGAACGTGGCGCTCAGCCGCGGCGACCGCAATTGGCTCGACAACTGGCTGGCGCACGCGCAGGCCGCCGGCGTGGACCCGCTCGTGAGCTTCGGCGCCGCCAGCGGCTCGCGCTGTCCGGCCCGCCCCTGCAAGCTGCCCAACACGGCCACGTTCGACCGCGCATTCCGCGCGTTCCGCGCCCGCTGGCCGCAGGTCCGCACGATCGGCGTCTGGAACGAGGCGAACCACCGCAGCCAGCCGACGTTCCGCTACCCCGACCAGGCGGCGCGTTTCTTCAACATCGTCAGGAAGCGCTGCCGCGGCTGCCGCATCGTGGCGGCCGACGTGATCGACGACGCCAACATGGTGCGCTGGGTGAGCAAGTTCCGCGCTGTCGCGCGCGGTGCGCGCCTGTGGGGCCTGCACAACTACCGCGACAGCAACCCCCGGCGCGGCCAGCGCTACGGCGGGACCAAGCTGCTCCTGAGGACGGTCCCCGGCAAGGTCTGGCTCACGGAGACCGGCGGGATCGTCCGGTTTGTGCTGCCCGACGGCCGGACGCTGTTCCCCTACAGCGAGCGGCGCGCCAACGTCGCCCTTGGGCGCGTGCTGCGGCTGGCGAGGCAGTACCGCAACAGGATCCAGCGGCTCTACGTCTACCACTGGCGCCAGGACTCGTTCGACAACCGCTTCGACGCCGGCCTGCTGAACCGGAACGGCGACCCGCGGCCCAGCTACCTCACGCTGAGGCGCTGGCTCAACACTCCCTGGTTCACACCGTGACGTCGGGGTGGCGGGTGCGCAGGTGCTCGGCGAGCGTCTCCCGCACCCAGCGCCGCTCGTCGGCGCTCGCCATCCGGTAGCGGCCGAGCAGCTCCTTCTGGGAGTCGAGCGGCAGGCCGGCGATCTCCCAGCGGACGGCGAGCCGCTCGAACAGGAGCTCGGAGCGCCGCTGCCAGCGGTCCTCCGCCGAGGCGGCGGGCCTGGACTCGAGCTGCTCGAGCTGGCGCAGCGTCCCGGCGCTCAGCTCGTCTCGGAGCGTCAGCGCGTTGCCCTCGGCGTCGCGGTAGTCGGTGCTGCTCGCCGAGCGCTGTCCTCGCGCCTGGGCGCGCCTGCGCGAACGCCGCCCCATCGGCGCGCTCAGCCCAGCGCCGAGCGGCGCTCCTCGACCGCCGCCGCGATGCGATCGCAGACCGCCGGATTCAACGCGCGCATCGAGCGGAAGGACTGCTCGTCGATGACGATGGCGCGGACCGGCGACGTCGTGACCACGGTCGCGTTGCGCGTCGCGTGGTCCACGATGCCCATCTCGCCGAGGAAGTCCCCGGGTCCGAGCTCCGCCAGCCGCTCGCCGTCGCGCACCACCTCCGCCGTGCCTTCCTCGATCACGAAGAACTCGTAGGCGAAGTCCCCCTGGCGCACGAGCTCCGTGCCCTCAGGGGCGTCCACCTCGTCGGCATGCTGCGCGATGGCCCGGCGATCGCCCTTCGACAGCGAGTCAAACAGTGGCACCGACCGGAGGCTCTTCTCGTCCATGCTGTGATTCTCCCGCCTTCCCGCGCCTCTAACGCAAGCAGCAGCTTGCTTGCGCTCCAGGCCGCCGCCGTATCCGGTGAGCGCTCCGCCGGCTCCGATCACGCGGTGGCAGGGCACGATCACGGCAAGCGGATTGCGCCCGTTGGCGGCACCGACGGCGCGGCAGGCGCTCGGCCGGCCGATCGCCGCGGCCACCGCCGAGTAGCTGGTGGTGCTGCCGTAGGGGACCTCGAGCAGGGCGTCCCACACGCTCAGCTGGAAGGGCGTACCGCGAGGCGCCAACGGCAGTTCGAAGCGTTCGAGCTCGCCGGCGAAGTAGGCATGGAGCTGTGCCTCCGCCTCGAGAAGCACCGGCTCGCTGCTCCTGGCCTCGGCCGTGTCGGCGAACGCCACCCCGCTCAGGCGGCCGTCCTCGCGCGCTCAAGAGGAGTGGGCCGATTGGGGTCGCGACGCTGTGCATTCCAGCAACGCTACTCCGCCCGGCGCACCCGCCACCGGCATGTCCGAAAACCGCCAACTCAGCGTGCGAGGATGGCACCGTGATCGAGGACTTCGAGCGCTGCTACCGCTTCATGCAGAGCCGCGACCCGCGCTACGACGGCTTCTTCGTCGTGGCGGTGACCTCCACCGGCGTGTACTGCCGTCCGAGCTGTCCGGCCCGGCTGCCGAGTCGCCGCAACGTGCGCCTGCTGCCCAGCTCCGCCGCCGCGCAGGAGGAGGGCTTCCGGGCGTGCAAGCGCTGCGACCCCGACGCCGCGCCGGGCTCGCCCGCGTGGAACCGGCGTGCGGACGTGGCCGGCAGGGCCGTGCGGCTGATCGCGGACGGGGCCGTGGACCGCGAGGGCGTGGGCGGGCTCGCGGCGCGCCTCCACTTCAGCGAGCGCCAGCTGAACCGGATCCTGGTGTCCGAGCTGGGGGCCGGACCGGTGGCGCTTGCCCGCGCGCAGCGCGCGCAGACGGCGCGCACGCTGATCCAGTCCACCGACCTGCCCTTCGGCCAGGTGGCCCTCGGCGCCGGCTTTCGGAGCGTGCGCCAGTTCAACGACACCGTCCGCGCCGTCTACGCCCGCACGCCCAGCGAGCTGCGCCGGCGCGGCCGCGCCCGCCGCCCCGCCTCCGGGGCGATCCGGCTCCGGCTGCCGTACCGCGAGCCCTTCGACGGCGACTCGCTGATCGCGTTCCTGGCAGCGCGCGCGATTCCGGGCGTCGAGGAGGTGGAGGGCTCCACCTACCGCCGCTCGCTCTCGCTCGAGCACGGTGCCGGGATCGTGTCGCTCACTCCGGCCACGCGCTTCGTCAGCTGCGAGCTGCTGCTCGACGACCTCCGCGACCTCACCGCGGCGGTGGCGCGCTCGCGGCGCCTGCTCGACCTCGACGCCGACCCCGTCTCGATCTCCTCGCAGCTCGGCCAGGACCGGCCGCTCGCGCCGCTCGTGCGCGCGCGGCCGGGCCTGCGCGTGCCGGGCTGCGTGGACGGGTTCGAGCTCGGCGTGCGGGCCATCGTTGGCCAGCAGGTGTCGGTGCAGGCGCGCGCGCACGGTGCTCGGCCGCCTCGCCGCCGCCTATGGCGAGCCGCTGCCCGAGCCCGACGGCGGGCTCACTCACCGCTTCCCACCCCCGCCGCGCTCGCGGAGGCCGACCCCGCCGCGCTTCCGTTTCCTCGCACGCGCGCGAGGGCCCTGCGCTCGCTGGCGCGGCTCAGCGCCGACGGCGAGCTCCGCCTCGACGCGGGCTCCGACGCCGCCGAGGCGCTCGGCGTGCTCACCGGCATCCCGGGAATGGGCCCGTGGACCGCGTCTACGTGGCGATGCGCGCGCTCGGCGACCCGGACGTGTTCCTCCCGGGCGACGTGGGCATCCGTCACGCGCTCGCGCGGCTCGGCGGCCACGCGTCCGACGAGCACTGGCGGCCCTGGCGCTCCTATGCCGTCATGCATCTCTGGCGCAGCCTCGCCGCCTGAGCCTCAAGACTCCCTGCATGCGAGCCGTCCAGATCGTCGACCTGACGGGGCCCGGCTCGGCCCTGGCGCAGGTGGACCTCCCCGAGCCCGAGCCGTCCCACATGCTCACCCCCGGAAGCGGCGTGGTGATCGACGTGCACGCCGCCGGCGTCTCCTTCCCCGAGGTGCTGCAGACGCGCGGCGAGTACCAGTTCAAGCCGCCGCTGCCGTTCGTGCCCGGCAGCGAGGTGGCGGGCGTGGTGCGCAGCGCGCCCGACGGCTCGGGGCTCAGCGAGGGCGACCGCGTGGCGGCCGGCTGCCTGCTCGGCGCCTTCGCCGAGGTGGCCGTGGCGCCCGACTTCCTCACCTTTCCGCTGTCCGACGAGCTCGACTTCGCCCAGGGCTCCGGTCTCGTCCTCAACTACCACACCGCCTACTTCTCGCTGAAGAAGCGCGGCCGCCTGGTTGAGGGCGAGACGGTGCTCGTGCACGGCGCCGCGGGCGGTGTCGGCACCGCGGCCATCCAGGTGGCCAAGGGGCTCGGTGCCCGCACGATCGCCGTGGTGTCGAGCGACGAGAAGGAGCGGGTGGCGCGCGAGGCCGGGGCGGACGAGGTGGTGCGCTCCGACGGTCCCTGGAAGGACGAGGCCAAGGAGCTCTCGGGCGGGGGAGTGGACGTGGTGATCGACCCCGTCGGCGGCGACCGCTTCACCGACAGCCTGCGCTCACTCGGTGAGGAGGGCCGCCTGGTGGTGATCGGCTTCACGGGCGGTTCGATCCCGGAGGTGCGGGTGAACCGGCTGCTGCTGAACAACACCGAGGTGATCGGCGCCGGCTGGGGCGCCTACGTGATGAGCAAGCCGAGGTGAACCGCGAGATCGGCGCCGAGGTGAACCGCCTCGTGGACGAGGGCTTCGTGCGGCCCATTGTGGGCGCCCGCTTCCCGCTCGAGCGCGCGGGCGAGGCGCTCGAGCTGATCGACGGCCGCGGCGCCACGGGCAAGGTGGTGCTCGACATCCGCTGACGGTTGTCCGGTTTCTCGCCGCCTGGGGGCGGGCAGGTGACCAGACCATGAGGCGGGGGTCTCACTGCTGTTGCTCGTGTTCGCCGGCCTGATGCTGCCCGCGAACGCCGCCCTCGCCGCCAAGCTTCCGCCGTCGTTCAGCCCTCGTGCCCGACCGAGAGCCCCGGCGGTCCTACGGCGGCGTGCGGATCTGCTCCGGCAGCGTGCCCAGCTTCGACGGCGCGAAGATGGACGTGGACCTCACCCAGCCCAGCGCCGGCACGGGCCGCCGCCACCCGCTGATCATCATGCTGCACGGCTTCGGCAACGACAAGCACGAGTGGGAGTCCACGAACGACGAGGCCGACGGCGCGGACAAGCTACCACTGGAACAACCACTGGTTCGCGACGCACGGCTACTACGTGCTGAGCTACACGGCGCGCGGCTTCTCGGGACGACGGGCCCAGCGAGGACCATGAGCCGCCCACGCCGGGCGACCCGAGCGGCTCCGTCAGCCTTCCGCGCGGCACGCTCCACCTCAAGAGCCGCGACTTCGAGATCCGCGACACCCAGTGGCTCGCGGCGCTGGTCGCCGGCCACCTACCGGGACGTCGACCCCGACCGCGTGGCGGTGACCGGCGGCTCGTACGGCGGGATCGAGAGCTGGCTCCAGGCGAGCCAGCCCACCTGGACGTTCCCGCACTCCCTCGACGCCTCGCTTCCGATCCTGAACCTCCAGGTTGCCGTGCCGAAGTACCCGTCGACGGACCTCGCGTACGCGCTCGCCCCCAACGGACACGGTGGCGGCCCGGCGCTGAGTGACCTGTACGAGTCCTCACAGGGCCGGCCGGACGACGACCAGGGCGACGGCAATCCGATCGGAGTGCCCAAGGAGAGCTACGTGACGGGGCTGTTCGCGCTCGGCGAGACGAAGGGCGTGTTCGAGAAGGGCACCTCCACCGACGCGCCCTTCCCTTGCACCTACGGCGACTGCGAGGGGACGGTCAACATCGAGTCGTGGAAGGCGCGCACCGACGCGGGCGATCCGACCGCGCCCGAGGATCCGATCATCCGCCAGATCCGGCGCGGGCTCACCGAGTTCCGCGGGCCTACTACCAGGACGAGGGCTGGAGGAAAGCAGGTCGACGGCCGCAAGGTGGCCGTGTTCTCGATCCAGGGCTGGACCGACGACCTGTTCCCGGCGGTCGAGTCGTTCCGGATCTTCAAGTACCTGAAGCGGCTGGACCCGAGGTGGCCCGTGGAGGTGGCGCTGGCCGATGTCGGCCACTCGCGCGCACAGAACAAGCCCGACACCTGGCGGCCCCTGAACGCACGGGCCTTCCAGTGGCTGCAGTCGAACATCGGCGGAAGCCGCGAGCAGCGCACGACGTGTCCAGCGAGGCGACGGTGTGCGGCGACGGCGGCGCTCCCGCGCAGGCGGTGGCCGCGACGCCGGAGGGGCTGGCGAACGGCACGCTTTCGATCGACTACCCGGGAGGGGAGACCGTCTCGCCGCTCGGCGTGGCGGACCCGAACGGTCCCGCCACCGACGCGATCGCCGGCCCCGGTTCGCAGCCGGGCGAGACGTGCCGTCACTCGGATGGGCCGGTGCCCCCGGGCGCCGGGTACACGGCCTACTCGCAGCCGCTCGAGCTCGAGACGTACGTGGGCATCGGGCACGTGCGCGTGCCGTACGCCTGGGCCGGAGCGGCCAGCGGCCACCTGGATGCCCGCCTCTTCGACGTGGCGCCCGGACGGCGCCGAGCTGCTGATCACGCGCGGCACCTACCGCCTCGAGAACGACCCGCTCGCCGGCGTCATCGCGCTTCCCTTCTACGGCAACCACTGGCGCATCGAGCTGGGCACAGGATCCGCCTCGACCTCACGCAGGTGGACATCCCGACGTACCGGGCGAGCAACCTCCCGAGCTCGATCCGGTTCCAGCAGGGTGTGACGCTCACGCTGCCGACGAGCGAGTCGCCAGGACCGCCGCTTCCGCCAGACTTCCGCGCATTGGATCAGGAGGCGCTGCGGCGCCGTCGCGAGGACGCGCGGCGGCGCGTTTACCGGCGGCGGCGCCTGGTCGCGGCCGGGGCGGCGGGCTGGTGGCGCTGTTCGTGTCGCCGGTGGGCTGCTGGGGCCGGCGGGGACGCGACGACGAGCCGCGAGGCGAACCCAGAGCCGCGCCCGCCGAGCTGCCGCGCGGGGCCGCTCGATCCTGCCCGACAATCGCGTCGTGGCGTTCTACGGCGCTCCGCAGGACCCCGAGCTCGGCGTGCTGGGGATCGGCTCGCCACGGCGGGCAGCGCGGAGGCTCGAGCGCCAGGCACGTCCGTACGCGCGCCGCGGTCGCCCGGTGCTGCCGGCGTTCGAGCTGATCGCCGCGATCGTGACCAGCGAGGCGGGCGACGGCGGCGACCACTCGATGCGCCAGGAGCCGGCCACGATCCGGCGCTACCTGCGGGCGGCCCGGGCTCACGCATGCTGATGCTGCTCGACATCCAGCCCGGCTACGCGCCGTTCCTCCAGGAGGCCCAGGCGCTGGAGCATTTCCTCAGGAGCCCGACGTTTCGCTGGCCCTCGACCCCGAGTGGAGCATGGACCCGCCGCAGCTCCCCGGGCAGGAGATCGGCTCCACCGACGCGGCGACGATCAACGAGGTCTCGCGCTACCTGTCGGGCATCGTGCGCAGATACGACCTACCGCAGAAGCTGCTCGTGGTGCACCGCTTCACCGGCGACATGATCGAGGCCGAGCACGACCTCGAACGCCACCCCGGCGTGGCCCTCGTGGTGAACGTGGACGGCTTCGGCGACCAGCCCAACAAGATCTCGAAGTACAACGAGTTCACGGAGGACCTGCGCCGCCGCTTCAACGGCTTCAAGCTCTTCTACGAAGAGGACGGAACCTGATGAAGCCGAAGCAGGTGCTGCGCCTGCGCCCACAGCCGGACCTGGTCGTCTACGAGTAGTACCTCGAACGCGGTAACTCAAATGTGGCCGCTTGGCGAACTGGGGCTACCCTGGCGCGATGCGTCGATCCCTTCTGTTCTCAGCACTGCTCGTCCTGGCCGCCTGCTTCCCCTCCGCCGCGAGCGCGGCGCCGGAGCGTTACATCGTCGTCCTGAAGGACGGCGTGCCGAACTCGGCCGAGGTGGCCAGCGAGCACAGCCGCCGGCACGGGGCGAGCGTGGGCTTCGTCTACGGCCACGCGCTGAAGGGCTACTCCGCCACGATCCCGAGCGAGCGCGTTGCCGCCCTGAGGGCCGACAGCCGCGTGGACTACGTGGTGCCCGACGGCGTCGCCAGCGCCGTCGCGCAGACGCTGCCGTGGGGAATCGACCGGATCGACGCCGACACGAGCTCCACGCTCGCCGGCAACGGCGCGGGCGCCGTCACGAACGTGAACGCCTACGTGATCGACTCGGGCATCGCGGCGCATCCCGACCTCAACCTCGTCGGCCACGTGAACTTCGCCAACGGCAAGAACACCGACTGCAACGGCCACGGGACGCACGTGGCCGGGACGATCGCGGCGCGCGACAACGCGAGCGACGTGGTGGGCGTCGCGCCGGGCGCTCCGCTCACCGGGGTGAAGGTGCTCGGCTGCAACGGCAGCGGAAGCTGGTCGGGCGTGATCAAGGGCATCGACTGGGTCACGGCCAACGCGACGAAGCCCGCGGTGGCGAACATGAGCCTCGGCGGCGGCGCCAACCAGGCGGTCGACGACGCGGTGCGCAGCGTCGGCCGCGAGCGGCGTCTTCTACGCGCTCGCGGCGGGCAACGAGGGCGCGAACGCCTGCAACTCCTCGCCGGCCCGCGCGCGGGAACCACCAACGGCATCGTCACCACCGCCGCGACCGATTCCCTCGAGCGCGAGGCGTCATGGAGCAACTTCGGGCCCTGCGTCGACATCTGGTCGCCGGGCGTGAGCATCCTCTCGACGAGGCGAGGCGGCGGCACGACGACGATGTCCGGCACCTCGATGGCATCCCCGCACAGCGCGGGCGGCGGCGCGCTCTACCTGTCCACCCACCCGGGAGCGAGCGCCTCAGCCGTTGAGTCCGCGCTGAAGGCGTCGGCCACGAGCACCGGAACGCTCAGCAAGACCGGCAGAGCCATCAAGCGGCTGTACGTGGGCGGCTTCTAGCCGTACGCCGGTCGGGAGCCGGGGCTCGACGCGGACGGCCGGCAACAGGGCCGGCCGCCGCGCCGAGGAGCCCGGCAACCGCGAAGGAGGCCGCGGGGGTCGGCCTGATCGCGGTCGATATGGGGCCAGGACGTGCCCAGCCCCCACGCCACGTGTAGCCCTCCGATCGCAAGGAGGGCTGTCGAGGCGGCGCGGTTCGCGAGTTCACCACCAGTCATTCCTCGTACGCGATCTCGAACCAGACGCACGTTCCGGACGTCGTGCACTCGACGCCCCACTTATCTGCGATCTGCTCCACGAGGAACAGGCCCCAGCCTCCCGACTCGTTTCCCGCCGGCCGGATCGTCGGATGCCACGTGAAGCCCGGCCCCTCGTCGGCAACCGCCACAACCACCCACCGCGGCCCGCGCAGAAGCTGCACGTGCAACGGTCGCTCGGGCCCTGCGCCGGCGTGGCGCACCGCGTTGGTGACCAGCTCGGAGACGAGGAGAAGCACGTCATCGCGGATCGGGGCCGGCAGCATGCCGTTTCCCTCGCGCAATGCTTGCCGAGCCGCCGCGGCGGCTCCGCTTTCCTCGGTCAGCATGAGATTCAACACGCTCGGCTCCTGGCTGGACGGTTCGTCGACCGCGAGGGTCAACAGTGCGCCGACCGAGTTCTGGAGCCGGAGGTGCCCCGCCAGGCTGCATGGGGCGGAGCGTGGTGTCACCATACCACCCGGGAGGTGACCCGATCGGGTGAAGCCCATCGAGGAGATGAGCTATCGCGAGACACAACATCTGCGCGTTCTGATCGCGAACGAGCGGCGCGACCGGCTCGCGCTTGTCGCGCCGATCGTGGCCTCACTCGGCCACGAGGTGATCGCGCGCGAGATCGAGGTGAACGACGTGGGCGCCGTGACCGCCAGGGAGCGCCCCGACGTGGCCCTCGTGGGGCTCGGCGAGAGCTCCGACCACGCGCTGATGCTGATCGAGAAGATCGTTCAGGAGGCCGCCTGTCCGGTGATCGTCCTGCTCCACGCGGCCGACCCGGAGTTCGTCAAGGAGGCGTCCAAGCGCGGCGTCTTCGCCTACATCACCGACGGCGAGGCGGTCGACTGGCAGAGCTCGATCGACATCGTCCTGCGCCGCTTCGCCGAGTACCACGACCTCGAGGGAGCGTTCGGCCGCCGGGCCACGATCGAGCGGGCCAAGGGCATTCTCATGGAGCGGCACTCCGTCGACGACGCGGGCGCCTTCGAGATGCTGCGCGACCGCTCGCGCGCCGCGAACCGCAAGCTCGTGGACATCGCGTCCGCCGTCGTGGACGGGCACCCGCTGCTGCCCAAGGAGCCGCCGCCGGCTCCCGTGGACTAGCGCGCGCGGAGCGTGAGGTAGGTCACGTGTACTTCGACCTCGACACGGCCCTGCTCGACGCCGCTCAGTCGCTGTGCGTCGCGCTCCCGGCCGCCGGGGCGCCCGCCGTGCTGCTGCGGCTGCGAGGCGCGGGCTGGGCGCTCGTGGGGCCGCTCGCGATCGTCGCAACCGTGGTGGCGATCACGCTTGCGTCGGCGAGCGCCGACGTCATCACCTGGATCGCGTTCATCCTGATACCGATCGGCAGCGCCCTCGCGTTCGGCTGGGCGATGCACGGGGCGCGGCCCTGGCTCGCCGTCCTGGCCGTGGTCCTGCTCGCCGTGGCGATCGCGGGGCCCGACGACCCGGCCGGCCGCGTGGCGACGCTCGCGCTGATCATGACCTCGTGCGCGACGGTGGGACGGCTGCTCGCGGGGGCCACGCCGCTCACCCTGCTGAAGATCGGAGTCGTGGCGATGGCCGTGGTCGACAGCGTGTTCATCTTCGGCGGCTTCTTCCACGAACAGAACGCGATGTTCAACGCCGCCGCGCCGGCCGAGGGGCTGCCGCGACTCCAGGTCGCGGAGATCGGCCACACCTCCACGGACTACGGGGACTTCTTCATCTCGGGGGTGGTGGGGGCGATCCTTGCGGTCGATCGCCGGCCGCAGCTGCTCGCCGCCGCGCTCACCTTCGTGGCCGCGGAGCTGTGGAACCAGCTCTTCCTTGTCACGGACTCGCTCCCGAACACCGTGCCGCCCGCAGCCGTCCTCGTAGGCTTCGAGCTGTGGAGCCGGCGCAGAAGGTAGTCGCGCGGCGGGCGGTGGTGCTGGCCGTCGTGCTGCTGCAACTCGGGTTCGTGGCGCGCGGCTACTGGTCCGACCACAAGGAGTTCGCGTTCCAGATGTTCCCCGAGTCGAGCACCTGGCGCGCCGACGTGGTCCGGGTCACGGCCGACGGCCGGCGCGTCCCGATCGAGCTCCCGTGGTCGGGGTACCGCTGGGACGAGCTGGTGCGCGACCGGGGGCTGAGCTACCCCTCGGTACGCCACCACGCCGACGCCGGGCTCGACAACCAGCTGGCGTTTCTCGACGCCGCGCTCGACTGGGTCGCGAGCAACACGCCGCGCGACGGCGAGACCACGCTACCTGGAGGCCAGGGTGACCTCCTGGCACAACGCCGACCCGCCCCAGGTCGAGATCCTCCGCAGCCGTGTCCGCGAGGGCGCGGGGTGAACGCGCCGGCGGTCGGCGCGCCGCCCCAGGCCCGCGGGCTGCCGCGAGGCTGGACGAGCTGCTCGGCCGCCGCGTGAGCATGCGGGCCCTCGCGCTGCTGAGGGTGCTGGCGGGCCCGGCCGTGCTCCTGCACCTGCAGCCGTTCCTCTCCGACGCCCTGGACGGGCGGACCTACCGCGACGCCTTCTACGAGCCCTACGCCGCCTGGTACCCCGAGCTGCCCGATGCGCTCTACATCGGCGCTGCTGGGCTGGCGGTGGTGGCCGCCGTGGCCATGTCGCTCGGCCTCCTCACCCGCCTGGCCACGGCCACGACGTTCGCGATCGTCGCCTACAACCTGTTCCTCTCGACCACGCACTTCCACAACAACCGCGCCTACCTGGTGATCGTGCTGGGGCTGCTGGCGGTGGCGCCGTGCGGGCGGGAGCTGTCGCTCGACGCGTGGCTTCGCCGCCGCCGGGGGCGCCCGCGCTCGACACCTCGGCGCCGGCCTGGCCGCTGTGGCTGCTGCGGTTCGAGTGCGCGGCGGTCTACGGGGCGTCGGCCTGAGCAAGCTGCTCGATCCCGACTGGTTCGGTGGCACCGTCACCTGGCAGCGCGTCGAGCGGGCGCGGGACGAGCTGGAGGCGGGCCGCTGCCGGACTGGATGGTGTCGCTGCTCACCAACCGGAGCTTCCACACCGGAGCGGCCAAGCTGATCGTGCTCACCGAGCTGTTCATCGCGGTGGGCCTCTGGCGGCGCGCCACCCGCTACGCGGCCGTGTGGGTCGCGGTCGGCTTTCACGTGGCCATCGAGGGGTCGGCGTCGGTCCAGGTCTTCTCGTACCTCGCCATCGCCGTGCTGGTGATCTGGGCGGTGCCGTCCACCCGGGACCGTGTGCTGCGCATTGACCCGAGCGCCGCGGCCAGCGGCGGCTGGCCGCGCTGGTGCGCGCGCTCGACTGGCTCGCTCGCTTTCGGGTCGAACGCAGCTCGCCGGGCACGCGGCTCGAGGTTGTGGACCGGGACGGCACCACGATCAGCGGCGGGCCGGCCGTCGCGTTCGCCCTCAGCCGCCTGCCGGTGACGGCCTGGTTCGCGCTCCCGACGCTGCTCCTCCCCGCGGTCCGCCGGGCCCGCCGTCCGCTGAGCCGACGATGATCGCCCGGAGGCTCTGGCGCGCGGCTGCGGGTCATCGCGTCGCTGGTGTTAGTGGGCGGCGCCGCCGTGGCGGTATGGAACGCCGGGGTCGTGCTGCGCAGCAACCGCCGGCGGTGGGCGAAGGTCTGGAGCGTGATCCTGGCGATTTCCTTCCTGGCGATCCTCTGGGTTGGGGTCGTTTTCAAATTGATCGGTGTCAGTGGGGAGTTCTAGGTCGCAAACGGGCCATTCAATCTGAGGAGGCAAAGAAATGCCTAGCCAAGAAACCATCAAGTCGCAGCGGGTCTGGCGTGGCCTGGCCGTCGCCCTCGCGCTGTTGCTGCTTGCGACCGTCGCCACGACTGCGCAGGAACCACCCGCGGAGCCGGCTCCGCCGACACCGCCGGCGGAGGAGGCGGAGGCCGCGCCGGCAGCCGAAGAGCCGGTCGCGTTCACCGAGGCCATTACCGTCACCGCGAACAAGCGGGAGGAGGACGTGCGTGAAGTGGGGGCCTCGGTGAGCGTGATCAACGAGGAGCTGTTGCAGAACCTGAGCGCGGATCGGCTCACCGATTTCGCCGCCTACGTGCCGGGACTGCAGGTCACCACCGGCGGCACGCCCGGCAAGACCACGATTTCGCTGCGTGGCATCGCCCCGATCTCATCCGGCGCAACGGTGGCGACCTACGTGGGCGAGTCGCCCCTGGGATCCAGCGGCCTCTACCAGGCCGAGACCATCCTAGCGCTCGACCTGTTGCCCTACGACATCGAGCGCGTCGAGATTCTGCGCGGCCCACAGGGCACGCTCTATGGCGCCGGCGCGATGGGCGGACTGCTCAAGTACGTCACCCGCGCTCCGGACCCATCGAGCAGAGAGGTGCGGGTTGGCGGCGGCATGGCCGACGTCGAAAGCGCAGGTGATCCGAGCGGTGACCTCTACTTCAGCGCCAACCTGCCCCTGGTCGCCGACCGCGCCGCGCTGCGCGCCAGCTACGCGCGCAACGACCTTCCCGGCTATATCGACAACGGGCTCGACGGCCGGGAGAACATCGATGACGGTACGCAGGAGAGCGCTCGCCTGGCCTTCCTGTGGCAATCGGGCGACGCCGTGCGTTTTCAGCTCGACGTGATGCGCCAGACGATCGACACCGACAACAACTCCGTGGTCGCGCTGGACCCGGTGACGCTACGGCCGCTCACCGGCGATCTCGAGAACTCGGTTGCCGTCGACGAGCCCTTTCAGAAGGACATCGATCTCTACCAGGCGAAGCTGGACTGGGACCTCGGATGGGCCGCGTTCACTTCCGCGACCGCGTACTCGGACGTCAGCACCAGGGTGCGCCAGGACGCCACCTTCCTGGTCGGCGAGTTCCCTCTGCTCTTGGGGCTTCCTCCCGGCCTTTCGTTCTTCGATAACGGCTTCGATCTCGAGAAGCTCACTCAGGAGTTTCGCCTGACGTCGGCCGCGACCGGCCGCTGGGAATGGCAGGTTGGCGCCTTCTATTCCGATGAGCAGGGTGACAACAGCCAGGTCATTCGTCTGCTCGACGCCGACGGCGACCCGATCGCGGGGCTCGACCCGCTCGCCGTGCTGACGATACCGACCGACTACGAGGAGATCGCGGCGTTCGGCAACACGACGTTTCGTTTCTCGGACCGTTTCGAGCTCGATGCCGGCCTCCGTTTCTCCCGCAACGAGCAAACCTTCGCCCAGGTCGTGACCGACGGCATCCTGGTGCCGCTCGGCACCACTCCGGGCAGCTCGGAGGAGGACGTCGTCACCTGGAGCGTCGGCCCGCAGTTCCACCTCACCGAGGACGCGATGCTCTACGCGCGGATCGCCACCGGTTATCAGCCGGGCGGCCCCAACGTGGCGCTGCCCAACGTGCCGCCGAGCGTCGACGCCTCCCGCTTGACCAACTACGAGCTGGGTCTCAAATCGGAGCTCGCCGAACGCCGTTGGCTCTTCGACCTCACCGCGTACCACATCGACTGGACCGACATCCAGATCATCGCCACCAACGGCGCCGTCAGCTTCCTCGTCAATGGCGGCGAAGCGGTCAGCGAAGGGCTGGAGCTTTCGACCGCCTTCAAAGCGACTGACCGGCTGCGACTCGGATTGAACGGGGCCTACACCGACGCCACGGTGAGCAACGACGTGCCGAGTCTCGGCGGACAGGACGGCGACCACCTGCCGTACGTTCCGGAGCTCTCCTGGTCGGCGACGGCGGACTACAACTTCGCGCTCGGGGCCAGCTGGAGCGGCCACGCCGCCGCCGGCTACCGCTGGGTCGATGAGCGCAAGTCCTCCCTGGACAGCGACCCCACGGCCCTCCCTCTGGACAGCTACGGCGCCGTCGATCTGAACGCCGACATCTTCAATGAGCACTGGTCGATTCGCGTCTATGCCAAGAATGTCAGCGACGAGCGAGCGTACCTGCAGATCGGGGCGGTGACGAGTCTGATCACCGGCGTCACACACCACGTCAGCGCGACGCCCATCCAGCCGCGCACGTTCGGGCTCGAGGTCGGCTTCACCTTCTGAGGAGGAGCGAGTCAGCCGCTGACCAGGGTCTCCAGCGCCTCGTCGTCGCCGCGCTCCATCGCCGCCTCGACTTCGAGGTTGCGGCGGTCGCGGCCGACGGTGAGGACGGCGGCGATGCGGCCGTCTTCGCGGTAAGCGACCAAAGCGTCACGGTCGTCGAGGCGGCCGCTCCGCTCCGCGGATTCGAAGGCCTCGGCGTGACCGACGTAGTTGAGCGTGGTGTCGTAGTGGGCGCTCCAGAAAAAGGGCACGTCGCGATAGGGCAGCGCGGCGCCGAGGATGTTGCGCGCCGCGGCCTGCCCCATGCGCTCGGCGTGCACCCAGTGCTCGATGCGCAGGGCCTTTCCAGAGCGCGGATCGGGATAGCGCGCCACGTCGCCGGCCGCGAAGACGCCGGGCGCGGCGCGCAGCAGCTCGTCGACCACCACGCCGCGATCGATGGGCAGCCCGGCAGCCTCGGCGAGAGCGAGGCGCGGCCGCACGCCGACTCCCATGACCACCAGATCGCACGGCAGTATCGAGCCGTCGTCGAGGGTCACCGCGTCGGCGGAGATCGAGGCCGGCTTGCGGCCGAGGTGGAAGCGCACCCCCTTCTCTTCGTGGAGCCGGCGCACGAAGGCGCCGACTTCCTCGCCGACGATGCGGGCCAGCGGCACCTCTTCCGGCGCCACCACGTCGACTTCGAGCTCGCGGGCGCGTAACGATGCGGCGACTTCCAGGCCGATGAAGCTGGCGCCGATCACCACCGCGCGACGCGCCTGCGCGGCGCCGGCGACGATCGCTTGCGAATCGGCCGTGGTGCGCAGCGTGTGAACGTGCGGCAGATCCGCGCCGGCCAGAGGCAGCCGAACCGGCTCCGCGCCGGTGGCGTAGAGCAGCGCGCCGAAGGCGATCTGCCGGCCGCTCGCCAGGGCCAGCGTCTTGTGCGCGACGTCGAACGAGACGGCCGCTTCGATGACGCGCTCGACGCCGATCGAGCGGTAGAAGTCCTCGTCGCGCAGCGTCAGCCAGCCCTCTTCTGCGTGGCCCGCCAGGTAGTCCTTGGAGAGGTTCGGACGATCGACCGGCGGTTCTTCGCCGATGAGCGTCACCGGGCCCTCGTAGCCCTCGCGACGCAGGGCTTCGGCCGCCGCGGCTCCGGCTGCACCCGATCCCAGGATCGCCACTGAAGCCGGCGACACCGCCGGCTTGCGTGCCGCGCGCGGCGGCTTCGGTGCGCCGACTCGCACTCGGCGGCCCTGGCGATGAACCTCGAAGCACGCGATGGGATTGAGCGCCGGCGCGCCGAGCGCTTCACCGGTCTCGAGACTGAAACAAGCGTGATGCCATGGGCAGCGGATCGTCTTGCCCACTACCAACCCGTCGGCGAGCGGCGCGCCGTAGTGCGTGCAGCGAGCGCCGGTGGCATAGACGATGTCGCCCTGACGCACGAGCAGCGCAACCTCGGCGTCCGGTTGGCTTGGAACGGGCTGGCCCTCGGGCAGCTCGTCGAGCGAGAACTCGTGAGCCGGAGTCGAATCGGCGCTGCTGGGTGGGTCGGGCTGCGAGGACATGAATTTCCTCCCGTAGCCATGGTACCGCCATTCCTGCGGGCCGCTTGCGTCCTAATGCGCGCGCAGGACCAGCGCGTTGCCGGAGGGGTCCACTGCGCGCAAACCAGCTGGCGTTGCGGAGGTGGAGATACGCGCGCTGCCGAGCCGTTCGCCGACCTGCGCCAGCGCGGCGCCGTCGGGCAGCAGGATCTCCCACTCGCGCAGTCCGCTCGCATCCGTTGGCGGGGGCGGCGCGCCGACGCCGCGCCAGGTGTTGACCGCGACGTGATGGTGATAGCCGCCCGCCGAGAGAAACGCGGCCTGGCCGCCGTAGCGCTGTTGGAGCTCGAAGCCCAGCACGTCGCGGTAGAAGACCACCGCCGCCTCCAGGTCGGCGACGTGGAGATGCATATGGCCGAGCCGGGTGGTGGCGGCGAGCGCCGGCGCCTCGCGGCGCGACGCGGGCAGCGCCGCAGACAAAGCTTCGAGATCGAGCGGGTCGGTGCGCATGACGAGGCGGCCGCCCTGGCGCGGCCAATCCTCGCGCGGCCGGTCGCAGTAGATCTCGATGCCGTTGTCGTCCGGGTCGGCGAGGTACAAGGCCTCCGAGACGCCGTGATCCGAGGCGCCCTGGAGTGGCGTGCGGGTTCGCGCCAGGCGCGCGAGCGCGGACGCCAGCTCCGCGCGTGACGGCACCAGGATCGCGAGGTGGTAAAGACCCGTCGAGTGCGGCGCCGGGTGGGCGGACGAGTTCTCGACCAGGCGCAGGAGGCTCTCGCCGCCGGCACCGCCGAGCTCGGCCGTGCCGCCGTCCCGCCGGCGCGTCGCGAGCCCCACTCGCTGGGTATAGAACTCGAGTGAGCGCTCGAGGTCGCGCACCGTGAGCGACACGGTGCCGAGTGTGGTCTCGGGTGGCAGGGTCGCGCCATTGGGGTCCATGGCGCCAGCGTAAACGAAAAACGGCGGGAGGGGATTCCCTCCCGCCGTGCAAACTCGGCGCGAGAAACGCCTAGCGCTTGCGCAGGTAGATCGAGCCGTTGAAGGTCTTGAAGTGCATCTCCGCTCCGCCGCCGCCGATGGTGCCGCGCAGCTCCTGCTGGATCTCGATGCGATAGCGGCCGCCCGAGCGCTCTTCCTTGACTTGCGGCGGCGTCTTGTCGAGCGCGACGTCGAAATCGGAGTAGATGTCGCCTTGATCCGAGCGCAGCCGAACGCTGGCCTTGGCCGCCGCCGGCAGGGTGACGTCGATGTCGCCGTTGAACGAGCTGAAGGCCATCGCCTTGCCGGGATCGACGCGCGACAGCACCACCTTGACGTCGCCATTGGTGGTCGAGGCGACCACCGAGCCCTGGGCGTCGACGATCGAGATCGAGCCGTTGACGTTCTGCAGCTCGTGCTCACCCGAGACGCCGCGCACCTCGATGTCGCCGTCGTTGACGCAGGACAGCTTGAGCGAGGTGTTGGCCGGCACCTGCAGGCGCAGGTTGTTGGAGCGGTTCCACGAGCTCGACTGGATGCTCACCTCGTTGTCGTCCTGCTCGACGGTCAAGCCGAGACTCGAGTTCGGCAGGCGACGCATGCCGCTGGTGCCGGCCTTGGGCGAGTCGCGGTCTTCATCGTCTTCGCCGGGCTCCTGCTGCGCGTAGACGATGACCTCCTTGCCGTCGTAGGCCTCGACGGTGATGCCGCCTTGAATCAGACCGACGTGGAGCGTCGCCGGCTGGCCGGGCGAAGAGAGCGGCACCACGATGCGCTCCGCCGAGGCGGTGGGTTGAGCGAAGAGGCCGGCGGGGAACGTGGCCACCAGCGCGGCGATTGCGAGTGCGGGGTAGGAACGCATGGATCGTCTCCCTAGCGGGTTTGCTTGCGAACCAGGATGTCGCCATTGAGGGTCTCCATGGCGACCAATGGACCGCCCGCGCCGAGGCGAAGGCGCGAGCCCTCGCTGCGGAAGACCCGACGGCCGTTGCGCTCGTAGCGCTCGACCGGGGCGGGCGGCAGAGTTGAGTATTGGAAATCGGACCAGGCCTCACCGTTCATCGTCTGCACCTGGAGGTCGGCTCCGGCGGAAGCCGGCAGCTCGAGCTCGACGTTGCCGTTGACCGTGGTGAGCTTCCAGCTCTCGGCCGGCTGGCGAGTCAGCGACACGGTCACCGGGCCGTTGACGGTGGTCGCCTTGCCCGAGCCGGCGACGCGCTCGAGCGTCACCGAACCGTTGACGTTGCGCACCTGGAAGACGCCCTCGACCCCCTTGACGGCGATGTCGCCGCCGTTCACGGTGCGCAGGGTGAGATCGGTGCGCGCTGGAACGCGCAGCGTGAATTCGTAGGCGACCTCGTAGACGTCGTCGTCCCACTGGTCACCGCAGAAGCAGTCGCCGCAGTCGCGGCAACCTTGGCAATTGCGCCGGCAGCGGAACGGACCGTCGACGTAGAAGCGCACGCCGCCGGCCTGCGGCCCCGCCTGGAGCGTCACTTCGCTGCGCGCTTGGGCGAGGCGCTGGCGCGAGCCCGCGCGCACCGTCTCGACCACCGTCGCTTCGACCCGGCCGGTGGCGCCGGGCTCGACGCGGATCGCGCCGACGTAGTTGTCGATCTCGACCGCCAGAGGTCCGGCGGGGACGTCATAGGCGTACTGCTTGGTCTCGGTCTCCTCGACCGTCCAGTCGTCTTCGTCGTCGTGAGCGACGCCGGAGGGAAAGAGCGCCACGGCGAGTTGGAGCAGAAGCGCGAGCCAAGCGCTCATGCGGCCTCCCGCAGCCGGCGGCTGACGTAGCTCTTCACCTCGGGGTTGAGACGTTCGTCGCGCAGGCTCTGCTCGAGCTCCATGCGCGCGTCGTCGTCGTCGCTCGCCAGCACCGCGTCGGCGATCGCCACTTGGACCAGCGGCGAGGATTCCCGCGCCAGCGCCGCCAGCAGCTCGGCGCGCACCTGCGGCCGGCCGGCGCGCGGCGTGAGCGCGTCGATCGCCGCCAGGCGGACATTCACGCTCTGATCGTTGCGCACCGCGTCGAGGAGCGCCGCGATGATTTGCGGGTCGGCGGTGTCGCTCGACGAGGTGAGGCTCACGCCGCGCAGCCGCTCGCTCGCCGAGTCACGCTCGAGCAGCGAGATCGCCACCATGTGATGCAGTGTGCGCACCTCGCTGCGCAATTCGCCCATCTCGCCGCGGCGGCCGAAGTTGCCGACCAGGAAGCCGCCGACCAGTGCCAACCCGACCATGGCCGCCTGGAGTGCCGGCTGGCGTGGCCAGAGGAAGGAGAGCCGCTCGGCCCAGCTGCGCTTCGGCGGCATGGCCGCTTCTGCGTGGGCGAGAAACGCGTAGAAGCGATCGGCGACCGCCGGGCGGGGCTCGTCCTCGGGCAAGGCGCCGAGCGCCTGCCAGGCCTCGGTGACCGCGGCAGCTTCAGCGGTGCAGGCTGGACAGCCCGCCAAGTGTTCGGCGAGCGCTCGCTCCTCGGCGGCCGAGAGCGCGCCGCGCAAGCGATCGATGGATTGAGCACGAAAGCGTTCGCAATTCATACCGGTGCCTCCTCCGCGCCGAGATAGGCCGAGCGCAGGTCCTTCAACGCCCGGTGGACGCGCACTTTCACCGCGCCCACCGAGGTGTCGAGCAATTGGGCGATTTCGCCGTAAGGGAGAAGCTCGAAGCGCGCCAGCAGCAGGAGCTCGCGCTTCTCGGCGGGCAGCCGGGCGAGCGCCACTCGCAGGCGGGCCTGCTCTTCCTCCTGCACCACGGTGTCGGAGACCAGCGGCGCCGGGGAGACCGGCTCGCGGTCGTCCTCGGGCAACGGGTCGGTCGGCTTGATGCGCCCGTAGTGATCGTTGGCGGCGTTACGCGCCAGCCGGAACATCCAGGGCAGGAACTCGCCGCCGCGGAAGGTGTGGCGGTATTTCAACAGTCGCACGAAGACCTCCTGGACCAGGTCCTCGGCGACCGCCGGACTGCCCGAGGACCGCAGGAAGAAGCGATAGAGGACCCGGTGGTGGCGCTCGAAGAGCACCCCCAGCCTGCCGATCTCGCCATCGCGTGTCTGCTCCATGAGTTGGGTGTCCGTGGGTTCCGTTGGGGAGTTCACAAGGTCGGTTTCCGCGTTCGTCATGGCATACCCGGAGAGTCCTCGCGAGGTTACACTCCCGCCACTTTTCCACAGCTTGTAAAGCAGTGACCGTCACCGTTCTGGGCGTTTGACAGGGTGGGCGCCGGCCTTTAGAATGCGCGGCTCCGGGCGCGTCCCGGAGCCCGCCTCGTTCCTGGGTAGCTCAGTGGTAGAGCGATCGGCTGTTAACCGATTGGTCGGGGGTTCAAGTCCCTCCCCAGGAGCCATTTCTCTCTCCGTTCTTCGTTGACTGACACCACCTAACCCGTTTTCGCCCCCGGGGTTGCAACCTTCCGGGGTCTCGGCGGTATCAAGCTCAGGACGGTGTTTCAGGATCGCTTCCGGTCCGGCCGTCGGAGGGTTCGCACGTGTCTTCACGTCGTCTTGGCCGCGCGGTTGCGCTCGCCCTTGTCGCTTGGCCCCTGAGCCTCGAGCCGGCCGCCGCCCAGGCCAACCAGCCCGCCCAGTCACAGAGAGAGCCAGCGGTGTATCGCGCCGAACGCGTCGCCGAGCCCATCGCCGTCGACGGCAAGCTCGACGAGGCGGCCTGGCAACGGGCGGCGACCTTCGAGCTCCCCTGGGAAACCAGCCCGTCCGACAACGTTCCCGCGCCGGTGCGCACCGAGGGCTGGATCGCCTACGACGAGGAGAACCTCTACGTCGCCTTCCGCGCCCACGATCCGAACCCGGCGCAGATCCGCGCCCACGTCACCGATCGCGACCGCGCTTTCCAGGACGATTTCGTCGGTGTCGTGCTCGACACGTTCAACGACCAGAACCGCGCCTTCGAGTTCTTCGTCAACCCGATGGGCGTGCAGATGGACCTGACGCAGAACGACATCACCGGCAGCGAAGACGACTCCTGGGACGCCATCTGGAGCTCTGCCGGCCGGCTCACCGAGGAGGGCTACATCGTCGAGATGGCGGTGCCCTTCTCCTCGCTGCGCTTCCCCTCCGGCGCCGCCGAGCACACTTGGGGCATCGACGCGCTGCGCATCTATCCCCGCGATGCGCGTCGGCGCCTGGGGCTCAACCGGCTCGAGAAGCACATCAACTGCTACCTCTGCCAGGAGTCCCGCCTGGCCGGCATCCAGGGCATCGAGCCCGGGCGCTCGATCGAGCTCGACCCGACCCTCACCGGCACCCGCACCGACCTGGCGCCGGCGAGCTCGGATCAACTGCAGGAGGGAGATCCCGAGAGCGAACTGGGCCTCACCGCGCGCTGGGGCGTGACCCCGAACCTCAACTTGAGCGCCGCCCTCAACCCGGACTTCTCGCAGGTCGAAGCCGACGTGGCGCAACTCGAGGTCAATCGTCAGTTCGCTCTCTTCTATCCCGAGAAGCGGCCCTTCTTCCTCGAGGGCGCCGACTACTACGAGACCCGCTTGCAGGCGGTCTACAGCCGCCAGATCGCCGATCCAGAATGGGGCGTCAAGCTCTCGGGGAAGGTCGGGGAAGCGGCGCTCGGCGTAACGGTCTCACAGGACCGCACCACCAACCTGCTCTTGCCGGGAAGCCAAGGCTCGAACTTCGCAACGCTCGACCAGGAAAACCTCTCGACCATCCTGCGCTACCGTCGCGACCTCGGCCCCGGCTCGACGATCGGCGCTCTCTACACCGGGCGCGAGGGCGAGGACGGTTACCACAACCGTCTCCTCGGCCTCGACACGCTCCTGCGCTGGCGCGAGAGCTACGCGTTTCGCGTCGAGGCCTTCGGTTCGTTGACCGCCTATCCCGACGAGCAGGCGGCGGGTCTGGGCCAGAAAACGGGCGAGCTCGAGGACTACGCTCTGCGCGTCGCCTTCGAACGGTCGACCAAGAACTGGTACACCGGGGCGCGGGTCGAAGACGTCGGCGCCGACTTCCGCGCCGACCTCGGCTTCATCCCGCAGGCCGACTACCGGCGCGCCCAGGCCGACGTCGAGCGTAAGTTCTATCGCGACGGACGCTGGTCGCGGTTCTGGGCCGGCGGTCACCTGCGGGACATCGCCGATCACGATGGCCACGCGCTCGACCGCCGCGGCGAGTTCTGGTTCTCGGGCCAGGGGCCGCGCCAGCTCTTCTTCAACACCGGTTTCGGCATCGGCGAGCTCTATTACAACGGCGAGACCTTCGACAACAACTACGCCTTCGTCTTCGTCGAGATGCAGGCTCTGTCGTGGCTCTACTTCAGCATGGACACGGTGTACGGCGACGAGCCGGACTACGAGAACACCCGGCCGGGCACGACGCTCATTCTCAAGCCCACCGCCCGGTTCGATCTCGGCCGCCACCTGCGGCTCCAGATCAATCACGCCTTCCAGCGTCTCGACGTCGACGAGGGCGAGCTCTTCACCGTCGGCCTGACCGAGCTCCGAGTCACCTATCAATTCAACGTCCGCACTTTCCTGCGCGTCATCACGCAGTACCAGGATCTCGAGCGCCAGACGGATCTCTATTCGCAGCAGGTCGAGCCCGACCTGGAGCAGCTTTTCAACCAGCTGCTGTTCTCCTACAAGCTCAATCCGCAGACCGTGCTCTTCCTGGGCTACTCCGATCACCACGAGAACGAGGCGGTGCGCCGCGGAGCGCCCGAGCTCCTGCAGCGCGACCGCACGCTGTTCGCCAAGATCGGCTACGCGCTGCTTTTCTAGCGCAGGGCTCGCTGCACTTCGCCCGCGCCAGGCGGTCGGCCGGCGCTGCGCGCCGGCCTCCGGTAGCGCATCGCGGCATGGCGGTAGCTCACCTGCGCTCGCGCCTGCTGCTTGCTCCTCTCCGTCACGGCCTGCTGGCTTGCAAGCCGGCGCCACCGCCGCCGCCCACGGCGCTCACTCCCGAGCAGGTCGAAGGAGATCGAGGACTGGCGCGCGCGGCGTGACGCGCGGCTGCGCGCGGAAGACGGCTGGCTGAGTCTGGTCGGTCTCTTCTGGCTGAAGGAGGGCGAGAACCGCTTCGGCAGCGCGGCGGACAACGAGATGGTGCTGCCGGCCGGCCCCACAGCCGTGCCGGACATGCCGGCGCGCTCGAGGTGAGCGGCCAGACGGTGACGCTGCGCGCCGCGAAGGGCGCTGGCGTCACCGATCGACGGCAAGGAAGTCGAGACCGCGACTCTGCAGTCGGACCGCGATGGCGCCGAACCCACCCTCGTGCGCATCGGCACGGTGTCCTTCTTCGTCATCGTGCGCGAGGGCAAACTGGCGGTGCGCGCCAAGGACAGTGCGAGTCCGGTGCTCGCGGCGTTCACCGGCATGGAGTACTTCCCGATCGCGCCGGAGTGGCGCATCACGGCGCGCTTCGAGCCCTACACACCGGTGAAGACGATCCCATCCCCAACGTCTTCGGCCGCCTCGAGGATTCGCCGTCGCCCGGGGCTCTCGTCTTCACGGTCGATGGACGCGAATACCGGCTGGATCCGGTGCTCGAGACCGGCGAGACCGATCTCTTCATCATCTTCGGCGACCAGACGAACGGCCGCGAGACCTACGGCGCCGGCCGCTTCCTGTACGCCAAGCCCGCCGGTCCGGACGGCACCGCGGTGCTCGACTTCAACCACGCCTACAACCCGCCCTGCGTCTTCACGCCCTACGCCACCTGCCCGCTGCCGCCGCCGCAGAACAAGCTGCCGTTTCGCATTCCCGCCGGCGAGAAGCGCTACGCCCACGAGGTCGCGCACCCGCGAACACCGTGACCGCTGGCGAGGGTTCGCTCTACGAAGAAGTCCTGCGCTCGCTCGGCGGTCAACCGCCGGCGCCGCGACCGCCACGGCCGTCGGCTTCCGTCGTGCTGTGGCGGCGCACCACCTCAGAGCCGGGCGACGTCGAGGTGTTCTGGGTCCAACGCTCGCCGGCTCTCTCTTTCATGGGCGGCTGGCACGCTTTTCCCGGCGGCGGCCTGGACCGCGCCGATGCCGCGACACCGGTGCTCGGCACGCCGAGAGGTCTCGAGGAGGCCGGGCGCCGAGTGCCGCAACCGGAGGGCGAGCCGCGCGATCTCGGCGCCCGATCTCGTCCCCGGGCTGGTGGCCTGCGCGCTGCGCGAGCTGCGCGAAGAGGTCGGCATCGAGATCGGCAACGCGACGCGACTGGTCTATGCCGGACGCTGGCTGACTCCGCCGCTCGGTCCGCTGCGCTTCGACAACCGGTTTTTCCTGCTCGAGTGGCGCGCGAGCGAGAGCGCGCAGCCGCAAGTCGACGCTTCGCCGGAGGAGAGTCGGCCGGGGGTGAATGGCTGCGTCCGATCGAGGCACTCGCGCGGTGGCGGCGACGGCGACGTGCTGGCGGCGCCCGCCGATCCTCCACATCCTCAAGGTGCTGGCCGAGAACGGCCCCGTCAAGCGGCCTGCCGCGGCTGCTCGATGCCCGCGAAGCCAACCTCGGGCCCGATGCGCCTCATCGAGTTTCGCCCCGGAGTCGTGCTGCTGCCGCAAGCGACGCCGACGCTGCCGCCCGCCTCGACCACCAACGCGTTCCTGCTCGGCCAGCGGCGAGGCGGTGCTGGTCGACCCGGGCTCGCCCTTTCCCGAGGAGATCGACCATCTCGAAGCAGCCCTCCTGGCGGCGCGCGACCGCGCTGGCCGACGGGTTACGGCGATCTGGCTCACCCACCACCACCCCGATCACGTCGGCGGGGTGGAGGCGATGCGCCGGCGTCTCCAGGTGCCGGTATGCGCCCACCACGAAACCGCGATACGGCTGGCTCAGCGCGGCATCGTCGTCGACCGCGAGCTCGCCGACGGCGAGGAGTGGACCCTGGCTGGGGAGCGGCCAATGACCTGGCGAGCGGTCTGCACACCCCGGCCATGCCCGGGGTCACCTGGTCTTTCTCGACACCGCCGAGAGGACACTCGTCGCCGGCGACTTGGTGTCGAGCGTCTCGACCATCGTCATCGATCCGCCCGAGGGCGACATGGACGACTACCTCGCCTCACTCGAGCGGGTCCGCGCTCTGGAGCCGCGGCTCCTCCTCCCGGCGCACGGCCCGGCGGTTCTCGACGGCGCCGCCAAGATCGCCGAGTTCATCGCCCACCGTCGGATGCGCGAGGAGAAGGTACTCGCGGCTTGGCGGGCGGGTCTGCGGCCGCCGGAATCGATGATCGACGTGGTCTACGAGGACACGCCGGACGCCGCCCGCCCCCTGGCTGCGCGGCAGATCGCCGCCCATCTCGAACGTCTGCTCCGGATGGGACGGCTCGAAGAGCTCTGAAATTCGCGCCCATCCAGCCGTCGCCATTTCGTTACCGCTGTGCCCCCAGTTGTATTGGGGGCGGCGCCGCTCGCTTGACCAACCGCCAATAGCGGGGTCAGAATGCCTGCAAACCAAGTCGAACGGAGGGGACATGCATCGTCTGCAGGCGAGAGTTGTTGTGATCTTCATCGCATTCCTGTGCGCTGTCGGCGTCGTGGCCTACGCTCAGGATCCACCGCCTCCACCACCGCCAACCGAAGGGCAGGAAGCTCAGCCGCCGGCGGAAACTCCGCCCGCGGAAGAGGAAGAAGCCGCAGAGGTCTTCACCGAGGTGGTCACGGTGACGGCGATGAAGCGTGAACAGGCGATCCAGGATGTGCCGATGTCGGTTGCCGCGCCGACCGAAGAGCTGCTGCGCAGCCGCGGCGTCGAAGATCTCGAGGGCATCGTCGCCAAACGTCGCCGGCTTCAGGTGCAGAACCTCGGCCCGGGCCAGAGCCAGGTCGCCATGCGCGGCGTCTCGGCCGGCCAGATCGTGCGCGACCAGCCGGGCGTCAAGGAGCAGGTCGGCGTCTACCTCGACGAGTCGGTGATCTCGCTCTCGCTCTTCACCCCCGACATCGACCTCTTCGACCTCTCGCGCGTCGAAGTGCTGCGCGGACCCGCAGGGCACGCTCTTCGGCTCGGGCTCGCTCTCCGGCACGGTGCGCTACATCACCAACCAGCCCGAGCTCGGCGTGCAGTCGACCACGGTCGAGCTCGGCGCTCAGCTCGGTCGACCGACGGCGACTTCGGCGGCAGCGCCAAGGTCGCGGTCAACCTGCCGATGGGCGACACGGCGGCGATGCGCGTCGCGGCCTACTACACCAGCTACGGCGGCTTCATCGACGCCGTCGCAGCCGGGCGGCTCGGCGTCAACGACGACGTCAACAACGGCGACCGCGCCGGCGCCCGCGTGTCGTTCCTCTTCAAGCCCAGCGACCGGCTTGACGATCACGCCGCGCCTCATCTACCAGGAGATCGACATGCGACGGCTGGAACCGCATCGACATCTTCAACATCCTGGCAACCCGTTCACCACCACCCGGCCGCAGGTCGATCTCGGCGACCGCGAGCAGTTCACCCAGTTCGACGAGCCGTTACACCGACGAGTTCCTGCTCGCCGACCTGAACATCAACTACGACTTCGGCGACCTGGCGCTCACCTCGATCACGTCCTACACCGACCGCGACGTGCTGGTGGTGCGCGACGCCGGCGCGCTGACCGCCAGCATCACCGGCGGCTCGATCGGCCTGCCGGAGAACGTCTACACCCTCGACGCGCCGCTCGACGACGCCACCGACGTGAGGGTCTTCACCCAGGAGCTGCGGCTCTCGCGGCGAGGCGACGGCACGGCTCGACTGGGTGACCGGCATCTTCTACAGCACCATCGACCGCGACTACGGCCAGAGCCTGCTCGTCGACGGCTTCGAGGCGCTGAGCGGCATCCCCACCGCGGGCACCCTCGGCGCCGGCAAGGACATCCTCTTCTTCTCCGACCTGGACTACGAGTTCAAGCAGTTCGCGCTGTTCGGCGAGGCCACCTGGTCGATCAGCGACGCGCTTCGACCTCACCGGCGGCCTGCGCTACTACGACTTCGAGGAGGACCGCACGCAGACCTTCGACGGCATCTTCGCCGATCCGGGCGAGCCTCGCCGGCACGACGTCAACGCCGACGGCATCGCGCCGCGCGTCATCGCCAGCTGGAAGCTCACCGACCGCACCTCGCTCAACGCCCAGGTCTCGCAGGGCTTCCGCCTGGGCGGCATCAACGACCCGCTCAACCGTGCCGCTCTGCACGCCGCAGGACCTCGCGACTCTACGGCGGCCACGACGACCTGGGAGGACGAGACGCTGTGGAACTACGAGATCGGCAGCAAGTCCACCATCATGGGCGGGCGCGGCACGCTTCAACGTCTCGGCCTTCTACATGGACATCGAGGACCTGCAGGCGACGGTGACCGCCGGCTCCTGCTCGTCGCGCATCATCTTCAACGTGCCCAAGGCGCACAGCGCGGGGCTCGAGCTCGAGCTCGGCGGCCGCGCCGACCGACAACTTCGATTTCTCGATCTCGGCCGTCTACAACGACTCCGAGCTCGACTCGACCTTCGCAGTCGGCCAGCGGCAACCTCGGGCATCCAGGAGGGCAACCGCCTGCCCACCGTGCCGGAGTTCCAGGCGGCGCTCGCGGGCACCTACTCAGTGGATGATGACGAGTGACTGGCTGGCTACATCACCGGCACCTACCAGCACATCGGCTCGCGCTTCACCCAGATCGGCGACCAGGCGGCGGGCTTCGGCACCGTGGACCTGGATTCGTTCGCCGGCGATATCGGCGGCCCGTACACCCAGGAGTTCTTCACATTCGATCCGGAGCTGCCCGCCTACGACCTCATCAACCTGCGTTGGGGCTCATCATCGGAAACTGGGATACCGCCCTTTTCGTCAACAACGTGACCGACGAGGAAGCCAGGTTCGCGCTCGACCAGGAGCGCGGCACGCGCGCCCGCGTCGGCTATCTCACCAACCAACCGCGGACGGTCGGGATCTCGACGCGCATCAAGTTCTGAGACAACCGCGAGCCGCTTCGGCTCGCGGTCGCTCAGGCTCCATTGCCTGGCCCCCTTTGGGGGCCAGGCATGTCGGTTAGGCAGTATCAAATGAAGGGAATCCGGCGCCCCAGACGGATGTTAGGCTCCCTTGAATGGGGTACTCCGCCTTTCACCCCGCGGTAGCCGACTGGTTCTCGGAAGCGCTCGGAGAGCCCACCGAGCCGCAACGGCGGGCCTGGCCGGAGATCCTGGCGCGGCGGCCGACGTTGGTGGCGGCGCCGACCGGGTCGGGTAAGACGCTCGCCGCTTTCCTCGCCGCGCTCGACGATCTCTTCCGGCAGGGACTGGCGGGAGATCTGCGCGACGAGACCCAGGTGGTCTACGTCTCGCCGCTCAAGGCGCTGTCGAACGACATCGAGAAGAATCTGCAGCCAGCCGCTGGCCGGCATTGCCGCGCGTGCCGCCGAGCTCGGCCTGCCGCCGGTCGAGATCCGGGTGCAGGTGCGCACCGGCGACACGCCGCAGAGCGAACGCCGCAAGATGAGCCAGCGGCCGCCGCACGTTCTGGTGACCACGCCGGAGTCGCTCTACATCCTGCTCACCTCCGAGGGCGGCCGCAAGCTGCTGTCGACGGTCCGCACGGCGATCGTCGACGAGATCCACGCCGTGGTCGAGACCAAGCGCGGCTCCCACCTCGCCCTGTCGCTCGAGCGGCTGGAGGCGCTGGTCGTGGCGAGCGGCCGTCCCGCGCCGCAGCGCATCGGCCTGTCGGCCACCCAGAAGCCGGTCGAGGAGGTGGCGCGGTTCCTCACCGGCGCGGCGCGATGCGCGCGGTGGCGATCGTCGACGTCGGACACCGGCGGGCGCTCGACCTCGGGGTCGAGCTGCCGGGCTCCGACCTCGAAGCGGTGATGTCGACCGAGATCTGGGCCGAGGTCTACGATCGCGCTCGCCGCGCTCGCCCAGGAGCACCGCACGACGCTGGTCTTCGTCAACACGCGGCGGCTCTCCGAGCGTGTCGCCTTCCACCTTGCCGAGCGGCTGGGTGAGTCGGCGGTGGCTTCGCACCACGGCAGCATGTCGCGGGAGCGGCGGCTGCGCGCCGAGGAGCGGCTCAAGAACGGCGAGCTGCGGGTGCTGGTGGCCACCGCCTCGCTCGAGCTCGGGATCGACATCGGCACGTCGACCTGGTCTGCCAGATCGGATCGGTGCGCTCGATCTCCTCGTTCCTCCAGCGGGTGGGCCGCTCGGGCCATCACCTCGCCGGCCTGCCCAAGGGCCGTCTCTTCCCGCTCTCGCGCGACGAGCTGGTCGAGGCGGCGGCGCTCATCGACGCGGTGCGCCGCGGCGAGCTCGAGACGCTGGCGATCCCGACCGCGCCGCTCGACATCCTCGCCCAGCAGTTGGTCGCCGAATGCGCGGCGCGCGACGCCTCGGAGGACGAGCTCTTCGCGCTCGCGCGCGGTGCGTGGCCTTATCGCGATCTGCCGCGCTCGGAATTCGACCAGGTGATCGAGATGCTCGCCGAGGGTTTCACCACGCGGCGCGGGCGGCGCGCGGCCTGGTTGCATCGCGATCGCGTGCACGGACGCCTGCGCGGACGGCGCGGCGCGCGGCTGGCGGCCATCACTTCGGGCGGCGCGATCCCCGATCAAGGGGACTTTCACGTTCTCGAGGAGCCGAGCGGGGCCATGGTGGGCACGCTCAACGAGGACTTCGCCATCGAGAGCCTGCCGGGCGACATCTTCCAGCTCGGCAACGTGTCCTGGCGGATCCGCAAGATCGAGCAGGGGCGGGTGCTGGTGGAGAACGCCCAGGGAGCGCCGCCGGGATTGCCCTTCTGGCTCGGTGAAGCCCCGGAGCGAAGCGCCGAGCTCTCCGCGAGCGTCGTGCGGCTGCGGGAGCGCATCGCCGCCGAGCTCGCGCTGGACAACGATGACGCCGGAGTGCCGGCGCCCGAGCGTCGCGCGGAGCTGGCGCTGCGGCTGTCGGCCGAGCTCGCTCTGCCGCTTGCCGGAGCGCAGCAGATCGTCGAATACATGGCGGCTTCCTTCGTCGCCTTGCGCGCCGTGCCGACCCAGGAGACGCTGGTCGTCGAGCGCTTCTTCGACGAGGCCGGGGATCAGCACGTCGTGTTGCACGCGCCGTTCGGCAGCCGGATGAACCGCGCCTGGGGATTGGCACTGCGCAAGCGGTTCTGCCGCGCCTTCAACTTCGAGCTCCAGGCGGCGGCGACCGAAGACGCGATCCTGCTCTCGCTCGGACCCACCCATAGTTTCCCGCTCGAGGACGTCTTTCGCTTCCTGCACTCGAAGTCGGTGCGCGAGGTGCTGGTGCAGGCGATGCTGGACGCACCGGTCTACGGTGTGCGCTGGCGCTGGAACGCGTCGCGCGCCCTCGCTCTGCTGCGCTTCCGGGGCGGACGTCGCGTGCCGCCGCGGCTCCTGCGCCAGGAGGCGGACGATCTCTCGGCGGTGGTGTTCCCGGATCATCTCGCCTGTCCCGAGAATCTACCGGGCCACCGCGAAGTGCCGGATCATCCGCTGGTGCAGGAAACGGTGCGCGATTGCCTGACCGAGGCCATGGACATCGAGCGCCTCGAGGCGCTGCTCGGCTCGATCGAGCGCGGCGAGCGGCGGCTGGTGGCGCGCGAGATGACCGAGCCGTCGCCCTTGGCGCACGAAGTGGTGAATGCGCGGGTCTACGCTTTTCTCGACGACGCTCCGCTCGAGGAACGCCGCACCCAGGCGGTCCAGGCGCGGCGGTCGTTGCGGCCGGAAGACGCGGCGACTCTCGGCGCGCTGGATCCGGAGGCGATCGCCGCGGTGCGCGAAGAGGCTTGGCCGGACATTCGCGACGCCGACGAGCTCCACGACGCCTTGCTCCTTTTCGGCACCATCACCGTCGATGAGATGGGCATCCGCGGCTGGCAGGAGTGGGCGGCCGAGCTTGCCGCCGCGGGCCGCGCCACGCTGCGCGACGCAGCCCAGGGTCCGGCGCTGTGGGTCGCCGCCGAGCGACTGCCGCAGCTCGAAGCGCTCCCCCAATACAGCTTTGGGCACCCCCATACAGCTGGGGGCACAGCAGCGCCGCGCAGGCGGAGTTCACACCGGCGCTCACGCTGCCGGCGGCCCTGCGGGTCAAGAATTGGTCGCCGGATGCGGCGCTTCTGGAGCTGGTGCGCGGACGGCTCGAAGTGATGGGACCGACCACGGCCACTGAGCTGGCGTCGACCCTGGCGGTGAGCGCGGTCGCGCTCGAGCGGACCTTGACGGCGCTCGAGGGCGAAGGGTTCGTCTTCCGCGGACAGTTCACGGCCGCAGCGGCCGGTCTCGAATGGTGCGAGCGCCGTCTTCTGGCGCGCATTCACCGCCGGACCCTCGACCGCCTGCGGCGCGAGATAGAGCCGGTGTCAGCGGCGGATTTCGTGCGCTTCCTGCACGGCTGGCAGCGGCTGCGTCCGAGCGAGCACGGCCAGGGACCGGGGGGCTTGGAAGGCGTGCTCGGGCAGCTCGCCGGTTTCGAGGCGCCGGCGCAAGCCTGGGAGGGCGAGATCCTGCCGGCGCGCCTAGGTGAATACGATCCCGTCTGGCTGGATGCCCTGTGCCTGTCGGGCCGCTTCGTCTGGGCACGGCTGTCGCCCTCCGAAAGCGGGCCACGCCGCGCCGGCCCGGTGAAAGCGACGCCCATCGCGCTCGTGCCGCGGGCCGATCTCGAAGCCTGGCAGCGATTTTCCGGACGCGTGAAGCCGGACGAGAGACTGAGCGGCGAGGCGCAAAAGGTGCGGGCGCATCTCGCCGATCGCGGCGCCTCGTTCTTCGATGAGATCGGAAGATCGACCCGCCTGCTCGCCACCCAGGTCGAAGCGGCCCTCGGCGAGCTGGTGGCCGCGGGTCAGGTGACGGCCGACAGCTTCACCGGCTTGCGCGCGCTTCTGGTGCCCTCGAGCCGCCGGCCGCCGGTGCATCCGACGGGCTCGCGGCGGCGAAGCGGCGGCGCGGTTCTCGGGATGGAGAACGCTGGCCGGTGGGCGCTCTTGCCCGAGCCCGCGGCGAGCGATCTCGAGGCCGAGGATGCGGCGGTCGAGGTGGTGGCGCGGTCCCTCCTGCGCCGCTACGGCGTGGTCTTCCGCCGGCTCCTCGAGCGCGAGTCGCTCTTGCCGCCCTGGCGCGAGCTGGCGCGGGTCTGCCGTCGCCTCGAGGCGCGCGGTGAGATTCGCGGCGGGCGCTTCGTCGACGGATTCTCCGGCGAGCAGTGGGCCTTGTCCGAAGCGGTGGGCAAGCTGCGAGCGACGCGCAAGGACGATGCCGGCAAGGGCGAGCTGGTCTCGGTTTCAGCAGCCGATCCGCTGAATCTGATCGGCATCGCGGTTCCCGGCCCGCGGCTCGCGGCCCTGGCCTCCAACCGCATCCTCTGGCGCGGCGGCGAGCCGGCAGCGCTCAAGGAGGGCTCTGAAGTCACCGTCCTGCCGACCACGACGCCGCTCGCTGCCGCCGAGAGCTGGCAGCTCCAGCAAGCCCTCACCCGCCGCCCGGTGCCACCCCGCCTGCGCCCCTACCTGGGCCGCACTGCCTGACCCGAAATTCGGTGACCGTCACCCTTTTTCCGTCGTGATAGGCGGCCGGACGACCCTGGTACAGAATGTGACTTCTAGAAGGAGGTTGACCATGCGTCTGTCGTCTCGAACTCTCGTACTGATACTCATCCTGCTGGCGCTACCGCTCGTCACGCTCCCGGCGCGCGCCGATCACGACCACGACCACGGCGCCGAATCACTGGGCAAAGTGCACTTCCCGGTTTCCTGCGCGCCCGAGCAACAGGCCAACTTCGACCGCGCCGTCGCCCTCATGCATTCCTTCGGCTACGCGCGGTCCGAGGCGGCCTTCAACCAGGTTGCCACGGCCGATCCCAAGTGCGCGATGGCCCAGTGGGGCATCGCCATGGCGAACTACCACATGATCTGGGGTCCGTCCTCCGAGGAGGAGGTCGCGCGCGGCCGCGCCGCAGCGGAGAAGGCCGCCGCGATGTCGTCGAGCGTGGCCAAGGAAGCGGATTGGATCCGCGCCATCGGCGCCTTCTACATCGAGCCTGCGCCGCGGCTGCATCCCGAGCGCGTCGCCGCGTTCGAGACCGCCATGGCCGGCCTCGCCGGCCGTTACCCCGACGATCACGAGGTCGCCATCTTCCGCGCGCTGGCGTTGCTCGGCGTGGCCTACAACTCGCCGCCCGACAAGACCTACGCCAAACAGAAGCAGGCGGCCGAGATGCTCAACCGCATCCTGCCGCTCGAGCCCGAGCATCCCGGCGTGGCGCATTACATGATCCACTCGTTCGACTATCCCGAGCTCGCGTCGCTGGCCCTCGAGGCGGCACGGGCCTACGCCAAGATCGCCCCCGCTGCGCCGCACGCGCTGCACATGCCGTCGCACATCTTCACCCGCCTCGGGCTGTGGTCGGAGTCGATCGACTCCAACCTGGCCTCGGCAAAGAGCGCTCAGAAGCTGCTTTCGCCAGACCAAGCCCGGAGCCACCGCCTTCGACGAGCTCCATGCCATGGACTACCTCGCCTATGCCTATCTGCAGACTGCGCGCGACGCCGAGGCGAAGCAGGTCGTCGACGGTGTGGCACAGGTCAAGGCCATCGACAATCCCATTTTCTCGGCCGGCTTCGGGCTCGCCGCGGTTCCGGCGCGCTACGCCCTCGAGCGGCGTGACTGGAAGGGCGCCGCTGCACTCGCACCGGCGCCGGTTTTCGCCTGGGAGAAGTTCCCCTACGCCGAGGCCAACATTCATTTCGCGCGCGCAGTCGGGGCGGCCCGCAGTCGGCGATCTCGAGAACGCGCGCGCGCCGCGCTTGCCAGGTTGACCACCATCCAGACGTCGCTGCAGGGTCAGAAGGGTTTCGACTGGGCGACCCAGGTCGAGATCCAGCGGCTCGCCGCCGCCGGTTGGCTGGCCCGGACGGAAAAGAAGGACGATGAAGCGCTGGCCCTCTTGCGCCAGGCGGCAGATCTCGAGGACTCGACCGACAAGCATCCGGTCACCCCGGGCGCGATCCTGCCCGCCCGCGAGCAGCTTGCCGACCTCTACGCCGAGCTCGGGCGTCCCAAGGAGGCGCTCGCCGAATACACCCGGTCTCTGCAGACCGCGCCGGCGCGCTACGTCACGCTGCTCGGCGCCGCCAAAGCCGCGGAGGCCGTCGCCGACGCGGCCGCCGCGAAGAGCTACTACGCCAAGCTCGCCGAGCTCACCGCGGGCTCGAGCTCGGAGCGCGCGCGGGCCGCGCAGTCTGGAGCCAAAGTCGCGGCACACTGACCGGCGTTCGAAAAGCGCGGGCGTCGCGCACGGCTCTTGCTACAGCGGCGAGCCGTGAGCCGTCCGCGCGCATTTCTGGGGATCGCCTGTATGGCGATCCTCGCCTTCTCGGCGTGCCGCCCACCGCAGCCGCCCAAGCCGCCCGCTCCCGCACCGGCGCCGCCGCCCAAGCCGCGGCCCAAGCCGCCCGCCGAGCCGGCTCAGCCCGCTCGGCCGACTTCGGTCGAGGGCGTCGTCGAGCGCTACGGCCCCGAAGTCGACGCCCGGCTGGCGCCGCTTTTCGCCCGCGCCGGTGTGCCCTACCCGCCGGACCGTATCCATCTGCTCGCCTTCAAGAAGGAGCGCAAGATCGAGCTCTGGGCGGAGGGCGGTGGCAAGCGCGCTTTCGTGCGCTCGTATCCGGTGCTCGGGGCCAGCGGCCGCGCCGGTCCCAAGCTCGAGGAGGGCGACTGGCAGGTGCCAGAGGGGATCTATGCCGTCTCCTACCTCAACCCCCAGAGCGCCTATCACTTGTCGATGAAGGTGGACTATCCCAACACCTTCGATCGCCAGAAAGCCTCGCAAGAGGGCCGCACCGAGCTCGGCGGCGACATCTTCATCCACGGGCAGGACCTTTCGATCGGTTGCCTGGCGATCGGCAACCCCTCGATCGAGGAGCTCTTCGTGCTCACCGCGCGGATCGGCGCCGGCAACGTGCGGGTGATCATCGCGCCCAACGACTTGCGCGGCGACAAGCCGGCCTCGCGCGACCTCAAGTACCGACCCACCTGGCTGCCCGAGCTCTATGGCATGATTCGCGCCGCCCTGGCACCGTTCTCTTTTCGCTGATGCGAGTCCGCCCGGTTCTGACCGTCCTCGGGTTGCTGGCCGTCGCCGCCCTCGTGGCCGACGTCGCGCGCGCCGCGCCGGCGCCGACTCGCGTTCGCCTCGAGACCGGGCAGGGCGCGATCGTCGTCGAGCTCGATGCGCGCGCCGCGGCGACGGTCGCGAACTTTCTGCGCTACGTCGACGGCCGCTTCTACGACGGCGGCCGGTTTCACCGCACGGTCACCACCGCGCCGGACAACCAGCCGCAGAACACGGTGAAGATCGACGTCATCCAGGCGGGCGCCGACCCGGATCGCGAGGCCGAGAGCTTCGCGCCGATACCCCTGGAGCGCACCTCGAAGAGCGGAGTCCTCCACGTCGACGGAGCGATCTCGATGGCGCGCGACGGCCCGGACACCGCGACCTCCGACTTCTTCATCTGCGTCGGCGCGCAACCGGAGCTCGACTTCGGCGGCCGGCGCAACCCCGACGGCCAGGGCTTCGCGGCCTTCGGCAGGGTGGTCGAGGGAATGGAAGTCGTGCGGCGCATCCACGCCGCGCCCGCCAAGGGCCAGTCGCTCGAGCCGGCGGTGAAGATCCTCACCGCGCGGCGCTTGCCGTAGTTCGCCGCTCAGGAGCGGGTGAGACGGGCGATCAGCTCGGCGTGCTGCGGCCAGCGCGCGGTCAGCTCGTCGCGGCGCGCGAGCTCGAAGTCTGCGAAGTCGAAACCGGGCGCCACGGTGCAGCCGACCAGCCCGTAGCCCGGCTCGACCAGCTCGGCGCCGAACCAGCGGCCGGACGGAACCAGCCCCTGCAGCGATTCCTCACCCGCGGTTCGCGATCCGAGCAGGAAGCTCTCGTAGCCGCCCCGGTCGTCGAGCGTGTGAACCCGGATGGCTCCGCCGTGGTGGAAATGCCACAACTCGTCGCTCGCCAGCCGATGGAGCGCCGACGGCTCGCCGTGGCGCAGCAGGAAAAGGATCGAGGTCGCCGCCGGCCGCGGTCCGCCGTAGCGCGGCGGCAACTGCTCGGCGGCGAGGGTCAACCCCGACCGGTAGGTTTCCCGAAAGTAGCCGCCCTCCGGATGGGCGCGCAGCTCGAGCCGCGCGATCCACTCTTCCGCCTCGTCCATGGGGACATGCTAGCGCGGAGGGTAGAGGATCACGCGGCGGTAGGGCTCGTCGCCCTTGCTCTCCGAGGCCATGCCCATGCGGGTGGCGGCGGCGTGCTGGAGGCGGCGCAGGTGTTGGCGGCGGGGCTGGAGCTCCCAGGGGCGGCCTTCGTCGACCACCGCCTCGGCGGCGTCCTCGACCTCGCGCAGCGCCTCCTCTTCGCCCCCCACTTTGGAGCGCAGGCCGAACAGCGAGCGCACGAAGTTCTCCATCTGGGCGATGGTGTTGCTCTTGAGGACGTGAAGCGGCACGCCGCGGGCCTGTGCCTCGCGCAGCTTGGGAGGCGCCCGGCGCTCGTGCGATTTGAGCGCCAGGATGAGATCGGCGTCATCGGGGTGCTGGGTGATCTGCACCGGCACTCGCAGGTCGCGAATCGCCCGCTCCAGCTTGGAGCGCGATACCGCGAACGGGAAGAGACGCAGCGTGCGGCCTTCCGGCGGACGGACGCCACCGCGCAGCTCGGGCCGCCCCTCGTCGGTACGGCGCGGCCGCTGCGGATCGACGTGCGGCTCGCCGACGCCCGCCGCGCGGGCGATGAGGAGCTCGCCGTCGGCGGTGCGCACGCGCTGCTCGGTGTCGATCGCCGCGCCGCGCAGGAAGCGGTCGACGGTCGCCGCCACGTCATGGTGGACGGCGATGGTGTCCTTCTGCTGGATCTCGATCACCACGCCGAAAGTGGGCGGCGCGCGCCGCTCGAGCACGGTCTTCTGCGAGCCGCGCCGGCGCGCTTCTTCGTCGGAGAGGATGACCGGCTGGATGCCGCCGATGAGGTCCGAGAGGGTGGGGTTCTGCAGCAGATTCTCGAGCGTGTTGCCGTGCGCCGTGGCGATCAGCTGCACCCCGCGCTCGGCGATGGTGCGCGCCGCAAGCGCTTCCTGGCTGGTGCCGATCTCGTCGATCAGCACGGTCTCCGGCATGTGGTTCTCGACCGCCTCGATCATCACCGCGTGCTGGGCCTCCGGCGACGGCACCTGCATGCGCCGCGCGCGGCCGATCCCGGGGTGCGGAATGTCGCCGTCGCCGGCGATCTCGTTCGAGGTGTCGACGACGATCACACGCTTGCCGAGCTCGTCGGCGATGACGCGCGCCGCCTCGCGCAGTAGCGTCGTCTTGCCGACGCCGGGGCGGCCGAGAAGGAGGACCGATTTTCCCGCCTCGATGACGTCGCGGACGAAATCGACCGTGCCGTAGACCGCCCGCCCGACCCGGCAAGTGAGGCCGATGATTTCGCCCACCCGGTTGCGGATCGCCGAGATGCGGTGCAGCGTGCGCTCGATGCCGGCCCGGTTGTCCTGCGCGAAGCGCCCGACGCGATCGACCACGTGGTGCAGGTCCTGGCGGCTGACCGGCTCGTCGGAAAGGTCCTCGACGCGGCCGGGGAAGCGGGCCTCGGCAGGGCGCCCGAGATCGAGCACGATCTCGAGCAATTCGTCGAGACGGCCGCGGCTGGCGATGGCTTGGCGAAGAGGCGGAGGCATGACCGCGAGCAGCAGCTCGAGGTCATCGGTGATGCGAATCTCGCGGGCTGTCAAACTTCGAACATCTCCGGGAAGCTATTGTAAACCCAACTCGCCCGGAGCGAGCCACAACGAGTGTAAACTCGAGGCAACAAGACGATTGTCAATTCTGGGGGATTCGCCATGCGCGCTGCAGCCCGGTTGGGCCTCGCTTTGACGCTGGTGGTGTCGTGGGGGTGTGCTTCGACGCGGGACTTCGCGCCCAGCGGGCACGACAACGCCCGGGTGGTCTACATCGATGAGAACTGTGTCGCCACGCCGGCTACCGCGCTCATCGACTATGACCCCAATGCCGGAAAGGGTTCGACCAAGCGGCTCGAAGTCGTCTGGATCATCGACAAGGACGACGACTTGACCGCCGAGATCGTCGCCAAGCCGACCGCACACCCCTCGGCCAAAAAGCTTTTCGACCCAAGCTACAAGTTTCCCGCGCGGGTGAAAGAAAAGAAGTCCGGGAAGGTCAAGGAACCCCCGGTGTTCAAGCCCGGCGAGGGTGTCAGCTGGCCGTACTCGATCACCATCAGCGCGCCGGGAAACCCGCAAGACCCGCGTGCTTGCCACGAAGACCCGAGGATCTGCATCCGGAATCCGGACGGCTCCTCTACTTGCCACTGAGCTGGGCGCCACCGACCAGGCGCGCCCATTCAGGCTCCGCGGTGAGGGCGGCGAACCCCGGTTCGCGTACCAGCCGAGCCGGCGCATAGCCGTGCTCCACGGCGCGCTCGAGCTCGGCTAGGGCGGCGCGCGGTTCGCCGCAGGCGGCGTAAATCTCGGCCAGCGTGTGCGCATTGTCGGCCGAGGGCTCGGCCTGGGGTCCGACCTCGCGGGCCATGTCCAAAGCCTCGCGGCAGCGCCCCGCCTTGGCCTGGAAGGCGGCGCACATCAACCGCTCGCCGCTCGAGACGCCGGTGCGGGCGCTCAGCTCGGCTTCGGCGAGACGCGAGGCCTCGACGTACTCCAAGCGTGCCGCCGGGATCTGTTGGCGGCGAGTCAGAAGATCACCGAGATTGGCGTGAAAGAGCGGATTGGCTGGTTGCAGGCGCACCGCCAGGCGAAGATGCTCGTCGGCCTCGTCGAGGCGATCGGCGTAGAAATAGGCCGCGCCGATGTTGGTCGCCAGCGCGGCGTCGTTGATCGGCCGCGGCAGGCGGTCGAAGTATCCGAGGGCGGCGCTGAAATTGCCCTCGGCGCTGGCCAGCGCGCCGAGGTTCTCGAGCGGCCAGCCAATCTCGGGAGGAGCGAGGGCCGCTGAAGCCTCCCACGCCTTGCGTGCGGCGGCGAGATCGCCGGTCTGCATCAGCAGGTTGCCGAGCGCCAGCCAGTGCTTCCAGTAATCGGGGCGCAGCGAGATCGCCTGGCGCAGCGCGGTTTCGGCGCGCGCCAGATCGCCGGACTCCTGGTAGGTGAGCGCGAGCTCCAGCGTAGCGGCGTCGCTCTTGGAGTGGTCCGCCACCACGCCGCGCAGTGCGACGAGAGCCGGCTCGTACTTGCGGGTGAGGCGGTAGACACGCGCTAGCGCCAGCCGGCCGGCGAGCAGGTCCCCGTCAATCGCCAGCGCTGCCTGCGCCTCGCGCTCGGCGGCGGCGAGCAGCGCGGGGTCCGGCGAGCGATTGGTATAGAGCGATGCCAGCACCTCGGCATGGGCGGCGCGTGCCAGCGCGAAGCCGGCGTCGAGCTCGACGGCGCGGGCTAACAGGTCGCGCGCCAGATCGAGCCGCTGCGGGTTGTCGAGCTGATCGAAGATGCGCAGACCCTTGACGTAGGCCTCGTAGGCCTCGTCGCTCTGGGTCGGCCGCGCCGCCAGGCGAGCCCGCTCCTCGTCGCTCAGGGTAGTGCCCAAGGCGTCGCCGATCTCCGGGGCCAGCCGCTCGGCGACACGCAGCACGTCTTGCGCGGGAGTCTCGAAGCCCCGCGACCAGGACACGTAACCGCTTTCGGCATCGACCAGATCGGCGGTGACCCGCAGCTCTTCGCCCATCCGCAGGATCTGGCCCTCTACGACGGCCCCCACCCCGAGCTCTTTGGCGATCTGCTTGGCGCCCTTGCTGCGACCTCGGTAGCCACTGGTCTCCGAGCGGCCGACGACATTCAGACCGGGCAGGGCCGACAGCCGCTCGACCAGCACCGATGCCAATCCGTCGCTCAAGTAGTCGTGCGCCGGATCGGCGGTCAGATTCTCGAACGGCAGCACCGCCACGTTGTGAAAGACGCGCGGCGGCGGTGATTGGCGCCACAGGCCATAGCCCACGGCGCCGGCGAGCGCCGCGAGCATCGCGATCCCACCCGCCCAACGGAGCGCCGGCCGGCGCCGGCGCATCAGGGCACGTGAAATGGTGCGTGGTAGCGCGGTTTCGGTCTTGGGCAGCGACTCGCCGCGCAGCAGGGCCTCGAGGATTCCGGCAAGCTCCGCGGCGGTCTGCACGCGGTGCCGCGGATCCTTCTCCAGCAGGCGCTCGATCAGGCGCACCACGCCGCGCGGCAGCTCGGGCCGCAGCGGCGTCATGGGCTGCGGCTCTTGGTTGAGGATGGCGTAGATCAGCGAGTGATCGCGCTCGCCCTGAAACGGCAGGCGGCCGGTCAGCGCCTCGTAGAGCACCACGCCGAGCGACCATAGGTCGGTGCGCACATCGACCTCGTCGCCGCGCGCCTGCTCGGGTGACATGTACGCGACCGTGCCGAGCGTCGTGCCCGAGCGCGTGAGATGGCGAGTCTCGCCTTCCAGCTTGGCGAGCCCGAAGTCGAGGATCTTCACCCCCGAGCGCTCGGTGAGCATGATGTTGGCGGGCTTGATGTCGCGGTGCACGATGCCCGCCGCGTGCGCCGCGGCGAGCCCGCGCGTCACGTCGAGAGCGATGCGCAGGGCCTCGCCGAGCTCGAGGCGGCCGCGCTCCAGGCGGCGGCGCAAGTCGTCGCCGCCGTAGAAGGCCATGGCGAGAAAGAGCCGCCCGTCGGCGGTCTCGTCGATCTCGTAGATGGTGCAGATGTTGGGGTGGTCGAGCGCCGAGGCGGCCCGCGCCTCGCGCGCGAAGCGCTCCTTGTTGACCGCCCGCTTGGAGATCTCGACGGGCAGGAACTTGAGCGCCACGTCGCGGCCGAGCTTGAGGTCGCGTCCGCGGTAGACGACACCCATGCCGCCGCCGCCGAGCTCTTCAAGGATCTCGTAGTGAGAAACCGTCTCACCGCGCATTGTCGCGATCGCCTTGGACTGACAGGCGAGAAGTCTGCCACAGCTATCGCGCCAAGACGCGGCGGAGCGGTGGAAGTGACGTTAGGAAGGGGCTCGGGGAAGGCGCTGCAGGCGCAGGCGCAGAAGCTTCTCCGGATCGGCGAGTGGCCGGGTCTTGGGACCTGCGCGCCGTCGGGGCGCGACCGCCTTGGCCGGCGCGGTCTCCGACGCCGCGACAGGAATGGGGCTCGGAGCGGCAGGCGCAGGCTCGGTCCGCGGCACCACGATCCCGGTCAGATCGATGAACGAGCCGCGCCTTCCGGCCCGTTTGGCCGCCTCGCCAGCGAGGCCGACCGCGCTCGTCGTGTAGGCCGCGGGGTCCTTCAGGTCTATGTTGCGCGCCTGGCGCGGCGTCGCTGCTGCTGTGCCCCCAGTTGTATTGGGGGTGCCCCCAGTTGCATTGGGGGAGAACGCGGTGCGGGTGGCGGCGAGGTCGACCTGCTCGAGTGGCATCGACGACAAGGTGCCGCCGATGGCGCGAAATCGCACCGTGCGGCCGTTCACCTCGAGCTCGCCGGTGGCAGCGAGCCGGCGGCCGTCGCGCAGCACGAGCCAGTAGGTGGGGTCGCCGGCCCGGGCTGCCGCCGGCAGGGCGAGCAGCAGGATGGCCGCGAGGGGCAGGATGAAGCGGACGATGCGCATGGTCCTCCTCCGGCGGCCGGTATGGCCGCGTTCGCGCGGCCGAGACGGCCGCATTCGGAAGAAGAGACGTATTTCGGGAACGCCGACTGTGCGGGTTTTCTAGCTCGCCGGTGGCGAGGCGACCTCGACCCGGTTGCGCCCGGCGGCCTTGGCGGCGTAGAGCGCATGGTCGGCGCGGCGCAGCCAGCTCTCGGGGTCGTCGCCGGGGCCGAGCGGCGCGACGCCGAGGCTGGCGGTGACCGCGCGATCGGCGAGCAGGGGAGCCGCCCCGACCGCGGCACGCAGGCCCTCGGCCAGAGTCACCGAGCCGGGCGCGTCGGTGTCGGTGAGCAGGAGCAGAAACTCCTCGCCGCCACTGCGAAACAGCAGGTCGATCTTGCGCAGGCGAGAGCGCAGCGTCGAGACGACCCGCACCAGCACGCGATCGCCCTCGGCGTGGCCGTGCTCGTCGTTGATGCGCTTGAAGTGATCGATGTCGAGCGTGATCAGCGCGGCGCAGGCTCCGCTGCGCCGCTGGCGCTCGATCGCCTGCTCGAGCGAGGGCGCGAGTTGGCGCCGGTTGAGCGCGCCGGTCAGCGGGTCGCGAATCGCCAGCTCGTGCAGGCGACGCTGCAGGCCGCCGACGATGGCCGAGAAGATGTTGGTGAACAGGATGGTGAGCGCCAGCGTGGCGAAGATCCGCACCGTCAGCTGGGTGCCCGCGAAGCGGTAGGCGAGCGGCGTCACGGTCACCAGCAGCAGGAAGTTGAAGGCGTTGGCGAGGCGCCGCCCGAGCACGAAGTGGAAGAGCACCATCGCCGGATAAGTCCACAGCACGCCCACCAGGCCCTGGCGCTCGACCGACAAGAGCAGCGCGACAACCGCCGGCAGGAAGACCAGGACGGGCGGCACCGGCACCGGGCGCTCGCGATAAGTGGCATAAGCGTTGAGGAAGAAACAGGTCACCACGATCGAGGTGGCGACGCCCAGCCAGAAGCGGCCCTGCAAGAAGTTGTTGATCGAGAACGGCAGCAACACCACCGCGGCGGCGGCCGCCAGGCTGTAGAAGATGCGGCCCTGATACGCCGAGAGGATGGGCGCCGGCGCCAGGGCATCGAGCTCCTCCGGGCCTGTCTCGCGAGGTATGGCGGCCTCCGGCCTGCCGGAAAAAACCAATGAGTTCGGGGTTAGTGTATCGGACGGCCATGCGACGGCTGATTCTCTGCCTGGACGGCACCTGGAACTCGACTTACGGCGAGGCTCGCCGCCGTGACGGCCACACGGTGCTCAAGCCGACCAACGTGCTCAAGGTGGCGCGCGCCGTGCTCCCTGCCGATCCCGCCGGCTGCGAGCAGGTGGTGTACTACGACATCGGGGTCGGCTCGCTGGCGCGTTATCCCGGCGTCGCCAACCGGCTGCTGCGCTGGGCCGATCGATTCCTCGGCGGCGCCTGGGGCGCCGGCTTCGAGAGTCAGATCGAGAAAGCGCTCGGCTTCCTGGCCCTCAACCTGCGGCCCGGCGATCGGATATTTCTCTTCGGCTTCAGCCGCGGCGCGGCGGCGGCGCAGGCCGTGGGCCGCTTCATCGATTGGTGCGGCGGTCTGCCGCGCAAGGAGGACGCCTACTATCTGCCCCGGCTCTTTCGCGACTACGTCACCGGACGCGGCGAGCGCCCGGCAAGCGCCGCGCTGGCCGCGATCGCCGACGATCGCCGGCGCGACGGGCTCGAGCCGCTGGCTCCGTTACAGGCGGTCGAGGTGGAGCTCCTCGGGGTCTGGGACACGGTCATGGCGCTGGGCTCGCGTTTTCGCTCGCGCGGCGATTCGACCAGCGCGCGCGCCCGCAGCTTCCACGTCGGCGACGCGCCGCCTCTCTGCGTCCGCCACGCCCGCCAGGCGCTTGCCATCGACGAATCGCGCTACGACTTCCGGCCCGAGATCTGGCGCCGCAGCGAGCCCGGCCAGACTCTCGCCCAGCGCTGGTTCGCCGGCGTGCACGCGAACATCGGCGGCGGCTATGTCGACGACGGTCTGGCCAACGTCGCCTTGCAGTGGATGCTCGATGAAAGCAGGCCGCTCGGCCTCTCGTTCGACGAGCAGTACGTGCGTGTTTTTCGCGCCTATCCGCAGGATCGGCTCTACCGCTCGGAATCGTGGCGCTATCGCGTGCTCGACGCCCTGCGCGGCCGGGTCGGACGCGGCCGGCGCGAGTTGCGAGCGTGGCCCGCCACGGCGGAGATGACTCTGGCGCCGGCGGTGGTTCATCGTCTTCGGGCCGACCCCGGCGAGCGCCGGCCGCTGGGCGACTTGCGTGCGCCGCGATTCCCCGAGATGCGAGCCCCGTACCGGCCGGCCAACCTGCTGCGCTTCTTCGCCGGCCAGCCCGATCTGGCGGCCTATCTCGGCGGGTTGGGGCTCGAGACCGCGCATCGCACGCTGCCGGCTGACGTCGAGCGGCGCTTGGCGGCGCTGCGGCGGGGCCGCGCCGGCAGGCTCAGCGCGAGGCCGGTGTGAGACGCGGCACCGTGGTTCTCGTCTGCGCGCTTCTCGCGGCGCCGGCGCCCAATGCGGCTGGGGGCACCCCCAATACAGCTGGGGGCACCCCCAATACAGCTGGGGGCACAGCAGCAGCGGCGGCCCAGGAAGAACCGACGCCCAGCGACCTCTGGTTCCGGCTGCGCGACGCCTACGCGCAGGTCGAGGTCTATCGCGACGAGATCGAGCTCGAAATGAGCGATGGCGCCGCCGGCGCCGCCCGCTTCACGCTCGCCACCCGGGCCGACGCCGGATCGGTCCGTCTGGCGATCACTCCGGTCGGCGCTCCGGCGTCCTCGGGCACCGCGGTCGCCGCGCAGCGCCGGGCAGAAAACGCGAGCTGGGGGAAGGATCTCGAGCGCGCGATCGGCGCCGGCGCGGTGACCGGGCTGCCGTCCCTGGCGCTCCTCGTCGGCGGACCGCTGGCGGTCGAAGAGCCCGAAGCGCTGGCCTACGAAGGGCGCGAGGCGTGCGGCGAGGAGACCTGCCACCTGCTGGCCGGCTCGACGGCGGAGAGTGGCGCCGCCTGGCGGCTCTGGATCGGCGAGCGCGATCACCTGGTGCGTCGCAGCGAGGTCGAGCTGCGGCGGGGCACGGCGGTGCGCGTCTTCCGCGCCGTGGTGCGCTCGCTACCGGCCACGGAATCGCCCGACCTGCCGGGAGAGGTGTACACCGAATCGATCGACGTGTCGCTCTCGACCCTCGTCGTGCGAGTGCGCGACAAGAGCGGGCGAGCGGTGTCCGGTCTCGAGCCGGCCGACTTCCGCGTGCGATTCGGCCGCCAGGAGGTGGTGGTGGCCGCCGCCGAATGGGTCGGTGAGGCTCCGCCGCCGCGGACCATCGAGGAGCTCACCGACCCGGCGCTCCTCGAAGCTGAGCCGCCGCCCGGCCGCCGCATCCTGATCTTCGTCCAGACCAGCCTCCATCCATCGCGCCTGGGCGGCCAGATGCAGCTCCGCCGTCACGCCTTCCGCTTCCTGGACGAATTGCGCGCCACCGACGTCGCCGCAGTGGTGTCGTTCGACTCCCATCTCAAGCTGCGCGCCGATTTCACCACCGACCGCGCCCGCTTGCGCGAGGCGCTCGACGCCTCGATGCGCACCGGTCCCGAGCCGCTATTGCGGCGCGGCGGAGAGCCGTCGCTGTTGCGCTCGTTCGATCGGAATGCGGCGCGCCGCGCGTCGACGCCGGAGGAGGGTCTCGAAATCGCGGCGCGGTCGCTGATTCCGATCGAGGGCGAAAAGGTCGTGGTGTTCCTGGGCTGGGGGCTCGGCCGGTTCACTGCGTCGGGGGTTCAAATGCTGCCTGAGTACGACGACGCATTGCGGGCGCTCGACGCGGCGCGCGCCTCGGTGTTCACCATCGACGTGACCCAGGCGGATTACCACTCGCTCGAAGTCGGTTTGCAGCAAGTCGCCGAGGATACCGGCGGCACCTATGCCAAGTCGTACGTTTTCCCCGGTGTGGCGGTCGACGTGTTGCAGGCGACCCTCAGTGGTCACTACGTCCTCTACTTCCGTCGGCCCGAGGGCGCCGACGGCCCTCAATCGGTGCGCGTCGAGCTGCGCGACCCGCGCCGCGGAGAGATCCTCGTTCCCGAAGGCATCCTCCGCTAGGTGTCGTCGCCGGGAAGGCGGGCGCGGGCACGAGCGAGATCGACTTCGGCGGCAGCGACGGCCTGGTCCGCGACTCCCACCTGACGTTCGAGGTCGCGCGCCGTGCGGGCGCTGGTCTGAGCCGTGGCGGTGGCGCGCGACAACTTCTCTTCCAGTGTGCGGCGTTCGTTCTCCGCGGTGTCGGCGGCCGTGCGAGTCCGTTCGGCGGCTTGGCGCGCCCGGTCGGCGTCCCGACGCGCGGCGCGGAGGTTGGCTTCCGCGTCCTTGACCGCCTGACGGGCGGCGGCGAGCGCTGCCTGACGCTCGCTTTCGGCGCGCCGCTTTGCTGCCGCGGTAGGCGGCTTCTCCGCGGTGGCCGGTTGCAGGGCATTTTCTGCGCGACGGAATTGCAGCACTCGGGACGGCGCCGCGGCCGCGGCGAGGTCGGTGAGCGCGTCGAAGCCTGGCGGATCGATGTCCCGGGTGAGGCGGCCCGGCTGTGCGTCGGGCGAGGGCGCCAGCGTGGTGACCGCTTCGAGCGTGTTGCTGACCCGCCGCAACATCTCCGGCGAGGGTGTGCTGCCGGCGGCGGCGAGCAGCTCGCCGGCCCGGCGGCTCGCTGCCTGCAAGGCCGCGCGGCGAGCGTCGAGCGCCGAACGCAGCTGGGCGCCGTCCGACTTGCGCACCGCGGCGCCCGCGGCGGCGAGGGCATCGAAGATCGGCCGCTCCTGCCAAAAGACCTGGTTGACGGCCCACGCCGACAACGAGGGCTTGGCGAGCGCCTTGACCGCCGCCGCTCCTTCCTTGTCACCACTGCGCGCGAGCTCCCCGGCGAGCCGGTTGCGGGCGGCCACGAACTCCTCGAGCGGAAGAGAAAAAAGTGGGTCGGAGGGGTCGCCCGCCTTGGCCGCCATCGGCCGAGTATACGGAGCCTCGAGCCCGGCTCTGGCACGGAGCGTGAACCGTACCCGGCTATGAGAAATCCGCTGGCTAGATTTTCCGACCCTGCTTACGCCCTGCTCCGCATCCTTGCCGGCGCGTTCTTCTTCAGCCACGGTGCGCAGAAGATCTTCGGCTGGTTCGGCGGCAAGATCGCCGAGGCGCCCCTCCAGCAGACCGCGGGTTGGATCGAGCTCATCGGCGGCTCGCTGATCGCCCTCGGCCTGTTCACCGTCCCCGCGGCGTTCATCTGCAGCGGCCAGATGGCGGTGGCGTATTTCAAGGCGCACGCGCCGCAGGCATTCTGGCCGGTCGAGAACCGCGGCGAGCTGGCGGTGATCTACTGCTTCTTATTTCTCTACCTCGCTGCACGCGGCGCCGGCCGCTTTAGCCTGGATCACGCGCTGGGGAAAAACAAATACGGCCTCCCTCAGGACGAGGGAGGCCGCGGTGCTACCGAACGGCGCGTAGCCTAGAAGTCGAAGCGGGCGCCAAATTGGAGCGTGCGGGGATCGCCGCCAGCGTTCTTGGTCAGGTAGGTGGCGCGAGGCGTCTGCTGGTTGCCCCACACGAAATCGGTGATGAAGTAGTTGTCCTCGTTGGTGCAGTTGAAGCAATCGGCGAAGATCGTGATCATGCCCGGGCCGACGCCGAACTCCTTCGACAGCCGCAGGTCGAGCGAGGTGAACGCCGGCTGCCGCTCGCTGTTGCGCTCGAAGTGGACGCCGTTGACCGTCGGGCGGTCGGTGCCGCTCTGCCCGTCGTTGTTGAAGTCGGTGCCGGCCGTCGCGTTGCACGGCGAGCCGGTGGCGTAGCGGAAGGAGCCCGAGACGCCGATCCCCCAGACAGGAGTCTTGCCAGAGGCGCGTTGACCACCGCCCTCCACCGCTGGTCGCGGTTCGAGTAGCCCCAGTTCGCGTCGAGGTCGTTGAAGTCCTCGGCCTGGATGCCGGCGAAGTTGCGCTCGTTCGAGTCGTTGTCCTTGTCCTTCGACCAGGTGACCGCGCCGTAGAAGCTGAAGTTGTCGGCATAGCGGCGTCGCACGCGAGCGTCGCCGCGGTGTACTCCGACTCGGCGTCGGAGAGGCTGGTGGTGATGCGGCCGTAGAACGGGATTCGGCCGGGTCGAGCTGTAGCGCGGCAGGCCGTTGGCGCGGTGGTGCCGTCGTAGACGCGGTTGATGTCGGTCAGCCGCTGGAGCTGCTTGCCCTCGGCGTAGGTGAAGTCGAGGCCGAACGACGCGTCTGGCCAGAACAGCTCGCGCTCGGCGCCGAGCGTGACGCGGTCGGTGTAGGGGTTCTCGAAGCTCGGGTCGATGGCGAACACGCCCGGCCGCGGCGGCGCCGTGCACCTGGGTGAAGTCGATGCGCTCGACGCCCTCGACGGTCGAAGTTCGGACCCCAGCCCGGCGCCAGCGGGTCGGTCGGCGCGCTGACCTCGCCGGTGCCCTGGTCGACGGTGTTGAGTGATGTTGAACTGCGTTCCGCGCAGGCCGTTCGAGGTGAAGAGCTGGGCCCAGCAGGATCGCCGGCGTGCGGCTCCAGAAGCGGCCGGCCGAGAAGCGCACCGCCGTCTTCTCGTCCGGCGCCCAGGAGACGCCGAGGCGCGGCGAGATCTGGTCGGTCAGGTCCACGCGTCCGGAATCTCGCCGGTCAGGTTGAAGGAGCCGTTGGCGTTGCGGTCGTTCGGGTTGAGGATCGGATCGTCCGGGTTGTCGAGCGCTCTCGAAGCGCAGGCCGGCGGACACCGTGAGGTTGGGCGACACGAACCACTGGTCCTGGAGGAAGAGCGCGGTCTCCTTCTGGCCGAAGTTGGCCCGTCCGGCCTCGATCGAGGTCAGGCCGCCGAGGCCGCCGAACTGCCGGTACTCGCTGCCACCGGCCGGCGAGAAGATCGGCCTGCGTTGTTGAAGATGAAGACGCCGCGCCAGTTGCCGCGGAAGACCTGGTCGATCGAGGTGTCGTTGTACTCGAAGCCGCGCCTTGGCCACGTGGTCGCCGCGCAGATAGGTCAGCGTGTCGCCGAACGCCTTGCGCTCGGTGGTCGAGACGATCGGCAGGAAGCTCACCTCGCCGTAGCGGAACCGAGCGCGCGAGACCTGGATCTCGGGCAGGTTCAGGCCCTTGTCCTCGCGCGGCGTGTCCTCGGTGATGTAGTTGATGTTGAGTGTCGTTGAGGAGGTTCGCTCCGAACTCGCCCGACCAGGAGCCGACGTAGGCCTCGGTGTCGAGCCCCTCGACGCCGTTGTAGCTCTCGGTGCGGTTGTCTGCGCGCTCGAGGTGCCGTTGATCGCCCTCGTAGTCGGTGAAGTTGGCGCGCAGCCATGAAGCGGTGCGCGTGGGTGGCCTGGAAGTCGAGACGGCCGAAGGCGACGTCGCCGTCCCGGCGTCTGGACGTACGAGTCCGGCGTGACGCGAGCACCGGATACCGGGCGAAGATCGCCGGGTCGAGCACCGCCGGCACGATCGGGATGGTCACCGCTGCTTCCTGTTCGTCGTAGGAGACGAAGTAGAACAGCTTGTCCTGGATGATCGCGCCGCCGAGCGAGCCGCCGTACTGCTCCTTCTCCTGGTCGGCTCGGCTCGGTGCCGTTGGCGAAGTTCGGCGATCAGTGCTCTGCGGCTGGTTGTAGTAGAAGAGCGAGCCGTGCAGGTTGTTGGTGCCGCTCTTGGTGATGACGTTGACGAAGCCGCCGCCGGAGCGGCCGAACTCGACCGAGGCGCCGTTGGTGATGACCGTGAACTCCTTGATCGACTCCTGCGAGATCGAGAGCGGCGCGCGTCCCTCGGCGCCGCCGACGGTGCCGCCGAAGAAGGCGTTGTTGAAGTCGACGCCGTCGACGGTGACGTTGGTGTTGATGCCGCGCTGGCCGGAGATCGGCCAGGTTGCCGCGCTCGGAGTCGAGGCGGGTCTGCGGGCGTCAGCAGCACCAGGCGCTTGAAGTCGCGGCCGGCGATCGGCAGCGCCTCGATCTGCTCGGTCTGGATGGTCGTCGCCGGCGGCGGTGTTGGTCACCTCGACCACCGGCACCTGTCGGCGGTGACGGTGATGGTCTCTGCCACCGTGGCCTGCGGCAGCGTGAAGTTGACGGTCGGCGCCGAGCCGAGCAGCAGGCGCACGCTCGGCGGTGGCGGTGGCGAAGCCGTCGAGCGTCGCCGAAGCCTTGTAGCGTGCCGGTCGGCAGGTTGAGGCAGCGGTAGTAGCCGTTCTCGTCGCGTGGTCTCGACCATCACGCAAGCCGGTCTCGGTGTTCGTTGCACTCAACGGTCACGCCCGGCAGCGCGCGCGCCGGCTGCGTCGGTGACCTGCCGCCGATGCGGCTGGTGGTGACGTCGGTCTGCGCGAGAGCCGACGTAGGCAGGACCGCCACGGCGAGCGCGCAACAGAGCGCCACGAGGCCCGTGCCTAGGTTGAGGTTGGGTCGCATAAATCCTCCTTGCAAGATAAGTAGGGGAGCGGCTCTGACTGGCCGTCAGAGCCTCCCGCTTTTATGTTTCGTTGCCGTTCAGTCTACGTGAAATCCTGGTGTCAAGACCACGCTTTCGACCGGCGAAAAGTCGGTTCAAAAGGATGGATCGAGCGACCCTGTCCGGCTCAGGAAAACGGCACCGCGGCGCCCAATTTTCCGCGAATACGGTCGCGGATCCAGTGCGCATCCCACCATTCGATGGGATTGACCGGCAGACCGGCGAGCAGAGTGGTGAAGTGCAGGTGATCGCCGCCGGCGAGTCCGGTGTCCCCGCTCTTGCCGAGCACTTGCCCGCGCTCCACCATCTGCCCCTTCTCGACCGCGATCGAGGAGAGGTGGGCGTAGAGGGTCATCAAGCCATAGCCATGATCGACCACCACGCAGTTGCCGTAGATGCCGAAGTACTCGGCCAGCGCCACCCGGCCGCGATTGGCCGAGGGAACCGGCGCCTGGCGCACCGCCGCGAGATCGAAGCCGAGATGATCCTGATGATCGACCACGCGGTCTTGGTAGGTGTAGGTACGGCGATCGGCGAATGACGACATCACCGCGGCGTTGGGCAGGGGCAGGAAACTCTCGCGCCAGAGGAACTCCGCCGGCGAGGCTTCGGCGAGGGCGAGCAGGGCCGCGGCGTTGCGGCGGCGCAGATCGCCGTTGATCTGTAGGTAGTTGGCCAGCGGCGACCCCTGGTCGGCGAGGTCGGGAGTGCGCGACATGATCTCGGGCACTACCTTGGCGAGCAGCTTGTCGTCGAGAGGAATAGTGTCGTTCTTGGGTGGCCGGGCGATGAAGCGTTCGATGAAAGCACGTCGCGGCGACATTGCCCAGGCCGTCGTCGGCGACCAGCCGCACCGCGCCCGAGTCGTTCATGTCGTAGGGCACCGCGAAGAGCGCGAAGCGCTCGCCGGCGGCGCCGCCGGGCAGAGGATGGCCGCGGAAAAAGCGCGTGCCGGCTTCGACGCCATCGCGCACCGTCGCCTGATCGACGCGATAGACCACCGCTTCGCTGCCGCCCTGGGCGACGATGGTGTGCAGCGACAACACCTGCAGGGTCGGCGGCACGAGCCGTACCGGCAGAACCCGCTCGGCGGTAGCCGGCGCCGGCCGGCGCAGCCAGGTCGGGGCGCGCTGCGCGACCACGCGCACCGTCGCCTCGCCGGCCTTGAGCTCCGGCACGGTCTCGCGTCCGGCCTCGACGGTGATCTCGGCGCGCTCGCTGCGCGGTCCCCAGAAGCGCCACTGTGAGCGCGGCACGAAAACCTTCTCCGCCAGAGGCACGACGCGCTCGCCTTGCACCAGCTCGATCCTCACCGGCGCCAGGCCGCGGCCTTCGGCGGCCAACCGGATGACGATCGGCGTGCGCTTGCCGATGCCGGGCAGGGCGGGCTCGATGGAGATCTGCGGCGGCGGACCGATGCGCAACCAGCCGATTGCGACAGCGACGGCGGCGACGGCGAAAAGCGCGAGCAGGAGCACGCGCAACGGGCGGCGGCGACGGGTCGGTTCCCCGAGCTGCATGATCGACTCCTTGGTTGGGCGACGGACCAGCGAGGGACCGCGCGAGGCGGGGAGATCTTAACAGCGCCGGGCGGACCGCGGCCGCCCGCCCGGCGCTGGAAGTGGCCTACTGCACGGCGGTGAGGAGCACGACGAGCGCCTTGTCCGAGCCGTCGAGCTTCGAGGTCCCGACCACCACTGTCTCTCCGAGCTCCATGCTGAAGGTCGTCGAGAGCATCGGCCGGCCATAGACCGCGCCCGCCTTGGTCAGGGTCTGCAAATAGAACTCGTTGAGCACGATGCGCTCACCCGACTTGCCGCCCGGATCGATGGTCAGGTAGACCTCGAAGTAGCCGCCGTCGGGACCGCTGACACGGGACGAGCCCTTGAACGAGGTGCGAATCGAGGCCGCGTCGAGGAGGCGATAGCTCTTGTAGGGCAAGAGGGTGCGGGCGCTGCGCAGCGCCCGCTGAGCGTTCGCCGGCAAGCTGTCGAGCGTGCCACCCTCGCTCATGTCGGCGACCAGGAAGATTGCCTGGAAGCTGTAGGTGGGACGCGAATCAGCGCTCGCCGCCCCACTTGCCAGGACGAGCATGACAGCGAGCGAGGCCAACGAGAGTAAACGGCGCGAGGACATGGGTAGGACTCCTTCACAACGGCGCGGTGGGCGACAGCACCCAGACGATCCGAGTGCCGTCGGCGGTTTCGAACTGCAGCTGCTGATCCTTGAGGTTGGCCCCGGGGGCGCGGCGCTCGGGGATCACGGCCTGCGGCGCCGGCGGCTGCTGCGGCACGCCGACGGCGAGCGCCACCGCCAGCGCGGTGAGCGCCGCACCGGCGGTGATGGCGCGCCACGGCCATGACGGCCCCGGCTCCTGGTTGGCGTCCGTGATCGCGCGGCGCAGCTCGGCAACCTCGACCGGCGAGAGCTCCGCATCGCGGCCGGGATCGCCCTGGCGCAGTCGCGCCCGGAGATCGATTGTTTCACGCGCATCGCGATTCATCGTCCATCCTCCGTGAAGAAACGGCCGAGCGCGGCGCGTCCGGCCGCCAGGTGCCAGCGCACTGTCACTTGCGCAATACCCAGGAGCGCGGCGATCTCGGCGGTCGAGCGCTCCTCGAGCTCGGCCAGCACCACCACCGCGCGTCGGCGCGGCGGCAGCGTGGCAAGCGCGCGGCGCACCGCGTCTCGGGCCAGCGTCGCGCCCTCCGTCGGCGCCGACGAATCGGCGAAGGGTGGCGCCAGGCGCCGGCGCACCTCCTGCCGCCGAAAGCGGTCGCGGCAGAGGTTGACCAGCACGCGGACGAGAAACGCCTCGCCCTCGCGCTCGCCGGCCGGCAGAGCGCCGGGCCGTCGGGCCACGCGGACGAAGGCGTCCTGCACCAGATCACGGGCCTCTTCGGCGTCGCGCGCCAGCCGCAAGGCCAGCCGGTAGAGCCGTTGATGGTGGTCCTCGAAAAGGCGGCCCAGGCGCTCGTTTGCGGTCTCGCGAACCAGCGTCGTCGTCGTAGCGCTCAACCAGGTGTCTCCCACACCCAGGATAGACGCATGACCCCGGCACTTCGTTGGGCCCGGGAGATGAGTGCCTCCCGAACCGCCGAAAAGGTGAGGGTCCCCGAATTTCGATAGCATCTTGGGCTATGGGTTCGAACGGGCTCCGCCGGGTCGGAGTCTTCGGCTGGGGGATCGTGGCGCCGCGTTCGCCGAACGTCGAGGCTTTCGCGCGCAATCTGGAGTCCTCGCGAGAGCTGGCTCGAGCCGTTCAACGGCTTCGGCCCCGACAACTTCCTGGTCGGCGGCCCGGAGTTCGACTTCGACGACTACAAGCCCTGGATCGACGAGCGCTTCCCGCCCAGCCGGTTCCCCCAGCTGGACGAGAAGATGGACCTGCCGACCCAGTACGCGATCGGCGCCTTCATCCAGGCCCTGGGGCAGAACCCCGGGCTCGAAGCGGAGCTGCGGCGGCTGGGCACCGAGGCCCACGTCTACGTCGGCACCGGCCTCGGCGCGCTGGCCACGATCGCCGCGCTCGACGCTCGACCTGCACCGCGCGCAGCGGCGCCTGGGACCGCTTCTGGGCCGAGCCGCAGCGCAACGCCGCGCTCAAGGATGGCTGTGGCAGTCGCAGGCCGAGCGCAAGGCCGACCCCGACGTGCCGCTGCCGCCGGAGATGGCGGCGCCCGACGAGCGCGAGGCGGCCGAGGAGGCCTGGTGGCGACTACTGGGCCGAGCGCTCGCCCGAGCTCGCAGCAGTTCCTCGCCGCAGCTGCGCGAGATCGAGTCGCGTCGCCGTCGAGGGCGACGTCGCGAGCGGGCAAGATGCCGGTGATGAAGGAGAAGCAGCGCCGGCGCAAGAAGCTGCAGCGCGAATGGGGCGCCCCCGATCCGCCGTGGACCAACGGTCTCGCCCAACGTGCTGTGGAACATCCACAACACGCCGGCGGCGCAGATCTCGATGCTGGGCAAGATCACCGGCCTGGCCTTCGCGCCGGTCGGCGCCTGCTCCACCTTCGGCGTGACCCTGAAGCTGGCCATGGACGCCATCGAGCGCGGCGAGGCCAAGGCGGTGGTGATCGGCGCCACCGACCCGCCGCCGCATCCGCTCACCGTCGGCGCGCTTCTATCGCGCCCGCGTGATCTCCGCCGACGGCCAGGTCTCGAAGCCGCTCACCGAGCTGCGCGGCACCCACGTCGCCGGCGGCGCGGCGGTCTGGATCGTCGGCGATCTCGAGTACATGCACCGCGCTCGGCTTCAGGCCGCTGGGCATGGAGCCGCTCGCGGTGGGCGTCAGCTCGGACGCCGACCACATCATCACGCCGTCGAAGGAGGGCCCGCTCGCCGCGCATCGCGCCAGGCGCTCGCCGGCGCCGGCGTCGCAGCCCGACGAGATCGCCTCCTGGGATCTCCACGCCACCGCCACGCCGGGCGACTACCAGGAAGTCGAGAACCTGCGCGACGTGCTCCCGGAGTCGGTGCTGGTGACGGCGCGCAAGGGCACCTTCGGCCACGGCATGGGCGGCGGGCGGCGGCTGGGAGCTGACCGCGCAGTACCTCGGCTACGAGCGCGGCGAGATCTTCCCGACGCCGCTCGCCGCGAGGGCGAGCTCAACCGGCAGATCGCCGGCCTGCACCGAGGACTTCGTCTTCGACCAGCCGCCGTGCGCGCCGCAGGGTCTGGCCGGCAAGCTGTCGATGGGCGTCGGCGGCATCAACGCCTGCGTCATTTCCCGCCCCTGGTAGGTCGGCGCGCGCCGCGCGCCGATAGTTCTCCCTTGACGCTTTCTCGCGCGCGGGACTAGAGTGGCCGCTACGCAGAAACCAATTGATCCACGAATCCCCGATCCGGGGGGCAGAGGGAGATTGCAGATGTCGAGACTCATGCGGAGTCTGACGACGCTCGCGCTGGCAGTGCTGTGCGCGACCGGCGCCTGGGCCCAGTCCCAGGCGACGACCGGCGTCATCGAGGGTACGGTCAAGGACGAGACCGGCGGCGTGCTGCCGGGCGCCACGGTCGACGCTGCGCAACACGGCGACCAACTTCGAGCAGGTGACGACCGACGGGCGCCGACGGGCGCTTCCGCGCGCCGTCCTGCTGCCGCTCGGCCCCTACCGGATCACGGTCGGCCTCGAGGGTTTCGCCACCCTGGTCCGCGAGGGCATCGACCTCGCGGTCGGCCAGACGATCAACCTGCCGATCGAGCTGAAGCTCGCCGGCGTCGAGGAGGAGATCACGGTCACCGGCGAGGCGCCGGTGATCGAGACCAGCCGCACCGAGGGCGCGGTCCGCATCGACGACCGACGCGGTCGAGGGCCTGCCCAACAACGGCCGCAACTTCCTCGACTACACCAAGCTCACGCCCGGCGTCACCATCGTCCAGGGCCCCGACGGCGACGAGCTGTCGATCAACGGCCAGAAGGGCATCGCCAACAACATCTCGGTCGACGGCGCCGACTTCAACAACCCCTTCTTCGGCGAGCAGCGCGGCGGCCAGCGGCCCGCCCTTCACCTTCAACCTCGACGCGGTGCAGGAGGTGGTGGTGGTCGCCGACGGCGCGCCCGCCGAGTTCGGCCGCTCCTCGGGCGGCTTCGTCAACGTCGTCACCAAGTCGGGCACCAACGAGATCCGCGGCAGCGCCCACGCCTTCTACAAGAACGACAGCCTGTCCTCGGACGCCGAAGAACCCCGACGGCGGCAGCGCCGACAAGGGCGACTTCGACCGCAGGCCCAGGTCGGCTTCACCCTCGGCGGCCCGCTGGTCAGCAGGACAAGCTCTTCTACTTCATCGCCGCCGACGCCCAGCGCGCCGACCCGCACCAAGCAGACCGACCCCGCCCGCATCGACCCGCGGCTGGTGAACTTCCTCGCCATTCGATCGGCATGCCCGACGAGAACGGCCCGATCGAGCGCACCAACGACGCCGAGGTGGCCCTCGCCAAGATCGACTGGCAGGCTCTCCGACCGCAACCTGGTCACCTTGCGCTACAGCTACACCAACTCCGAGCAGGTCAACGGCACCTTCGACGTCGACTCATGGGGCGCTCGGCCAACGGCATCGAGCAGGACTACTCGCACGCCGGCACCGCGCACCTGATCAGCACGCTCTCCGAGCAACCTGCTCAACGAGCTGCGCGCTGCAGTACGCCAAGGAGTGGCGGCCGCGACCCTACGACGGGCCCGAACATCCCGGGCCAGGACCGGCCGTTCCCCGACACCGCCTTCGACTTCGACAACGGCCTACCGCTTCGGCGATGCCGTTCTTCCTCCCGGTCGAGTACTACGACGACCGCATGCAGCTCACCGACAACCTCTCGGTCCTGCGCGGCAACCACTCGCTCAAGGCCGGCTTCGAGTACAACGAGGTCGCCTCGTCGCAGACCTTCATCGGCTTCGCCAACGGCCGCTGGTCTTCCGCACCACCGACGGCTTCATCAACTACGCCAACAACCCGCACTACGTGACTTGCTCGGGTGGCAGGTCGTCGCAGACCGGCGTCTGTCCGGCAGGCGAATTGGTGACCGGCCCGGTCCTCCTCTACCTGCAGCAGGCGGGCGTCGGCGGCAGCTCGGTCGAGGAGGCCGGCACGCAGACGCATCGACCAGAAGGAACCGGCGCTCTTCGTCCAGGACGAGTGGCAGCCGCGTTCGACAACCTCACCATCGAGTACGGCCTGCGCTGGGAGGCGCTCGACAACCCCGCGTCCGCACGCCGCCGGACGAGGTGTTCTTCGCCCCCTTCATCGGCCACCGACCCGCAACGGCCAGGAGTTCCCCTCCGACGGCGACATCCCCGACGACTACGAGATGTGGCAGCCGCGGCTCGGCATCTCCTGGGAGCCCGACGCGGACGGCAAGTCGGTGGTCCGCGCCGACCGGCGGCATCTTCCACGCGCGCCTGCCGGCCCTCAACCTCGCCTCCACCCGCTCGACCAACGGCATCGCTCGGCCAGACCCTCTTCCGCGCCAGCTGCGCTCGGTCCGGGCGATTCTCGGCCGCTGCCGGCGCTACCCGACATCGCATCCTGCGTCGGCGGGTCGCCGTCTTCTTCCCCGACGTCTTCGTCTTCGACAAGGACTGGCAGACCCCGCGCACCACCGCGGCCAGCGCTCTCCTACGAGCGCGAGGTGGTGCCCGGCACTGGCGGCCCTGCGTCAAGGTCAACTACGCCAAGACCGACCACATCACCCGTTTCGTCAACCGCAACGACCCGCGCTCGGCGCGCCCTGGACGCACCGGCCTGCCGCCGGGCGGCGACAACGGCATCACCACCCTGACCACCGTCGAGTCGACGGCCAAGAGCCGCTACCGCGGCATCACCGTGGGCGCTCAACAAGCGCTTGGTCGGGCAACTTCGCCGTTCCAGGTCTACTACACCTACTCGAAGGACAAGTCGGACGACGACAACGAGCGCGATCCGTTCACCTTCCGCTACGCCGACATCACCCAGCTCGACCGCGAGTACAGCTACTCCGACCGCGACCAGCGCCACCGCTTCAACGCCTGGCTGCTCTGGCGGCTGCCCTGGGCGATCGACGTCAACGTGCGCTACTCCTACCGCTCGGCGCAGCCGAAGTCGATCGACGGCCGCGGCGCCGGACGCCGCGACTGCCGCGCGGCACCGCATCGACCCCGACGGCCCGCGTCACCCTGCGCAACACTCGGGCGCAAGGACAACGAGTTCAACTCGCTCGACCTCCGGCTGTCGCAGGACTTCGACCTCGGCGGCCTGACCCTCGCAGCCGATCTTCGAGGTCTTCAACGTCTTCAACGAGCGACAACTTCCTGCGCCCGCGAAGTCACCAACGCTGGCCTTCAACTTCGACGGCACGGTGCGCAGCGGCGCCGGCGACCCGCGGCAGATGCAGCTCGGCGTGCGGGTGCTCTGGTAGAGCGAGACGTCTTCACGCGGCAAACCGGCGGCGGGGTCCTCGGGCCCCGCCGCTTCGTTTTTGGAGTATCTTCGAGACGGTTCCCATGCGCCCTGCGACCGCGGCCGTCCTGCTCGTCGCTGTCTTGTTCGGCGTCGCCGCCGGCGTCGGTGGCTATACCTTCGTCTACGCCAAGGGCGGCTCGTACATGACCGACGATCCGCGCGCCTGCGCCAACTGTCACGTCATGAACGAGCAGTTCTCCGGCTGGGTCAAGTCGAGCCACCGCGCCGTCGCGGTGTGCAACGATTGCCACACTCCGGCAGGGCTGGTGCCGAAGTACCTCACCAAGGCCAAGAACGGCTGGCATCATTCGAGCGCCTTCACCTCCGGTGATTTCCCGGACCCGATCCGCATCACCCCGGGCAACCTCGCGATCACCGAGCAGGCGTGCCGCAAGTGCCATCAAGAGATCGTCGCTGCGATCGAGGGACCGCACGCCGGCACTCTGTCGTGCGTGCGCTGCCACCGCTCGGTCGGCCACCTGGAGTGAACGCCATGAACGACCATCAGGAATCCCGCCCCGCCCGCTGGCGCACGCTCGGCCTGATGACCGCGGTCGCTGCCCTCGCCGCCGCGGCGACCGCCGCGCTCCTGATCAACATCGTCGAGCGCAAGCAGGAAGCGCGCAACCCCTTCTACCGAGTGGTCGACCTGGACGATCAGACCGAGGACCCGGCGGTGTGGGGGAGGAACTTCCCGCAGCACTACGATCTCTACCGGCGCACCGTCGACCAGGTGCGCACACGCTACGGCGGCTCGGAAGCCGTGCCACGCACCCCCAGCGCGGCCGACCCGCGCTCGGTGGTCGCGCAGTCACGGCTGGAGGAGGACCCGCGGCTCAAGACGCTCTGGAACGGCTACGCCTTCGCGGTTGACTTCCGCGAAGAGCGCGGCCACGCCTTCATGCTCGACGACCAGACCTTCACCGAGCGCCAGCAGGCGGCCAAGCAGCCGGGCACCTGCGCGCACTGCCACGCCTCGGTCTACGTGCCGTACAAGAAGCTCGGCAACGGTGACTTGATCAAGGGCTTCGAGGTGATGAATCAGATGCCCTACGCCGAGGCGCGCCGGCTGGTCAGCCACCCGGTGTCCTGCATCGACTGCCATGACCCGGAGACGATGGAGCTGCGCGTCACGCGGCCGGGATTTCTCGAGGGCATCCGCGCCCTCAAAGCATCGCAAGGCGTGGCCGACTTCGATCCCAACACCATGGCATCGCGCCAGGAGATGCGGGCCTACGTCTGCGGTCAGTGCCACGTCGAGTACTACTTCAAGGGCCCGGAGAAGCGACTGGTCTATCCCTGGGCCAAAGGGCTGCGCATCGACGACATCCAGGCCTACTACGACGAGGTGGGGCACAAGGACTGGGTACATGCGGACAGCGGCGCGCCGGTTCTGAAAGCGCAGCACCCCGAGTTCGAGATGTGGAACCAGGGCATCCACGCGCGCTCCGGCGTGGCCTGCGCCGATTGCCACATGCCCTACATGCGGGTGGGAGCGATGAAGATCTCCGACCATCACGTGCGTAGCCCGCTGCTCAACATCAACCGCGCCTGCCAGACCTGTCACAAGTGGCCGGAGGAGGAGATGAAGGCGCGCGCCGAGATCATCCAGGACCGCGTCTTCGCCCTGCGCAACCGGGCCATGGACGCGGTGGTGGCGCTGATCGGCGACCTGAAAACCGCGCGCGCGGCCGGCCGCACAGAGGCTGAATTGAGTGAGGCGATGCGGCTGCAGCGCGTCGCACAGTTCCGCCTCGACTTCGTCGAGGCTGAAAACTCGATGGGCTTCCACGCCCCGGAGGAGGCCGAGCGCATCCTCGCCGAGTCGATCGATTTCGCGCGCCAGGGCCAACTGGCGCTGCGTGGTGGGGTGACGGTGGCGGTGAGGTGAGCCCGGACCGCGTCCGGGTCTCCTGACGGGGCGAGGCTAGAATCGCGCGCAGTGTCCATCCTGCAGCAGCTGGTCGATCCCTCGGCCTACGCTTGGAGCGTCTATGCGCTGGCCACGCTCGCCACCGCGTTGGCGATGCTGGCGGTGGGCATCGGCGGCCTGGTGGTCGAGCGCGGCGGGCGCGAAGCGCGATTGCTCTTCGTATTGTCCTTCGCGATCAGCTTTTGGCTGGCGACCTTCTCGCTGATGTACTTCGCGCAGCGCCAGGAGGTGGCCTTCGTCTGGGCGCGGGCGGCGTACGCCGGCATCGCCTTCATTCCCGCCGCGGTATTGCATTTCGCGTTCGGCGTCGTGCGCCGGCCCAGTCGCTGGATCGGCGCCGCCTGGACCCTGGCGGCCGCCTTTGCGGTGGCGATGGTGGGCACCGATGCCCTGATGCGCGACCTGTATCGCTATTCCTGGGGGTTTTACCCCCGGTTTCGCTGGCTGGGCGCGCCGTTCCTGCTCTTTTTCTTTTCCTGTCTGGCGCTCGGCTGGCTGGCGCTCTGGCGCGACTGGCGGTCAGCGCGTGAAGAGCTCCATCGCCGGCGCAGCGCCTGGCTGCTCGCCGGGCTGAGCGTCGCCTACCTGGGCTCCTTCGATTTCGTCGCCGCCTACGGAGTCGAGCTCTATCCGTTCGGCTACCTTGCCGTCCTGGTCTTCGTCGGCACGCTCGCCTGGACCTTGCGCCGTTTCCGGCTGGTCGATTTTACCCCCGAGCTCGCCGCGCGCCAGATCCTACGCACGATCCCCGATCCGGTCCTGGTCTGTGACCGCGAGGGAGTCGTCCGCCTGGCCAACGACGCGGCGGCCAGGCTGCTTGCCTCCGAGGGCCGGCCGCTGGCCGGCGTCCCGGTCGCCGATCTGGCGGACGGGGACGACGCGAGGACAAAACTCGAGCGCCTGCGCGGTGGTCTCGAAGCCACAGCGATGCCGGTGCCGCTGCGCGGAGCGCGGGGCGCGCCGCTGCTCGCCGAAGTGTCGTCTTCGCTGCTCACCGACGCCGGTGGCGTGGCGGTCGGCGCGGTGCTCACCGCTCGCGACGTCACCGCGCGGGCTTTCGCCGAGCGCGCGGCGCTCGCCGCCGACGAACGGTATCGCGCGGTCGCCGAGACCGCGCTCGACGCCATCGTCACCGCCGACGCCAGCGGCGCCATCGTCTATGCCAACCCGGCCGCTGAGCGGCTCTTCGGCTGGGAGGAGCCGGAGCTGCTCGGCCAGCCGCTCACCATGTTGATGCCCGAGCGCTTTCACGATGCGCACCGGCGCGGCTTGAGCGCCCACGCGGCGAGCGGCCAGTCGCGCCTGCTCGGACGGACACTGCGCGCCAGCGGCCGCCGGCGCGACGGCAGCGAGTTCCCGCTCGACCTCTCGCTCGCCGCCTGGTCGACCGGCGACGGACTCTTCTATACCGGCCTCGTGCGCGACACCACCGAAGTGCTGCGCGCCGAGGAGGCACTGCGGCGGAGCGAGGAGACTTTCCGCGCCCTGGCCGACAACCTGCCGGCAGCGCTCTTCTTGGCCGAGGGCGAAACGCTCACCTACGTCAACCCGACCGCCGCTCTTCTGATGGGAGCTTCGCCCGAGGATCTGGTGGGGACGAAGGCGTGGGAGATCGCCCAAGTCGGGTCCGCTTCGACGCTGCGCGACCTGTTGGCGCCGCCGTCGGGTGCGCCGCGCGCTGCGCGTCTCGAAGTGGCGCTGGCGACGCGCTCCGGCGAGCGACGTTGGCTCGACCTTTCGCTGGCGCCGCTCGAGCGCGCCGGCCGCCGCTCGGTGTTGCTGAGCGGCTACGACATCACCGAGTCGAAGCTCATGCACGGCGAGCTGCGCGCGTCGGAGCGACGCTTCCGCGAGATCCTAGATGGCGTGCGGGTGATCGCGGTATTGCGCGACCTAGCGGGCAGAGTGACCTACTGCAACGCCTTCGGGCTCGAGCTGCTGGGCTACCCGATGGAGGAGCTGGCCGGCGTGGACTGGTTTTCCTCGTGCCTGCCCGAAGAGCGGCGCGAAGTGGCGCGCGCCCGCTACGCCCTGGAGATCCGCAGCGTCGCCATGCCGGCCCTCGAGGAAGGCGACATCGTGACCCGTGAGGGGGAGCGCCGGCTGATCTCGTGGAACAACACCCTGCTGCGCGATGCCCAGGGCGCCGTGGTCGGCGCCGCCGCGCTCGGGGTCGACATCACCGAGCGCAAGCGCGCCGAGCAGCGCCTGCTCCACGAGGCGCTGCACGACGCGCTCACCGGCCTGCCCAATCGCACCCTGTTCATGGACCGCCTCGGCACCGCTCTCAACCGCGCCCGCCGGAAGCGCGACTACCGCATGGCGGTGCTCTTCATCGACCTCGACCGCTTCAAGCTGGTCAACGACAGTCTCGGCCACCTGCTCGGCGACCGGCTGCTGATCGATCTCGGACGCCGTCTCGAACGTTGCCTGCGGCCCGGCGACACCGTGGCGCGCCTGGGTGGCGACGAATTCACCATCCTGCTCGAGGAGCTCGACGATCTCGGCGACGCGCGCCGGGTGGCCGACCGCATCGCCGCCGAGCTCGCGGCGCCCTTCGACCTCGACGGCCACGAGGTCTTCGCCACCGCCTCGGTCGGCATCGCGCTGGGCGCCGACCGCTATCTGCGCGCCGAGGACATGCTGCGCGATGCCGATACCGCCCTGCACCGCGCCAAGCGCGGCGGCAAGTCGGGCTACCAGGTCTTCGACACCCCGATGCACCGCCGGGCGGTGGCCGCCCTGCAGCTCGAGAACGAGCTGCGGCGGGCGCTCGAGCGCGACGAGCTGTGCAACCTCTACCAACCCATCGTCGAGCTCGAGAGCGGCCGCCTGATCGGGTTCGAGGCGCTGCTGCGCTGGCGCCATCCGCGGCTGGGCCTCCTGCCACCGATCGAGTTCATCGAGATCGCCGAGGAGACCGGGCTGATCGTCGAGCTGGGCCGATGGGTGCTGCGCGAGGGTTGCCGCCAGCTGCGCGCCTGGCAGGCCGAGACCGTCGGGGCGGGCGACCTGGTGCTGACCGTGAACTTGTCGAGCCGCCAGTTCGGATACGGCGGGCTCGCCGAAGACGTCGCCGGGGCGCTGGCGGACAGCGGTCTCGAGGCCGGCCGGCTGAAGCTCGAGATCACCGAGAGCCTGATCGTCGAGGACCCCGAAGCCGCGGCGCAGATGCTCGGGCGGCTGAAGACGCTGGGCTGCCACGTCTGCCTCGACGATTTCGGCACCGGTTACTCGTCGCTCTCCTACCTCATGCGGCTGCCGATCGACACCCTCAAGGTGGACCGCTCGTTCCTCACCGATCTCGCCCAGGGGAGCCGCAACGGCGACATCGTCTGGGCGGTGATTGCGCTCGCCGGCCGGCTGGGCATGGAGGTCATCGCCGAAGGCATCGAGACCGAGCAGCAGCGGCGCCACCTGGTCGAACTCGGCTGCTTGCTCGGCCAGGGCTTCCTGTTCGCCAAGCCGCTCGATCCGCGCCGCGCGCTGCTGGTGGTGGCGGCGGGGCGGATCGAGTCGGCGTGATCGCTCAGTAGGCGGCGCGCAACGTCACCAGCAGCTCGTCGGGGTGGATCTTGCCGTTGTCGGTTTCGACGTCGTTGAGCGCGTACTCGGCGGTGAGGTCGACTCCGGGCACGATCCCGAGCCGCACGCCGAAGTCGATCTTCGTCCAATCCCAGTCCACGGCCGGATTCGGATAGAGCGCCGGAGCTTCGAAGTCGTTGTCGATCATCGACCAGCGGACCACCGGCTGCAGCCAGCGAAAGACCGGCGTTTCGGAGACCAGGACGCCCGGCATCTCGAAGCGGTAGGCGAGCTCGAGCTCGCCGCCACTGCGCGGCAAGTTGGCGATCTCCTGGTCGACATATTGCGCGAACATCGCCAGGCCGCCGAGCTCGAGCTCGGCGTTGAGACCCCACTCGCGCTTGGTGTCGCCCGAGAACGGCAGCGGGAAGAGCAGGAAAGGACCCTGGAGCAATTTGATGTCGCCGGAATAGAAGGTGCCCGGCAAGTCGACTTCGGGAGCCAGCTCGCGCTGGAAGTACCAGGCGAGGAGGTCGAACCCGTGGGCTTCGTCACTGGCCAGCTTGAAGCCGAGTCCACCTCCGGTCTGCATCTCGCCGTCGTAGTCGACGTCGGTCGACTTGGTGTCGTAGAGAATGGGGAAGCCCGACTCGTAGACCGGATCGACGCTGCCCGGCACGTGCTGGGGCGTCCCGTTGTCGCCCGCGAGGGCGTTGGGATCGCGCATGAAGAGCGGGTTGCCGCTGCCGACCTGGGCCCGCCAGTAGAAATGGGGACCGAGGGTGCCGCCGACCTCGACCTGCACTTCTTCGAAGCGGCCCACCGCCGTCGACCACAGTCCGTAGCTCTCCAGGCGGCGCACCCGCTGGCGCGAGAAGCGCGGGGCCTTGCCGGCCAGAACATAGGCCGAAGTTCCCGGCGCCAGGGACGTGGGTCCGTCGTAACGCTGGCCGAAGCGCAACCACGCCTCGCGCAGCTGAACCTCGTCGTCCGACGAAATGGGGTTGCGGTTGTAGAGATCGATGAAGTGGATCTCGAGTCTGCCGGTCAGGTTCGGCGACAGATTCGCCTCACCGATGAGATTCACCGTCGAGACCTCGAAGGACTGCCCGGCATCCGGCGGGCGCAGAAAGACCGCGTCCTGGCCCGGCGGCAGGAAGGGCGGCGGAAACGGAAACGCATCGCGGACTTCCACGAAGTCGGTGTCGCGGTAGTGGAACTTGGCCTCGGCGCGCAGGCGGAAGCGCGGTGGCGGCGGGGCGGCGGCCTCCTCGAGCGCCGCCGGCTCCTCATCCGGCGGCTCCGCGGAGTCTTCCTGCGCCGCGAGCACCACCGGAACGAGCATGCACAGACTCAACGCAATCGACAAGCGGCGGACCTCGATCATCCTTCCCTCCTCCTCTGACGGCGACGATTCACACGTGGACGCGCATCAAGGCGCGCTCGAGCTCGGCGGCCGAGGCCGGCCGGTCGGGGCGCGACTTCGCAAGACAGCGCTCGATGATCCGCGCCAGCTCCTCCGGCAGGCGCGGCGCCATTTGGCGCGGGTTGGGTGGTGTGGCGTACAACTGGAGCCGCATCAGCTCCACGCCGTCTTCGCCTTCGAACGGCGCCCGCCCGGTGGCGGCCTCGAAGAGCACGACGCCCAGCGAGTAGAGGTCGCTGCGCTCGTCGAGCTCGGCGCCGCGGGCGTGCTCCGGGCTCATGTAGCGCGGCGTGCCCACCGCCACTCGCGAGATGCCCTGGGCGGCGGCGAAGCGCGCCACGCCGAAGTCCATCAGCTTCACCACGCCGGTAGGCTGCACCATGATGTTCTCGGGCTTGAGGTCGCCGTGCACGATGCCGGCGTCGTGCACCGCCTGCAGGCCGCGGCAGATCTGCTTGGCGATCTGCAGCCCGGGCTGTAGGTCGAGACGGCCGCCGCTGCGGGCCAGGAGCTGGCGCAGCGTCGTGCCGGTGACGAACTCCATGGTCAGGAAGCCCTTGCCCTCCGAATCGCCGAGATCGTGGACGCGCACCACGTTGGGATGCGTGATGGCGCGCGCCAGCTTGATCTCCTGACGCAGCAACTGCTCGCCGCGGGTGCGGTCCTCGCTGGTCTTGCTGGCCAACATCTTGAGCGCCACCACTTCGTCGAGCTCGACGTCCTGAACGCGATAGACGCTGCCCATGCCGCCCTCGCCGAGCACGTCGAGAATGCGGTAGCGGTGAGCGAAGAGCGCGCCGTGCTGGGGCTGCGCGGAGCCCGGCTCGGCAATCGGCTTGCGCTCGCCGGTGGCGTCGCGCAACGTCGCCACCAGCTCCTCGAGCGCTTTCTTCTCGCGCATCTCCCGCAACATGGCGGCGAAGGCCTCGGCCAGGCGCCCGACCTCGTCGCCGCCGGCCGGCGGCAGCTCGACATCCAGACTGCCGCGCCCCACCGCTTCGGCGCCGGCCGCGAGCTGCTCGATCGGCCGCGACATGCGGCGGGCGAAGGCGAGCGAAATGGGTAGCGCGAGGAGCAGTACGACACCTCCCACCGCCAGGATCGCGTCGCGGATGCGGCGGAAGACCGCCAGGCGCGCCGCCTTCGAGCGCGCCACCACCAAGGCGGCTAGCGGCTCGCCGGAGCCCGACACGATGGGCAGCGCGGTCGCCACGTAGGGTTCCTGCCGGCTCTCGATGTCGAAGGGTCCGAACGGCGCGCCGCGCCCGAGAAGGGCGTCGGCGAGACCGCTGACCGCGGCGAGGTCGTAGACCACGCCGGCTTCGGAAAGCGCCGCCGTCGAGAGCAGCGCTTTGAGCTCGCGGGGCTCGCCGCGCGGCGCGATGTTGGCCACCAGCACGAGCTCGCCGTCCACCAGCCGGCCGACGCTCGCGGCGGTGGCCTCGTCGAATGGAAATGCCGCCGCCACCACACCGACCAAATCTCTGTCGCTTTCCTCGCCGTGGGTGACCGGCGCCGCGGCCACCAGGAAAAGACGCTGGGCGCGGCGCACTTCGAGAATGAAGGCCGCGGCGGTGTCGCCGCTCGCCAGGGAATCGCGCACCCAGGAGACTTGCGAGAAGTCGCGTCCCGTTTCCTCACCCGCGGCGCGATCGGAGCGCGCCAGGAGCGCCCCTTGGGCGTCGAAAAGGAAAACGGTGGCGGCGCCCAGGCCGCGCGCGAAGTCGGCCGACGAGTCGTGGTAGGTCTCGGCGTTGGCGCCGCCGCCGAGCAACGACTTGGTGCCGACCTCTTCGGCGAGTGAACGGAGCTGGGTGCGCCGAGTCTGAGTCTGCGAGGCGACCCAGCCTTCCCACACCTGCGGCACCGCTTCGAGGTCGGCGCGGATCTCGCGCGTCGCCTGCCGGTTCGCCTGCCAGGACGCGAAGCCGGTCGAGGCGGCGAGCGCCACGGCGAGGAGCAGGGCGGCGAAGAGGAAGATGCGCGTGCCCAGCCGCAGGCGGCGCTTGGGCGCCACCCGGTCGAGCCGCACCGTGCGGTCGACGGTGAGATCGCCCTGCGGGGCGGTGGAATCAGTAGCGGTCGTCATCGAGGGTCGCCGGAGGGTAGTCCTGACCGTGCTTGTTCTTGTGCGGCTGGAGGCGGTAGCGCGAGGCGTCGAGCAGCAATCTCACCTCGGAGCGCTGGAGCGAGCGCACCGTGGTGGTGACGTCGCGCTCGCCACCCTTCTCGTGCCACACGCGGACGCGATGGCGACCGGGCGGCACTCCCGGAATGCGAAACGCGCCGTTCTCGTCGGTCAGCGCCCAGACACCATCGACGACGCGCACGAACCCCACCATCTGCGGGTGGATGTTGCAGTAGACCGTCACCACGCCGGTCTTGTCGAAACGCCGTTCGCGGCTGGCACCATTGCGGTAGAGGCCGAGGTCGAAACCGTGGCCGGCGGAGGTCGAGAAGACGTTGTGGTAGATGCGGTCGAGGTTGGGGAAGACGATGCTGCCGCCCCGCCGCACGACTTGCACGTGGGGCGCGAAGCGCTTGTTCTTCGATGCCATGCGAGGCGCGGTGCCGCCGGCCCCCGAGACGCCCGGCAGCCAGACCACGGCGCTCGCGGCTGGTTGCTGCTCACCGGCCTGATTGGTCATTTCGACCCGGCCAGCCACCTCGCCGGGAGGTGGAGGTGGAGGCGGGGGCGGTGGTGGCTCCGGACTGGTTGGGGGAGGGGCCGGTGGCGCGGTCTGGGCGAATGCCGGTGCCATCACCGCGCTGAGCGCCACGGCCGCGGCGCACGCGATGCGACACCACTCTCTCGACCGGCGGCGGCGAGCCCCGGTACCTCCACCTCTCGTCATTGAACCTCTCTGGCGGCGGATTCTAGAGCAGGGAGCGTCAGGAAGACCGTCAGGATTCCTCCCCTACCCGCCGGGACGGTCACCAACACGCCTACGATGCGCAGACGGCTGCGGATGGGTTCTCGCCTGCCGCGGCCGGTGTTTTACGTCTTTGATTGGGTAGCATGCCTACGACCGTGACCCTGCAGCCGCCACTCGCCGCGATCGATCGCGAATCGCCTCACGCCCAGCGCCTGCGCGCGGTGCTGCGCGAAGTCTGGGGTTTCGACGGCTTCCGGCCCTTGCAGCACGAGGCGATGGCGGCGATCGTCGAGCGTCAGGATTCTCTGGTGGTGCTGCCCACGGGCGGCGGCAAGTCGGTCTGCTTTCAGGCTCCCGCCCTGATTGAGGAGGGCCTCGGGCTGGTGGTCTCACCGCTCATCGCCTTGATGAAGGACCAGGTCGACGCGCTGCGAGGCGCCGGGGTCGAGGCCGCTTTCCTCAACAGTTCGCTCGACTCGGCGGCACGCGAGCGGGTGCTGCGCGGTCTCGAAGCGCGGCGCTTTCGCCTGCTCTACGTGGCGCCCGAGCGCTTGGTCGGCGAGGGCGGAGAGGCCTTCCGCCGCCGCCTTGCCGCCGCAGGGGTGCGCTTCGTGGCGATCGACGAGGCACACTGCATCAGCCAGTGGGGGCACGATTTTCGTCCCGAATACCGGCGCCTGCGCGCCCTGCGCGACGAATGGCCCGACATCTCGCTTCATGCCTTCACCGCCACCGCCACGCCGCGCGTGCGGCGCGACATCGTCGAGCAACTCGGGCTGCGCTCCCCGCGCATACTGGTGGGCTCGTTCGACCGTCCCAATCTGGTCTACCGCGTGCGCCGGCGCAGCGACGGGCGCCGCATGATCCGCGAGGCCCTCGGCCGCCACCCCGGCGAGGCGGCGATCGTCTACTGCATCTCGCGGCGCGACGTCGAGGAGCTCGCCGAGTTCCTGCGCGGCGCGGGCATCGCGGCGCTGGCGTACCACGCCGGTATGGACGACGAGGCCAGGCGGCGCCATCAGGAGGCGTTCGCCGAGGAGCGCTGCGACGTCATCGTCGCCACGGTCGCCTTCGGCATGGGCATCGACCGCTCGAACGTGCGCCTGGTGCTGCACGCTGCCGCGCCGCGTTCGCTGGAGCACTATCAGCAGGAAGCCGGCCGCGCCGGCCGCGACGGCCTCGAGGCCGAGTGCCTGTTGCTGTATTCGGCGGCGGACTTTCTCAAATGGCGGCGAATCCTGGAGGGCGACGCCGAGCTCCGCGACGAGGCGCAGGAGCAATTGCGCCATATCGAGCGCTACGCCCAGTCGACCGGCTGCCGCCACCGAGCACTCGTCGCCCATTTCGGACAGGACTACGCGCCGGCGTCCTGCGGCGCCTGCGACCGCTGCCTGGGCGAGTTGCTGGCGGTCGACGAGCCGCTCGTCGTGGGGCAGAAGATTCTCTCCTGCGTGTTGCGCGTGCGCGAGGGCTTCGGCGCGGCGCACGTCGTCGACGTTCTGCGCGGGCGCATGACCGACAAGGTCCGCGAGCGCGGCCACGCCGAGCTCTCGACCTTCGGACTGTTGCTCGGGCTCTCGGCAGACGAAGTCCACGGCTACGTCGAGCAGTTGATCGAGCAGCGCTTTCTGAGTCGCGACGGGGACCGGCTGCCAATCCTGCGGGTGACCGGTGAGGGACGCCGGCTGCTACGCAGCGAGGTCGAATGCCATCTCGTCCACCAGGCCCGGCCCGAGCCGCGCGGCCGCCAGCCCCGGCTGCCGCGGCACGACGGCGAGAGCTGGGAGGGCGTCGAACCCGAGTTGTTCGAACGGCTGCGCGCCGAGCGCCTGGCGATCGCCCGCGAGCGCGGCGTGCCCCCCTATGTCATCTGCCACGACACCACGCTGCGCGACCTGGCGCGGCGCCGTCCGCGCAGCGAGAGTGAGTTGCTCGAGGTCCACGGCATCGGCGCCCGCAAGGCGGCGGACATCGGGCCTCGATTCCTGGCGGTGATCAGCGCGCCGGCCGGCGCGGCTCCCGAGGGCGACGAGTAAGGAAGGCTAGAGCAAACGTCGCCGGCGCCCACCCTTGGCCTGCGGGCGGGCGGCGAGCTCGACGTAGGGCTCGACGCCGGTGACGGTGCAGCGCGGCAGCTTCTCGCTGAGGGTGGATTCGATCTCGAGAATCTGCGGCTTTTCCAGCCAGGTGGCGATCGAGGACACCAGGCCCAGGGCGGCGCCGCGCGCCGTGCGGCCGGCGCGGTGGATGTAGTCCTCGACGGTCTCGGGCAGATCGAAGTTGATGATGTGCTGGATGCCCGGCACGTCGATGCCGCGGGCGGCGATGTCGGTGGCGACCAGGATGCGGTGCTGACCCTCGCGGAAGCCGCGCAGCGTCGCGCACGCGCTCGCTCTGCGAGAGATCGCCGTGGATGCGCTCGACCGGGTGGCCGTCGCGCTCGAGCACGCCGCACAGCCACTCGGCGTCGGCCTTGCGGCGGATGAAGACCAGGGTCGAGCCGAGCTCCTGGTGGAGCAGCGCCAGGATGCAGGCTTTCTTGTTCTCCGGCTCGACCAGGTAGAGCCGGTGCTGGATGCCGGCAGCGACCTTGCCCTCGGGCTGCAGGTCGATGCGCACCGGGTCGCGCATGATCCCCTTCACCAGCCGCTCGATCGCCGGCGGCATGGTGGCGGAGAAGAGCATCGTCTGGCGCTCGCGCGGCACGTGCTGGAGGATGCGCTGCACCTGGGGCAGGAAGCCGAGATCGAGCATGTGGTCGGCCTCGTCGAGCACCAGCTCCTCGACCTTGTCGAGCTTGACGTTGCCGCGCTCGAGGTGGTCATAGAGCCGGCCGGGAGTTGCGACCACCACGTCGACGCCACGGCGCAGGTCGTCGATCTGCGGTTTGAGAGAAACGCCGCCGATCAGACAGGTGGTGCGCAGGCCGTGTCCCTCGCCGAACAGCTCGAGGAAGGCCTGGGTCTGGAGGGCGATCTCACGGGTCGGGGCCAGGATCAGACCCCGCACGCCGCGGCCGTGGAAGAGCCGTTCGGCGACCGGAAGACAGAAAGCGGCGGTCTTTCCCGAACCGGTCTGGGCGAGGCCGAGAATGTCCCTGCCTTCGAGCGCCGCCGGGATCACCGCCGCCTGGATGGGCGTCGGATGGAAGAACCCAATGCGGTGCAGGACCTCCATCGCCACCACCGAGAGCCCCAGGCGGTCGAAATCGAGATCGGTAGTGGTGACAGGATGCTGCGGAATCGCCCACGAAACCATTCCCGGTCATTCTATCCCGGCCTCGAACCGAGCTTTCTCGGGCGTTTGGAGCTGCTCTAGACTGCTTTCGAGATGGCGGATCGATGGGGGAGGTGGTGGGTTCTGGGCGTCGTGGCGCTCTCGGCGCCCGGCTGCTCTGGGAGCCACAGCTCGCCCACCGAGCCCACGGGTGAGGGTGCCGCCGCCCTGACGCTGCAGCTCGAAACGCAGCATTTCACCTTGCGTTACAGCGCGCCGAGCAGCGCGGTCATGGCCGCGTATGCCGAGGCATTGGAGGCAGACTGGACCCGCATCACGACCGACCTGGCGCAGCCCGCCCTGCCGCGCATCGAGGGGCTGTTTCATCCCGACTCCGCGTCCTTTACGGCCGCCACCGGCTATCGCGCCTCGGGCTCGGTCGAGGGCCCGAATCGCTTCCATGTAGTGGCCCTGCCGCTCGATCCGCGCCTGCCGGTGCACGAGTTTGCCCATAACGTCACGCTGCACATGTCACCTGGAGTGGCCAACAATCCGATCTGGCTTTGGGAGTCGGTGGCGGTGTACGAAGCCGGTCAGTTCGTTTCGCCGGCCAGCATCCCGACGATCGCGGCGCGCAATTTCCCATCCCTAGCCGGATTGGGCCGTGATGCCGGGGTAACGGTCTACGAGGTCGGATACACCATCGCCGAGTTCACCATCGACCGCTGGGGGATGGCCGGATTGCGCAGCCTGATCGTGGCGCGCGGCGATACCGTCTCGGCGCTCGGCGTGCCGTTCGAGGCCTACGAGCAGGGATGGCGCGATTTCGTCGTGGCGAGATACCTCTGATCGAAGGCGTGCGATTGCCGTGCTCTAGACTGGGTGGGTGACGGTCAGGGAAACCAGCCCGCCAGAACCGCTTTCCGGCGCCATGCGGCTGGTGGCGACGTGCGCCTTGGGGATCGAGGAGATTCTCGAGGGCGAGCTGCGGAGCCTCGGCGTGAGCCGTCCCGAGCGCCAGAAGGCGGCGGTGGCCTTCACCGGTGGGTGGCGTCAGCTCATGCGCGCCAACTGGTGGCTGCGCACCGCCAACCGGGTGTTGATCGAGCTCGCCGATTGGCGGGCGACGGATGGCGACAGTCTGGCCCGCGGCGCGGAGCGAGTCGCGCGTGGACCGCTGGCCGAGCTCCTACACCCCGATCGTAGCTTTTCGATCGCCGCCACTTCGGCCGGATCCGAGCTGCGCGACACGCGCTGGGTCGCGATGCGCACCAAGGACGGGTTGGTGGACGGCCAGCGAATGCGCTGGGGCCGCCGCGCCGACGTCGAGCGCGACTCGCCGGAGCTGCCGCTGCGTCTGCGCGTGCTCGGCGACCGCGCGACGCTCCTTCTCGACGCCTCCGGCGAGCGCCTGGACGCGCGCGGCTATCGCGAGGAGGCGACGACCGCGCCGGTCCGCGAGACGCTCGCCGCGGCCTGCGTGCTGGCATCCGGTTGGGACGGGCGCGGCGCGGTGGTCGATCCGATGTGTGGCTCGGGGACGCTCCTCGCCGAGGCCGCCTCGTTCGCCCTCGGCCGCTCGCCGGCCGCTTTTCGCCTGGCGCCCTTCGCCTGCGAGCGCTTCCCGAACTTCGATCCCGCCCTTTGGGCGGCGGTGCGCGCCGAGGAGATGCCGCAGCCGGATCCCGACCTGAAGATCTTCGGCAACGATCGCGACCCGCGCTCGATCGCCGCCGCGCGGCGCAACCTGGTGCGCTCCGGACTGGCGGCCCAGCTCTTTCTCACCACCGGCGACGCCGAGCGCCTGAATCCCCCCGCCGGCCCCGGGCTGGTTGCGGTGAATCCGCCGTACGGCCAGCGCGTGGAAGCCGAGGCCGGCCAGTGGAAAGCGCTGGGCGACCTGTTCAAGCAGCGTTTCAAGGGCTGGCGCGCCGTCGTCCTCGCCGGGGGAGAGGATCAGGGCAAATCGATCGGCCTCAAGCCGCGCCGGCGCTGGCCGGTGCGCAACGGTCCGCTGCAGGCGAAGATCCTGGTCTTCGACCTCTACTGAGCTCAGTTCTCCGGCAGCCGGTCGGGCCACCAACCGTCGACGGGGTCGAACTCCATCGGGCAACTCTCGTTCAGCCCGAGATCGCGAAACATGGCATGGTCGTGGCGCACGATCACTCCGACGCCGAGCAGCGGCGCACCCTGGCAGCGGTAGTAACGGCTGCCGCCGGCGAGAATCAGAACCAGCACGACCGAAGCCGCGGCCCAGGCGAACGCGCCGCGCCGCACCCGGTGCGCTTGCCGCGGGCGACGCCAGAGCGCGGCGCCGAGGAATACCAGGGGCAAGACCGCGGCATGGAGGACCACGATCGCCTGCCACGACATGACGGTCGTCGGAGAGAGCGCGAAGCCCAAGGTCGCGCCGAAGAAAGCCGCCAGCGTGTAATCGCGCAGCCAGGAACGCGGCGCGGGAGCCGCCGCTCGCCGGCGTAGACGGCGGCGCCAGCGCCGGAACAAACGGGCGTTCGCCCACAACGGTAGCGCCACGGTGAGCGCGGTAAGGGCGGTGAGCGCGTGGCGGAGCGGCCTCGAGACGGTCGCCCCCAGCGGAGCACCGAGCAGATCGGTGAAGTCGAGCTTGAGCGCACCCTCCGTAATGTAGAGCGAGCCGTAGCGCAGCCAGTAGAGCCAGCCGCGCACGAGCGGGAAGACGTAGATCAGACCGCGGAGGAGAAACCCCTTCTCGCCCGGCAAGGCATCCGGAGCGGTGTCGACGGCGAGCGCCCATGGCACCAGGGACAGCAGAACCACGGCGCCGCCCGCCGCGACGCCGGAAAAGCTGAGACGGAGCGAGCGCCGCCAGAGCAGCAGGAGCGAAGCGAAGGCGAGCAGGATCGCGCTGGGGTGAAGCTGGAGCGCGACGCCGACGGCGAGGACATGGGCGAAGCTCGGCCAGAAACGCGCCTGTTCGCGCATCCGCCATGCCGTTGCGAAGTGCAACGCGGCCGGCAGGCAGAGATAGTTCGGATTCCACAGGAAGCCGGAGAGATAGAGCCGCCAGGGATTGAGCCAGTAGACGACGGCGAAGAGAAAGCGCTCGCGGGGAGCGAGAATCCTGGCGAGCGTGCGGTCGAGCAGCCAATACGCGAGGACGTGAAAGAGGATGACGAGGGCGATCGGCGCGCGGTGGTCGCGCACCACGAAAAGCGGCAGGCCGACCAGAAACGTGGTGACCGAGCCGGGCGAGACGCCGCCGTTCGACAGCGGATTGCCGAACGGCAGGAAGATACCGCGTTCTGCCCACAGCCAACCGCGCCCCAGCAGGTTCAACTGGTCGCCGCCGTACTGGGCGCGCGAGGCGAGAAGCAGAGAAAGCGCCAGGCCCGGCAGGAAAAGCCAGCGCCTCCAACGCTCGTAATGCGCGGGGGTCACGGACAGATGATACCGAGGGAGATCGAGACGGCGGGTGCCGCGCGAGCGCGGCACCCGTCATCCGCGGTAGCGACGCTCAGCCGCGCCCGCCCTTGGCCTTTTGCCGGCCCGGCTTGGCGCCCGCCGCGCGGTCGTGACGCTCCGCGGTTCGTTCGGCGTGGGCAACGCGCTCACGCTGGGGCCGGCCGCCGCTGACCTGCGGCGCACGGTCGCGGCCACCCTGTTCAACTGCCGCCGCCCGGCGCGCGACGCCGCGCTCGGCGTGCATCTGTGGACGCCGCTCGGCGCGCGGGCTCGTCACTTGTGGACCACCACGCTGTGGCTGCTCGCGTACCGTAGCCGGCCGGCGCGCGCGTTCGAGCCGCTGCGCCCGGGCGGCGACCTGGCGCTCGCGACCGTTCAGCCGTGCCGCCGTGCGCGGAGCCTCCCCAGCCTGTGCGCGGGCGATGCGACGCTCCGGTCGGTTGCGGGGTGCGCTGGCCCGGGGACCATCGACACGCTGCGCCGCAGCGATCCGCCGTTCGTTGCCTCGTCCACGAGCGCTGACCTGAGGACGCTCATCGCGCTGCGCCGCTGCTACGCGACGGTCGTTCCCTCGCACCCGCTCTGCGATTCGGGGCGCGGCCACCGAACGTGTTGCCGCAACCCGCCGCTCTTCGGTTCGGGCGAGGGCTCGCGGCGTCTCGCGTTGGGGGCTGACGAATCGGCGTCCGCCACGATCGCGGACCGTTTCCCGCGCGCGCTTCGCGCGCGACCTCGCTGACCGCCGCGACCGCCACCGGATCGGCCGCCTGGGCGACCGGCGAACCGCGCCGCGCGACCCGCCGTCGCGACGGCTCGAGTCGATCGTTGCGCGCCACCCGCGGGCGGAAGACGGCCACCTCGCCGCCGCTGACCGCGCGGCCCAGTTGGCGAGGCGAGTCGACATCGACGAAGTCGACCGCCGCGTCCGGGGCCCAATCCACACTGCGGTTGACCACCCAATCGCCGCTATCCTGATAGCGCGTGACACGGCGGCCGGCCCGCGCGTAGCGTGTGGAGACGGACCGCGAAGCCGCGTAGTCATGCCAGGACGGCGAGTCGAAGTAACGCGGCTCGACGAAGACGTAGCGGTCGTAGGGCACGCTGTAGTGCGAAGCGAAGCCGACGTTCACGCTCCAGGTCGCGGCCGGCGGCAACGGCGCCCAGCCGATGTGGTCGTCGTAGGCCACATAGTCGACCCATGCCGGAGCCCATTCGTAGCCCGGGACCCAGATCCAGCCGTAATACTCGTCGAAGAACCAGCGGCCGTAGTGATAGGTCGCCCAGCCCCACGGCTCGGCGCTGGCCCACGACCAACCGACCTGATTCGCGTACACCCAGTGTCCCGCGGTGTACGGCTGCCAGCCGGCCGCGACGACGTTCGGGGACCACACCCAACCGTAGCCCGGGTGCTGGAACCAGGGGCCGTGCGGCGCCAGCGAATCGAAGAAGAACCCAATATCCACGTGCACCGTGGCGTTCGCGGGCCGCGGCGCGGCGAGTGAGCCGACGACCAGCAGCAGCGCAAGGAGAGTGATTTTGAGGGTCCGGCTAGTCATCGTTTGCGACCTCCGGCGGCGGCTTTTTGCAGGCTGCGTGCCGCGGCACCGGAGCTATCGCAGGAACTCAGGGAATCATCGGAATCCGATGAATCGTATGGGCTTTCAGCGCGCCCTCTCGATCCAGGCGAAGAACGGCTCGTGCGCGTCGCGCACTGCGGCCGCGATCACTCCATTGCGCTGCAGCCACTGGCCGTAGAACGCGGCGAGCCCAGCTTGCTCGCGCGAGCCCGGCGCCGGCAGGACGGTGAGCTGGAGCGCTCGAGCCTCCTCGCGGCGCACCTGCTCGCCGTCGATGGCGCCGGATGGCGGATGGGTAGGAAAGACTCCTTGCAGTCCGAGCTCAGCTCCCGCTGTTTCGAGGAGTCGCGCTTCGCGCGGCTGTCCGTCGCGATCGAGCTGGACCCGCGCCCAGGGCGCCGCCACGCGTATGGCATCGGCGGTGCGCACAGGGTCGAAGCCGTAGGCGTACTCGTAGCGCACCCAGCCGGTGTCTCGGGTCGGTGGCCAAGCCAGCGGTAGCGGCGGCGTGGAGTGGCGCTGCCAGAGGAAGGGCGGCGGGCCCCCCGGCAAGCGGCGCTGCACCTGACGCCACTCTGCGTCCAGATCGCTCACGGCTGCCCCTTGCGTCGACTCGCCGCGCGCACAACCCGCGACGAGCACCAGCGCGGCCGCGGTAGCGATCAGCCGACGGCGCACTGGTTCTTGCCGCCCTCGAGCTCGTCGGCGGTCGCCGCGTCCACCGTCATCAAGCCGACGTTCACCGCTTTGATGGTGCGGTAGGCCTCGGGAAACTTCGACTGGTGGCTCTCGACCCAGGCCTCGAAGTCCACCCACGAAGTAAGACGCAACGGCTCGTTCTCGCGCAGGACGTCCGCGAAGCGGGCGCCCACGGCGTGGTCGGCACGGCGTTCGGCGTCCGAAGCGTAATGCGCGGGGTAGATCCAGGTCTGGCGGGCCCACGTGGCACGGGCCTTCTCGAGGCTCGCCCAGAGCTGACGCGTCCACTCCGCGCTGCGGCCCGCCAGGTCGGGGCGGCCGACCGAGCGCACGAAGATGAAATCGCCGGTGAAGGCCGCTTCTTCGCCGGCGTGGAAGGTGACGCTGCCCTCGGTGTGCCCCGGCGTGTGCTCGACGCGCAACGCGGCGCTGCCGACGGCGATGGTCTGGCCGTCGGAGAGGGGCGCGAAAGCGATCCTTCCCGGCGTGCCGTCGTAGGGGAAGACCGCGTCCCTGGGATGCAGGTAGTAGGGAATCGAAAAGTGGCGCGCCAGCCCAGGACCGGCCGAGAGGTAGTCGGCGTGCACATGAGTGTCGGCGACCGCCACCAACCGAGCGTTGACCTCCTGTAGCGCGGAAACCAGCGGTGCGGCGTTGCGGCAAGGATCGATGGCGATCGCCTGGCCGTCGTCCTCCAACAGGTAGGTGAGCGCGCCCTTGCCGATGCGGTCGAACTGCCACAAGCGATCGAAGCCCGCCGGCGGCTCGAGCTCCCGACGCACCAGGGTCAGCATCCAGCTCGCCATGCCGCCTCGCACCGTGTGTGCGTCATAGCCGTGCTGGGCGAGAAATGCGGCGGCGGGTTGGCTCGAGATGCCCTGCGCGCAGACCACCGCAACCGGAAGATCGGGATCGAGGCCGGCCTCCGCCGGATCGCTGAGCGCCATCAGCTTGGAGCCGACTAGATTGACGAAGCGTTCGCGCGGGAAGAGGTCGATCGTGCCACCGGCGAGCATCGCCTCCGGACGCACGTCGAGCACTTGAAACGGCTCGCCGCGCTCGGCGGCGGCCACGAGCTCTTCGGGGGTGATCTCGTGGAGGGGCATGTCACGAATTCTAGCCCGCGATTCGCGGCGATGACGAAAACACACCAACCTAGTTTTCGCAGGTTTGCGATAGCCTCGCGTCCATGGCCGAGCCGCAGTCGACGCCGAGTCCGCCCGTCCGCTGGGCGAAGGTCATCGACCACGAATCCTGCATCGGCTGCCACGCCTGTACCACCGCCTGCAAGTCCGAGAACGAGGTGCCGCTGGGCGTCACCCGCACCTACGTGAAATACGCCGACGTCGGGGTGTTCCCGCAGACCCGTCGCGCCTTCCAGGTGACGCGCTGCAACCAGTGCGCGGCGGCGCCCTGCACGCACGCCTGCCCGACGCGCGCCATGTTCGTGCGTCCCGACGGCATCGTCGACTTCGACAAGTCGACCTGCATCGGATGCAAGGCCTGCATCGCCGCCTGTCCGTACGACGCCATCTTCATCAATCCCGAGGATCACTCGGCCGAGAAGTGCAACTTCTGCGCGCACCGGATCGACGTCGGTCTCGAGCCCGCGTGTGTCGTGGTCTGTCCGACCGAGGCCATTCTGATCGGTGACATGAACGACCCGACGTCGCGCGTCGCGCAGATGATCGGGCGCGAGGCCGTCCAGGTGCGCCGGCCGGAGAAAGACACCCAGCCCAAGCTCTTCTATCGCGGCGCCCATCAGGCGACGCTGGACCCGCTCGCGGCGCGGCGCCCTCCGGGCGGTATTTTCATGTGGAGCGAGCAATCCCAGGGTGGCGACTATGTCGTATCGGGCCATCCCGGTCCGGACAAGTACGAGGGAGGGCGCAACAGCTCTGCAGCCGCTCTCCTGTCCTACGACGTGCCGCACCGCGCGCCTTGGGATTGGCGAGTGAGTCTCTACACCCTGACCAAAGGCGTGTCGGCGGGCAGCTACCTCGTCGGACTGCTGCTCGTTCTGCTCGGCGTCATCGCCCCTGGCGGCGAGCTCTTCGCGCGCTGGGTGCCGGCGGTGGCGCTCCTGTTCTTCGCGGTGACCGGGGCCGTCTTGATCGCCGACCTCGAGCATCCGTCGCGCTTCTACATGATCTTCACCCGGCCGCACTGGCGCAGCTGGCTGGTCAAGGGCGCCTTCATCCTCTCCGGCTACGGCGCCGTACTGGCGCTCCACCTGTGGTTCGGGTTCGCCGGCCGGCCGCACCGCTTGTTCGCGCTCGGCACGCTGGGAATGCCGCTCGCCGTTCTCGCCGCGGTCTATACCGCCTGGCTCTTCGCCCAGGCCAAGGCGCGCGATCTGTGGCAGAACCCTCTCCTGCCGCCGCACCTCCTGGTACAAGCGGTGCTCGCTGGCGCCGCGGCGTTGCTGCCGGTCGCCGCGGCGACGGAGACCGCGGCGGTGCGTCCGCTCGCGGCGATCCTCGCCGGCGCGGCGCTCGTTCACGCCCTTCTGGTGGCGGGCGAGGTGACGCTGCCGCACTCGACCGCGCACGCCCGGCTGGCGACGCAGGAGATGGTGAGCGGGCGCTTCAAGGCGTACTTCTGGTCCGGTCTCGCGCTCACCACGCTGAGCGCCACCGTGGTCTTCGCGCCCGGCGCGGCGCCGCTCTGCGCCGCCGCGGCGCTTCTCGGCCTGCTCGCTTTCGAGCACGCCTACGTGCAGGCGGGGCAGTCGGTGCCGCTGGCATGAGCCGCGAGAAGAAACCGCCGGCCAAACTCGAGTCCGCGGCGCGCCGCGAAGTCGAGGCGCGGGGCGAGACCTTCTACCCGGGAGCGAGCCGCATTCACCTGGCGTCCTATCCGCCCAAGGAGCGCTGGGACGACTGGGTGGAGCTCGACTCCAAGGCTTGGCCGGAGCGCGTCGAGAAGCGCTACTCCCTGGTGCCGACCACTTGCTTCAACTGCGAGTCGGCGTGCGGCCTGCTCGCCTACGTCGATCAGGACACCGGCGAAGTGCGCAAGTTCGAGGGCAATCCCGAGCATCCGGGCTCGCGCGGCCGCAACTGCGCCAAGGGGCCGGCGACGCTCAATCAGGTGCAGGACCCCGATCGCATCCTCTTCCCGCTCAAACGCGCCGGCAAGCGCGGCGAGGGCAAGTGGACGCGCGTCTCCTGGGAAGAGGCGCTCCAGGACATCGCGGGCCGCATCCGGCACGCGATCGTCGAGGGCCGTCAGAACGAAGTCATGTACCACGTCGGCCGGCCCGGCGAAGACGGCTTCACCGAACGCGTGCTCGCCTCCTGGGGTTGCGACGGCCACAACTCGCACACCAACGTCTGCTCGGCATCGGCGCGCGCCGGCTACGAGCTGTGGTGCGGCATCGATCGCCCGAGCCCGGATCACGCCCGCGCCGAGGTCATCTGGCTGGTCAGCTCGCACCTCGAAGCCGGCCACTATTTCAATCCCCACGCCCAGCGCATCATGGAGGCCAAGGCGCGCGGCGCCAAGCTCATCGTCCTCGACACCCGGCTCTCCAACACCGCCACCCACGCCGACTACTGGCTGGCGCCGCAGCCCGGCTCGGAGGCGGCGATCCATCTGGCGATCGCCAACCACCTGATCCAGACCGGCGCCTACGATCGCGAATTCGTGCGCCGCTGGTGGAACTGGCAGGAGTACCTGGCGGCGCTCGATCCGCACCATCCGGATGCGCCGCGTGATTTCGCCACCTTCGAAATGCTGCTGCGCGACATCTACGCTGCCTACACCTTCGAGTTCGCGGCCGCGGAATCCGGCATCGACGAGTCGACATTGCGCGCGGTCGCCGAGTTGGTGGCCCACGCCGGCACCAAGTTCTCGACTCACAGCTGGCGCTCGGCCGCGGCCGGCAACGAAGGCGGCTGGCAGGTCTCGCGCACGCTCTTCCTGCTCTCGGCGTTGCTCGGCGCGGTGGCCACGCCAGGCGGCACCTATCCCAACGCCTGGAACAAGTTCGTGCCGCGGCCGATCCACATGCCGTCGCATCCCAAGAGCTGGAACGAGCTCAACTGGCCGCAGGAGTATCCGCTCGGCATGTACGAGCTCTCGTTCCTGTTACCGCATCTGATGAAAGAGGGCCGCGGCAAGCTCGCGGTCTATTTCACCCGCGTCTACAACCCGGTGTGGACCAATCCCGATGGCTTCTCGTGGATCGAGATGCTGACCGACGAGAGCAAGATCGGCCTCCACGTCGCCCTCACTCCGACCTGGAGCGAGACCGCCTACTTCGCCGACTACATCCTGCCGATGGGCAATGGCGCCGAGCGCCACGACCTGCACTCGTACGAGACCCACGACGGCCAGTGGCTGGGCTTTCGCCAGCCGGTGCTGCGCGCGGAGCGCGAGCGGCGCGGCGAGACGATCACCGACACCCGGCAGTCGAACCCCGGCGAGGTGTGGGAGGAAAACGAGTTCTGGCTCGATCTCACCTGGCGCATCGATCCCGGCGGCGAGCTCGGCATCCGCGGCTTCGCCGAGTCGAAGGCGAAGCCGGGCGAGAAGCTCTCGATCGACGAGTACTACGGCTGGATCTTCGAGAACTCGGTGCCCGGGCTGCCCGAGAAGGCGGCTCAGGAGGGCCTGACGCCACTCGCCTGGATGCGGCGCTACGGTGCGTTCCAATTGGCGCAGGACATCGGGCCGCTGCACGAGCAGGAGGTCGCGGCGCAGGATCTCGTCGAGACCGCCGAGGACGAGTTCGGCCGCGTCTACACCCGCGCCGCCGCGACGGCACCGAAGAATCTCGCGCCGACGGGGGCGCCGGATCCCGACGCCGACGGCCGCCGCGCGGCGGGCGTGCGCGTCGACGGCAAAGTGCTGCGGGGCTTTCCGACGCCATCTGGCCGGCTCGAGTTCTACTCGCCGACACTGGTGGCCTGGGGCTGGCCCGAGTACGCGCTGCCGACCTACATCCGCAGCCATGTGCATCCTGCCAATCTCGCCCCCGGCGAGGTGCCGCTGATCTCGACTTTCCGGGTACCGATCCAGATCCACACCCGCAGCGCCAACGCCAAGTGGCTGGACGAGATTGCCCACACCAATCCGCTGTGGATGCATCCTCGCCAGGCGAGTGAGATCGGCGTCGACACTGGCGACCTGGTGCGCATCGAGACCCACACCGGACATTTCGTGGTCAAGGCGTGGGTCACCGAGGGCATCCGCCCCGGCGTCGTCGCCTGCAGCCATCACATGGGACGCTGGAAGCTCGCCGAGCAGGGCCAGCGCCAATTGATGGCGACGGTCGATCTCGCGCATCGTGGCGACGACTGGTCGCTGCGGCGCATGAAGGGCGCCGCGCCCTACACCTCGTCGGATCCCGATACCCAGCGCATCTGGTGGACCGACGTCGGCGTGCACCAGAACCTCACCTTCGCGGTGCATCCGGATCCGGTCTCGGGCATGCACTGCTGGCATCAGGCCGTGCGCGTGCGCAAGGCGGAGGCCGGCGATCGCCACGGCGACATCTCGGTCGACGTCGCCAAGTCGCAGCGCATCTTCCGCGAGTGGCTGGACAAGGCACGGCCCGCCGCGCGCTTCTCTCCCGATGGCACGCGGCGGCCGTATTGGTTGATTCGTCCTCTCAAACCCTCGCGGGAGGCTTACAAGCTTCCCGTCGAGGGCTGATCCCTACTGCTCGTTCGCCGCCGCGCCGGCGAATGTGATGGCGGGCGCTCGCAATACCGCGAGACCCTTCTCGGCCGGCTGCGAGAACGCCTCGGGATGGAGATAGAGCCCGCGCTCCTCTTCGGGCTTTGCCTCTTCCACGCGAATGCGGTGCGCGTTGGCGTACGCGTCCTTGCGGATGCCGGTCACTTGCCACGACACCTCGACGTTCGGCTGGTCGGTGCGGATGAGAAAACGGTTGCGCGCGACCTTCTCGCCGACGATCGCCTGCGCGAAGGTGCCGACGACGGTGAGCTGGTAGCGAAAGTCCCGGTTGAGGGCCTGAAACCAGTCCGGCAGCCGCACCACCGCTTCGCCGCGTCCGTCTGTCGTGACGTTGCCGTTGTAGATGTTCATCATGTCCGGCGATTCGACGAACGAGTGGTAGAGGTACTTGTTCTCGGGATCGAGCGGATGGTCGATCTTGAACGACCCGCCGCTCTTGGTCAGTTGACCGAAGATTTCGACGCCACCGACAAAGGTGCCCGCCAAGCCTTCGGTAGCGCCACTCAGTCCTCCGCCGCCCCCCGCTCTGATGCCGGTGCCGCCGTGATTTCCGACCCCTATCCCCGTCCCGCCCTGCGCGATGACGCCGACGCCGCCATCGCCGTTGCCCGAGGACCCGCCGAATAGCTCGCCGCCAGTGCCGCCGTCTCCTAAGGGGGTCCGACCTCCGAAGCTCTGCAGACCCCGGCCGCCCAAAAAGCTATCCAAACCGTCCCCCGCGAACGAAATCAAGCCAATGCCTCCTCCTTCAAGGTCGTCCGCGTGGCCCGCCTCCAAAACGAGGGCTGGGCGCCCGGCCGCCTGGTTGATGACCTTGAGGGTGCTGACGGCGCTGTCGACGTTGCCGGCGAGGAGGAGCGGCACCGCGAGAGCGAGCGGTGCGGCTTCGCTGCCATCGCCGACCAAGTTGTCGCTGTGAATCACCGTGGCCGGCGGCCCCTGCGGCCCCATCGGTCCGATGTCACCGCTGTCTCCCTTGGGCCCCTGAAGACCCCGCGGTCCCTCCGGCCCTTGTGGTCCCTCGGGTCCCCGCGGTCCGTCGGGACCGGTCTCGCCCTCTGGACCCTGCGGCACGGGAGCGAAATAGCCGATGACGTCCAGGCGCAACTGTGTCGAGGCGCCGAGCGCGTGAATCTGGAAGTCGCCCGGGCAGGATTCGGCGTGACAGAGCTCCACGAGCAGGGTGGTGACACCTCCAGAGGTGCCGAACTCGACCGCCGAGATACCGGGCTCGGACTCGCCGACCGGCCAGACGCGCAGCGATCCCTTGGCCGGCGCTCCGGCAATGCGTAAGAGAACAGCGAGCGCCTGCGCGTCGGACGGCACGCCGCAGCCCGCCAGCGCACCGCCCTGCGGGCTCAAGCCGCCGCGGGCCATGAAGCTGCGAGTCTCGCCGGCCGAGATCGGGCCGGCGGCCGATGCCACGGTGCGCACCAGCACGCAGGGATCGGTCGGGGTGAAGGCGAGCGTTGCCGCCGCGGCCTCCGCCTCCTGCGCGATGAGCTCGGCTACGGTGCGCCCGTCGTCGAGCCGCACGTCCGCCGGTTCGGCGCCCTCGGCGAGCTGCTGCAATTGCTTAGGATCGAGCGCGTCGAGCACGCGCCGCTCGAGTCGCGGGCTCCAAGCCTCGCCCGACCAGGCGGCGCCGGTGACGACGGTCAGGCCGGTAAGAAACGCAAGAGTCGCGGTGCGATGGATCACGGAAGCCTCCCTTCCTGCGAAAGACCGAGCATCCGTTGTTGACCGATCCCGCGCTCCGCCGGTTGCTGGAACGCCTCGGGATGGAGATAGAGCCCGCGCTCCTCTTCGGGCTTCGCCTCTTCCACGCGGATGCGATGCGCGTTGGCGTACGCGTCCTTGCGGATGCCGGTCACCTGCCATGACACCTCGACGTTCGGTTGGTCGGTGCGGATGAGAAAGCGATTGCGCGCGATCTTCTCGCCGACAATCGCCTGAGCGAAGGTGCCGACGACGGTGAGCTGGTAGCGGAAGTCCCTGTTCAACGCCTGGAACCAGTCCGGCAGCCGCACCACCGCCTCGCCGCGTCCGTCGGTCGTCACGTTGCCGTCGTAGATGTTCTTCATGTCCGGCGATTCGACGAACGAGTGGTAGAGGTACTTGTTCTCGGGGTCGAGCGGATGGTCGATCTTGAATGAGCCGCCGCCCTTGGCGAGCGAGCCGGAGATCTCGACGTCGCCGCGAAAATCGCCAGCCAGGCCGACGGTCGGGCCGGGACCGCCAAAAACGAGGATGCCGGTTCCGCCGAGCCTTCCGGCGCCCGTGCCCTTTCCGCCCGCCACGCGGGCGCCGATGCCGCCGTTGCCATCCGTTGCATCGCCGCCGCGCAGAACCCCGCCGATGCCGCCGGGCCCCTCGGTGGCGGTGCCCCCGCGACCCGCCAAGCCGCGGCCGGCGGCCGTGATGCCGAAACCAGTGTCCTCGAGGCTGTCGCCGCCGGTCACCAGGAGGCCGTGGCCCCCGGGTTCGAGGTTGGTGAGCTCCACCATGGCGTCCTCTCCGCCGACATTGGATACGGCGCCCGTGAGGATGAGGGGCAGCGCGAGATCGAGCGGCGTCGCCGAGCTTCCGTCACCGGTCATGGTGGCGTTGTGAAGCACGGTGGCCGGAGGGCCCTGCGGTCCCAACGGTCCGATGTCACCGGTGTCTCCCTTGGGCCCCTGTAGACCCCGCGGGCCCTCCGGCCCTTGCGGTCCTTCGGGTCCCTGCGCCCCTTCGGGGCCGCTCGGGCCCGCAGGCCCGTGCGGCACGGGGACGAAGTAGCCGATGACGTCCAACCGCAACTGAGTCGGCACGCCGAGCGCGTGAATCTGGAAGTCGCCCGGGCAGGACTCGGCGTTACAGAGCTCCACGAGGAGCGTGGCGACACCACCGGACGTGCCAAATTCGAACGCCGAAATGCCGGGCTCGGGCTCTCCGACCGGCCAGACGCGGAGCGATCCCTTGGCCGGCGCTCCGGCAATGCGCAAGAGAACGGCGAGCGCCTGCGCGTCGGACGGCACCCCGCAACCCGCCAGCGCGCCGCCCTGAGGGCTCAAGCCGCCGCGGGCCATGAAGCTGCGGATCTCGCCGGCCGAGAACGGCCCGGCGCCGGATGCCACGGTGCGCACGAGCACACAGGGATCCGTCGGTGTGAAGGCTAGCGTTGGCGCGGCGGCTTCCGCTTCCTGCGCGATGAGCTCAGCTACCGTGCGCCCGTCGTCGAGCCGCACGTCCGCCGGTTCGGCGCCGGCGGCGAGCTGTTGCAATTGCTGGGGATCGAGCGCATCGAGTACGCGCCGTTCGAGCCGCGGGCTCCAACCTCCCGCCGCGTGGGTGATGCCGGCGATGGCAAGGCCTGCGACGAGTCCAAGTCGTATCGCGCGATGGGTCACGGGAGTCTCCTTCCACGATGTGTGGGTACCTTCTACCTAGATCAGCGGAAGGACGGCGAGAATCCCGACAAGGGAGACTGCGGGACCGGCAGCGACTAGGACGTGTTGGCCGCCTTCAGGAGCTCGCGGGCAGCCGTTGTGTCCGCGTGCGCGGCACCCAGCGTGGGCTCGAGGTGGCGCAGCGCCGACTCAAAAGCGTCGCGAGCGCCGGCCCGATCGCCCTGCGCGGCGAGAGCGCGACCGAGGGCTAGATGGGCCACGCCCACCGAGCTCGCGAGCGCGCCCGGCTCGACCGCTTGCAGTCTGAGCTCGAGCGCCCGGGCTGCGTCGGCCCGAGCCGGCGCGAGCTCCCCGCTTTGGAGCTCGAGAGCCGATCGGCGCAGGAGCATGGCCGGCAGCGCCGCGTTCGCCTGCGGCGTCGTTTCGGCGAGCGCGATTGCCCGATCCTGGGCCGCCCGGGCGGCTCCGAGGTCGCCGCGCGCGCGATCGAGGAGGCCTTGTGCGGAGGCCAGGATGGCGAAGAAGTAGTGCCCCGGCGGGTAGCCGCCTTGGACCCTCGCCGCGAGTCGGGAGAGCACCTCGGATGCCGCCTCGACCTCGCCCAACTCGAGATAGATCAAGGGTTGGAGAAACAGCGAGTGGGTGACGACCAGCTCGTCCTGGAATCGCCGCGCCTCGTCGTAGGCCCGCAGTGCGATCGCCTTCGCCTCCGTGTGGCGACCCAGCGCGTGAACGGTGCGCGCCAGGTTGTTGAGCAGCATGGGAGACACGCTGGCATCGCTGCCGTCGGCGCTCGCGATGTCGACGGCCTGCCGGTAGAGTGCCTCGGCGCGCAGCGGGTTCGCTACGGCCACCACCAGCGCCCAGTTGTTGAGCAGCGTCCCTGCGGTCTCAGTGTCGCCCCGGCCCGCGGCTTCGAGGCGGGCCGACGCCCGTGCGAAGGCCTCGTTGGCGTCGGCCATGCGGCCCGCCTTGCGGTACGACTCGGCCAGGTCCATGTCGACGCGCAAGTCGAGCAGCGTCGAGCCGTGACCCGACTCGCGCAGTAGACGCTGCGCCGCCTCGACGCGGGCCACGGCGTTCGACGGGTCCTCGAGGTTCCGCGCTACCTCGCCGCCCCGCAAGAGGCAGAAAACCCGGTCGAGCGAATGAAGAGATTCCTCTCCCAGCCGGCTCATGCCCTCCTGGAACAGGGTCTCGGCGCGCTCGGCGTCGCCTTGGCGAGAAACTGTGCTGCCGAGCGCGCAAGCAGCTTTGCCCTCGGCGGAGCGGTCGCCGCTCTCCTTCGCGAGCCGGTACGCCTCGGTCAGAAGCGGCAGGGCTTTGACGTCTTCGTCCTGAGAATGGAACTGGCGGCCGATGGCGATCAACATTTCGGCGCGGATCTCCGCCGGCTCGGCGGATTGGCGGGCGACGATCTTCGCCGCCCGGTCGAGCAGATCGCCGACCCGGAGCGGCTTGCCGCTCGGCGCCGCGTCCGAGAGCAGAAAGTTGTTGAGCTCGTTGATGGCCTCGGCGCGGGAGAGCTGGCGCAGCGCGAAGTCGCGCTGCTCCCGGGCCAGCGCCGCCTGGCGAGTGGCTCGTCGCGTCTGACTGACCGTGCCCACCAACCCGGCGACGAGCGCCGCGAGCGCGAGCGTGGCGAGCGCCACCGGTACGCGATGGCGGCGGATGAAGCGCGCAGCGCGATAGGAGAGCGCGTCCGGCCGCGCGGTAATCGGGCGATGATCGAGATAGCGCCGAACATCGTCGGCGAACGCGCTCGCCGACGCGTAGCGCTCCTCCGGCTGCTTCTTGAGTGCCTTGGCGACGATGGTGTCGAGATCGCCGCGCAGCAGCCGGTGGAGCTTCTCAGGAGTACTGCCGCGCCGCGCCGCGTTATCGGCGAGCGTCGCCGTCGTCTCGGTGCGCGCGTCCACCACCCCAGTCGAAAGGCGCGGCGGCTCGACGTCGAGGATCGCGCGCAAGAGCTCGACCGGCGAGTTGCGCGCTGCCCCGGCGGGGTGGCGGCCGCCCAGCAGAATGTAGAGCAGTACTCCGAGAGAATAGACGTCAGTCGCGGTCGTGATGACGCCGCCGGTCACCTGCTCGGGTGCGGCGTACTCGGGAGTCAGCGCCTTGCCGCCCTCGCGGGTCAGCGCGGTCGGGTTGCCGGTCGCGTCGCCCTCGAGCAGCTTGGCGATGCCGAAGTCGAGCAGCTTCACCTGGCCGTCGGCGGAAACCAGCACGTTCGACGGCTTGATGTCGCGGTGCACGACGAGATGGGAGTGGGCGTGCTCGACCGCGGCGAGGACGTCGAGAAAGAGGCTCAGGCGCGCGGCGACGTCGAGGCCGCGCGCGTCGCAATGGCGGTCGATCGGCTGGCCCTCGACGCGCTCGAGCACCAGGTACGGCTGACCGGCAGCGGACACGCCGGCGTCGATGAGATGCGCGATGTGCGGATGGGTGAGCCGGGCGAGGATGTTGCCTTCGCGGCGGAAGCGCCCCTCACCAGCGCGTCCCATCTCGGCGTTGAGGAACTTGACCGCCGCCTCGCCCGTAAACCGGCCATCGCTGCGCCTTGCCAGCCAGACGGTGCCCATGCCGCCGCGGCCGATCGGCGCAACCAGGGTGTAGGCGCCGACCGTCTGGCCGGCGAGCGAGGCCGCCGCCGGGTGCGCCGGCCCTTCGCTTTCGAGAAAGCCCTCGCGGCCCACGGCGCTGCGCTCGGCCAGGAGCTCCGTCAAGTCGGCGGCGAGCCGCGGGTCCTCGGCGCGCAGCGTGTCCAGCCAGGCGGCACGTTCGTCGGTATCCATCTCCAGCGCCCGGTCGAGATGGGGGCCGACCTCCAGCCATCGTTCGCGGTTCACGCCAGTGCGTCCTGGCGCAGTGAGCGGCGCAGGTAGATGCGCGCCTTGTCCCAGTGGCGCTGCACGGTGCGCTCGGTGACGCCGCGCATGGCGGCGATCTCGGCGAAGGAGAAGCCGCAGAAGAACTTCAAGTCCACCACCTCGGCCAGCGCCGGCTCGTCGGCGGCGAGCTCGTCGAGCGCTTCGCTCATGCGGGAGAGCTCGAGCGCCTCGCTCTGGGCATCCGAAACTTCCGTGTCGAGGTCGGTGAACTCGAACTGACCGCCGCGCTTCTGCGCCCGCCGGCTGCGCGCGTTGTCGATGATCAAGCTGCGCATCACCCGCGCGGCGTAGGCCATGAAGCGCGCGCGATCGGGGAACTTGGTGCGCTCGCGCTGCGCGATGTCGAGGTAGGCCTCGTGCAGCAGGCTGGTGGCCCCCAGCCCGACCCCGGCGTTGAGCGCCAGCTGCCGCCGCGCCATGCGGTGGAGCTCGTCGTAAAGCGCGGTGAAGAGCGCCGCCGTGGCGGCCGGCTCGCCATTCTCTGCGGCGAGAATCAAGGACGAAATCGTGGTCGCTTCCAAGCCACCCCGTTCTCGCGCCGGCCCCGAGCGACGCGCTTCGTGGCGCCGCGAAGGCGCTTTGGATATAGCCTGCCCTCTATAATAACCGGCTGCGGCCGTCGGTAGAATCCGTCGGGTCGGGCTACGAAACGGAGGATGGATGAAGCGCACGATCCAAATCGGGCTCCTCATGGGGCTACTCGCCGGCGCAGCGCAGGCCGGGTCGTTCGAAACCAAGGTGCCGTTCGCCTTCGATCAGTGGATCGACATCGTGTCGACCGACGGCCCGACGACGCTGCACCGGCTGCGGCTGGTGCGCACGAGCGCGTCGACGAAGTCGCGCATCATGCGGCCCGGCAACAGCGAATACCTGCAGGATGTCCAGATCCAGCTGGAGTTCACCAACGACGCGACGCGCGACTGGGACGCCAGTCTGCGCATCGAATGGCTCGACGAGAAAGGCGTGGCGATCGACGGCTACAAGGGCGCAGAGAATCTCGATAGCGAATCCCGCCACGACCAGACCACAGTGACGCTCTCGACTCTGCGCTACGGCCTCGAGCGCGCCCGCACGCTGACCATCTTCGTCGACTTCCACCCCGAATGAGCCGACGCCCGGCCGTCATCGTGTTCCTCGCTGCCGCGTCCCTCGCAGCCAGCCTGCAGGCGGCGGACCGCGCGGCCGATCTGGTGGCCGCCGGGCTCCTGCTCGACGGCTTTCACGATGCGGCAGCGCGCGCGAATGAGACCGCTTACTTCGACTTGCTGGCGCCGAACGCCGTCTTCTTCGGCACCGACGCCGGCGAGCGTTGGGACAAGGTGGCGTTCCGCGCCTTCGCGCATCCCTACTTCGCGCAAGGCAAGGGCTGGACCTTCAAGCCGCGCGACCGCCATCTCGACCAGAGCCGCTCGGGTGAGGTGATCTGGTTCGACGAGATGCTCGACAGCGAAAGCTACGGCGTTTGCCGCGGCACCGGGGTGGTGGAGCGCCAGCCGGACGGCGCCTGGCGGATCGCTCAATACCACCTGACGATTCCGATCCCCAACGATCTCGCCAAGGACTTCGTGGCCCGCATCCGGGCCGCCGCCAAGCCGCCGGCGCCCTAGCGCTCGGCGCGCCGCGCGAAAAGCGTGATGGCGACGCCGGCGAGCACCAGCAGAGCGCCGGCGTAGGTCCCGGCGGGCGGCGTCTCGCCGCGAACCAGCGCGCCGAGTGCGACCGCGATGAGCGGAATGATCAGGGTAACCGCGCTGACGCTGGTCACCTTCCACTTGGTAACCAACCAGCCGAACAGCGCGTAGGCGCCCAGATTGCCGGCCAGGACGAGGTAGAGAAGCGGCGCCCAAGCCGCTGGAGTGTTCGGCAACCCGTGCCCTTCACCGAGCACGAAGCTCGCCGGGAGGCAAACCGCGAGGCCCACCGCGGCGCCCACCGCGTTGAGCGTCCAGGTCGACTGCGCAGGACCCCTCTTGAGCCACACGCCGGAGAGTGCCGAGGCGGTGGCGGCGGCGAATATCGCCGTGAGTGCACCGGGCGGTCCGCCGCTCGTCAGCTCGCCGGCGAAAATCGACACGACACCCGCGAGGCCGATCAGCGCTCCTGCCACCGCGCGGCGCTCGAGCATTTGAATGCCGGCGACGGAGGCCGCCACGGCGGTGGTGAGCGGCGTGGTGGCGAAGAGCACCGCCGTGGTGCCACTCGAAACGTAGAGCTCACCCCAGTAGACCAGCCCGAAGCTCACGCCGTAGTTGAGCAAGCCATAGCCGATGGCGTTCGCGAGTGCCCGGCCGCGTGGCCAGGGCGCGCCGACCAGGCGGGCGATGCCGAGGTAGAGCGGCGTCGCCATCGCCAATCGCAGCGACGCCGCCCACAGCGGCGGCAGCGATTCGTTGCCGATGCGAATGGCGAGGAAGGTGCTGCCCCAGATCACGCACATGCCGGCAAAGCCGGCGTAGGTCGCCAGGCTGCGTTCTTCGGCGGGCGGGTCGGTCATCGACGCGGCGCCCCGCGATCAGTTCGGAGCCGTCAGATCCCGCCCCGCGTCGCCGGCCGGCGCGGGAATCCCGAGCAGCGCAGCCGCCGTGCGGCTGAAGCTGGCAAAAGAGAGCGGCTCGTCGATCGTCAAACCGGCCGTAACCCGGCCGGGGGCGCGGACCAGCAGCGGCACCGAACGGTCGTAGAGAAACGTCGAGCCGTGATTGGTGCCGCGGCCGGGGGTGAGCGAAGTAAAGAAAGCCCAGCCTTGCTTCGGCACGGTGTAGAGCGCCGCGCCGTCATCGGTGACGGTGCCTGCGCACACCAGCGTCGAGACCTCCTCGACGGGACCGCAGGTCTCGGGGACCTGCGTCAGGTCGACGACCCTCGCCACGCCCGGCTCGCTGGTGAGCCGCTCGCTCAAGGCTTCGAAGAGATCGGTGCGCAGCTCGGCCGGCAGCTTCCACGCCGCCTCCCCGAGGAAGAGCCACGAGCCCTCCATGCCGCGCACCCAGTCGCCCGGTCCGAGCGTCTGGGCCGCGGTCTCGCGCATCGCCTCGAGCAGCGCGCCGTCGTCGATGCGGCCGCCGTCGCAGGGTCGCTGCCAGGGATCGCGCTCGGCGTTTGCGCACCACGGCCGGGCGCTCGCCGGCACTTCGGGCATCGAGACCGTGCCGTGATCGGCGGCGAGGAGAAGGCTCCAGCCACCGGCGCCGACTCGCCGGTCGAGGCCGTCGAGAAAGCGCGCCAGCTCGCGGTCCAGGCGCTGGATGACGTCCCACGCCTCGCGAGAGTCGGGGCCGAAGATGTGCAGCACGTAATCGTTCACGGAGAGCGAGACCGCGAGCAGCATGGGCTGGCCCGGGCGCCGCTGATCGACCGCGGCGAGCGCCAGATCCAAGAGCAGCGCATCGGATTGGGGCGCTACCCGAGACGCGGTGCCGACTTTGGTGGCGCGCGCGAAGTCGTGCGGGAAGACGGTGCCCAGCCCCTGATAGTCCCCCTCACCGGGTGCGTCGTCGGCGGTGGCGTGGAGGGCAGCTAGCTCTCCCGGCAGCGGCAACCAGGGGCTTCTTCGCGCGGCGAGGGCCTCGGGAGTGGTGAGAGACGCTGCCCAGGAAGGGAAACTCCCGGCTAGCGCCGTCGAGGTCACCCAGACATCGTTGGCGTGGTCGAACCACAGCGCGGCGTCGGGCCGGCGGCCGCCGCCGAAGAGCGCTCCGCGATCCTTGAGCGACAGGGTGACGATCGAAGCCTCGGGATGAGACTCGCGCAGGCGGTCGGCGAGCGTCGGGACCCGGAGCCGGTGTAGCGACGCGCCGGCGCGGTCGGTCGGGCCGGCTGCGGTGAGCAGGTGCGCGTCCGCGTCGCGGACAATGGCGATGCGGGCGCCGTCTTCTCCGGGGAAGTCATTGGTGTAGATGCCGTTAGCGCGCGGTGTCTGTCCGGTGTAGAGCGCCGCATGGCCCGGCGCGGTCTCGGTATTGGCATGGCCGTAGCGCATGTCTTTGGCCCACAGCCCTTCGCGCCGCAGCCGTGCGAAGCCGCCGTCCGCGGGCAGGAGCGGCCAGCGCTCGGCGGCGATCCAGCCGGCGAACTGGTCGATGACCACGGTGACGACGAGCGGCGCGGCAGGGGCGGGCGTGATCTGGCTCCGGCTGCTCGCGCAACCCAGGGCGACGAGCAACAGCGCGGCCAAGCGGAGTCGTCGAATTCCGGTCGGGCGAATCATGGAGCGCGAGGTTATCTCAGCCGTGTCGCGGCGTTGTGTCCGGCGTCAAGGTCCGCACGAAACGGAGGATCGCCTCGCGCACGGGCTCCGGCTGCACACGGTGCGGCGAGTGCCCGCACCCCGCCACTCGCAGCTGTGCCACCGGGCCCGGGGCGCGCGCGGCGATCTCGTCGAGCTGCGCCATCGTGCCGTATTCGTCGTCTTCGCCCTGCACGGCGAGCACCGGACAGCCGATGCGACGAATTTCGGCGCGGATGTCCCAGGCGCGAAAGCGGGGATCGAGCCAGACGTCGTTCCAGCCGCGAAAGGTGCGCAACGGATCGCGGTGATGGCGGGAAAGCCGCAGGGCAAGATCGGCCGAGGCAAAGGCGTCACGCGCCGCGCGGATGCCGGCCAGGCTGCGTTCCTCGACGAAGACGTGCGGTGCGAGCAGCACGAGTCCGCGCACGCTCGGCTCGGCGGCGGCGTGGAGCAGGGCGATGGAGGCGCCGTCGCTGTGGCCGATGAGCACCGGCGCCGCGATTTCGAGCCTGCGCAGTAGCTCGGCCAGCACGACCGCTTCGCGGTGCATGAACTCCGGGCCGCGTGGCTCGCGCAAGATCTCGGATTCGCCGTGGCCGTAACGCGAGTAGACGATCGCCTCGAAGGCGGCTTCCTCTCCGAGCTGCCAGGGGAAGTCCCGCCAAGACGACACCGATCCCAAGCCCTCGTGCAGGAAGACCAGGCTGAGCGATGTCGCGGCGCCTGGCAGCGAGCGCGCAACCTCGAGCCGCCGCCCACCCGCCTCGACGACCTGGCGCTGTGTCGTCACACGCCGGGGTAACGCCCGAGATAGATGAGGACCATTGCCAGCGTGTTCGAAGCCGCGTGAGCGACGATCGGCACCGTGAGATTGCGCCCGGCCGCCAAGTAGAGCCCGCCGAGAGCGAGCCCGGCGATGCCCTCGATGGCCATGCCGGGCAACCCCTGATCGGTGTGCGCCCAGCCGAAGAGCGCGCTGATCGCGACCCAGCTGAAGAGCCAGGCCGCATGGCTGTCTCCCCCGACGCCGGCGACTCGATGCATCAGGTAACCACGGTAGATCAGCTCCTCTCCCAGCGAGGCGAGCCAGATCAAGCCGAGCACGGCGAGCAGGCGTCCGGGATGTCCGACCAGGAACCGCCAGTCCGACAGATCTGGCGGCCGGCCCGTCAACCGCTCGACGAGAGGTTCGGTGAGGTAGGTCTGGCCGAGCTCGAGCGCGATGCCGGCGGCGACGCCGATGGCCATTGCTTGCCAAACCCTTGTCGGCAAGGAGAAGCCGACGTCGCGCCAGCGCAGGCCGCGCAGCCGCAACGAAACCCAGCCCAGCGCCAGCAGGAACGGGATCTTGCTGAGCGGGACCCAGCCCCGCAGATCGGCAAGGAAGAGCGCCAGAACGATCGCCAGCTCGACGGCGAACATCCAGGCGTCGCGGCGCTGGTTCAATCGCGCCTCCCGCGGTCAGTCGACCCGCAAGTCGCCCGGTAGGCGCGGCGAAGCCAGGAGCTCGCGAAAGACCTGCCAGCGCCGTTCGGGATCCTGCGCCGTGCCGCCGTTGGCCTCGACGTAACGGCGCACCAGATCCTGGCCCAAGTTGTAGTTGATGACGTAGGCGCGATAGGTGTCGAAGAAGCGCACCCGCTGCTCGGCACGGGCCCGCGGGCTGGTCAACGCGTAGCGCTCCAGCCAGTCGGCGGCGGCCTTGGCGTCGATCTCACCGTCGAGGTAGCGGCGGGCGGCGGTGTTGCCGGCGTAGGAGAGCCGGGTGAGCACCTTCTGCACCTTGGCGTAGGCCTCGACACGCGGGCGATCGATCGAGGCGAGCGCGGCGAGCTCGATCTCGAAAGCGGTGCGTTCCTCGCCCGGGAAGGCAACCTCGATGCCGAAGTTGGCGGTGCCTTCCGCGATCAGCGATTGCGGCGTGTAGAGCGGGTAAACGGTGTACTCCACCCAGCCGCGTCCGTCGACCAGGGCCTCCTCGAGCGAGAAGTTGTAGACGTGATGGCCGGGGTAACCCTCGTGGCAGGCAAGATCGACGGCACGGTCAAGGGTGACCGGCAGGTCGGTGTTGACCTGGATCAGGCTCTGGTCGTGCCCCTGATACCAGTTGTAAGCGCTCCACGGCTGGCCGGTCACGTACTCGATCTCGAATCGTTCCTTGGCCGGCAGGGTGAGGTGAAGGGCGGTGCGCCGCCGGCATTCGGCGATGGCGGTCGCGAACACGTTCTCCAGCCGGTCAGATGGAATCACCACCGTGCGGCGCATGGCCTCGATGCGCTCGGGCAGGGGGCCCTGGCCCGGCAACAAGCGGTCCAGCTCGGCCAGCGCGGGCTCGAAATCCGCCTCGTCCTGGTGCGGAGCCACCGCGTCGTAGAGCGCCTGGGACTCCTCGTCGAAGCTGAGCTTCTTGCCGTCGAGAATTTCCGCCCGGCTGCGCAGCGCCTCGAGCTGGCGGCGCAGATAGCTGCGGCGCAAGCGCACGAGCTCCTCGCGTCCTTGGAGATCGACGGTGGCGAGCCGACCCACGAGCTCCGTTGCCTCGCCGGCGATGGCGGCGAGCGGCCGCTTGCGCGCCGCGGCTTCTTCGCGCCAGGCGTTGGGGCCGTAGTAGGCGTCGACGTAGCCCTCGTCTCGCTCGCCGAGCTCGAGCACCAGCTGGACGTAGGACTTGGCGACGGCGTTCATCACGGAGTCTCCCGAGGGCGAGACGGCGCCGGCGGGCGATGCCGCCGGCTGGGGTGGGACTTGCGGCGCGGCGCAGGCGGCGGCCAAAACCACGAGTCCGGCGATGGCGAGCTGTCGCTGCTTCATCGGGTGGTTTCTCCGAAGCGTGTTGGGGATTACCGCGCGCGCAGGCCGCGCGACTCCATCCAGTCAGGATTGAGCTTCGAAAGGTAACGCTCGCCGGAATCCGGCAGGAGCGTGACCACCAGTGATTCCAGCGGCAGAGCCTTGGCCACCTCGCGAGCCGCCCATACCGCGGCGCCACCCGACGAGCCGGTGAAGATCGCTTCCTTGCGCGCCAGCTCGAAGACTGCGCGATAGGCGGTCGCGTCGTCGCAGACGATCACTTCGTCGACCACCTCGGGCCAGTAGCTCTCGGGCACGTAGGACTGGCCGATGCCGTCGATGAGATAGAACTTGAGCTGCTCGGGCGGCGGCAGCGTGCGGTGGTCCTGAAAGTAGGCGTACACCGAGCCCACGGGGTCGACACCGATGACCCGGATCGCAGGGTTCTGCTCCTTGAGAAAACGCCCGGCCCCCGAGATGGTGCCGCCGGTGCCGATGCCGGCGACCCAGTGGGTGACCCGGCCGTCGGTCTGCCGCCAGATCTCGGGCCCGGTGGTCTCGTAGTGCGCCCCGGGATTCGCCTGGTTGTAGTACTGGTAGGGGAGAAAGGCGCCCTCTTCGTCACGGATGCGCTCGGCGACCTTGTAGTACGAGCGCGGATCCTCGGGTGCGACGTCGACCGGGCAGATGATGACGCGCGCGCCGTGGGCCTCGAGCATCTGTACTTTCTCCTGCGAGATCTTCTCCGAGGCGGTGCAGACCAGCTTGTAACCCTTGAGCAGCGCGGCGATCGCCAGGCCGAGGCCGGTGTTGCCGGAGGTCGGCTCGACGATGGTCTGGCCGGGATCGAGCTTCCCCTCGCGCTCGGCCTTCTCGATCATCGCCAGGCCGATGCGGTCTTTGACCGAGGCCCCGGGGTTGAAGTACTCGATCTTGGCAGCGAGGGTGGCGCCGGCTGGCGAGTAGCGACTCAGCTTGACGAGCGGAGTGTTGCCCAGCGTCCCCAGAATGTCTTCGTGCATATCCATGGAAGTCCTCGAAAGGCGGCGCGGGGCCGCGACGCGGAATCATATCGTGCGCTCCGCTAGCTCCGCGGGACCGCCCGCCGGCCGGTCCCGCCACCCAGGCGGAACGCGAGCGAAACGAGCGATCCGCTAGAATCGCGGCGCTTTTCCGGTTCGGAGGACGTGCATGACGCAGGAACTTCTGTTCGGCCTCTACATCTTCGTGCTCGCCGGCTTCCTCGGCCACCACGTCATCTCGCGCGTGCCGCCGCTGCTGCACACGCCGCTGATGGCGGGCACCAACGCGATCTCCGGCATCTCGCTGGTGGGCTCGCTGGTCGCCGCCGGCGCCGGCTACGGCACGGTCGCCACCATCCTCGGCTTCATCGCCGTCACCTGCGCCACCATCAACACGGTCGGCGGCTTCCTGATCACCGACCGCATGCTGCGGATGTTCAAGCAGGCGCGGCGCAGGTCGAGGCGCCGATGCGCGGAAGCACATGGATCACCCGCTGGCTCGCTACCTCGTCGCGTCGGTCTGCTTCATCCTGCGCTGCAGGCGCCTCTCCTCGCCCAAGCACGCGCGCCGGGGCAACGCTGCTCGGCGCCCTCGGCATGCTGGTCGCGGTGGTGGGCGACGCTCCTCCACGCACGAGATCATCACCTACAAGTGGATCGTCCCCGGCCTGATCATCGGCTCGCTCATCGGCGCCGCGATGGCGATCTGGATCCCGATGACCAAGATGCCGGAGCGGATCGCGCTCTCGCACGCCTTCGGCGGCCTGGCGGCGGCGCTGGTGGGCGTCGTCGGAGTACCATGCACCGCGGCGCGGACGATGGACCGCTTCACCATGACGCGCGCTCGGCGCTCGAGGTGTTCCTCGGCTCCCTCACCTTCACCGGCAGCCTGATGGCGTTCGGCAAGCTGCAGGGCCTCATCACCGGCGCGCCGATCACCTATCAGGGGCAGAACGCTCATCGAACATCGGCATGTTCTTGGGCGCCCTGGTGCTGCTGGTCTGGCTGGTGCTCGATCCGACGCAGCAGCGCGCTCTTCTACGCTCATGGCGGCGATCGGCTTCCTGGTCGGCATCCTCGTTCGTGCTGCCGATCGGCGGCGCCGACATGCCGGTGGTGATCTCGCTGCTCAACTCCTACGCCGGCCTCGCCGCCGCGGCGACCGGCTTCGCGCTCGACAACAACGTCTTATCATCGCCGGCGCGCTCGACGGCACCTCGGGCTTCCTGCTGTCGCTGATGATGAGCAAGGCGATGAACCGCTCGTTCGCCAACGTGCTGTTCGGCGCCTTCGGCACCGGCGAGGCGGCCGCCGGCGCCGCCGCGGCGCCCAGCCGCCGCCGCGAGCTACAACCAGGCGACGGTCGAGGACGCCGTCGGCGTGCTCGCCGCGGCGCAGTCGGTGATCGTGGTGCCGGGCTACGGCATGGCGGTGTCGCAGGCCCAGCACGCGCGTGCGCGAGCTGGCCCAGGCCCTCGAGGACCGCGGCGCCACGGTGCAAGTACGCCATCCACCCGGTCGCCGGCCGCATGCCGGGCCACATGAACGTGCTGCTCGCCGAGGCCAACGTGCCCTACGACCAGCTCTTCGACCTCGACGACATCAACGACGACTTCGCGCGCACCGACGCGGTGCTCGTCGTCGGCGCCAACGACGTCGTCAACCCCGCCGCCAAGACCAACCCGGCGAGCCCGATCTACGGCATGCCGGTGTTCAACGTCGAGCAGGCGCGAGGCGGTGATCGTGCTCAAGCGCAGCTTACAACCCGGGCTTCTCCGGCATCGAGAACGAGCTCTTCGTCGCAGCCCAACACCATGATGGTGCTGGGCGACGCCAAGAAGACGCTGCGCGAGCTCTTGCAAGCCGTCGCCTAAGGAGAACGCATGGGCACTACCGTATCGTCCCTCGCCGCCGTGGGTCTGCTGGCTTTGGTCGCCGCGCCCGCGGCCGCCATCAACTACGGCAGCGCGCAGGGCACGCTGCTCGCCGGCGGCGAGCGCTACGAGCTGACGCACTCGTACGCCATCCATCGCGGCTCGGTTTACGAATCGGGCGGAGGCGGCGACAAGACGATGACCATCGTGCGGCTGGTCGACGGCGAAGTGCCAGCGGAGGCGATCTCCGACGACAAGAAGTTCGCCCAGGCGATCGCCGACGGCAAGCGCCACGCGGTGGAGATCCGGCTCAAGGACGAGTCCGGCGAGATTCTCGATCAGCGCCTCTATCACGCTGGCCGCATGGTGACCGGCGCCGGCGGCGACGCCGCCACCTGGCTGCGCGGCGAGTACACCAACAAGCTGGTCTGGGGCGCCTTCGCGACCGACGGCGTGCAGCCGCTCGGCAGCGACGGCTTCTGGCGCTACGAGGCCTTCTTCGCGGCGCAGTTCCAGCCGCCGCCGGGAGCTGCGCTCGGCGACAACAGCGCCCAGGGCACGCTGAAGCTCGGCGGCAAGTCCGCCAAGCTGGTGGCCGCCCGCGCCTGGGTCGAGAACAAGACGCCCGAGGGTGGCACCGAAGAAACCTACACCCACGTCGTGCTCTCGAGCGTACCGCTCGACGCCGAAACGGCGAGCGACGACGCCAAGCTGCGCGCCGCGGTCAAGAAGTCGAAGCTTCAGGCCTTCCGCTTCAAGATTCACGACCAGGAAGGCTCGATCACCGAGCAGGCCTGGTACGGTCCGGCCGGCGTCGAGACCATGGCGGTCCAGGAGGGCCTGCGTTGGGCGTCGTGGGAGTTCACTCCCGAGCGCATCATCGGCTTCGTCGGCAGCGACGGCGACCGCCAAAGCGGCAAGACGAAGTGGGCGGTCGACTCCCACTTCAACGCCAGCATCGAGGCGGCGGCGGAAGCGGAAGCTCCCGCCGGGAACTGAGCGGCGCCGACCTCTCCCTGCGCGCTGCGCGCGCGGTCCCTCCCCCTGCGGGGGAGGGACGGTACTCAAGCGCGCCTTTCGATAGTCACGTCACATCCGAGAGTAATCCCCTCCCCTGAGGGAGGAGCTCGCCCGACCCGAGGGCGAACGGCTGCGGCACGCCGGGAAGTTGTGATGACCGGTGTAGGCTGGGGATGGAACATGTCCGCGCGTCGACCGGTCATCGGAGTCATGGGTGCCGGCGACGGCGCCACGGTCAGGGCTCTCGAGCTTGCGGAGGCCTGCGGCGAGGCTGTGGCACGGCGCGGCTGGGTGTTGCTCACGGGTGGCCGCGACGCGGGCGTGATGCAGGCCGCCTCGCGCGGCGCGAAACGCGTCGAGGGCAGCCTCACCGTCGGCATCCTGCCCGACGACTCGGGTGGTGCCTCGCCGTTCGTGGACCTGGCGATCTTCACCGGCATGGGCAATGCGCGCAACGCGATCAACGTGCTGTCGAGCGATGTCGTGATCGCCGTCGGAGGGGGAGGGCCCGGCACCGCGTCCGAGGTCGCGTTGGCCCTCAAGTCCGGAAAGCCGGTGGTGCTGCTCGCGCCGACGCCCGAAGCCCAGTCGTTCTTTCGCACTCTGGGAACTGTCCACGTTGTGGCAGAGGCGGCGAGCGCCGTCGAGCTCACCGCGCGAATCGTCGAGCCACGGTGAGGCCATGAGACGAACGATTGCAGCCTTCATCCCCGTCGTTCTCGTCGCGTCGTCACTTCACGCGGCGGAGGAAACCGTGCGGCCCTTGGACTTGATCGAGCACGCCGATCGTCACCTCGGGCGAACCGTCGCGGTCGACATCGTCGAGCCGTTGCGGGGTCCCGCCACCAAGGAGGCGCTCGCCCGGTCCGAGTACGGACAGGTGGAGATCTCGATTCCGGAAGGCGGTGCTGCCAGCCTGGCGTTGGTGCCGGCGCACTTCCATCCCAACGATCCGACGCGGTACCGCGAGAAGTTCGATCAGGTGTTGAAGTCGCCGCTGCGGGTGCGCGGCGAGCTGATGCGCGACGACGAGATGTCCCGCGAGAAGCGGCCGGCGTACGTGTTTCGCGTCGCGTCGAGCGAGCCGTTGACCCTCGAAGCGCCGGTTGCCGTGCGCTCGCTCGCCGAGATCGCCGCCGACGCCAAGCGCTTCGACCGCCGAGCGATCGAATACGAGGGCTCGTACCGCCAAGGGTTCGAGGTCTCGGCGCTCGACAAGGACATCTGGCTCGCCACCAGCCCCGCCACCACCGTTATCGGCCGCCCCGCCGGCGGCTCGAGTGCCGCCACTCCACGCCGCGTCCGCGTCACCGGCATCCTCTTCGCCCGCCCCAACGCCCACTACGGCCACTTGGGCGGCTACCGCTACCAACTGCAAGCTACCCACCTCGAGTACCTTCCCTGAGAGAGTCCCCGTCTCAAGGTTTATCGGCCGGGTTCAGCCAAAGGGAACGGATGCGCCAAGCCTTCGCCTTCCACGCGCCCTGACCGGGCCGCTTGGCTGTGGTGGGCTCCACCTGATCGCGGTCGAGGTGAACGTTGACCTGGTAGCCGTCGACGATCGCTTTCCTGCCGTCGGTGAGATCCGATAGCTCGAGATACGACATGTGGACGTCGCTGGCGAGGAAGCCCGGATCCTTCATGCCGAGAGCGCCGACGAGCCGGGTCGCGTCGAGAACCTCGCCGCGGATCTTGATTGAGACCCAGCTCGGGCGGCCGTTCTCGCCCGGCGAGATCTCGGCCCGCCAGTGCGGCCCGTGGGATTCGAGGGTCGACCAACCCACGCGCTTCGCCAAGCCGGGAAAGAACTGCTCGACGGTCTGGTCGCGGATCCCGGCGCGCAGGAACGCCATCAACCGGTCTTCGAGCGCGCGGTCCTCCGCGGGTGTGCGCCGCCGCACCGCCCACTGCGGCTCGTTCTGGTACCAAGCGAGCTCGAAGCCGCCGCGTTGGAGCGGGGTGAGGTAGAGCGGTCCGAAGCGGCGGGGACTGCCGTCTGCGAAATCGAGCAGCTCGCCGTCGCCGAAGCGCTGCTTGAGCAACGCCGCCGCGGCATCCTGATCGCCGCGGAAGAGGACCTGCCAGTTGTCGAGCTGGACGTTGGTCATTTTCTGCGGATCGAAGTGGTACATGTCGATCGAGAACGCGACGTCGATGTGCTCGATCGGGCCCTCCGCGAAGTTGCGGTGCAGGGGGCCGATGGCTTCGTCCCACACCTCGAGCTTGCGATGGAGCGGGCCGACGATCGCCTCGAACTTGTCGAGCCAGTCCGGCAGGGAGCCGAGCTTGGTGACGAGCTCGGCGGTAGAAGTCTGAGGCGGCTGAGCGTGAACGGCTGGCGGTAGCAGCGCCAGACTCGCGATCCCGACGATGCGGGCCCACGTTGTTTTCATCGCCCAGCTCCCCCCACCCTGGTACCTAGATCCTGCCTGCGAGTCGTGAGTTCCCGGCTCAGTGCACCAGCTTGCGATAGCGGATGCGGTGCGGCTGGTCGGCTTCGGCACCGAGGCGGCGCTTGCGATCGGCTTCGTAGTCCTGGTAGTTGCCCTCGAACCACACCACCTTCGAGTCGCCCTCGAACGCCAGGATGTGAGTCGCGATGCGATCCAGGAACCAGCGATCGTGGCTGATCACCACCGCGCAGCCGGCGAACTGCAAGAGCGCCTCCTCCAGGGCCCGCAGCGTGTCGACGTCGAGGTCGTTGGTCGGCTCGTCGAGCAGCAGCACGTTGCCGCCGCTCTTGAGCAGCTTCGCGAGGTGGAGCCGGTTGCGCTCGCCGCCCGAGAGGTCCTTGGCTTTCTTCTGCTGATCGGAGCCCCGGAAGTTGAAGCCCGCGGCGTAGGCGCGCGAGGAAACCTCCCGCTTGCCGACCAGGATGAGCTCCTTGCCGCCGTCCGAGAGCTCCTGCCAGACCGTGTTCTCGCCCTGGAGATCCTCGCGCGACTGATCGACGTACGCGAGCACCGCGGTCTCGCCGACGCGGAGCGCGCCCGAATCCGGCTTGTCCTGGCCGACGATCATGCGGAAGAGCGTCGTCTTGCCGGCGCCGTTGGGGCCGATGACACCGACGATGCCGCCCGGCGGCAGGATGAAGTCGAGATCGTCGATCAGCAGCTTGTCGCCGAAGCCCTTGCTCAAGTCCTTGGCCTCGATGACCACGTCGCCCAGCCGCGGACCCGGCGGAATGTAGATCTCCGTCGCGCCCTGGCCGGCCCTCCTGCGACTGGTCCTCGCGCAACAGCTCCTCGTAGTGGTTGAGACGCGCCTTGCCCTTGGCGTGGCGGGCGCGCGGCGCCAGTCTCACCCATTCGAGCTCGCGGGCCAGCGTCCGCTGGCGCGCGGAGGCTTCCTTTTCCTCCTGCTCGAGCCGCTTCTGCTTCTGCTCGAGCCACGAGGTGTAGTTGCCCTCCCACGGAATGCCCTCGCCGCGGTCGAGCTCGAGGATCCATTGCGCCGCGTTGTCGAGGAAGTAGCGATCGTGGGTGATCGCCACGACCGTGCCGGTGTATTCCTGGAGATGGCGCTCGAGCCAGGCGACCGATTCGGCGTCGAGGTGGTTGGTGGGCTCGTCGAGGAGGAGAAGGTCGGGCTGGCGCAGCAGGATCTGGCACAGCGCCACCCGGCGCCGTTCGCCGCCCGAGATCTTGCTGACGTCGGCGTCGCCCGGTGGGCAGCGCAGCGCATCCATGGCGATTTCGAGCTGGCGGTCGAGCTCCCAGAGGTTCTGGGCGTCGATCTGGTCCTGCAGACGGCCGAACTCCGCCGCGGTGTCGTCGGAATAGTTCGCCGCCAACTCCTCGTAGCGGCGCAGCACGGCGCGCTTCTCGGTCACCGCCTCCTCGACGTTGCCGAGCACGTCCTCGGCCGGGTTCAGGAGCGGCTCCTGGGCCAGGAAACCGACGGTATAGCCCTCGTTCATGAACGCCTCGCCGGAGAAGTCCTTGTCCTGGCCGGCCATGATGCGCAGGAGCGTGGACTTGCCCGACCCGTTGGGGCCGATGATGCCGATCTTGGCGCCGTAGAAAAACGAAAGCCAGATGCCCTTGAGGATCTCCTTGCCCTGAGGGGTCGTCTTCCTCAGGTTCTTCATGCTGTAGATGAACTGCGGCATGCCTCACGTCCTCCAGAAGAGGGCGATTGTATGCCAGCCGGGAACCCCCTCAGGCGGGAGGGTTATACAACCGGGGTTATAGAAAGATAGATCGCTGGGCGGATGGAGGCCTTCCCAAGCGCTCTCTACAGTGATGCAAGAGCATTAATCAAGGGAGGTATTCCATGATCACCCACAGATGGTCCCGCCGTGTCCTCGTTTTCGCGGCCTTATTCGTTGCGATTTGCCTGCCGGCAGTGGCAGCCCCGCCGGGCCCGAAGCCCGACTACGATGTCCCGAGCCTCAGCTGCGCGGGCTCGACCCAGACGTCGATCGACCTGATGGTCTGTGCGGGGGCAACCGGCGCTCCGGCCGGGTTCTCGCTCCACTGGCTCACCGCCGCGGCCTTTGCGGCCAACGGAAATGTCTGGCCCCCTTCCGATTCCCCGGGGTTCTGCCACGCTTCGTTCGCGGGCAACGCCAACAACTCACGCTATAACCTCGCGCCGAACGCCTGCATCACGGTGAACGTGGGTGACTTCCTGTTCGACGAGGGTACCTCGACCAACTGCCTGGAACCTCTGGTCTGCGGCACGGACTACGTTTTCCGCACCTTCGCACACGCCAACAGCGCTCGTAATCGCAGCGCTTTCTCGGGCGCCCACACCTGCTCGACGCTGGCTTGCGGTGATGACGGCACCTGCACCTTCACGCAAGGCTACTGGAAGACCCACGGCCCGATCCCGACCGGCAACAACTCCAACGAATGGCCGGTGACGAGCCTGACGCTCGGTACTGTCTCCTACACCGATCTCGAGCTGCTGGCGATCTTCAACAAGCCGGGCGCCGGCAACGGATTGATCATCCTGGCGCACCAGTTGATCGCGGCCAAGCTCAACGTCGCCGCGGGCGCCGACGCCACCGACGCCACCAGCGCCATCGCAGCCGCCGATGCGTTGATCGGTGGCTTGGTGGTGCCGCCGGTTGGCGCGGGAAGCCTTGCGCCCGCTGCCACCAGCGCTCTGGTCACCACCCTCTCCGCTTACAACGAGGGCCTCACGGGCCCCGGCCACTGCGAGTAGTCAGCGTTTCGTGTTTCCGCCTCCCATGCCGCGTCACCGCGGTGTGGGAGGCGGTTAGATCAGACCCTTCTCCTCCACCCAGCGCACCAGATCCACCCGGCTGTCCATCTCCAGCTTCTGGTAGATGTTGTGCAGGTGCGCCTTGACGGTGCCCTCGGTAATGATCAGCTGGGCGGCGATCTCGCGATTGCGCAGACCTCCGGCGACCATGCGCACGATCTCGATCTCCCGCGCGGTGAGAATCTCGCCCGCCTCCTTGGCACCGGCCTCACGCAGCAGGAGCCGGTCGAGCGCCTGGCCGGCAGAGCGCCGCTCGAGCCACTGCTCGCCGGTGTGCACCTTGCGCAGGCAGCGCAACAGCATCTGCGACGGCATGCTCTTGAGCACCACGCCGCGCACGCCGAGGCGCATGGCCTCGAACACCTCCCCGTCATCGAGTCCGGCGGTGAAGAGCACCGCGCGGGTCGGGAGTTTCTCGCGCTGCAAGGCGCGGAGGGCCTGAATGCCGTCGCCTCCCGGCATGCGGATGTCGAGCACCAGGATGTCGGGGCGATGGCGGCGCACGGCGTCGATCGCTTCCGTGCCGTTGACGCACCGGGCCACGACCTCGAAGTCATCTTCCAGGCGGAGAACCTGCTCGAGTCCGTCGAGGATCAGCGGGTGATCGTCGGCGAGCACTAGCCTGATGGCCATGTCTTACGCCCTCTCCGCCCAGGGTAGCCGAATCTCGAGCCGCGCGCCCTCGGCGCTCGAATCGATCGTCAGCTCGCCGCCGAGCGCCAGGACGCGCTGCTTGAGCATCACAGGCCCCAGCTTCTGCGTGCTGAGGTCCGCCATGGCGTAGTGGCCGACAAACGGGAAGCCGCGCCCGTTGTCGGCAATCGCCAGACGCAAGCAGCCGTCGGCGAGGGTCACCTCGAGGGTGGCGCGCGTCGCCACGCCGTGGCGCACCGCGTTGACCAGGGCCTCGTGTGCGATGCGGTCGACCTCATGGACCAGGGCGCCTTGCAGCACCGCTGCGTCGCTCGAGCAAACCAGCTCGACGTAGAGTCCCCAGCGGTCGCTGACACGCTGGACGAGATCCTGCAGCCGCTCGGCGAGAGGAACGGAAACCCGCGAAATCTGAATCGCGCTGGGCCGCGATTGGCGAACGAAGGCGCGCAGGTCTTCCTGCTCGTCGCCGAGGATGACAGCCACCGAGCGAATGAGCTCGCGCGCACGGGCGTCGACTGGGAGCAACCGCTGTACCGCCTCCAGGCGCAGCCCGGCAGCTGTAAGCGACTGGATCACCCCGTCGTGCAGCTCGCGGCCCAGGTGGGCGCGCATCTCGTTGCGCGCTTCGCCCTGGAGTTGTCGCAGCAGGAACACGTTCTCGAGCTGCGCCGCCATTCGGCGCGCGAACACTTCTGCCAGCAGCAGGTCATCGCCCTCGCCGTGGCGAGGCTCGAGCAGGAAGAGTCGGCCGTGCAGGCCGCCCCCCGCGACCGGCACCGAGAGGGCCGCGCGCACCGCGAAGCGCTGCCGCAGCTCGGGATGGAGCACCGGCCCCTGCCAGGACTGCTCGCCCGCGATAGTGCGTACGCGCAAGAAGGCCCGCGCTGCGTCGGGGGCGCGACAGGCGAAGCCGCGGTCGGCGATCTCGCCGGCGACTGGCGGCGCGAAGGTTCCGGGAGGCCCGCGCTCGAACCGGGCTTGGGCTCCGTCCCAAAAGCCCCAACGCACCCAGGGTTCCTCGTGCTCTTCCCAGACAAAGAGCGCGCGCTCGGCGCCGAAGAGCTGGACGGCCTGGGCGAGGGCCTGGCCGATGACGGTCACCGACTCGGTGGCGAGATCGGCGGGCTGGTCGAGAAGCTGGAAGAGCTTGCTCCGCAGCCAGCCTTGATGGGCGCCGAGATAGCCGAGCAGCATGCCCATCACGATCAGATACGAGCTTCGGGTAACGAAACGAATGAGGTCGAACCCCTCTCCGTGCAAGGCGACGACCGAGTACGCACCGAGTGCCAGGTACACCGCCAGCAGGAAAACGCCGGTGACCGCGGTCGCGCGCCAACCCCAGTTCAGCGTCGCGCTCACCAGCGCGAAAACGAAAAAGACGAAGAAGGGGCTGCTCGGTCCGGAGGTCACGAAAACCAGCAGCGAGAACATCGCGACGTCGATCGCGAGACCGAGAACGAGCCACCACTCCGGCGGCGAGGTCATCCATGCCACGGCCGCGGCAACCATCGACCAGGCGAGGTAGACGATGAGCAAGAGGTACACCAGGCGCGCGAAGCGCGCCGGCTCGGAGGGATCCAGCCAGATCGCCAGGAGTGAAGAACCGGCGAGGACCACCCGGCCGGCGGTGATCAGCCGCTCGGCACTGGCCCGCCGAGGCGCGCCGCCGGCGAGCAGTCGTTCGGTCGGTGCGGCGAAGGGCGAGGGCGCCAGGACTCCTCCTAGCGTCAGGCTGGCTGCAGCGCGCGCCGTCGCCGCCCGCTCCAGGCGCCGTGGGCGCCGCAGAATGGGCCGAGCAATGCATAGGAGAATCCGGGCAGCCCGAACTGGAGGCCGACTCCAGCTTGCGCGAGGACGATCGAGATGAGCGCCACCAGGACGAAGATGCTGTAGTGGCGCATCATCATGTACGCCTCGTAGCGCTCGTCCGGATTCAGACCCAAGGCGCCGGCGCCGCGGCCGGCGCGCCAGTACATGAGCGCCAGGCAGAAGAAAATCGCGGCGAAGCCCGCGCCGTAAATGGTGAACAAGTTGCCGAGATCCTCGAGCGAGGTGAAGCCCAGGCGCTCGCCCGCCGCCTGGTTGCCGCCGCCGCGCACCCAGCCGTCGACCAAAGTGGTGGTGAGGAACTTCAGCGGGTAGACATAGAACAGCACCACGAAGAGCAGGATCGAGTTGAGCACCACGGTGCCGGGGTCCACCATTCCGTAGCGCCGGAAGAAGCCGTTGTGAGCGGCCCAGATGAGCACCAGCATCGCGAACGACAGCCCGAAGGCGAAGAAGCCGCGCAGGTTCGAAACCAGCTCCGGGAAGGTGGAGGGCACCTCGAGTGCGACCACGAGAAGGGTCGCGGCGAAGCCGAAAACGGCGTCCGAGAAGGCCTCGAGCCGGGTGATCTCGTGCTTGCGCATGGAGTAGAAGAGATCCTATCCCGGAGATTGGCCCCTCTTGTCACCAAAGGGCGGGTTGGGAGGACTCCTCGTCGATGAAGTTGGAGAGGCCCACACCGGCGAGGCGGAAGCGGGACTGAGGCGGAAAGTCGAAACGCTCGAGCAGCGCGAGCGCCAGCTCCACGACTTCCTCGGCGTTGTGCGGCGAGCGCTGCGGCGTCGCGCTCCGGGTGCGGGTGGTGAAGTCGGGTGTACGCAGCTTCACCGTCACGGTGCGCGGAAGGCGGTGGCGCTTCTCGGCCTCGCGCCAGACGTCGCGTCCGGCGTCGACCAGGTAGGCGCGCAGCTCGAGCATCGCGAGGTCGCGCGGGAAGGTGTTCTCGGACGAGATCTGTTTGACCTCGCGGTCGGCGACCACCGGCTGCTCATCGATGCCGCGCGCCAGCTCCCAAAGCCGGTCGCCGAAGGAGCCGAAGAGGAAGCGCAGGTCGCGCCGGTCGAGCCGCTGGAGATCGCCCACCGTCTTGATTTGGTGACCGGCGAGCATCTGCTCGCTGGCCCGTCCGATGCCCGGCAACCGCCCCACGGGAAGCGGCGGCAGGAAACGCTCGACGTGCTGCGGTTTGATGACGAAGAGCCCGTCCGGCTTCTTCCAGTCGGAGGCGATCTTGGCCAGGAACTTGTTGGGCGCCACGCCTGCCGAGGCGGTGAGAGCGGTCTCCTCCCGAATCGTGGCCCGGACCGCCTGGGCCACCGCGGTCGCCGTGGGCAGTCCGGGGAGATTCTCGGTCACGTCAAGGTAGGCCTCGTCGAGCGACAGCGGCTCGACCAGCGCGGTGTAGCGGGCGAAGATGTCCCGGATCTGGTGCGAGACGGCGCGGTAGCGCGCGAAGTCCGGACGCAGGAAGACCGCCGGCGGACACAGCTCGCGGGCCCGCATCGCCGGCATCGCCGAGCGCACGCCGTACTTGCGCGCTTCGTACGAGGCGGCGCAGACCACGCTCCGTTGCGACTCCCAAGCCACCACCACCGGCTGGCCGCGCAGCTCGGGCCGATCACGCTGCTCGACCGAGGCGTAAAACGCGTCCATGTCGACGTGGACGATCTTGCGCATCGCGGCGACTCTAACCCGCGCCGCGGAGTGGCGAACCCTAGAGCTGGCCGAGCGTCCCGAGCAGCTCTTCGCGCGCCCTGGCGCCTGCCGGCGTGGGTTCTTTCACCTGGGCGAGAAGCGTGTAGAGACTCACCAGCAGGTGCTTGGCGTTCAGCAGGCCGGCGTAGCGCGCCGCATCGAGCGGCGTTTGCGACCACAGCGCCTTCTGCTGCGCCGGATAGGCGCCGTGCCAGGCGCGGAATCCCGCGGCGTCGAAATCTGCGCGGCGCACCAGCGAGAGGACGGCACGGGCCAGGCGCTCGTCCTCGCCGTGGGTGAGTGGCCCCGTGTCGGCGATCTTCTCGGCGATGGCCGACAGGATGCGGCCCTGGTCGGCGGCCGCGAGGTGTGGATTGCGGGCCAGGAACTTCAACAAGTCCGCGGTGTGCGCCACCGAATGCATCCACCCCTTCTGCGGATCGTAGCCCCGCACGTCGCGCTCAGCCGCGAAGTACTCGAAGGCCGCCGCGAGAAGGGCGTCGAACTCCGCCTTGCCGAGGTAGGGGGCTTTCAGGTCGTAGGCCGCGAGTAGCGACAGCTCGAGGGCCGAGAACGAGCGCAGTAATACGGAATCTGTTGCCTGCTCGCCGATACCGGTCTTGAGGTTGCCGCTCCAAACGGCGAGGCGCTCGCGCAGCTCGGCGGGCGAGAGCTTCTGGTCGCGATAGATCCACGCCTCGGAGAGCGAGTAAGCATAGGTGTCGCGCAGCGTCGGATCTGGCGAGGCGAGGTACTGCGAAAGCTCCTGGATCAAAGCCGCCGCCGATTCGCCCTCGGGCAGCTTGGCGTCGTTGTCGACGATCTTCTGCCAGAAGGCGCGATCGTGAGTTGGCGCCGCGGGAGGTTCCGAGGCGTGGAGCGATGGAGCGCCGACGACGAGGCAGAGAAGGAGGAAGATGCGCATGGTCGCAGCGTAGCAGCGCGGTGCAGCGCCTACGTGCGCGACGGGACGAACGGCCGCGCGCGCTACGCGCCGAGCAGCGCGTCCACTCCGCCGCGCGCCCCCTGCACCGCCACCTTCTGCATATAGAGCTCGAGCCCCGCGAGACCCGCGAGCTCCGCCCCGCCGCCCGCCCGTCCCGGGCCGCCATGAAGCATCTGAGGCAGCGCGGCGCCGGAGCCCAGCGCTTCGGCGGCAGCGCCGCCCGAGCCCCAGTAAAGACGACCGGTGGTTGGGGCCGAGAGCGCGAAGAAGTCCTGCAACCAGCCGAGGTCGTCGGTGTAGACGGAACCGACCAGCGTACCGCCGCCGAGGCCGACGAGCTCCGCGGCGTCGCGCGCGCTGCCGTCGTGACTCATCAAAGTGGCGACGGGCGCGAAGACCTCGCGCTCATGAGCCGCCCGCGCCGCCCGCGCATCGTCCGCGCGCAGCAGCGTCGGAGCGAGAAAGTATCCCTTCCCTTGCGGGCTGCCGTTGCCGTCGATGCGGGACGCGGCGCCGTGGACCAAGCGCGCGCCGCGGCTCAGCTCGCCCAGGCCGGCGAGCGCGTCGGCGAGCTGCGCCGCCGTGGCGAGCGGGCCCATGGTGGTCGCGGCGTCGGCCGGATTGCCCGTAACCACCCGGTCGAGCACCGCGACCACGGCCTCCTGGACCTCGCTGAGGCGCGCTCGCGGCACCAGGATGCGCCGGACGGCCGTGCACTTCTGGCCGCTCTTCTGGGTCATCTCGCGCACCACGTCGCGCACGAAGAGCTCCCAAGCCGGCGAACCAGGTTCGACGTCCGGCGCCAGAGTCGCCGCGTTCAAACTGTCCGCCTCGACGTTGGTGCGCACCGACGCCTCTAGCAGGCTGGGCCGATTGCGCAGCGAGCTCGCGGTCGCCGCCGAGCCGGTGAAAGCGAGCACGTCCTGGCCTCCGAGGCGGTCGAGCAAATCGCCGGTCGAGCCGCAGACGAGCTGCAGCGCTCCCGCCGGCAGCAGGTTCTTCTCGATCAAGATCTCGATCGCCCGCTCGGTGAGCAGCGCGGTCGCGGTCGCCGGTTTGACGATGATCGGCGTCCCGGCGAGCAAGGCGCAAGCCGCCTTCTCGGCAAACCCCCAGACCGGAAAGTTGAAGGCGTTGATGCACACCGCGACTCCCTGCCGCGGCACCAGGACATGGCGTCCCCAGAATGCGTCGGTGCTGGCGAGCCGCACGCCGTCCCCCGAAAGCAGGGTGTGCCGATCGCCCAATCCCTTCCCAAGCGCGCCGTAGTAAGCGAGGGTCCCGGAGCCGCCATCGATGTCGAACGACCCATCTGGAATCGTCGTCCCGGTCGAGCTCGCCGAGGCCGCCAGCAACTCGTCCCGGCTCTCGCGCAACGCCCGCGACATCCCGCGCAGAAGCTCAGCGCGCTGCGCAAATGTGAGTTGCCGCAAGGCCCGCCCGCCGTGCTCGCGCGCGTAGGCGAGCACCTGGCCGAAATCGATCCCGATCCGAAGAGGCGCGAGCGATCGGCTCTTCGGTCGAAGGGTTGTAAAGCGTTGAAAAGCCGGACTCGGCCTCATGCCAACGGCCGGCGACGTAGCTGCGGAGGGTTTTCATGGCGCCCGCGACTGTACCGTATTCGGGAACGCCGTTCTCGAGCGGCGTGCTAGCCCCGGGGCGTATGCGATCGTGAGCTGGCCAGCATCCTCACGGGCAGGTCGCAAACGCCGACGTATCCTGAACCGGCTGAAAGGCGACACCCTGCGGATTGAAGTACGTCTTGACCACATTGCGCTCGGTGTCGGTGACCGTGATCACCGTCCGCACGTCGGTGAGCCCGCCGGCGAAGACCCAGTAGCGCTGGTTGAGCGCGCAGGCGTCGAGCATCTTGACCACCAGCTCGACGTTAGCCGGATCGGAAGAAAAAGAAGTAGCCGGTATCGGTGGTCAGGCCGAGTCCGAAGGCGGAGTCCTGTTCGGCGGTCGAGGTGACGAAGGCGGCACGCACCTTGAACCGGTTGTCGCCGAGACAGAGGGCGCCGAAATCGAAGAAAGACGGGCACTCGCCCGGCAAGGTGCCGGTGCCGCTGAGATTCACCACCAAGTCTTCGGAACTCTCGCCGGCCGGAGTGACGCGCAGGGCATGGGTGCTGGCGGCCTGGCCCAGGGTGGTGGAGATCCATTGGTCGAAGAAGTGGAGCCGCTCCCCCTGGCGTAGCTCGAGTGGCAGCCGGATGCGCGTCTTGACCCCGGTGGCGATGGTCTCGCGGAAAAACCCGGCCTGATAGAACGGCGGAGCCAATTGCTGGAGGCCGACCACGGTTCCGCTGCCGTCGCAAGCGCCCGGTGTGTCGTCGTCGTCGAAGCAGAGCGTCCCGACTACGGTCGAGATCGCTCCCAGGGGCTGGTCGCCGAGATGGATCGGCACCGTTACCGGCGCCTGGATGCGTGCGCCGTCGATCGCCAATTGCGTGACCTGGCCGCCGTGGACAGGGGCGGAGGAAAGCGACGGCACCAGGATTGCGGTGACGAGCAGGGATCGCTTCATGGCCGGCGCGAGCCTACCTCGCCGCCGGTCTTCGAGCCGCCACGGCGCGGGGCTGTGGGACGAATCGGGGACCGACGAGCGACACCCCTAGCCCCATTGCTGCCAGGCGAGGAGCCCCGCCACCAGCAGGCCGATGGCGATCACCGCGGCCCGCGAGCGCTCCTGTCCGATCGAGCGCGCCAGCCGCGCGCCGGCGTAGCCGCCGGCGACGGCGCCGCCGATCATCACCAGGGCCGCGGGCCAGTTCACCGCGCCGCGGGCGATGAAGTACGCCGCCGCGACGCCGTTGATGGCGAAGCCGAAGGCGTTCTTGAGGCCGTTCATGGCGTGAATGTTCGACAGGCCCAGGAAACCGAGCACCGCGAGCATCAGGATGCCGATGCCGGCGCCGAAGTACCCGCCGTAGATCGCCACGCCGAGCTGCAGGAGCCAGGCCAGCGTGAGCCGCGCCGGTGTCGCACCGGGATGCGCCGCGGTCGCCCTGCGGCGCACCACGCCCTGGACCATGAAGAGCACGGTGGCGAAGAGCACCAGAATCGGGGCCAGCTTGGCGAACGATTCCTCGGGCGTTCGCAGGAGAAGAAACGAGCCCAGCGCCCCGCCCAGCAGGCTGGGCAGGAAGAACGTTCGCAGCCAGGCGCGATGATCGGCGACCTCGCGGCGATAGCCGTAGAACGAAGCCGCCGCCCCCGGGAGGAGCGCCACGGTCGAGGTGGCGTTGGCGGTGATGGCGCCCTCGCCCATGAAGAGGAGGGCGGGGAAAGTCAGCAGCGTGCCGCCGCCGGCGAGCGCGTTCATCGCGCCACCGCCGGCCGCCGCGCTGGCGAGCAGAAGCGACTGCTGGAGGTCCACTGCTGCGACGATATCGCTATGTTGTCAATTGGGAAGGCCGGAGGTAGCCTTGCGACGCTTGCCTCGCACACATCGCGTGATCGCGCCAACGCTCGTCGCTGCCTTGTCGCTCGGAACGGCGTTCGGCGCGACCGTCGCGTCCGGCGACCTCGACGTGCGCTGTGGCCGTCTCATCGACGGGCTGGCGCCGGCTGCGAAGCGCAACGTCACGGTATCGATCCGCGCCGGGCGCGTCGTTTCGGTTGGCCGTCAAGCTGCCGGTGGAACCGTGCCGCAGCTCGATCTCTCCGACTTCACCTGCCTTCCGGGCTTGATCGATCTTCACACCCATCTCACCGACCAGCCGGAAGACACCGCCGACCTGCGGGTCTACTACACACGCTCCGACGCCGAAATCGAGTCGATCGCCGCCCGCAACGCACGGGCCACGCTCGAGGCCGGCTTCACCTCGGTGCGCAACGTCGGCACTTATGTCGCCTGGAGCGACAAGGCGTTGCGCGACGCCATCGACGGCGGCCGGGTGGCCGGGCCGCGCATGCAGGCGAGCGGCTTCTACATCACGGTGCCGAAGGGCGGCGGTGACCTGGTGATCCCGGGCGTGGACGAGGGCACCATCCCGCTGCGCGTGCGCTCCGGAGTGGCGCGGGGGGCGCAGGAGTTCCGCCGCCGCGCCGAGCAGGCGGTCGAGGGCGGCGCCGATGTCCTCAAGGTCATCGCGTCCGGAGCCGTGCTCGCCTACGGCGGAGTGCCCGGCGAGCGCGAAATGACTTTCGAGGAGATCGTCGCGGTGGTCGAGGTCGCGCACCGCGCCGGCAAGCGGGTCGCCGCCCACGCCCACGGCGCCGATTCGGTGCGCGACGCCATCGCCGCCGGCGCCGACACCATCGAGCACGCCTCGCTCGTCGATCTGCAGGGCCTCATGGACGCCCGCGATCACGGCACCGGCCTGGTGATGGACGTCTGGAACGGCACCTACATCGACACCGAGGGCCGCCAGCAGAAATGGCCCGAGGAATTCCTGCGCAAGAATCTCGAGACCACCGACATCCAGCGCCGCAACTTCTCGCGCGCCCACGCCGCTGGGGTCATCCTCGGCTACGGCACCGACTCGGCGGTCTACCCGCACGGCTGGAACGCCCGGCAATTTGCGGTCATGGTGCGGCAGGGTATGACGCCGATGGAGGCGATCCAATCCGCGACCTCGGTCTCGGCGAAGCTCATGGGCTGGGAAGACCGCGCCGGGGCATTGGTGCCCGGCCGTTACGGCGACCTGATCGCGGTGCGCGCCGATCCGCTCGCCGACGTGAGGGCGCTCGAGGCGGTGGGTGTGGTGGTGAAGGGTGGCGAGATCGTGAAGCAGCCGACGCGTTGAGCCGTCACGGTCGCCCAAGCGGTCGGGCACTGCCCTTGCACTCCCAGCGCCGCAGCGGTCAACTCTGAACAGGAGGGTTCCATGGCGACACGAGGAAAAGCGCCGCGCCAAGTCACCTGGATCATCTGTCTGCTGTTGTACATCGTCGCCGCTGCCGCGCATTTCGGAATGATCCGGCTCGGCGGCGGGCTGGCCGATTGGGCCTGGATCGTGGGCTACGCGCTGCTGCTGCTCGCGGTTCAGATCCGCGGGCTCTAGTAGCCCGCCCTACTCGCCGATCACCTTCACCAGCACGCGCTTCTTGCGCCGGCCGTCGAACTCGCCGTAGAAGATCTGCTCCCACGGGCCGAAGTCGAGCTTGCCGCTCCGTGATCGCGACGACGACCTCGCGGCCCATGATCTGGCGCTTGAGGTGGGCGTCGGCGTTGTCCTCGCCGGTGCGGTTGTGGTCGGTAGCGCGAGGTCGGGGTCGTACGGCGCCAGCTCCTCGAGCCAGCGCTCGTAGTCGTCGTGCAGCCCCGATTCGTCGTCGTTGATGAACACGCTGGCGGTGATGTGCATGGCGTTGACCAGCACCAGGCCCTCGTGCGACGCCGCTCTCGGCGACCACGCGCTCGACTTCGGGCGTGATGTTGACGAAGCCGCGCCGCGCCGGCACGTTCATCGACAAATATTCCGTGCGCGATTTCAACGATGCTCCTCGGTGTACTTGTGGTGCAAGTGCACCGGAGCCGTTTTACGCTTCGCCGACATGCGCAGGTTGAGCATCTCGACGAAGACCGAGAAGCCCATCGCGAAGTAGACGTAGCCCTTGGGGATGTGGTGCCCGAGGCCCTCGGCGATCAGCGACATGCCGATCAGGATCAGGAAGGCGAGCGCCAGCATCTTCACCGTCGGATGCCGCGTGACGAAGTCGCGACACCGGTCCGGCGGCGAACAGCATGACGCCGACCGCCAGGATGACCGCGGTGATCATCACCCAGAGCTGCTCGGCCATGCCGACGGCGGTGATCACCGAGTCGAGCGAGAAGACGATGTCGAGCACCGCGATCTGGGCCGAGACCGCCCCGAACGAGGCTTTGACCTTGGCGTCGCCCTCGCCCTCCTCGCCCTCGAGCTTGTTGTGGATCTCGTGCGTCGCCTTGTAGAGCAGGAAGAGGCCGCCGACGAGCAGGATGAGGTCGCGTCCCGAGACCGGATGCCGAGCCCAGCGAGAAGAGCGGGTTGGTGAGCCGGACGATCCAGGCGATCGAGAGCAGGAGCGCGACCCGCATGCACCATCGCCAGCATCAAGCCGATCCGCCGCGCCTTGGCCTGGCTGCCCTGGGGCAGCTCGGCCGGTGAGGATCGAGATGAAGATGATGTTGTCGATGCCGAGCACGATCTCGAGCACCGTCAGGGTGACGAGCGCGATCCAGGCGTCGGGATTGGCGAGACTGTCGACCCAGCTCATGAGTGGCCTCCGGGATGTCGAAGGCGAATCCTATAATCCGCCAAGGGCGCGCGCGGCGCGCCGGCCAAAACTCTTCGCGAAGGAGCGTCATGCCGAGTTTCCGTTCTCTGCTGCTGGTAGCCGTCTCGATCATCCTGCTCGCCAGTCTGGCCACGGCGCCGGTCGCGGCCGGTGAGCATCGCCTGGGCTTCGGCGTCCACTACTGGAAGTCGGTCGAGGACTTCGCCGACGAGCTCGACGTCGACGAGGACGGCCTCGCCTATATCGGCTCCTACCAGTACTACCCCGGCGGCATCCTCGGCTTCGAGTTCGATCTCGAGTACTTCGACGCCGGTTTCGCCGGGGCCACCTCGGAGGTCTGGTCGCCTCAGGCCTACGTCATCGTCGGCAAGGGCCTCTACGCCGGCCTCGGTGTGGGCTCCAACTACGCCGACAACTTCACCGACAGCTTCTCGGACCCGTTCTTTGCCGCCAAGGCGGGCTTCAACCTGCCGCTCCTGCCGCACCTGCGCCTCGACATGAATGCCAACTACCGCTTCGACGACTGGAGCGAGCTCGACCAGGCCTCGAGCGACACCATCACGCTCGGGGCGAACGTGCGATTCATTTTTTAGGCGGACAAGACGTCCTCGAGGACCACGCCGCAGGCACGCGCCGCCGCCCGAAACGCCCCGTCGACCGGCACCGTCAGGACGAGTGGGGAGCCGAGTGGCGGCGCCGGTAGCGCCAGCCGCCAGGCGTGTAGGAGCGTGTGATCAGGCGCCAGCGCGGCGCGCAGGGCTGGAGCGTGGAGGCCCCGGTGGCGCGGGCCGCCGTAGAGATCGTCGCCCACCACCGGATGCCCGGCGGCCGCCAGGTGAACGCGAATCTGGTGCGTGCGCCCGGTCTCCGGCTGCAGCTCGACGAGGGCGACGTGGCGGGGCGCGGCCAGCACGCGGTAGCGCGTCGCCGAGGGCCGGCCCGCGGGATCCACCCGCATACGCCGGCGGTCGCTCTTGTCGGGGCCCAGCGGCGAATCGTAACGGCCCTGACGCGGCCGTGGATGTCCCCACACCCACGCTAGGTAGGTCTTCTCGACCCGGCGCTCGGCGAGCGCGTTGACGAGGTCGCGGTGCGTGTCTTCGTCGCGCGCCAGCATCACGACACCGGACGTGCCGACGTCGAGGCGGTGGACGAGAAGGAGGGTGCCCCAGCCATAGGCGGCGCGCTCGCTTTCCGGCAGGGCCGCGAGCAGGCGCGCGACCGCGATGCCGGGCTGCGAGCGCGGCGTTTGCAGGCTGACGCCCGCGGGCTTGTCGAGTACCAGGAGCCGCTCGTCGGAGTAGAGAACCGCGGCGGGAGGGGAGGACATCGTGGGCCGAGACTAGCTCAGAGAAGAAAACGGGGAAGCCCTGAGGGCTCCCCCGGAAAAATTGCGACTAGCAGGGTGGCTCAGAGCGCGGGTCGGCACTCGGCGGTCAGCGCCCGCATGCGCGATGACTGACCGGCGGAGAAAGTGTCCATACAGGCGTCGTCGGTGTAGTCCATGAAGTTCTCGATCGGATCGAGGCCGGGCTGGGAGCAGGTGTCGCGGCCCGTCGGGCAGCCGAAGGCGGCGCTCTGCTCGAAGGGCGTGTCGGCGACCTCGTCACCGGGCTCGTTGCAGCCACCCTGGAAGGTGTGCTCGAGACCGAGGTAGTGCCCGACCTCGTGAGTCGCGGTGTCGCCGAGATCGTAGGGTGAGGCGCCACCACCGGGCAGCGATGAATAGAGCAGCACCACTCCGTCGCGAGTGTCGCCGGCCGGCAGACTGCAGGGCAGATAGGCGAAGCCGAGGATGCCGCCGCGTGGCGCGCAGCTGTAGATGTTGAGCGTGCCGGCCACGTCCACTGCCAGGGCCGCCTTGATCTTGCGCTCCTGGGCGTAGCAGCCGGAGAACCACTGCCTGTTCTGCGTGCGGTCGACGCTTACCAGGGTGAACTCGAAGCCGCTCGACTGGAAGGCGGCGTTGAGCACGTCGATCTGGTCCTCGATCATGCTGTCGGGAATGTTGCCCTCGACGCCGTCGTGGATGACGTGCCAAACGATCGGGATGAGAACGTCCTGGGACGGTCGGGCGGCGCCAAAGATCGAGCGCGGGCCGCCGGCGAGGATTTCTTGGTAGAGGCCGCGCAGCTCGGTCGAGGCGTTGGGTGTCGCGCAGCGCACGCCCCGCTGGATCTGGCCATGGGCGCCGAGGAAGTGCACGTTCGGGGAGGGCTGCGGAGCGTCGGCGGCGGGGAGCGTGGTGCTCGCGGCAAGAACAGCGATCAGTGCGAGGGATGGGGTTTTCATGATGTTGCCTCCTCGGGTTCGAGGTGAAAAAAAGGGCGGGGGATCGCCCGATCCCCCGCCGCCACGGAAGCCCCATACAGACTGGGCTGATCGGTCCCTGGGGGAAGCGAGATCGGTGCCAAAGGAGTCGAACATGGGCCCGTCTTTGGTTTCAACATTTTGCGCTGAGGCGTGGGGAGCATGGATCATCCTTTGCCCCAATTTCTTCGAAGCGAGACTGACCCGTGATCGATCGCTGACCCAGCTTATTGCCAAGCGGCTTCTCTCATCCGCTTGGATGGTACACGACTCGCGGCCTGCTAGGATCGCTCCAAACCTTCCACAACCGACTCCGTATCGAGATCCCCATGGACCCGAGTTTGGAGCTTTCCGACATCAAGAAGACCTACGGTGACGTCGAGGCCGTGAAAGGCGTTTCGCTCGCGATCACACCGGGGGTGATCTACGGCCTGCTCGGTCCCAACGGCGCCGGCAAGACCACGACGATCCGCATGATCATGGACATCGTCGCGCCCGACTCCGGCGAGGTCCGCTTCTTCGGCCGTCCCCGGCGGCCCGAGGACCTGCGCCGCATCGGCTACCTGCCCGAGGAGCGCGGCCTCTACCGCAAGATGACGGTGATCGAGCAGCTCGTCTTCCTCGGCGAGCTGCACGGCCTGAAGCGCGCGCGACGCCGGGCGCCGCGCGACAGGCTTGGCTCGAGCGGCTCGAGCTCGGCGCCTGGGGCAAGAAGAAGGTCGAGGAGCTGTCGAAGGGCATGCAGCAGAAGGTCCAGCTCGTCGGCACGCTGCTCCACGAGCCCGAGATCCTGATCCTCGACGAGCCGTTCTCCGGCCTCGATCCGATCAACCAGACGCTGTTCAAGGACTCCTTCGCCGAGTTCAAGCGCCAGGGCAAGACGCTCCTGCTCTCCACCCATGTGCATGGAGCAGGCCGAGAAGCTGTGCGACCACATCTGCCTCATCTCGCACGGGCGGGTCGTGCTCTCGCGGCGAGCTGCGGGCCATCAAGCGCGGATTGGGCGGCAACGCCTATCGCCTGGTGGCCACGGGCGACCTCGAGCGCCTCGTCGACGTTGCCGGGTGTCGAGCAGGTGCTCGTCCAGGACGGCGGCGCCAAGCTGCTGCTCGCGGCCGGACGCCGAGGGCGCCGCGGTGCTGCGGCAGATGGTCGAGTTCCTCGACGTCCACGAGTTCCGCTCCGAAGAGCCGGAGCTCGAGGAGATCTTCATCAAGGCGGTGCGCGATGCGCAGCTTGATACAGCGCGGCGAGCAGGCGGAGGCCGGCCATGCGAACTGACAAGCTGCTGGTCGTGGCGCGCCGCGAGTACTCTCGCGGGTGAAGACCAAGGGGTTCTGGATCGGCACGCTGATCCTGCCGCTGTTCATGCCTGGTGGTCACCGTCGTGCCGTCGCTCCTGATCTCAAGCTGCGCGGCCCGCTCAGACGGTCGCGGTGGTCGACGAGACCGGCAGGCTCGGCGCGCGCGCTGGTGGACCGCCTGAGGCAAGATCTCGTCGAGCGGCACGCCGTCGCCCGAAGCCGAGGCGCTCGCCGAGGCTTCCAACATCCAGGTCGAGTTGACGCCGCGGACCGGCGACGAGGCGGCGCAGCGCAAGGAGCTCGACCGCCGGGTGCTCGCCAAGGAGATCGACGCCTGGGTGTGGATTTCCGCCGCCGGCCTGGCCAAGGAAGAGCCGGTTGCCGAGTACCACGGCCGAGAGCGTCTCGAACTTCGTCACCCAGGAGCGCTCTCGAGGACGCGCTCTCCGAGGTGGTGCGCGAGAGCCGGCTGTCGGATGCCGGCTACGATCCCGCGAGATCACCGCGCTGTCCAGGACGTGGATCTCGAAACCACCCGGGTCACCGCGAGGGCAGCCGCGCCGAGGGCGGGTCTGGCGGGCTTCCTCTTCGCCTACATCCTGTTCTTCATGCTCTACATCTCGATGATCATCTACGGCCAGCAGGTGATGAACGGCGTGCTCGAGGAGAAGAGCTCGCGCATCGTCGAGGTGATCATCTCGACCGTCACGCCCTTCGAGCTGCATGATGGGCAAGCTGCTCGGCATCTGCGCTGGTGGCGCTGACGCAGCTCGCCATCTGGCTCGGCACGGCGGCGTCGTCAGCCCGCCGGGCGTCGATCGCTGCCCTGCCGATGCTCGCCAGGCTGCCGCAGTCCCGACGCTCACCATGGCGTCGCCAACTTCCTCGGCTTCTTCATCCTCGGCTTCTTCATCTACGCCACGCTCTACGCCGCGATCGGCGCGGCCTTCAACGACATCAAGGAAGCGCAGCAGGCGGCCTCCAGCATGGTCGTTCTTCTTCATCATGCCGGCGATTCTCGATGTTCCCGGTGATCAACGATCCCGACTCGACGCTGGCGACGGTCGCCTCGCTGATCCCGCTCGTTCACGCCGCTCCTGATGCTGCTGCGGATCGCGGTCAAGACGCCGCCGGTCTGGCAGATCGCCCTCGGCTACGTCGGCTGACGATCGGTTTCGTGCTCTTCATGGTCTGGGTCTGCGGCGAAGATCTACCGCATCGGCATCCTGATGTACGGCAAGAAGCCGACGATGAAGGAGCTGGTGCGCTGGGTGAGGTACGCATAACCGGCGATGAGGTCGTTGGCCTTCGCGATAGCGGCCGCCGCTCTCACCGCCGCAGCGCCCGAGCAGGAACCCTCCCTCCGCCAGACGCTCGCCGGTGCCTGGGGCTACGAAGCCGAGGGTGGCATGTGTGCGGGCAGGCCGCACACGATCGAGTTCTCCGCCGATGGCGCTGAGATGGTGCTGCGTTACAGCGACCCGCCCGGTCAGGGCACCTACAAGGTGCTCGCGGAGGAGACGTTGCAGCTGCGCGTGGCCATGCGCGACGAAGTGGAGCGGACGAACTCCGGGACGCTGGTGGAATGGGACCTCATTCTCCTCTCGCCCGATGCCTACACCTGGCACCGCTCGGATTGGCCAGCAGGGCACCGCACGTGGCCAGTGAAGCGGTGTACCGAGACGGTGCCTCAAGGCTAGCCGAGGTCACATGGGAGTCACCGCCGACTCCCGGCGGCGGGAGTAAGATGCCGCCGTGCTGCGAATCTGGCGGGTCCTGCTCTACGGCGCCTGCGGCTGCCTGGCCCTCGCGGCCGTGCTGCACGCCGGGGGTTTCGGGGAAATGTCGCGTCGTCTCGCCGCGTCGGGCCTCGACGCCCCCTGGGCCGCCGGCCTGCGCGCGGTGTGGGTGGCGTTCACGCTCCAACTCCTCGCTCTCGTCGGACTGCTAATCACCGCTTGCGTGCGTCCGACCTCGGTTGGCCGCTCGGCGCTTTTCTGGTGCGGACTCCTGCCGCTCGCCGAGAGCCTTCTGCTGCTCGTGGTGGTCGGGCTTTTTCCGCTCACCGCGCTACTGGCGTTCGCGGCCCTGGCGGTTTTCGGCGCCATCTTTACCCGCCCGCACCGCAAGGCCGCGACGCTCGGCTGATCGCGCTCAGAGCTGCGGCGCGGAAAGCTGCGGCAGCACCGCCTCGATCTCTCCGCGATGGGGCTCGAGCCAGGGCGGCAGGACCAGCGCCTCGCCGAGGTGCTCGGGCTGCCTCGTCCACCGCGAAGCCGGGTCCGTCGGTAGCGAGCTCGAAGAGCACGCCGCCCGGCTCCTTGAAGTAGACCGAGCGGAACCAGAAGCGGTCGATCACCGGTGTGGGATGGCGGTGCGCCTCTTCGACCGCGGCGCGCACCTCGGCCTGATGCTCGTCGTCCTCGACCCGCCAGGCGAGATGGTGGATGGCGCCCACCCCCCACGACCCGCGCCGCGCGTCGGGCTGCGCGCGCACGTCGAGGACGCGCCCCGAGCCGCCGCCGTCGACCGCGTAACGCTGCCAGCCGTTCTCTTCGGCTTGCAGCGTGAACCCCATGACGCCGGCGAGAAACTGGGTCGTGGCGTCGAGATTCGCCTCCCACAGTCGCGCCGCGTGGAGTCCGCGGATCTGGCGCTCGGGCTCGACCGGGCTGCCGCTCGACGGTGAGAACTCCCGCCCGGGCGCCGGCGGGCTCTCGACCAGCGCCACCCGCATGCCGTGCGGATCGACGAGCGGTAGAGCGCGCTCGCCGAAGCGCGTCTCCGGCGCTTCCTGCGTGACCCCGTACTTGGTCAAGCGCTCACTCCAATAGGGGAGCGTTCCCTCCGGCACCTGCAGCGCCACCTCGACCGCAAGACCGTGCCCGATGCGCGGCGGCGCCATGTGGGCCCAGGGGAAAAACGTCAGGTCGGTTCCCGGATGGCCGCTGTCGTCGGCGTAGAAGAGGTGATAGGTGCCGGGGTCGTCCTGGTTGACGCTCTTCTTCACCAGCCGCATACCGAGGATGCCGGTGTAGAAGTCGAGGTTCTCCTGTGCCGGGCCGGAGATCGCGGTGACGTGATGCAGGCCGTGGACGGGTCGCATGGGGACTCCTCTGAGCGTTCGCTACAACCCGCCCCGCCGAGCGGGAATTCCTGCCGCCGGCGGGACTGACCCCGAGCCGGCGTCGATGGCGTTACTCAGGGCAGGAGGCACCGATGCGTCGACTCTCGAGTCTTATCGCAACCAGCGTTCTCGCCCTGTGCGGCGCCGGAGCGGCGACGGCGGCCGCAGCGGTCACCGGCGACTATACCTACACGCCCGCGACGTGCAGCGTGGCGCCGTTCAGCGACGTCGCCACCGACCATCCCTACTGCGCCTGGATCAATCAACTCGCCGCCGACCAGATCTCCAGCGGTTGCGGGGGCGGCAAGTTCTGTCCCGAGGCGCCGGTGACCCGCGGCCAGATGGCCATGATTCTGCAGAAAACCCTGCGGGGCACGGCCACCTGGGACCTCTCGCGCGCCATGTGGAACCGCACCATCGTTGTGCCGATCGTGCCCGGCAACGAAGTGGCGAGCGGTACGCGCCTCAAGGCGGTTCTTGCGGGGATCAGCGACAGCGGCGAGAACAACATCTATCGCCTGCTTCTCGAGGCCGGCACATACGATCTCGACGGTGGCCAGTTGCAGCTACCGCAGGGCTTGATCCTCGAGGGCGCCGGCATGGACTGGACCAAGATCGTGACCACGCGGTCCGGCGCTGCGATCGTGGGCGAGATGTGGACCGAGTTGCGCCGACTGGGAGTGCAAAACATTCTCAGTGGTGCTTCGGTGCGGGGCATCGAAGCCCCGATGACCCTGCGCGAGGTGAAAGTGCGCGTCAGCGCCGGCACCGGGGTTTCCATAGGTCTCTACTGCGATTTCATTTGCAACCTCGAACGCACGATCGTCATAGCCAACGGTGCCACGACCACCGGCATCTATATCAATGGCGGCGTGTTCAACAACTTCCACGATCTCGTGGTTACCGCCAGCGCCAGCAACACGGTCTACGGCATTCGCATGGACCTGGACGCCGTGGCCGAGATCCGCGACGCGGAGATCCGGGCCAGCGGTGGGGATGCACTGGTAGTCGGATTGCAGCTCAGCAGCACGCATGCGACGTTCCTGCCGCTTCTGCTTCGCGACGCGACCATCGACGCGGAGTCGACCAACGGGCCGCCGACGCTCGCGGCCATGCGCGCGATCTCCGGCGACGCCGTGATCGAGAACAGCCGCCTGTTCGGCGACGGCACCACCGGCTCGAACGATTTCGGCCTGCTCTGCGAGGAGGATCTCGTTCAACTGCATAACTCCCGGGTGCAGGGCGACAACCACTCCATCCAGGCCAACACCGGCTGCACCGTCCGTTTCGGCGCCGGTCAGCTCGCGGGTGGAGCAGTGCTCGAAGACGGCGGCACGGTGACCTGCGTGGCCGCCTACAGCGACTCGTTCACCAGTCCGGGCCTCAACAGCTGCTTCTGAGCGTCGTACCTTCCTACGACTCTTCCCGGCGCTGCTCGAGACCGCTGAGCAGCCCCGGGAAGTAGCGGCACAGCTTCGCCACCTTCGGCGCCGCGGCCCCTGCGATGTAGGGCTGGTCGGGATGCAGCGCGGCGTAGTTCTGGTGGTAGGCCTCGGCCTCGAAGAACTCCTCGAGCGGCTCGAGCGTGGTGGCGATCGGCTGGTCGAAGACGCCGGCCCGCTCGAGCTGCTCGATGTAGGCCTCGGCGACGCTGCGCTGCTCCTCGCTGGCGTAGAAGATCGCCGAGCGGTACTGGGTGCCGACGTCGCCGCCCTGGCGGTTCACTTGCGTCGGGTCGTGGGAGACGGCGAAGTAGATGCGCAGCAGCTGGCCATAGGTGATGCGCCGCGGGTCGTAACGCACTTCGATCGCCTCGGCGTGACCGGTGTCGCCGCCGCAGACCGACTTGTAGTCCGCGGTGGCGGCACTGCCGCCGGCGTAACCGGAGGTGACCGAGCTCACGCCCGCCAGGCGCTGAAAAACCGCCTCGACGCACCAGAAGCAACCGCCGGCGAAAACCGCGACCTGCTCGGTTTCGCCGGGCGCGGCCGAAAGGTCGAGCTCGGGCTGCGGAAACTCCGCCGGGGAAATCTGAAGGCTTTCGCCGCGAAAAAGGGCGCTCATGATCGATCTCCTTGGGGATGACACGGCTGGCAGCCGTGCTCCTAGTGTACGCGTGCCGGGGCCGACACGGATTCGCAGCGTTTCAAACCGTTCAACCTTTGGGCCGCCGCGACGTAGACTGAAATCGAACCCTTAACTCGCCGTATCCCGGGAGATTCGCATGCGCCTTCGCCGTTGTCCGCATCCTGGCCCTTGCCGCGCTCAGCCTCGTTCCCGCCGCCCTGGTTGCCAAGGAGGCCGCCAAAGCGAAGCCCAAGGACCCGGCGGCCGACATCAACGCGCCGCAACCAGGCGCGAGGCGCATCGCGTTCACGGCCGAGCAAGGCACGTGGACTTCGGTGGACGTGTCGCCGGATGGGGCGACGCTGGTCTTCGACCTGCTGGGCGACCTTTACACGCTGCCGATCGCGGGCGGCATCGCGACGCGCATCACCTCGGGCCCGGCCTGGGATTCGCAGCCGCGCTATTCGCCCGACGGCAAGACGCTGGCTTTCACCAGCGACCGCGGCGGTACCGATAACGTGTGGCTGGCCGACGCCGACGGCAAGAAGCCGCGCGCGCTCACCGAGGAAAAGGACCTCTACACCCGGACGGCCGACTGGACGCCGGACGGCGAATACCTGGTGGCGCGCCGCGAGGACGGCAAGCTCGCCGGCATTCCGCCGGTCGAGCTCTACGTCTTCAGCCGGCACGGCGGCGGGGGCGTCCAGCTGACCACCAAGGACGACACTCACAACGCCTCCGGCCCGGTGGCGTCGGCGGATGGCCGCTTCATCTACTTCGCGCGCCGCCAGCGCCCGTTCAACTACATCCCGAACCTCCAGGATGGCCTTTGGCACATCGCGCGCCACGACCGCAAGACCGGCCAGGTGGCGCAGATCACCGGCGGCGTGGGCGGCGCGGCGCGGCCGGCGATCTCGCCGGACGGCAAGCTGCTCGCCTTCTTGACCCGGCGCGACGGCTCCACCTGCCTCGTGCTGCGTGATCTCGGCACCGGCGCCGAGCGGATTCTGGCGCGCGATCTCGGGCGCGACGAGATGGAGGGCTTCGCCACCTCCGATCTGTACCCCGGCTATTCCTTTACCCCCGACGGCAAGGTCGATCGTCTTCTCCGATCTCGGCCGCCTGGCGCGAGTCGACGTCGAGACCGGAACCCGGACCGAAATTCCGTTCACGCGCCGAGGTCGAGCAGTGGGCGGCTCCCCGGGTGGCGTGGCAAGACGGCGTCGAAGAGGGCGACGTCAAGGTGAAGGTGCTGCAGAACATGGCGACAACGCCTTCCGGCGACGCCGTCGTCTTCCAAGCCCTCGGCCGGCATCTGGCGCCAGCCCGCTCGCCGCCGGCAAGCCGAGTGGCGCGCGCGGTCCGCCTGACCCCGGATCGCCGCCGACTTGCCGGCGCGAGAGTACGCGCCGTCGATCTCCTCGGACGGCGCCTGGGTGGTCTTACGTCTCCTGGAGCGACGCCGAGCTCGGCAACGTCTGGAAAGTCCCGGTCGGCCGGCGGTGAGCCGACTCGCCTGACCGCGGCGGCCGGGCCACTACGCCAATCCGGTCTGGTCGCGTGGACGGCCAGCAGATCGCCGTGCTGCGCGGCTCCGGCCTCGAGCTGCGCGGCCGCCAGCCCGAGGAAGAGGCTTCGTTCGATCTCCATCTGTTGCCTGCCGCCGGTGGCGAGTCGACTTTCGTCGCTTCCGTCGGACTCGGCACCGGGCCAGATCTTCCATCCCCATGTGGCGTTCGTGCAGGACGCCGACGGCGAGCGGCTGATCTACGCTGAGCCGGTGCCGGGCAAGAAGCCCGGGGAGGAAACCAAGACCGACGTGGTCTCGATCCGGCCCGACGGCAGCGACCGCAAGGTGCACGTGCGCCTGCCCACGGCCTCGGAGGTCGTCCCCTCGCCCGACCTCGCCTGGGTGGCCTTCACCTCGCGAGACGAGGTCTACCTCGCCGCTTGGCCGCCGCTGAAGACCGCCGAGACAGTCGAGCTTCCGCTCACCGGAGGACCCCTGCCGGTGATGCGTCTCTCGGACCCGGCGGGCGTCGACCTCCATTGGGCGGACGGCGGCAAGAGCCTGACCTGGAGCCTCGGGAACACGCTCTACCGGTTGCCGGTCGAGCGCGGCCTCGCCTTCGTCGCCGAGGAGAAGCGCAAGGCGGCCGAGAAAGCCAAGGCAGAAGGCGACGATGCCAAGGACAAGTCCAAGAAGAAGGACGACAAGGCCGCGGAGGAGGAGGAACCCGATCTCAAGCTCCCCAAAGCGGACACGCTGACCATTACCCTGACCGCACCGCGCGCCAAGCCAACCGGATCCTTCGTCCTGCGCAACGCTCGAGTTGTGACCATGCGCGGTGACGAGATCCTCGCCACGGCCGACGTCGTGGTGACCGGCGAGCGCATCTCCGCGGTGGGCCCGGCCGGCAGCGTGCCCGTGCCCGCGGATGCGGCTTCCTTCGATGCCTCGGGCAAGACGGTGATCCCGGGGCTCATCGACACCCATGCCCATCTCCACTATTCGGCCCTCGAGAACTATCCCGAGACCAAGTGGGAGTACCTCGCCAATCTGGCCTATGGCGTGACCACGACCTACGATCCGTCGGCGCCGACCGTCGACGTCTTCGCCCAAGCCGAGATGGTCGAGGCCGGCCGCATGGTGGGGCCGCGGGTCTACTCATCGGGCATGGTCCTCTACGGCGGCCAGCAGACCGACATCTACGCCGCGGTCGACGACCTCGAGGACGCCCGCCGGCAGGTCAAGCGCATGCAGGCCTGGGGCGCGCGCATGATCAAGGTCTACCAGCAGCCGCGCCGGGCCCAGCGCCGCTGGTTTGCCGAGGCCTCTCGCCAGGAGCACATGCTGCTCACCGCCGAGGGCGGCGGCGAGCTGTTCAACGACTTGACCATGGCGATGGACGGCTTCACCTCGTTCGAGCATTCGCTGCCCGACGAGCTCGGCGACGACAGCGTGAAGTTCCTCGCCGCGACGAAAACCACCTACACGCCCACGCTCCTGGTTTCCTACGGCGGTCCGTGGGGCGAGCTCTACTTTTGGCAGACCCGCAACGCCCATGCCGATGCGAAGCTGAACCTCTTCACGCCGCACTTCATTCTCGACAACTGGGGGCTGCGGCATCCGTGGGTCGAACCCTCCCAATACCAGTTCCCGATCGTCGCCGAGGGTGTGGCGCGGGTGTTCCACGAGGGCGGCAACGTTTCGCTCGGCGCCCACGGCCAGGTCCAGGGGCTTGGTCCGCATTGGGAGCTCTGGGCGATGGCGGGCGAGAACGGACGTGACGGCCGACCGCGGCTGACGCCGCACGAGGCGCTGCGTGCCGCGACCGAGCGCGCGGCCGAGAAGCTCGGCCTGTTGCCCGACCTCGGGACCGTCGAGACCGGCAAGCTCGCCGACCTCGTCGTCCTCGACGCCGATCCGACGCTCGACATCCACGAGACGGAGAAGATCCACTGGGTGGTCAAGAACGGCGAGGTCTACGAGGCGGCGACGATGAAGCGGGTGTGGCCGACCGTCGCAGGAGGCGCCGCGACAGTACTGGCAGCGTTGAAACGGTCGCGCGCGGCGCGCTACCCCGCGCCGATCTGGGGTCGTATCCCGTTGATCCTCTGGCCGCCAGACGGAGTGCGGAGAGGAACCATTGAGTCGGTTCTCCAGGAGGCGGGTGGATAGGAGCTGCTCGCCAGGGCAGCGAGAGACCCCTTGGGGAAGACGTCGAGAGTGCCATCCACGGTGGCGTCGATGATCCGGCGCCCCTCCTGCTCGAACGCGCGCCGGGCCGCACGGTACGAGGACTCAGAGCCTGGCAGGTTGGGCAACTGCCATTGCACGCCGGGGCCAAAATAATCGGGTGAGAAGTGATTGCTGTCCCAAGTCGTGCTGGAAGTCTCGCGCATCGCGATCCCCGTTTCCTTGAAGCGATGATCGACGCCCACCAGGTAGACCTCGCTGAAGCCGAGGAAGTAGGCGGCCTGCATCGCCGCGAAGGTCACCGTGAAACCGTGGTTCCAACCCGTTGAAAGGCAAGGATGGAACTTCCACTCCGGCCGCTCCGGAATGAACACGGCCCTCGGATCGCCAGCCAGGTAGCGATAGCCATGCCGCCAGTCGACGAGCTTCAATGGCACTGGATACTCCCGGATCTCGGAGTGAAACTGTCGTAGCACCAGATGGTTTACGCACACGTAGAGATCAACCGACAGACCCGTCTCCGACGCCAGGAGGTAGATGCGGTTGGTGCCGATGAGAAACTCTCCGGCCAACGCCGAGAGGTCCGTGCACCGCAGACTCGGGCCATTTCCGATCAGGACCGCGCGGTGGCCGCGGAACCTGTTTTTGAGCGGGGCGAGGCGGGCAAGCGTCCGGGCACGGCCCACCGAGTGAAACCGCCAAGTGAGGTCGCCCGGCAGATGAACGAGGCGCCGGTAGGCGACCTTCACCGGTTCCGGGAAGGTCGCGTAGACCTTCCGCAGCGCGGACGTGCGAACGAGATTCCAGAGGGAGGGCATCAGTCCGACCATTCCCGAGTGGGACTGAGCTTGATGCTATCCTAGAACTGCGCCGTCAAGCCACCCTGACCCCACGATGACCTCGCTTACTGCGCCGCGCGATCGCACCACGCCGCGCTCGGCGCGGCGACCCAGAAACGTAGCGAAGCGACGCTACCTGTCCCTGGTTTTCTACAAGACGTACGCCGAGCTGCGGGCGGAGACGTCTCGGACTTACGCCGGCTTTCTTTGGTGGGTCGTAGAACCGGTGATCAGCATGGCCGTCTACTACATCGTGTTCGAGGTGTTTCTGCATCGCGGGACGTCCGACTTTGTGCTCTTTCTTTTCGTCGGCCTCGTTCCTTGGCGCTGGCTTCAGGCCACGACGAGCCATGGTGCTAGCGCGATCATGTCCGCGCGTTCCCTAATGCAACAAGTCTACGTTCCGAAGGTGGTGTTTCCGATCTCCTCGATCTTAAGCGACACCGTCAAGTTTGCCGTGGTTTTCCTGCTGCTGCTAGTGGGCATCGCGCTGTGGCAGGGTGGTCTGCCTTTCAGTGCGCTGGCGCTCCCGGTCGTCGTGGCGGTCGAGGCTGCCCTCATCACGGCGCTCACTTTGTTGTTGGCGGCGGTGACCCCTTTCCTTCCAGACGTCCGCTTGCTCCTCGAGAGCTTTCTACGCCTTTGGCTCTTTGTGTCCGGGGTGTTCTATCCCATTGAGGCCCTGCCAGAACGGTTTCAGGCGTACCTCCGGTTCAACCCGATGGCGGTCGTTCTCGACGCCTATCGCGACGTGCTGCTCGCCGGCGTCTGGCCGAGCTTCTACCCGCTGCTCTGCTGGGGGACAGCGAGCCTCGTGGCTTGCTGGCTCGCTTGTCGCCTTCTCCGTCGCTTGGATTTCGTCTACCCCAAGCTCGAGCCGTGAGTGCCGCCGCCAAGAATCGCGCCGATGGGCAGCGGTGTACCGCGCTCGAGCTCGAAAGCGTAGGAGTCGCGTATCGGCGTCGCGGCAGCCTGCTGCATTCGGGGAGCAGATACTGGGCAATTGAAGACTTGTCCGTACGGCTCTTCCTGGGTGAGACGTTGGGCATCGTGGGCAGCAACGGTGCGGGCAAGACCACCCTGCTCCGCCTGCTGGCGGGCATCATCCGCCCCGACCGCGGCAGGTACGTCAGCTATGGCTTCCAGGCGACTCTCCTCTCGCTCCAGGTCGGATTCGTGCCGTATCTTTCCGGGCGGCAGAACGTCATTTTGAGTGCCTTGATGTTGGGGCTCGGGAGATCGGATGCAGAGGGTCTCATGGACCAGATCATCGCGTTCGCGGAGCTCGAGCATTTCATCGACGAGCCCATCCACACGTACTCGTCCGGAATGCGCGCCCGCCTCGGCTTCTCGACGGCCTTTCACGTAAACCCGGACATTCTCCTGATCGACGAAACACTCGGGGTGGGAGACGCGGTCTTCGTGGAGAAGTCCAAGGCCGTGATGCGCGAAAGGATCCGATCGGACACCACCGTTGTGCTCGCTTCGCACAACGCCGAGGAGATTCGCACGCTGTGTGATCGCGTTCTCTGGATCGAGCAAGGGAAACTGAGAATGCACGGCGAAAGCGCCGCAGTCCTGGAAGCCTATCTGGCTTGGGTTCGCAGCAGGCGTTGAACGCGAGGAGCAGGAGCTGAAAGGCGCCATGGTCGAGCGGGGACATAGCAAAGTCTTGTTGGTTGCGAACCCCGCCCACGCGACCGACAGCGAGCACGCGTTCTGGTGCGAAGTGGCGGCCGCCGCCAGGCGGCGAGGCTGGCTGCTGCTCGAGATGTCCGCCCGTCGTACTCCTCCGACACCGGACGGTCAGACGGTGGTGATTCCGGCTCGCCTCTGGGAGCTCGCCGAGCGGATGCGCAAGCTCGAGTCCGCCGGCCTGCAGGATGACGTGGCCTGGCTCGACCACGCGCGGTTGACGCTCCTGGAGGATTGGGAGCGTCGTCGCTGGGAGCTCGGGGCTCCCGAACCGAGGGTTCGACCGGGACTGCTCCGGTTGGCGCACTACATCGACACCGCGGTGAGGTCCGTTCGTCCGGCGGTCGTGATGACGACCAACAAGATCGACCACGGTGTGGCGTTCCCGCGTTGGGCGGGAAAGCACCACGGCTGCCGGACGCTCCTAGTCGAGAGGTCGCCGTTCGATGGCATCTGGTTGGAAGCCGACGGAATCTTCGGCGAGTCCGGCATCCGGACCGCCTACGAGAGCGCTCAGCACGAGATCGGCCGTGCGGAGATCGAGGCCGGGGAACGCGTGATCAAAGCGATGGCCGGAAACCCCTATGGGTTCCGGCGACAAGAGGCGAACCGGACTTCGCCGGCCGGCGTGCTCAGAGACACGACCCGACCGTTGTTCTTCTTGCCGATGGACAACGTTCTGTGGACGGGTTGGGCACAGCCCGATCATCCTCAACGCGCCGTGGACTACCCGATGTACGGGTCGCCGAGAGAAGCGATCGAACAGCTTCATCGACACGTGCACGCGATCGGGGGCACCTTGGTGGTCAAGAGCCACCCGTCGTGCCGCCATTTCCGGCCCGAGGCGATACCGCCTGGAGTGCTCTACTGCGACCAGGATCTCGGCGATCTGCTGCTTGCCGCGGATGTCGTTCTGACCTTCAATACAAAGGTCGCTTTCGTGGGGTTGGCCCTGGCGAAGCCGGTCGTGACGCTGGCCCTGAATCCCGCGGCCGTTTCCGGCGCCACTTACCACTGCGTCGATGAGCGAGGGATTCTCGCCACACTGCAAGCCGCGCTGCGGGAAGGGCTGACTCCGGTTCGGCGACAGAGCTTCGTCCGCTTTTGTGGTTGGCTGGCGCGGCACTACTTCTACGAGTGCAGCGATCGAGAGCGTTTCACCGATCGCGGGCCCGAGTCTCTCGTCACCGCCCTGGTCGAAGAGGCGGAGGCCCGACACGGTCGAACCCTGTCCACCCCGCCGCTTGACGCGATCGCGAATCTGGAGTTGCTGGCCGCCGGCAGTCGGAAGGCTTCCTATGCATTTCCCGCCACGCACGTGCCCCAAGAGCTCGGGGTCACCCGGCCCCGACCGCCGCGTCGACTCGTGGTCTTCGATGCCAACCGACTCGCCGAGGAGCACATCCGTCACTCCGGCATCTCACGCTACGCGCGGGAGATGCTGCGACGGCTCGCCAGCCGTCCCGATCTCGAGCTCGACGCCGTCGTCACACGGAGCCGCCGCAGCGGCGCCAATGACGTAGCGCACCGAATCCGGGCCGACACCGGAGTTACGCCGCGGTACGCCTCGGGCAGCGAGCCGCTGTTCCGGGTCTCCGGCACCGGGAACGGTGACCCGCGGATCTATCACACGCCGTGCGGGCCGCTGCCGCCGGTACAGCTCACCGGCGATGCCGTCCGCATCGTGACGATCCACGACTGCCTCCACATCAAGTACCCCGAGCTGTATCCCCTCCCCGGACACGTGCCTGCCATCGAGCGCACCCTCGACAGCATCGACGTGCTCCGTGACTTCGTCATCTGCGACTCGGAGGCGACGCGACAGGATTTGCTTTCGCTCCTCTCGATCGAGGCCGAGCGGGTCGTGGTGATTCCGCTGGCCGCCGAGCCGACCTACTTCGCACCCGATTTCCAGCGCATGGCAAATCGGCTGCGAGTGGCCGGAATACGACCACGCAGCTACTTTGCCGCTCTCTGTCAGGTCGACCCCCGGAAGAACATCTCGATGCTGGTACGAGCGCTGGCGGAACTGGATCAGGCCGCTGCGTTCGGGGATTACCATGCGGTCCTGGTCTCTAGATCTGCGGAAGCAGGGGTTCTGGAGCGCGAGATCGAGAGGGCCGGGCTGTCGGGCGACAGGGTGCGCATTGTGACCGACCTGGACGACGGCGAGATGGCAGCGCTCTATTCCGGTGCCGCCTTCTCGGTCCACATTCCGTTGTACGAGGGCTTCGGGCTGCCGCCATTGGAGTCCATGGCGGCAGGCTGTCCACCCGTCGTCTCATCGACGAGCTCGTTGCCAGAAGTGGTCGGAGATGCGGGAATCTACGTCGACCCCACCAACCTGGCGAGCGTGGTGAACGGCATCCGGGTTGCCATCGGAAGCCCGACCCTGATCGCGGACCTCAGCCGCCGCGCAGGCAGTCGGGCGGCCCAGTTTTCGTGGGACCGTACGGCGGCGGCCACCGTGGAGTTCTACGAGTACTGTTGTGGCCGCGCACCCGATGCCCGGGCGATCTCGCGACCGACCATTCGCCAGGCTGCGCTACCTCCGGCGGTCGAACCTCCTGTCGGTAGGGACCTGCTACGACGCGCGAAGGACTGGGGGCGACGCCTCGGGGCCTGGTACGCGACGCCGTCGGGCGCCGTCTATCTCGCTTGGCTGGCGGCGATCGGTTGGGCGTTCGCCGGCTTGCCGGGCTGGCAGGTGGCCCGTGTTCTCGCGCTTGCCGGCGCGGTGGCGCTCATACCCTATCTGTCGGTCCGAGCGAAGAAGGATGCCGAGGAGATGGACCGCGGGACACGCCGAACCGTGCGCAACGAAATGCGGCAGGCCGCCAAGCTCGGAGAAGCGCGATGGGCCGAGCGCCTCGCGGCTGAGTCGCGGCGGTGGGCCGAGCGCCTCGCGGCTGAGTCGCGGCGGAACGAGCGCGCATCCCGAGCGATCCAGAGCTCGCGCCAAGGTCTCGAAGCGAAGCTCGGGTCTCTCCGGGAGGAGACCCTCCGCCGCATCCGGGCTGAACGATCGCAGCATATTCTGATGGCCGCGCGCCGGAACGCTCGACTGCTGCAACCCAGGTGCTGTCTGATCATCGTCTCCGCAAACCGAACGGGCAGCACCTGGCTCTTGGACGCTCTCCGCTGTCACCCCCGGATCATCTTCCTACCCACGGCGGAAATCTGGCTCGGACTGGGATTGGATGGCATGAATCGATACCCAGCCGGTCTGAGCGGGGGGCCCGACGCCACGATGGAGTTCGAGATTCAGCCGGGGCGAGGGGAGCTCGTACCGTCCTATGAGCTTCCCGTCGAGATCGCGGCGGCGGTCGCCAAGTCGATGCTTCAGGAACACGCCATCGAGAAACTCCACCCGGAGTTCTTCGACTGGGACGCCGGGGCCTTCAGCGATCGAGTGAAGAACTTCGCTCGAACCACGGGTAGAGAGATCCGGGTGCTCTATCGGGTCCGCGACCCGAAGGACGCCATTCGGTCGATGATCAGCTACAAGCGGAGGGATCCGAGCTGGTACGCAGAGGTCGGGGAGGCCGAGGTCCCCGGGTTCTTCGCCAGAACGCTGCGTTGCTTGGCGGAGCTCCGAGTCCTGCTTCCGGGCCTCGTCGCCGACTACAGCGAGCAGACCGTCGACGCGACAAGCTCGCTGGTGCGAGCCTTCGACTGGATTTGGCCGGACTCGGACCAAAGGATGCACCAATTGGTGGCGGCGGCCGCCACGGAGCTGACCACTCTCGCTCGCCGGCGCGACGCCAACGAGACCACGTTCTTCGCCAAGGATGGTTTCGATGCGACGGCGCACGGCGAGCCGCAGGAGAGCCTCTCTCCGGAGTTCGCGAAGGATCTCGCTTCGTGCTACGAAGCGCACGCCGCTCTGATCGCAAAAGCCAGCGGCTGACGATTGGTCAGGCCATCTCGCGCTCTATGTTGTGCGCGATCCTTCCAGGAGGCTTGAGCGCAAGCGATTTCCCGAACGCCTCGTTTGCGTTCGTGAGATCGCCTAGATTCTTGCAGACGCGTCCGAAAACGTACTGGCTATACCATGAGTCTGGACTGATGGATCTGGCCGCCGCCGCGTGCTCGTAAGCGGCCTGCCCACCGCTGGTTTCCAAGAGCGCTTCCGCCAGTCGTGCTCTTGCTCCGGCGTGCGACGGCCGCATCTTCAGCACTCTCTCGAATGCCAGAGCGGCCTCCGCGAAACGCCCGTCCACCGCGAACGACAGTCCTAGATAGAAGATCGCGTCGACGTGGTTGGCCACCTTGGGCTCAACGGCCACGAAGGCCGCTCGCGCCTCGTCCCGTTTGCCAACCGCGTAAAGGCTGCGTCCGACCCAGTAGGTTGCCTCGCGCTCGCCGAGATCCGCTGCCCGCCCGAAGACGTCTCCCGCCTCGCGCCACCGCTCCAAATCGAACAGCAGCCGTCCTTTTCTCATCAACAAACCGCGATCGAGAGGGCTCTCCGCGAGCAACTCATCGATTGCCTGCACGGCCTCGTCCGTCTTGCCCATCGCCCGCTGGCACTCGAAGAGCTGAATACGCAACCGAACGTCCTTCGCATGCCGCTTCAGAGCGCTGCCAATGCGCTCGATGGCCGTCTCGTGCCGGCCGGCCTGGATCATCGTGTCGACGAGAGAAGCCTCACTCGCCGCGTCGAGTCGTCCACCGACCAGCATCGCCACGAGTCTGCCGGTGTTGTACCTGACCAATTCGTCACGCACGTGACGCAGGTCATCATAAAAGGCGCGCCTGCTGTCCGACAGGATCACGCTCTCGTAGCTCGGGTAATAGAATACGTCGTCGCTCCGGATGCACGCTTCTTCCGCCGCCGCGCGCAACACGGACTTGGAGTACATGTTCGCGACGACGACGTCCCGCCCGCTGAATGTCGAATTCAAGGGCACAGGCGACACCGTTACGATGATCTTGGCCTCCTTCGTCATCGCTCCCTTGAGCAGATCAATCAACGATCGCACCGATCTTCTTACTTCGTCGATGTCCGCCACTTCGAACCGGAAGCGGCCCGGGTGCCTCGTTACCAAGGGAAGAATTGGCGGCCTGTTCAGGTGCAAGCCCGTCTCCCCGTCGATCCATGTTTCTGTCAGCCCCAGCGTCAAGACGATGAGCCGCGCGCGGTATATGCCGCCGAAGAGGTCCCGCACCTGAGCCCGGCGCTGGAGCGCGCGCTCGCGGTCGACCGGCGGGCCAAGAGCCAGCTGCATATCGAAGTGCTTGTCATCGAAGGCCACAAGGCAGTTCTCTGCCGAAAAGCCTGGCGATGAACTCGTCGCGAATCTAACCTCCTGCTCCATCGCAAAGGGCGTGTACTTGTTCAGGATCTGGAGCGGCTCGGTCCGTCCGGTCTCGTCGATCTCCGCGGGCGGAACCGTGAAGTCGCAGACCGGGACGCGAAACGCCATATCCACCAGAGCGCGCTCTATGTTCCTGGCAAAGCAGGAGCCGATGGCGAAGATTTCATCGCCTTGATGGATGTTGAAGGGTATTGAGAAATCGGGCGTTGCGATCGGCTCGAGCCTGTTGCGGCGCTTGTCGCGGGACGGCCAACGCCCGCTCGGGTTCCGCGCGAGCGTGTGCCAAGCCTGAGCCGCGTCAAGAACCAAATCGGCCAATGTTTACACTCCGATCATCGCTCAGGCCAAGCGAGAGGTTGGGCGCGCGGCCAAGGCTGCGAGAACCTCCCGACACTTTTCCAGTCCTCTGCGGGCAGGCTCATAGTCCGCCTTGTTGGCGAGGGAGCGCTCGAAGAAGGAGCAAGCTTCGGCGAACTGGCCGGTGGTTTGAAGGTAGAGACCACGCAGGAAAAGGCCGCGAGGCCCGTGGCCATCCAACGAGACGACGCGTCGAGTCGCCGCGTCCAGGATGGGCAGAGCCTGGGCACGAAAGGCGTAGTGCGCGATCATGACGAGATAGGCGACGTCGCTGCTGGTCGAATGATCGGTGCCGACTAGCCTCAGTGCCCTGGCGTAGTCGAGCTTGGAGCCAAAGATGTCGAGGAGGATCATTTTGTGCTCGGGCGCGGCGACAGCTTCCGCGTCGATCGAACAGGCGAGAGCGAAGGCGTCGTCCTGCCGTCCTTCACGAAACGCCTGCTGCGCGCGCGCCAGAGCCGCGAAAGTCTCGTCTGCCGGGTGGAAGTAGATGCCGCTGAGGCGCTCGACGATCTTGCCGACGAACGCCTTCGTGACGTGGAGTTTGTCCGGCTGAAAGACGGACCAGTCCTTCGTGAGAATGACGCTCTCGTAACTCGGGAAATAAGCGACCGCCTCATCCTCTTGCGCAATTTGCCCGGCGACCGCTCGCAATACCGATTTGGAGTACATGTTCGCGGTGATGACGTCGTCGCCGCTGAAAGTCGTGGCCATGGGGATGGGCGAGGTCGTAATTAGAAAGCGCGCACCCGCGTTGTGATGTTTGACCAGATCGATGGCGCGACGGATGTAGTCATAGCTCTCCGCGAAGTCGAGGCAGTGGAACTCGAAGTCGTCGATCTGTTTCATGAGTTCATGGGTGGCGGGAGCTTCCTGGATGTAGCGTCCCGTGCTCTTGCAATACCAAGCCTCGATGAGGCCGAGCGTGATGACCACGAGGTCGCAGGTCCTGAGCCCCTGGCAGAGATCGTAGATTTCGCGTCGGCGTTGGCGCGCCCTGGCACCATCGATGGGCACGAACCCGGCCAGCTCCATGTCGATGACCATGCTACCCGTGAGGTCGCGAAGCTGCGGCGTTGCCGCCGAATCTGCAGAAAGCGACCAGGCGATTTCCTGCCAGATGGCAGGGGGAGTGTATTTATTCAGAATGGAATTCGGCCGCGATGCCTTGGGGTATTCCTCTCGCGGCACGGAAAAACGGGCGGTCGGCAGGTCGTAGCCAAGGGCTGTAAGGCTGTCCTCGATGTTGCGGGCGAAGCAGCTGCCGATCGTGAAAACCCTGGCCTTCTCGGGAGTCCGAAACTTGGCGGTGACCTCGGGCCAGACCTCGGGCTCGAGGCGGCTGCTCGCTCGCGACCAATAGGTCTTCGGGGTGCGGGATCGAAGGGCGTCCGCCGCGCTCGTTACCCGCAAGGTCGTTCACGCCCGTTCATCGTCATCGTCTACGGCCTATGACGCGCCCAACAGCTTTCGTGTCTTGCCAAATGTGTGATCCTGGTATTCCCTGTCGAATGCCAAAAGACGGCGATTCTTCGCGAACCGCTGTGCCCAATCATCGGTGACGCAAGCCACGAAAATGCGTCGTGCCTGCGGCGTGGACGTGTCGGTGCGGTTGCTAAAGATGTGCTTGTATCCGGCCGAGAGGAGCCAATTGACCACCACTGATTGCGTTGGGCCGGTCCAAGCGGTCGGGCCCCGAAACTCGTCGCGTCTGTAGAACAGGCTGACAGGCAGATCGTCGAAGCCGTTCACCAGATGCGTTTCGAGGATCATGACGCCGCGACAAACCGACCGCGTGCGGTCGAGTGAAAGAAGAGGATGTCGAAGGTGGTAGAGCAACCCGAAGTTGAAGACGACGTCGAACTCACCGACGTCTCGCGGGTCGAGATCGTACACGGACATGGTACGCCGTTGAGACACGCTCTTCAGATGGGTGTGCAGCGCCCGGAATCCGCCGCCGGCGGCCGACCATTGCGACGGCCTGTTGGTCACATTCAAAACTGATGGGGGCGGTCCCTCCCGGCCCCAGTCATAATTCGCCATGGAGTCGACATCGATCGCGAGCAGATCGGTGGCCCCTTGCTGTTCCGCCCAGAACGTCCAGAACCCGTCATTGGCCGCGATGTCGAGAATCCGTTGCCCGGTGAGATCGAGCTTGTGGATTCCGAGCTGCTTCGGGACGCCGGTATAGTCGATCTTGCCGTCGGTGAAAGACCCGTCCGGCAGCGGAATGCGCATGTAGAACTTGATTTGATCTAGCAAATGCAATCTCGATAGCGCGCGGCCATCAGCCCAGAGGGTGTTTCATGGGCCATTGTAGCGCAGAGGCGCAGACGCTCGGGCGCGGACGGTCCGGGTGTCATTGGTTTCGAAGCGTGTCGCTCGACCAGCCCGCAGGTAAGGGTTCGGTGAAGTCGTCGCTGCGGTCCGCAACTTCCGACAGCTTGAATCGCGTGGCCGCCTCATGGGGAATCGCCTCACGCGCCGCGATCCAGCACGCCACTCTCTGTGAGTGCTTGGGGTCCGGCCCGTCCCTGTACGGGATCCTGTAGATATGTGGGAAGCCGCAGTGTCGCATGAGGATCTCTGCCAGCGGCACAGTCGGGATCAGTTCAAATGTATGCGGCAGTCGGTAGTCTCGGTTGTACCGCGTGATGCGGACCCTGAAAGCCAGTCCTGCGCCTGGGATAGCGGCTGAGGAGAAGAAGAATCCGCGCCGGAACTTCGATGCGAAATAGGGCATGGCATAGTGCGGGTCGGTTAGATGCATGAGCACGACCGACAGAATGCCGACGTCGAAGGTCCGCTCCTCGTCGAAATTGTCAAGGCGGTGCCGCTCCTCGTCGTATCGCGAGCCGACGAACTCGAAATCGATGCCGGTGATGTTCTGCAGTAGGCGTACGCCAGGCTCATTCCGGGGCGCGTCGATCCCGACGTACGCCTTGCCGCGCTGTACGAGGTCGATGCCGAAATGACCCAGGTTGCACCCAAAGTCGAGAAACGTGCGGCTATCCGGAAACGCCGCAAGCATGACGTCGGTCAGATGCGAATACCAATCGCCGAGGATCAACGCCTCGCGAAGGAAATCCTTGCGCGTCGCTTCTGGATCCGAGCGCGTGCAAAGATACTTGTCGCCGTTGGCGTTCCAGACGGCAGCGGCGCCAGCGATCACGTCGTTCGTAAATACGAACGGCTGATACCAGGAAACTTTGTCGGAGCCAATCTGGTGCGCGAGGATTTCTGCGATGTCGGCAGGGACTTCGAAGCTTCGCAGATCCATGGCTGAGCAGGTCGATCTTCTGGGAGTAGCGATTGGAGCGCCAAAGCCCTAAGCCAGCCTAGCATTGGCGCTAGCGCCTTGTGCTCGGCGCCGGCGCCGGAGTACGCTGCGGCTGGTGGAGACGCGTCGGCGCCCGATACCCGTAAAGCCGTTAGGGCAGTCTGGCTTCCGCTTCGAGTCCCCTGGCGCCGTGCTCTACATCGATCCCTACCTGAGCGACCGGGTAGCAGAGCTCCACGGACCCGAGCTGCACCGGCTCCGACCGCCGCCGCTGCTGCCCGAGCAAATCGCCGACGCGACCTGGGTGCTGATCACCCACGGGCACGAGGACCACTGCGATCCCGCGACGCTGGTGCCGCTGGCGGCCGTATCGCCCGACGCACGCTTCCTCTGTCCGTCCGAGGTGGTCGGCGTTCTCGTGTCGTTCGGCATCTCCGGGGCGCGTTGCGCGCCGGCGGCGGAGCGCTGGTACGACCTCGGCGCAGGAACCCGCGTCCATCCAGTGCCAGCTGCGCATCCGACCGTGACCCGCGACACCGAGGGACACCTGCGCGCTGTCGGATTCGTCCTGGAGATCGAGGGTCGCCGCATTTATCACGCGGGCGACACGTCGGTGGACGCGGCGCTGCTCGCGGCGGTGACGGCTCTCGGGCCGCTGGCAGTGGCGTTCCTCCCCGTGAACGAGCGTAATTTCTATCGCGACCGGCGCGGCATACTCGGCAACATGACGGTGCGCGAAGCCTTCACGTTCGCTGCAGAGCTGGGTGTCGAGGCACTGGTGCCGATCCATTGGGATCTCTTCGCTCCCAACTCAGTGTTCCGCGACGAGCTGCTGCTGCTGTACCGCTTGTTGTCGCCACCCTTTCGCTTGCTGCTCGAGCCAACGGTGGTCTAGCCGACATGAGCCGGCTGGTGGCCAGTATCGTCGTCCGCACTTTCAATGAGCAGCGCTATTTGCCGGAGCTGCTCGCCGCGCTCGCCGCGCAGGAGCCGCCGGGAGCGGGCGTCGAGCGCTGGGAGATCGAGACTGTGGTCGTCGATTCGGGCTCCACTGATCGCACGGTCGAGATCGCCCTTTGCCACGGAGCGCGCGTGCTCGGCATCGCGCCCGCGGAGTTCTCCTTCGGGCGATCGCTCAATCGAGGCTGCGCGTCGGCGCGCGGCGATGTGCTGGCATTCGTGAGTGGCCATTGCGTACCGTGCGAGCGCTCCTGGCTGCAGCGCTTGATGGCGCCGATCCTCGATGGCCGCGTGGAGCTCGCCTATGGCAGGCAGGTGGGCGGTCCGAAGACCAATTTTAGCGAGCAGCAGCTATTCGCAAAATTCTATCCCGGCATCAGCGCCGTGCCGCAGGAGGGGTTCTTCTTCTGCAACAATGCCAATGCGGCCCTGCGCCGCGCCACCTGGGAAGCGCTGCGCTTCGACGAGGAGCTCCTCGGACTCGAGGACATGGATCTCGGAAAGCGCCTGCTCGCCACCGGCGGCCGCATCGGCTACGTTGCCGAAGCCACCGTATTCCATCACCACGCGGAGAGCTGGAGCCAGGTCCGGCGCCGCTTCGAACGCGAGGCGATCGCCTTGCAGCGCATCCGACCAGAATGGCATTTCACTCTCGGCGATCTGCTGCGCTGCTTTGCCGGCAGCGTGGCGCTCGACCTGCGACGGGCCGTGGCGGCCCGTCAGCTACTCGGTGAGTGGCGGCAGGTGCTGCTCTTTCGCTGGATGCAGTTCTGGGGCACATACAGCGGCAATCATGCTCATCGAGCCCTGGCCGAGCGAGAGAAACGCCGCTACTTCTACCCCCGCTGACGTGGACAATCTCCCTTCGTTGATCGCGCTGTTGCCGATGAAAGCGCACAGTGAGCGAGTGCCGGGGAAGAACTTCCGCCCGCTGGCGGGAAAGCCGCTGTTTCGCTGGATGCTCGACATGCTACTCGGCGTTCCCCAAGTCGCGCGCGTGGTCATCAACACCGACGCCGCGCCCTTGCTGCGTGGCGAGGGCCTGCCTGCCGACACCCGCGTCATGGTACGCGAGCGGCGCCCCGAGCTGCGCGGCGACTTGGTGAGCATGAACCGCATCCTGGCTGATGACGTCGCGGCGGTGCCGGCTACGACCTACCTGATGACGCATGCCACCAATCCGCTGTTGACGGCGGCTACGGCCTCCGCCGCGCTGAGCGCCTTCGCCGCGGCGCAGGCGCGCGGCGAGGCCGACTCGCTGTTCTCCGTCACGCGATTCGCGGCGCGCTTCTACGACCAGCACGGACAGGCCGTGAACCACGACCCGCGAGCGCTGTTGCGTACCCAGGACCTGCCCCCCCTACTGATGGAGAACTCAGTGCTCTACCTGTTCACGCCGGGAAGTTTTGCGGCCACCGCGGCCCGCATCGGCCGCCACCCGTTGCTCTTCCCGACGCCGGCTCTGGAGTCGGTGGACATCGATGAAGAGGCGGACTGGGTTCTCGCGGAGGCGCTGCTGCGCTCCGCGGCGTCGGTCGCGGAGTCTCATCGTTCGTGAAACGCGTGCTCGTCACGTGTCCGCCGATGCTGGGGCAGCTCGATGCTCTGCGTGCGCGGCTGCAGGAGCGGGCTCTCGAGCCGGTAGCGCCGGTGGTCGAGCAGACGCTGGCCGAGGACGCGCTGGTCAAACTGGTGCCCGATTGCGATGCTTGGATTGCCGGTGACGACCCGGTCAGCTTCCGCGTTCTCGAGGCTGGGCGCCGGGGAAAACTGCGGGCGGTCGTCAAGTGGGGCGTTGGCGTCGACAACGTTGACTTTGCAGCGGCTGTGGAGCTGGGCGTGCCGATCGCCAACACGCCGGGATTGTTTGGTGAAGAGGTAGCGGACCTGGCCCTGGGCTATCTGATCGGCCTGGCGCGCGACAGCTACTGGATCGATCGCGAGGTGCGACGAGGGGGCTGGCCGAAGCCGGCGGGCGTGTCTCTGGCTGACAAGCATGCGGCGGTGGTGGGCTATGGCACAGTCGGCCGCGCGCTCGCCCGGCGGTTGCTCGCCATCGGCATGCGGGTGGTGGCCTACGATCCCCAATTTGCAGTGCTCGCTGAGATGGAGGCCGTCGCGCATGCGCGCTGGCCCGAGCGGCTCGCCGAGGCCGACTTCCTCGTGCTCTGCTGCCCGCTCAGCGCCGAAACGCGGCACCTGATCGGCGGCGAATCGCTCATGCGGGTCAAACCGGGGCTGCGCGTCGTCAACGTGGCGCGCGGCCAGCTCATCGACGAGGTGGCGCTTGCTGCCGCACTCGCCGACGGTCGCGTCCACGGCGCCGCACTGGATGTGTTCGAGCAAGAGCCGCTGCCGGCCGCCTCGCCGGTGCGTGCCCATGAGCGCTGTATCTTCGGCAGCCATAACGGGTCGAATACGGTGGAGGCGGTGCGGCGGGCGAGTGAGTGTGCGATCGAGCTGATCTCCGAGATGCTGAAGTCCGCATGAAATCGGTACTGGTCACCGGCAGCGAGGGCGGGCTGGGCAGGGCCTTGTGCGCGGAGTTCCGCGAGGCAGGGTACCGAGTGCTTGGCCTCGATCTGCATTCGTCACCAACGCTGGCCCAGTACGAGTTTCTGCAGCTCGATCTCGCTGCGCTAACCCGCGACCAGGCGAGCTGGGAAACGGGCGCCGCGCAAGTGCACTCGTGGGTGGGCGCGCGACTCGACGTGCTGGTGAACAATGCCGCCGTGCAACGGCTGGGCGAGCTCGGTGCCGTGACGGCGGCCGATTGGCACGAGACGGTGACCGTCAACCTGACAGCGCCATTGTGGCTGGCGCAGGCGTTGGCCGGTGCCTTGAGCGCGACAGGAGGTGTGGTGGTCAACGTCGGCAGCGTGCATGCACATGTCAGCAAGCCCGGGTTCCTGGCCTACGCGGTGAGCAAGGCCGGGCTTTCCGGCTTGACTCGCGCCCTGGCGCTCGAGATGGCACCGAGGGTGCGGGTGGTCGGCGTTGCTCCGGCGGCGATCGATACGGCGATGCTAGCTGCCGGCTTCGCGGACCGTGAGCCGGAGCGGCAGCGTCTAGCTGCTCATCACCCGCTGGGGCGTATTGCGACCGCCGAGGAAGTCGCGCGGGTCGTCCGCTGGCTCGCGTCCTCAGAAGCCTCGTTTATCACCGGCACAACGGTAGCTGTCGACGGCGGCATTCTTAGCCGGCTGCATGATCCGACGTAAGGGCTCGTTGCGCCGAGCCATTACCGGCAGCCTTGAAACGGCCGCGCGCCGCGCTAGTCTGGCGCTGGTCTCGGGTGGTAGCTTGAGTTTCATGGGTCCGACGCGGAAGGGCACGGCGTGAATCGCGCGGTGTCCGCCTCGCCGGCCGACGAGAAGCGAGCCCTGAGAATGACGCTCGCCTCCCGTCTCGATGCGATCGAGCCCGCCGCGGCGTCGCGCGCCGCGATCGCCGCCGGCGAGCGGTTTCTCGCCCTGCGGGAGGTTGCCGCGGCGCGCCGGGTTCTGGTCTGCCTCTCGTTCGGCGCCGAGATCTCGACGGTACCGGTCATCGCGGAGCTCGAGCGCTCGGGGCGCGAGCTCTACGTGCCCCGCGCCGAACCGCGCGACGGAATGTTGCACCTGCACCGCTATCCCTGCGAGCTGGTGACGCTGGGCTTCGGCTTGCGCCAGCCGCCGCGCGAATGCCCGGAGCTCGACCCGGCGGAAGTCGACCGCACTCTCGACGCCGCGTTGGTGCTCGGTCTCGGCTTCGATGAAACCGGCATCCGGCTCGGCCATGGCCGCGGCTACTTCGACCGCTTCCTCGCCGGCCGCGGCTTTCCCGCCATCGGGTTCGCCTACGAGATCCAGGTGGTCGAACGCCTGCCGCGCGAGCCGCACGACGTGCCGATGACCGCGTTGGTCACCGAAGCCGCGACGCGCCGGTTCGCCTCCTCCGACTACACCCCGGGCTGACACTCGCATCGCCCGCGGCTAAACTCCCCACTCCATCTCCGCGGAGGACTCATGCGCGTCGCAACGGCCGCACTGCTGCTCAGCTTGCTCGCCGCCGCCGGCGCCATCGCGGCTGAGGAGGAGAAGCCGCTCCCTTCGATCGCTTCCCGTACCCAGGGGCTCGAGCGCCGCGAGGGTTTCCTGCCGTTCTACTGGGACGCGCGCCAGGGCCGCCTGCTCTTCGAGGTGGAGCGGCTCGGCGACGAGTTCCTGTACGGCGCCGGACTGGCGGGTGGCGCCGGGATCCTCGAGGCGAGCCTCGACCGCGGTCAACTGGGTGAGCTCGGTCTGTGCCGATTCGAGCGCGTCGGCCCGCGGGTTCTGCTGCGGCGCTTGCAAACCACGCATCGCGCCGGGGTCGAGGACACCGAGCGGCGGCGCGTGGTCGACGAGTCCTTCCCCTCTTCGGTGCTGGCGGCGTTGCCGATCGTGGCCGAGGAGCGCGGCCGCCTGCTGGTCGACGGCACCGAGTTCGCTCTCCGCGACACCTTCGTCGCCGCGACCTTGAAGGACGCGGAGCAGGGATCATGGCGCCAGGACGCCGAGCGCTCGGCGCTGGTGCTCGAGCGCAGCGGAGCCTTTCCCCGCAATACCGAGATCGAGGCTTCGCTCACCTTCACCAGTGACGAGCCGCCGCGCGCGATCGCCGAGGTGCTGCCCGACGGCCGGACGATGAGTCTGGCGGTGCATCACACGTTCCTGGCCCTGCCGGCCGCGGGCTACGTGCCGCGGACGCTCGACCCACGCATCGGATTCATCCCGGTGCGCACCGTCGATCACGCCGCGCCCTACACCGAGCCGATCGAGCGCTACCTTGCCTCGCGCTGGCGTCTCGCCAAGCGCGACGTCGGCGCCGCGCTGTCCGAGCCGGTCGAGCCGATCGTCTTCTATCTCGACCGCGGCATGCCCGAGCCCGAGCGCACGGCGGTGCGCGAGGCGGCGCTGTGGTGGAACCATGCCTTCGAGGCGGCCGGCTATCGCAATGCGCTCGAGATTCGCGACCTGCCCGCCGGCGCCACGTTCCTCGACGCGCGCTATTCGGGCATCGAGTGGATTCACCGCGCCGAGCGCGCCTGGTCGATCGGCGATTTCCAGGTCGACCCGCGGACCGGCGAGATCCTGCATGCGGTGGCGCGCATCGACTCGCATCGCCGGCGCACCACCGCGCGCATGGCGCGCAACCTCGTGCCGCCTGCCGGCCGGCGCGCCTGCACGGCGCTCGAGGGCCCCGACCCGTCGCCGGTGGTGGCCAACGGCGATCCGCTGCAGGAACGCGAGCTGGTGTTGGGGCGGCTGCGCTATCTCTCGGCTCACGAGGTGGGGCACACCCTGGGCCTGATGCACAACTGGGCCGCCACCACCTTCGGCTGGGGCTCTGTGCTCGACTACCTCGGGCCGCACATCGAAGTGCGCAGCGGGGAGCTCGATATATCCGACGCCTATCCGCGCGACATCGGGCCCTACGATCATCTGATGATCCGCTGGGGCTACGAGCCGGGCGAAGACCGCACCCGGCTCGACGCCATCGTCGCCGAGGGTTACGGGCGCGGCCAGGTCTATCCATTGGAGAGCGATCCCCGCTGGGCGGAGTACGACTGGGGAGCCGATCCGGTCGGCTGGCTCGCCACGACGCAGGACGTGCGCCGAATCATTCTCGAGCGCTTCGGGGTCGGGCAGCTGCAGCCGGGCGAGCCGGTCCACACACTCCAGGAGCGCTTCTCGCTCGCCTATCTCTACCATCGCTTCGGCATCCAGGCGGCGCAGCAGTACGTCGGCGGGCAGTACCAAACCAATGCGCTGGCCGGCGATGGCCAGCAGCCGACCGCCTGGGTCGAACCGGCGAAACAGCGGCAGGCGCTCGATCTCCTGGTCGCCGCGCTGGCGCCAGAGAATCTCGACATTCCGCCCACCATCGTCGCCGCGCTGGTCGCCGAGCCGGCGGGAACGCGGCCGACCCGCGAGCGCTTCCGCTCCGAGGCCGGAGCCACCTTCTCCCCGCTCGCCGCGGCGCGATCCCTCGCCGGCCTGATCGTCCATCCGCTCCTCGACGCCGAGCGCGCTGCGCGGCTGTCGCTGGCGCCGGAGAATGGGCTCACCCTGCGCGAGACGCTGACGCGGTTGATCGCCGCGAGCTGGAGCACCCCGCGGCCGACCAACGAGCGCCACGCCGATCTCCGGCGCGTAGCCCAGAGAGTGGTGCTCGACGGCCTGCTGCGGCTCGCGGCGGCCGAGGGCTCCTCGCCAGAAGTGCGCGCGGCCGTCTACGCCGAGCTAGAAGCGTTGCGCCGCGAGCTCGGCGCGGCTGCGGGCGGCAGGGATGCCGAAGCGGCGCACCGGGCGCTCGCCCGCCGGGACCTCGAGGAGTTCTTGTCCGATCCCGCGATCCGGAAGACGCTTCCGCAGCCTTTGCCGGCGCCGCCCGGGCGGCCGATCGGAGAAGCGGGCGCGCCCAACAACTGAACTGCCAGAGTGATGAAAGGAGTGTGCGCATGAGCGACACTGCCGAGCTGCTCCATCGCTTCGAGAAATCCACCCCACTGGCCGAAGAGCTCTCGCGGCTGTCTCCCGCGGAGGCAGCGCGACGGCTGCGCGACGTGCCGGACGAGGTGGCTGCCGACGCGCTCCTGCGGCTCAACGCCGCGGCGGCGGTCGACATCCTCTGGCACCTGGAGCCGGCGCGCCGCGAGCGGCTGATGGCCGCGGCGCCGGCGGGCAAGGGCGAGCAGTGGCGGTTGGACCACGACTACCCGGAGGACAGCGTCGGGCGTTTGATGGAGCGCCCGCTGGCGGTTTTTCGCCCCGAGACCAGGGTGGGTGACGCGGTGGAGGCCCTGCGCGACCTGGTGCAGCGCGCGCTCATCACCTACGGTTTCGTCACCGACACCGGCGGGCGGCTGGTCGGCATTTTCACCTTCCGCGATCTGCTGTTCGCGAGCCGTGAGCAGACGCTCGCCGAGATCATGCTGAGCGAGCCGTTCTCGCTGCGCCCGGAGACGACGTTGGTCGACGCGATGCGCTCCGTGGTGGTGCGCCACTTTCCCGCCTATCCGGTGTGCGACACGGCGGGCAAGCTGATCGGCATGGTGCGCGGCCAGGCGCTCTTCGAACGCCAGGCATTCGAGATCAGCGCCCAGGCCGGCCGCATGGTCGGCGTCGAGAAGGAAGAGAGACTGCGCACGCCGTGGTGGCAGAGTTTTCGCTCACGCCATCCCTGGCTCCAGCTCAACTTGCTGACCGCGTTCATCGCCGCGGCGGTGGTCGGGTTCTTCCAGGACACGGTCGACCGCATCGTCGTGCTGGCCGCATTCTTGCCGGTGCTCGCCGGCCAATCCGGCAACACCGGCTGCCAGGCCCTGGCGGTGACGCTGCGCGGTCTGACGCTCGGCGAGCTGGGCAGCGGCCAGGCGAAACGCTTGGTCTGGAAAGAGGCCTGGCTGGGGCTTCTCAACGGGCTGTTCGTCGGACTGGTGGCGGGAGGCGGCATGTGGGTTTATGCTCACCGCCAAGGGCACCAGGATGCGATTCTGCTCGGCGGCATCGTCGTGGCGGCGATGATCGGAGCCTGCATCGCGAGCGGCGTTTCGGGGGCGCTGGTGCCGCTCGGGCTGCGGCGGCTGGGCGCCGATCCGGCAACCGCGTCGAGCATCTTCCTGACCACGTCGACGGACGTGGCCAGCATGGGGATTTTCCTCGGGCTTGCGACCTGGCTGGTGAAGTGAGCCCGACGGCGTCTCAGGCGTTGACCGGCTGACGCGCCGCACGCGGCCGGGACCGGCTCGGGCCCGGCACCCGGAGCTCGATCTCGGTGCGACCGTCGACGTGAACCTCGATCGGCTCGATGCCGCCCTCCTGGAGCTCGAGCCGGTAGTCTCCGAGCGGCAGATCGGCAAAGTGGGCCAAGCCGTCGGCCCCGCTGCGGGTGCGCCACTCGCGTCCATTCGCGTCGCGTAGCACGAGGGCGATGGCCCCCGCCGCGGCGTCCGCTTCGTCGACCAACCGGGCGGTAAGCCGGCCCACCATCGACGGTTGGGCGGCCTCGGCGGCCTCGGCGGCGTATGTGGCGGCTCTTTGCGACTCGATGAGAGCGGTCACGTCGACCTGCTCGATCTGTTCCTCGGCGTGGCGGATGGCGCTGTAGTCCGGCTCGAGGGCAGTAGGCGCGGCGGCCGGAACGGGTGGCGCGGGGGGCGGCAACACCGCCACCGGCCGGTGGGCGGGACAGGCCCAAACCAGCAAGCCGACGCAAGACATACCGAGCCATCGACGCATGGCGAAGGAACGAGCAAGGCCAGTGCCAAGCGCGTACTGGCAGTCCGATTGCACGCTGATTCCGTCCCAAGGGCCGCTCGGCGGTCATCGGAGGGGCATGGACCGACGAAATTTCCTTCGCCTGGGCGCTGTCGGCACGGCGGCCCTGCTGGGCGCGCCGATGCTCAACTTCGGCCGTTTTCGCCTGCGGGCGGCCAACCCGGCGCAGGTCAGCTCCCGGGCCGCGGATCTCGTCTTCGACTCGCGGGTGATCGACATGCTCGGCCTGTTGACTCTCGACTGGCCGCGCCTCTTTCGCTGGCAGAGCGGCAGCGAGCTCTTCGCGGAGCAAGACTTCCGCCGCCTCGAGATCTCGGGGGTCGACATTTTCCATCCCGGCGTCGACACCATGAGCTCGGACCCGCGTTCCGGAGCGCTCGCCTGGCTCAGCGGCTGGGACACCCTGCTTTCCTCGCAGGCTTGTTTTCTCGGCCGTGCCGATTCCGTGGCTTCGATCGCGGCCCTCCAGCGTGCCGGGAAGCTCGGCGTGATCATCGGCTTCCAGAACTCCAGCCACTTCCAGACCGCCGCCGACATCGACACCTTCTACCGGTTGGGCCAGCGCATCTCCCAACTCACCTACAACGACCAAAACGCGCTCGGCAGTGGTTGCTACGAGACGCGGGATCGCGGCCTGACGAGCTTCGGCAGCCGGGTCGTATCGGAGATGAACACGGTCGGGATGGCGATCGATATTTCGCACTGCGGCGAGCGCACCGCGCTGGACGCCATAGCCGCTTCGCGACAGCCGGTCCTGGTGACGCACGGCAACTGCAAGGCGCTGGTCCCGGGTCAGCCTCGCTGCCGCTCGGATGCGGTGCTGCGCGCCCTGGCCGTCACCGGCGGGGTGATCGGCATCACGGTTGTGCGCGCCTTCGTCAGCCACGACCGCCAGCCGTCGATCGAGCACGTGCTCGACCACTTCGACCACGTCGCCAAGCTGGTGGGAGTCGAGCATGTCGGGCTGGGTAGCGACGTCGACGTCGAGGCCAAGCAGCCCACGACCGGCCGCCTCAGCCCGTTTTACGACATCGCGGGGCTCGATCCCGTGGCGCGCGTCTTCCAGATTGCGGACGGACTGCTGCGGCGGGGGTGGAGCGAATCCGCCGTGCGCCTCGTCCTGGGCGGCAATTTCGAGCGTGCCCTGGGCACGATCTGGGGGCAGGCGGCCACGCCGGTGCCGGTCGCCAGGCGCGATCCGTTCTGCCCGGCGCCACGCCGGCGCGTGCCCACCGTGCGCGAGCGCGACGACCTGCTCGCCGGCCGTTGAGCGGCGCCTCCGCTTCAGCCCCCTTCGCGGCGGGCGCGGGTGCGGGCAGCCTTGCGCGCCGCGGCCGAGCGCGCCGCCGGTCCCTTGGTGCGCGCCGCCTTGCGTGCCGCTGCTGAGCGTTCACCGGCCGTGCGCCGCTTGGCGGCGGCCCTAGCCTGGCGCGAGAGCGCGGTGTGAGACGCCGCGGCACGCTCCTCGTGCTCGAGCGCGCGATGGGCGGCGAGCGAGCGTTTGCGCGACACCGGTTTCTTGCCGCGACGCCGGCCGGCGGCGGCATCACGCGCCGCTGCGCGCCGTGTGCGCTTCGCGGCGCGCGGGCCGGGCGGTGCGAGCTTCACTCCTGCGCGGCGGGCTTTCGAGAGCCCGATGGCGATCGCCTGCTTGGCCGATTTCGCGCCATGCTCGCCCTCGCGAATGTGATGGATTTCTTCATGCACGAACTCGCCGGCCTGGGTGCTCGCCGACTTTCCCTCTCGCTTGTCGCGGCGGGCCCGTTCGACGGTTTCTTTTTCGGGCATCACGGCCCTCCTTTCGACAACGGGTCGTGCAAGACCCGTTCCGCGAGCGCTCAGGGCAGCCGGCCCTTGCGCCGCTTTTCCGCCGGCGCCGGGCTCGGCGGGGGAGCCGCGGCTTCCTCGGCGCGCGCTCGTTTGGCGATCAGCGGCAGGAACAGGATGAAGCTGTCGGCGACCAGTTTCGCCGAGCAGTAGCCGATCGCCCAGCCCAGCACGCCGGCGCTCAGCATCCAGGCCATGACGCCGAAGACCGCGAAACAGAGGGCGGGCACGGCCAGGATCTGGCCGCTCACGCGGCGCGTCGCTTTGAGCCGCTGACTCAGCCCGACGATGGCGAAGAGGATGGCGGCCATCGGCACGAAGAAGGGAATGCCACCGAGCAGGAGCGTGAGCCAGCGGGCCATTCCATTGAAGCCCGGCGTGCTCAAGAACCATCCTCCGCGCTCTCGCCAGTGCCGCCAGTCAGCGACCGCGTCGATCAGCGCTCCGAAGACGGTGACGGCGAGCGGCCACCGCAACGCGCTGCTCTGGAGCGTCGCCCACGGTGAGCGCAGGGCAGCGAGGAGCGCGTCGCTCTGGTGGAGGAAGGCGCCGAGGATGATGGCGTAGACGCAGCCGAGCCAGAAGAGCCCGAAGAGCAGGGTGGCGAGCCGCTCCCTCAGCGGACGGGGCTGGTCCATGAGGGCGGAGCGCGGCACCATTCTCGTCTGCAGCCAGGCGATGACGGTGAGGATCACGGCCTCGAGACCGACCAGAAAGACCAGCTCCCACGGCTGGAGATCTCCCTTCACCACCATGCGAACGACCAGAAGGTTGGCGATCGCCACCACCCCGAGCTGCCGCGCCAGCTCGAGCGGCGAGCCCAGAGGGTAGCGGGCGAGCAGCGCGTCCCACTCGGCGATCGATCTTTGCTTGGCCGCCGGGTCGCCGGGCAACGTCGTCCTCCATCGTCGAGTCGTGGCCACCAAATGTACACTGTCGCGATGCGAGCGTCGCGAACTGCGGCGGTGAAAGTGGCGATCGGACGGGCCAGCCCCGACGACGTGCCGGCGATCGTCGAGCTGCGCAACGCCGCGGCGGCGCGGCTGACCGAGCTGCACGGCCACGGTCACTGGTCGTCTTGCGTGGCCGAACGTGGCGTCGCCCGCGACCTGGGCTCGAACCGCGTGTTGGTGGCACGCCGGCGTGGCGGCGCAGCGGTGGGCACGCTGACGCTGCAGACCAAGAAACCCTGGGCGATCGACACGGCGTATTTCACCCCGGTCGAACGCGCGCTCTACCTGATCAACATGGCAGTCGCGCCGGCGGTCCAGGGCCGCGGCGTCGGCCGGGCGATGCTGGCGGAAGCAGCCGCGGCAGCTCGTGGCTGGCCAGCGCAGGCGATTCGTCTCGATGCCTATGACGCCGCCGCAGGGGCTGGCGGCTTCTACGCCGCGGCCGGCTTTCGCGAGGTCGGCCGGGTGAGCTATCGCGGCGTGCCGCTCACCTACTTCGAGCTGCTCATCGGGCCGCGCGGGGCGGCTGGCGCAGGATGACCGAGACCCTGCTCAATGCCGACGAGGTGGCGCGGGCGGCGCGATTCGTGGCCAACTACCTGCCCCGGACGCCTTTGCGCCGCTCCTTCGCCCTGCGTCCTCACGACGCCTGGCTGAAGCTCGAGTGCTGGCAGCCGACGGGCTCGTTCAAGGTGCGCGGCGCGCTCCATCATCTCGGAACGCTGCCGGAAGCGGAGCGCCGGCGCGGCGTCGTGGCGGCGTCCGCCGGCAACCATGCGCTGGGCGTTGCATGGGCGGCGCAGACCCTCGGTGACGGCACGCGGGTCACTCTCTTCGTGCCCGAGAACGCGCCGCGCGCCAAGGTCGAGAAGCTGCGGACGTTCCCGGTCCACTTACGCTTGGTCGGGGCAACCTACGACGACGCCTACGACGCTTCGCTCGTCTACGCCGAGGAAACCGGCGCCCGCTATCTCCATCCCTTCGAGGACGCGCTCACCGCGGCGGGTCAGGGCGGGGTGGGCATCGAGATCCTCGAGCAGCTGCCGGACGTCGGTCAGATCGTGGTGCCGGTCGGCGGCGGCGGGCTGATCTCCGCCATCGCCACCGTGGTCAAGGCGAGAGCACCGCGAGTGCGCATCGTCGCCGTCCAATCGGAGGCCTCGCCGTCCCTCACCGAGTCGTTGCGGCGCAACGAGCCCGTGCTGCGCTTCGACGCCGGTCCGACGCTCGCCGACGGCGTCGCCGGCGGCATTGGCGAGATCGCGTACCGCCATCGCGGCCTGATCGACGAGGTGGTCGACGTGCCTGAAGACGTCTTGCGAGACACCATCGCCGCGCTGGTAACCGGCGACCAGGTGATCGCGGAGGGCGCCGGGGCCCTGGCCGCCGCTGCCCTTCGCGCCGGCCGGCTGCGCGAGGACGGGAGGCCTGTCGCGCTGGTGGTGAGCGGCGGCAACCTCGACGCCGATCGCCTGATCGAGCTCCTCGGCGAGCGGCGCCAGCGTTCGGCCGCAGTGTAGGCTTCCGCGACTTGACCACGCCGGTTTCCCCTTCGCCGCCACTCCTCGCCTATCGCGACGGTGTCCTGGAGATGGAAGGCATGCCGCTCGACCGGCTGGTCGCAGCGCACGCCACGCCGTTCTTCCTCATCAGCGAGCGCCGGTTGAAGGAGAACTATCAAGCGCTGGCCGCGGGCCTGGCCGCGGCCGGCGGCGAGGTCACGCTGCGTTACTGCGCCAAGACCAACAACGAGGCAGGTGTGCTCGCGCCGCTCGCGCGGTTGGGCTCATCGCTTCTCGCCAGTCACCTGGCCGAGGTGGAGATCGCTCTGCGCTGTGGCTTTCCCGCCGCACGCATCGCCTATCAACGACCGGCTCCGCCGCGCGCAGAGGTGGATGACGTGCTCGGCCTGGGGGTGGAACTGCTCCATGTTTTCCGCCCCGCCGACGCCGAGCTCTTCGCCGAGCGAGCGCGCCGGATGGGGAAGCGGGTGCGGATCTCCCTGCGCTTGCGCGACGAACGCCGCTCGCTCTCTCCACTCTCGTCGCTCAACGCCCGTCTGGGACTGTCCACCGAAGAGGCCCGCCAGGTCGCGGCGCTCTGGGGCAGCGGCGATGTGCTGCGGGTGAGCGCGCTCAACGCCTACGTCGGCACCCAGCAGTCCGGCCTGCGCGCCTTCGACCGCAGTCTGCGCCGGGTTTGCAGTCTCGCGCGACAGCTCCGTGCGGAAGGGCTCGCCGAGATCGCGGAGATCAACATCGGCGGCGGCATTCCCTCGCCCAGCCTGCTGCGCGTCGGAGCGCGCGATCTCTGGAGACGCTGGCGAGACCGGGCGGCGGCCGGCGACGACCGCGGCGCCGTGACGCGGCTGGAGGCCTTTGGCCGCCGTCTCGCCGCGCGTTACCGCCTCAACGCCGCCGCTTGCGGCCTCGTTCCGGCGCCGGCGCTCGCCGCCGAGCCGGGCCGCTCGATCGTCGGCAACGCGGCGGTCCTGATTTCGAAGGTGGTGTCGGCAGAGGCCGGCTGGCTCTTCCTCGACGCCAGCCGCAACTTCCTCGGCGAGTCGCCGCTGCTCTTCAGCCGCCGCATCGCGACGCTCCACGACCACGACGGCGGACGTCGCCGTTTCGTGCACCTCTCGGGCAGCACTCTCAACACCACCGATGTCCTCGACCTGCACCGCCGGCTGCCCGGGATCTCGGCCGGCGATGCTCTCGTCTTCTGCGATGCCGGCGCCTATTCCATCTCGCGGGCCAGCCGCTACGCCGGCCTGTCGCCGGCGGTCCTGCTACTGCGAACCGACGGCACGGTGCGCCTGATTCGCCGGCCGGAGACTAGCGCCGATCTCGCCGGACCCATGTCGCCGGCGCTCGGCGGCGGCGAGCTCGTCACCTGAGCATGGAGCGGGTGCTGATCACCGGTGCGGCGGGCTTCATCGGGCGTCATCTGATCGCCGCTCTCGAAGCGACGGAGGTCGAGATCGTGGCGCTCTGCCGCCGCGCCGAGGACCTGGCGGATCGAGCGCGGCCAAATCTGCGTGTCGCGGTCGGTGACCTGCGCGACGCGCCGCTGTGCAAGCGGCTGCTCGATGGCGTCGACACGTTGTTTCATCTCGCCGCGGTGCGCAACCGTCCGGGCAGCGCGGTCGCCGAGATGGGCGAGATCAACCATTACGCGACGCTGCGCCTGGCACGGCAGGCGGCCACGGCCGGCGTGCGGCGAGTGGTGCACCTGGCGACCGCCCCCATCTACGGCCCGTCGCTCGACGCGATCGACGAGACCGCGCCGGTGATCGCCGAGGGCGCGCAGAACGAATACGTGGCGAGCAAGGCGCGGGCGGTGCTCGGACTGCGCGAGCTGGCCAAGACCGGCCTGCCGGTGGTGACGCTGTGCCCGACTATCGTCTACGGCCCGGACCACGCGGACCATCCGAACCGGGTGACGTCCCACGTCCGCCGGTTGCTGCGGCGGCGCTTCGACGTGGTGATCGGCGACGGCGAGGCGCCGCGCGATCTGGTCCACGTCGGCGACCTGGTCGACGCCTTGCTCGCCGCGGCGCGGCGGCCCGGCGTGCCGGGCGCGGAGATCCTGGTGCCCGGCGAGCCGACCACCCAGCGCGGGCTCGGCCGCCTGGTGGCGAACTGCGCCGGACGTCCGCGGCCGCGGGTGGTCGGCCTGCCTCCGGGACTGGCCCGTGGCGCGGCTCGCGGTCTCGACGCCATCCTCGGGTACGATGCGCGCTGCGGTTTCGTAAGTGCAGTCGATACGCTGCGCCAGGGCTGGTCCTTCAGCGGCGTCAAGGCACGCGCGCTACTCGACCACCGGCCGCGGTCGCTCGCCCAGGGCATCGCGGAAACCGTGGCGTGGATCCAGGAGGGGCAGCGTGACCAGTGAACCGATGACAGTTCTCGACGCGAACCTCCCTCGGCCGGCGGCGCCCGGGCAAGGTCTGCCGCTCGACGGGACGCGCGCCCGGCAAAGCCGCGCCTGGGATCAGATCGCAGCCGATATCGGCGACCTGCGCGGCGCGCCGTCGACGGAGTACTACCGCCGCTGCGAGATCGCGCTCATCCGCCGCTGCCTCGGCGATCTGCGTGGCAAGCGAGTGCTCAAGCTGGATCTTTGGAACGAGGCCTTCAACACGCGCATCCTGCACTGGATGGAAGAGCAGGGCGCCGAAGCGTATGGGCTCGATCTGTCGAACGTCGTCACCCATCGGGCGCGGCGCAACACCCGGCTGAACGGCCAACCCGACCGGCTGGTGAGGGCGGACATTCGCGAGCTGCCCTATCCCGCCGGGTCGTTCGACGCCGTCTACACCATGGGCACGATCGAGCACATCGACGAGTACCAGCAGGCGATCGCCGAGGTCGCGCCGCGTCCTGCGGCCGGGTGGCAAGGCGATCATCGGCGTGCCGCACAAGTGGAACCTGTTCCTGCGCCCGGCGCTGGTCTGGCTGCTCGATCTCTTCGGGCACTACGCCTACTCGCCGGAGAAGTCCTTCAGCAGCCGCGAGCTGCGATCGGTGATCGAGCGCACCGGCCTGGTGGTCGGCGAGCGAACCGGGATCCTCTCGATTCCGGGGCTCCTGCGTCTGGTGGACGTCTTCTGCTACACCCGTGGGATTCCGCTCTACCGTCTCTCTCCGCTCGCGTTGTGGCCCTTCGAAACTCTGGAAACCAGGTTCCGCTGGCCGGGACACTTCGGTTATCTGATGGCCATGGTCGCCGAGCATCCGGCGAACCCGCAGACCGCGGCCTCCGCGGCACGGGCTTGAACGCGGCGCGTTTCCTCGCCGCGCACGGCGCGGTGCTCGCCGTGCTCGCTGCCACCGCCTACGTCGCCGGCCGTCTGATCTGGCGCGCGCCGGGTGAGGCTCACGGTTTCGTTCGCGGCGAGCGCGCCGTGTACGCGGCCATCCTGGGGCTCGTGGTCTTGGCCGCGATCGGCTTTGCGCTCGGCCTGGTGAACGCGCTGCGGCCGTTGCCGCATGCTGGCGGCGATCGCTGCCGTTCACTTGGCCGGGGTGGGCACCTGGCGCCAGATCCTGACGCGCAGCGCAGAAGCCGGCGGCCGCAGCCGGCGCGGTGTCCGGTGGTGGGTGGCGTTGCTGCTCGTGGGAGGACCGCTTTTCGTGCTCGCGCTCTACCCTCCCACCGCGTTCGATGAAACGCTCTATCACTTGCCCATGGCGCGCGCCTTCGCCGAGACCGGCGCGCTGCCTTTTCTTCCCGAGCTGCGCTTTCCGGTGTTTCCCCAGCTCGCCGAAGTACTCGCCGCGGGGACCCTGCTCTTTGCTCCCGACACCGCGACCCATCTCGTGCAGCTGCTCGCCGTCGTGCTCACCGCGGCGTTGCTGATCGTCTGGGGCCGGGAATGGCGAGTCTCCGAACCGCGCCCGGTGGTGGGCTGGATCGCTGCCGCGATCTTCCTTGGCAATCCGTTGGTGGTGTACCTGAGCGGCACCGGCTACGTCGAGCCGCTCCTGGCCCTCTTCGTCACCGCCTCGTGTCACGCCTTCTGGCGCTGGCGGCGGGGCGGCGGAGAGCGTTATCTGACGGTCGCGGCGGCCTTCGCCGGCGCCGCGGCTTCGACCAAGTATCTCGGCCTCTTCTTCGTCGCGGCGCTCGGTCTCGCCGCCTGCGTGGCGAGGCCGCTCGAAGGTTCCGGTGGCAGGCGGCTGAGACAGGCCGGCCTCTTCGCGCTGGCCGCAGCCCTGATCATGGCACCGTGGTACGGGCGCATCCTGGCATGGACCGGAAACCCGGTCTTCCCGTATCTCTCGGGTTTGTTCGGCGAGAACGACTGGACACCGTTGCGCTTTCACAGCCTGGCGACCGCTTTCGGCGGCGGCGACCAGAGCGGAGCGTTCGCCGAGAACCTCGGCCGCTTGGCAACCCTGCCCTGGGATGTGGTCGCGCGCCGGGAGCGGGTGGGCGGTCTGCCGCCGCTATCGCCGGCCTATCTGCTCGGTTTTCCCTGGATGCTCGCCGCGGCCTGGCGCCATCGCGAGCTGCGCTGGTTGCTCGCGCTGGTCGTCGCCTTCGTGGGCGTCTTCCCTGTGCTGCCCGCCGACGTGCGCTACCTGGTCATCGTGCTGCCGGTCTCCGGACTCGCGATGGCCATCGGTATCGAGAGGCTTGCGGTCCGCGGCACGCTGGTGACGGCGGCTCTGCTCGTGTTGCTGCTTCTGCCGGGATGGCTCTACGCCGGCTACCGGCTGGCGATTCAGGGTCCGCTGCCCACCGACCATGCGTCGCGCGAGGCGTTTCTCGCCCGTCGCGTGCCGCTCTACGCGGCGGTCGCCCGGATCAACCAGCAGCTGCGCCCGGGCGACGCCGTGTACGGCCTGCATGCCGAACAGGTACGGGACTATGTGCGCGGCGCTTTCATGGGAGATTTCTACGGCCCGCATCGCTACGCCGTGGTCACCGGCCTGTTGGCCGACCCGCGCGCGCTCCATGCCAAGTTGCAGAGTTGGGGAGTCGACTTCTTCCTCGTGCCCAAGGGCACGGCGTGGACACTTTCAGAAGAGACTGCGCGCCAAGCGGGATTCGCCACGCTCTACGAGGACGTCAACGCGCGCGCCTACGCCTTGGTCGGGCGCGGCGCGGGAGGGTAATCGACATGGAGGGCTATCGTCACGTCGCCGGATTTCTCAGCCAGACCGAGCTGGAGGGACTTGCCGCTCTGGTCGAACAAAACGACCATTTGTTCAGCGAAGTGCACGGCAAGGCGGGCCTGGGGCCGCGCTATCGGGTGATCGATGGCGATCAGATTCTCGACCGGTTGCCGGCCATCGCCGAGCTCGGCGACCGGCGCGTGCGGCCGCTGGCGGAGAATTTCGCCGGCCACGCGCTGCAGCCGCTCGCCAGCTCGAAGCGCGCCATGCGCGTGCAGGCTTACGCTCGCCGCGAACACGGATTTCGCTGGCACTTCGACGGCCACGACTTCGTCGCCCTGGTGACCCTCGAGAACGGCAACCAGGGCCAGACCCACTTCATCTCGCCGTGGCTCAGCCGCCTGCTCCGCCTGGCGCTCTACCCGCTCTATCCTTTTCCGCAGTTGTTCTCGGTCTTCCCCTACCGGACCGTCACCGCGCGCGCCGGCGATCTCCTGGTGATGCGGGGCGCCCGTGTCTTGCATCGCGGCGTGAGCCGCGGTGACGACGGTCGCCGAGTGCTGCTCGCCTTCACCTACGACCCGCCCGGCAAGCGCGCCAATCGGTTGCGCGATGCCATCGCCCGCCGCCTGAACTACTGAACCGGAGGCCGGCGCGCTCGGAGCATCCCTCCGAGCGCGTGGCTGTTCTCCGTACCTCAGTCGATGGGCGTTTCCTGATAGCTGTAGCCCACCCACTTGCCGTCGCGCTCGATCCACATCGAGGTGGCGAAGACCTTCGCCGGCAGCGCCGCGTCACCGCACTTGGTGTCCTGGGTGGCGACGTAGGTGAGGACGGCGACCTTCGGATCGGGTTGGCGCAGCTTGGCGTCGCTGAAGGTGAAGCTCTTCATCACGCAGGAGTGCGACTCGATGGCCTTGGCGACCGCCTCGCGGCCGAAGGTGGCGCCGACGCCGGCCACCACCTGGACGTAGTCTTCGCTCGTCTGCGCGCGAGTGGGGTCGGCTTTCTTATCACCCCAGGCCTGCCACAGGGCCTTCTCGCGGGCCAGCAGGTCGTCCTTGAGATCGGCTGCCGCGATGGGCGCGGCAGTGGCGGCTACGAACAGCAGCAGTATTGCGGTGAGAGGCGTACGGGACAGTTTCATGGCGTCTCCTGAACAGCGTGAGAGAGCTTGGCTGCGGACTGTGTGCAGCCAAGCTAGCACATCGGCGGCGGGCCGACCGGGTCGAGACCGCGTCGGTACTAGGTCCAATAGGCGAGGGCCGAATAGGTCACTAGGATCCGTCACGAACGAGAGGAGGAGTCGCCTTACATGAATAGAGTCATGGCGGTAAGCGCGGGCCTCCTGTGGTTGGCTTCTGCGAGTGGCGCGACGGCGCAAGAGGCCGCCGGAAGCAACGAGGCGGATGCGCTCGCCAAGGCGCTCTCCAACCCGGTCGCGGCGCTGATCAGCGTGCCGTTGCAGCTCAACTACGACGATGGCTACGGGGCCGGCGGCGACGGCGAGCGCTGGACGCTCAACATTCAGCCGGTCGTCCCGATCACGCTGAACGAGGACTGGAACGTGATCTCTCGCACCATCCTGCCGGTCATCGCGCAGAGCGACGTCATCGGCGACGACAGCCAGTCCGGACTGGGCGACGTCGTGCAGAGCCTCTTTTTTTCCCCCAAGGCGCCGACGGCCAGCGGCTGGATCTGGGGCGTCGGCCCGGCCTTCCTGCTGCCCACTGCGACCGACGACCTGCTCGGCGCCGAGCAATGGGGGCTCGGCCCGACGGCGGTGGTGCTCAAGCAGACTGCGACCGGATGGACCTACGGCGCGCTGGTCAATCACCTGGCGTCGGTGGCGGGAGACGATGATCGCTCGGACGTCAACGCGACGTTCCTGCAGCCCTTCCTGGCGAAGGCTCTCGGCGCCGGCAGAACCGTGACGGTGAACTTCGAGAGCACCTATGACTGGGAGGCGGAGCAGTGGAACGCGCCGTTCAATGTCTCCTATTCGAAAGTGACCAAAGTGGGTGGCCAACTGATCAGCTTCGCGGGCGGTCTGCGCGCCTACGTCGAGTCCCCGCAGGCGTGGACCCGAGTGGGGCGTACGCTTCGTTGCCACCCTGCTATACCCCAAGTAGTTCGCATCGAGCCATGACACCGTCCACCGATCGTCCCGATTTCGAGATCCGCCCTGCCGCCGACACTGACGTCGACGCGATCGCCGAGGTCTGGCACAGCGCGTGGTCCGACGGTCACCGCGGCAACGTCCCCGAGGCGCTACGAGCGCCAGGGATGGCACGATGCCGGTCCGCTGGAGTACGCCGCCGAGATTCCCGGCGGCACGCTGCCGGTGCCGTCGCGGCGTTACGCGAAGCGGCTTGGCGGGTCGTAGCGTAGCGCGACGATCGTGATGTCGTCGTTCTGCGCTGCACCGGCCGCGAACTCGCGGACCTCCGAGAGGATCGACCGCACCGTCTCCTCCGGACTTTGCCGGGTGCATCTGGCGAGGCAGCGCTCGAGGCGCTCGTCGTCGAACTGCTCTTCGGCCGGATTCTCGGCTTCGGTGACGCCGTCGCTGTAGAGCACCAACTGGTCACCGCGGGAGAGCACGAGCTGACTCTGGCCGTAGGGCCGCCCTGGAATCAGGCCGGCGACCGGCCCTGAGGACGGGAAAACGGGCCGGGGCTCACCCTGCGCGGGCACCAGGTACAGCGGAAGATGTCCGGCGCTCGCTCCGACGACCTCACCCGACGACAGATCGATCACCACGCAGGAGAGAGTCACGAACAGTCGTCGCGGGTTCTGCGCCACGAGCTCGTCGTTCAAGCGCCGCAGGATCTCCTCTGGCTGCGCGAAATGTTTCGCCAGGGTGCGCAGGAGCGTCATCGTCATGGCCATGAAGATTGCCGCCGGAACGCCCTTGCCCATCACGTCGCCGACCACCACCACAACGCGGCCGTCGTCGCGATGCAAAACCTCGTAGAGATCGCCGCCGACGTGTTTGGCCGCAGCCATGACGGCATGCACGGAAAGCCCGGTGCCGGCGGTGCGGGCCTCGAGATCCGCCGGCAGGAGACCGATCTGGATCTCGCGCGCGATGTTCATCTCCCGTTCGCGCGCTTCGCGCACGGCGTCGGCGAAGGCCTTCGCCTTGACCAGCGAACGCACGCGGGCCTTGACCTCGAGAATCTCGAACGGCTTGGTGAGGTAATCGTTGGCTCCGAGCTCGAAGCCGCGGGCCTTGTCGGTGGCTTCCTCGAGCGAGCTCAAGAACATGATCGGCAGCTCGCGGGTCGACTCGTCGGCGCGCAGGCGCCGGCAGACCTCGTAGCCGTCGATGCCCGGCATCATGATGTCGAGCAGCAGGAGGTCGGGCGGGCTCTTGGCGATCGCCCTGAGCGCGCTTTCACCGTCGCGCGCAACCGCGAGCTTGTACTCGTCCTTCAGGGCCTCGACCAGGATGTGGATGTTTGCCGCGATGTCGTCGACGATGAGGATCCGGCTGTCGGAAAGATCGGTTGTCGTCATCTCACACCGCGCCGTCTACTCCACGTGCGCCGGTTATGCTCTGATTCGGCCATGAACGAGTCTCGCCGTCGCAGTGCGTTCACGAGTGCGCTGATCATAATGCTCGTCACGGCGACGGCGGGCGCGGCGCCGCCGGGACAGGCTCCCGATGGCCCCCCTGCTCCGAACCTCCGACTCGGCCTTGCCGGGATCAACGATCCGACCGCGGCCGAATCCCTCACCCAGCTCTCCGAGTCGTTTCGCCTCGAGCTCGCCAAGGCTCCGATCGACGCGGAGGCCGCAATGCCGGGGATGGACGGAGCGGCAGTGGTGCCGACGGATACCGCTCGCCAGCACCGGCTGCCGTTTCTCGGCCAGGCGGCGCGCGACGCCGGCTACGAACTGCCGCTGACCTACGGCGCCGGCGGGGTCTACTACTACCTCAGCCGCGCCATCGACATCACCGAGGTTCGCGTCGGGAGAAACGGAGCTTCAGTCGCACCGGTCCCGGACTTCATCGATCTGGGCTCGAACGCCTCCGTCAACAACCTGAACGTCAAGTTCGACGTCTGGCTGCTCCCCTTTCTCAACGTCTATGCCATCGCCGGCTATATCTGGAACGAGGCGGACACGCGGCTCGACGTCACGCTGCCGTCACTCATTCCAGGTGGCCCGCCGCGCCGCCGCAGCTTGGAACTCCCGACGGAGCTCCAGGGAACCGTCGGCGGTCTGGGGGTCACGCTCGCCGGCGGCTACAAGTCCTTGTTCTTCGCCGGCGACGTCAACGTCGCTCGGGCCGACCTCGGCTTCGACGACAAGTTCGACGCGATCGTCTCGTCGCTACGCGTCGGCTGGAACGGCAAGGCGGGTTCTCGCCCATTGCGGCTCTGGCTGAACTCGACCTACTGGGACACCGCGACCGTCGCCCGCGGCTCGGTCGCCGACCCGGACGGCGGCATTCTCGACTTCGAGGTCGACCAGGGCCCGAGCTACCCGTGGACCTACGGCGTCGGCGCGCAGTACGACATTCGCCCCGCCTTCAACCTCGCCGCCGACATCGGCTGGGACTTCAACGGCGGCTGGTACCTCGCGCTGGTGCCGGTCTTTCGCTTCTGACCGACGCGGGACTCTAGTCGATGGCGTCGAGGCGCTCGACGATTCTCTGGGCGGACCGCTGCCAGGTCCAGTTGGCGGCGACTTCCCGCGCTGCTGCAGCGCCTCGCCGGCGGGCCTCCTCGCGGTTCTCGTAGACGTCGCGGAGGAGGAAACGGAGGTGCTCCGGGTCGGGATCCGCCCAGCGGAATCCTTCGTAGTAAGGACACCGAGCGACGGCCGGGACGGTCCCGCGGATTCGCAGCGGATACCCAACGCCGTCGTGGAAGAACTCCAGGTGGGCACCCCAGGCCGTGGCGATCGCCGGCAGGCCGCAGGCCATCGCTTCCATCAGCGGCATGTTCCACCCCTCTCCGCGACTCGTCGAGACGAAGCAGTCCGCCGAGCGGTAGAGGGAGCCGAGTTGGTAGTGGGGGAGCTCGAGGTTGAAGAGGTAGCTGATCTTGCCACCGGAGATCTGGAGGCCGAGACGCCGGATCTCGTCCTTGACACTGACCTCCGGATCCCGGTTGGTGATCTTGCACACCAGGCGAACGGGCTCGCGGGCCGAGAACGTGTCGTTGAATGCTTTGAGCAGGAGTCCCGGCTCCTTGCGTTCGCCCCATTCGAGGGCGGTCATGAAAACGAACTCGTCCAGAGGATTGCGGTGGGCCGTGATCGCGGAGTGGAAGTAGTGGGGGTTGACTCCCAGCGGTATCTTGTGGACCGGTCTCACGAGACCAGAATCCAGGAAACCCTGGCGATTGAAGTCGCTCGGAACCCACACCTCGTCCATGCGGTTGGCTTGCCGCACCCACTCTTTCGGAAAGCCGTCCACTTCGAGCATGGTGAAGCCGACCTTGAATCGGCCGAGGTTGCGGTAGAGGACGTCGCCGCGGCCGAAGACCACGCTGACCGGCGGCCGGCGCGGCAAGGAGCGGCCGCGGATGAGATTCAACCGGTGATCCAAGACGTTCTCCGGCTCGGCCACCGGGTACGGTGTTCCACGGCCGTAGACGTAGCGGTACGCCATACGGACGTTGGCTTCTTCGAGAGCCTCGAGCAGGGCTCGGGCTGCTCATCGAGTACCCCGTCGGCTAGTTCATGATGGATTGCCACGCGAGGCTGTGGCGGTACCGGTCCTTGAGCTTCCTCTCCCATCGGCGCGCGAAAACCTTGCGGCTGTCCGCGAAGATCTCTTGGCGGGCCTCCTGCCTGCCGTCGGTCGACCCGTGCTCGTCGTGGACCAGGGTGACGTCGCCGCAGACCAACACTCGGAAGCCGGCCTCGCGCGCCGCGAGGCAGTAGTCGGTGTCTTCGAAGTACGACTCGTAGACCTCCGAGAGTCCGCCGACGGCCACGAGCACCTCGCGGCGAATGTAGGCGCAGGCGAAGATGATCCCCTCGACCTCACGGCGGGAGGTGTACTGCGCCAGGTCCTTCTCGCGCGAGCCGATCTGCTAGCCCCAGGAGGGTGTCGGGCAGGATGTACGTGCCGGCGTGGGCCAGGCGGCCGTCGGGGAGCACCAATCGGCAGCCGACGACGCCCACGTCCGGTGCCGAGTGGGCGCAGGCCCGAAGACGGACGAGCCAGTCTCGCTGGGTGAAGACCACGTCGTTGTTGAGCAGCACGACGTCGGCGTCCCTGTCGGCGATCGCGATGCCGGCGTTGTTGCCCCGTACGAAGCCGAGGTTCTCCGGCAGGGTCACCACCCGGATCCCGGCGATCTCGGTCAGCCGTTGCGGCGTTTCGTCGGTCGAGCCGTTGTCGACGACGACGATCTCGCTCACTTCGAGGTCGGTGCGGCGGAGACTCTCGAGGCACCTGCGCGTCAGGTCCCACCGGTTCCAGGCGAGGATGACGAGAACGGCCTTTCGGGCGACCGGTTCAGGAGGCATCGTCGTCGACGGTCGCCCGGACCGTGAGGGAGCGCCACAGGTCCGACAACAAGGGCTCCACCTCGGTGGGCGTGAGCTCGGTCGTCTCCTGCCAGAGGGCCGGCTCGTACGCGTACCGGCCGTTAGGCGGCAGACCGGCGCGGATCCTTTCGATGAGCGCGAGATCCTTCGGGCAGCAATGTTCCTGGATCGATTTGAGCTCTCGTGAACGAGCTTCGAGGGCGGCTTCCAGGGCCTCGACGCGCGCTTCGAGACGCTTCAGCTCAGGGTCCGCAGGCGTCTCCTCGATCGGCACGGGCGCCGAAGCCTACCAGCCGCGACCGAAGAGCCGGCGTACCGACTGGATGACCCTCCAGGGTTTGGAGCCCAGCACCGCGGCCCGGAACGATGACAGGGCCTCGACCTGGCTGCGCAGCCGAGCCACCTCGGTGGGGGCCGATTCCCAGCCGGGTCCCGTCGAGGAGCCCTCGTCGTCCCCTGCGGCTAGCCGCTCCGACCGCTCGTGGCGCTGGCGGTCTTCCACCTCGCGCAGCCTCGCGTCGAAGGCCTCGGCCTCCGCTCGCCCCAGGCGAGACTCAGTCGTCTCGTCCGCTGCGATCGCCATCTCGTTGCCGGACGACGTGCTCGTAGATCGTCCGCATCTCCCGCGTGACGATACCCCAGGAGAACCGCCGGAGGACCTTGTCGAATCCCCGCTCACCCATGCGGCGCCGCAGCTCCGGGTCCTCGAGCAGCCGCTGGATGGCTCCAGCCAGCGCCGGGACGTCCTCGTAGGGAACCAGGAGACCGTCCTCGCCATCGGTGACCAGCGATTCGATTGCACCCGCCACGACGCCGACGACGGGCACCCGGCAGGCCCAGGCTTCGAGGAAGACGAGCCCGAAGGAATCCCGGGCCGAGGGCAGGACGAAGACGTCGCTCGCGGCGAGGAGCGAGATCTTGTCGTTCTCGTCGACGTCGCTGAGGAGTTGGACAGCTTGCCGGCGGGGGCCCAGGCCGGCCAGCAGAGCCTCGATCTCCCCGGTGTAAGGAGTCCGGCCCCCGGCGAGGAAGAGCTGCGCCTGCGGCACGCTTTGCCAGACGATCTCCATGGCGCGGATCAACAGGTCGAATCGCTTGCGCGACACGTGCTTGGCGACCATGGTCACCACAGCGCCTTCGCCGAGGCCGAAGCGACGGCGGGCGGAGTCCCCGGTCGCCCGAGCGTAGCGGTCGAGGTCGACGCCGCCGCCCATCACGTGGACGCGATCCGGGGCGGCCCCGCGCGCGATCACGTGCTGGCGCTCGAATTCGGTGAGCGCAACGTAGGCGTCGCAGCGGCCGATCGCGCGGAAGATCATGTCGCGGTCGTAGTTCCACCTGTCTTCGACGTGGAGGGCGCCGAGGAGTACCGCGGGGATGCCGGCGCGCTGCGCCCCGCGGAGCGCGGCGTACATGTGGAGGAGGGGGAAGGCGCTCGCCATGACGACGTCGGCGCCGCTCGATGCCACGGCTCGCTCGAGCCCGAAGACGATGGGACCGTTGAGCCAGGTGCGAAAGAGCTCGTTGCCGGGAAGGCGCCAGCGGAAAGCGAGGCTGGCGAGCAGCATCCGGGCCCGAGTCCAGCGGTTGAAGACCCGGAAGCGCCGCACGGTGACGCCGTCGATCTTCTCGATCGTCGCCGGCAGCGCCTGCCCGTCGTCGTAGACGAAGTGCTCGGTATTGCGCGCCACGGTCGTGAAGACGCTGACTTCGTCGCCGTGCTGTCGGACGAGCTCGCGCGAGAGTCTCTCGACCAGCTGCTGGCAGCCGCCGATCGAAGGCGGGTAGGCATGTACGACGTGGAGGATCTTCATGGCCCGCGGCTCAGGACGCCGTCCGCGCCACCACCAGGTCCTGGAAGCTGACCGCATTCTCCCGGCCGCTCCAGCTGCCAGGATGGATGGCGGAGATCTCGAGACCGGCTTCGGCGTAGAGCCGGCGGATAAGGACCTCGTCGAAGGCGATGGCGTCCTCGGGCAGGTCCGGATTCTCGACCGCGTAGTCGTCGTGACGGCTGGCGAAGCGGTAGACGCTGCGCCCGGCAGCGATCCCGGCTTCCGACTCGGGATCGAGGAGGAAGAAAGAGATCAGGCAGCGGCCGGTCCCGGGTCGCAGGACGCGGGCGGTCTCCCGGAGGTATTGCGCGACGCCTGCGGGGAGCATGTGGGTGAAGACCGAGCCCAGGACCACGAAGTCGAACTTCTCGTCAGTGAAGGGGAACCGGAATTCGGCGTCGCGGATCGTTCCTCTGCGGTTGTAGCGGCCGTTGAACACATCGACGTGCCGGAACTCGAAGTTGGGGAAGCGCGACGAGATTCGGGATCTGCACCACGCGATGCCCCGCCGATGGATGTCCATTCCCACGTACCTCGCCGACGGCGAGAGGTAGGTGGTGAGGGGAACGGTCTTGCGACCGATGCCCGAGCCGACGTCGAGCACGCTCTCGTCGCGACGCAGACTGCACAGATCGACGTAATGGCGCAGGAACTCGCGGCCGTTCTCGAGGAAGGCCGCGGGATCCCGCGGACCGTCGAAGAGGAGGCGGCGCGGCGGGACCAGCGGATCGCGCCTGCCGCGCACCAGGTCGGCGAGATCGAGCGCGGTGAGGGCGATCGCTTCTCCAAGACGGGATATCCAGCTCGGCCGGCGATGTCTCAGGGCAATCCTTCCTCACGCTCGGCGCCCCAGGAGGGAATGCTGCGGTAGACCGTGGCGAACGAGTCGATCATGGTGGCGAGGGAGAAGTCGCGCCGGCCGTGCTCGAGGGCGCGCCGCGAGAGCTCCGGATAGGTTTCCAGGAGCTCGCCGAGCGCCGCCAGCAGGCTCTCGGACGACACCTCGTCCACCACCCGGCCCACGCGCTTGGCCTCGACGTAGGCGGCCATTGGAATGGCGCGGCTCACGAGCACGGGCTTGCCCGCAGCGAGCGATTCCATGAGCGAGTGGGGATAGGCCTTGACGATGTCGCCGCGGTCGGCGAGGTTGACCGTGGCGTGGACCCCGGCCAACACCCGGTCGACGTCGACCAGCCGATCGACGACCTCGACCCGGTCGGCGAGCCCGCGTTCGCGGATCCGGCGGTGGAGTTCGTGGCTCAGCACGCCTCGCCAGAGGAACGTGAGGTGCAGCCTCGGCTCGGCGACGGCCGCGTCCAGCAGAGCGTCCACGCCCTTGCTGCGAAACTGCTCGTGGGTCCAGGGTGCCGAAGCCATGAGCAGGCGGACCTCGTTGCCGACCGGCATCGGATGGCTGGACAGGCGCGCGGTATCGATGCCGGCGCGCACCTTCCAGACGTTCCTCCATCCGGCCGATTGCAAGCGCGCGAGACTCTCGGAGTCGGGCACCGTGACCGCGGCGAGCCGGCGCAGCGAGTCCGCCCGCCGCAGATCGTCGCCGAGCCGTCCGGTGAGCGTAAAGACCACCGGCCGCGGGAGCAGCGACAGCACCGGATAGGGATAGAGGGTGGGGCTGTAGACCTGGTAGATCCGGTGGCGCAGGCCCGCCAGGCCGAGCCGCGGCAGCTCGAGGAGACCGAAGAAGGGACGGGGCACCTGCACGCGCAAGTGGCGCGACAGGAACCGGTTGGGGTTGATATAGAACTGGCGCCCGCCGAAGCGGCTCTCGAGAGCCTCGATTTCCTGTGCATACGCCTCGGCGGCGGGCAGAACGGGCGGCAGCGTCGGGTTGAGGAAGACGATGCTCATCGTCACAAGCCGGCGGCGCTCGGGCGAACCGGGCAGAGCCGGAGAACGCTGTCGTTCTGGTTGCCGAAGCGGCCGCGGAGCCCGTCGCGGACTCCCAGGAAAATGGCCGTGGCGGTGCCCCGCCTTTCCTTGAGCCACAAACGCGCTGCCTGCTGCAGCCCGTAGGCGGCCCACACCGCCACGACGAACGGCCAGCTGAAGCGAAGGAAACGGCGCGCGTAGAGCATGCGGTTGCGCACCGCGTAGTAGACGTACAGAGTCTCCCGCCAAGCCGACGAGCGGTGGATGTCGTGCTCGACGCGCGAGGCGGTGGTGACCAGGCACCGGTAACCTCGGTCACGGATCCGGCGGCAGAGGTCGGCGAGCTCCAGGCCGAAGAAATACTGCTCGCAGAGCAGCCCGACCTCGCGCAACACCGCCGCTCGGATCAGCGCCGCCGCGCCGGTGACGAACTGCACCGAATAGACGTCGCGACCCGGCGGCGGCGTGGTGATGGAGTGGTCGCGATGCAGCACCGGGCTGCGATTCCCCGCCGAGAGGATCCGCGACGGCTCGGTGGCGCTGAACACCAGCGGCCCGGCGATGGCGCATCGGCGATCGCTCGCGAAGGTCGCGAGCAAGGCTTCGACGGCCTCCTCGTCGAGGTGGACGTCGTTGTTGAGCAGGAGCACCGGCGCCTCGGAATCCTCCAGCACCCGCCGCAGACCGAGGTTCGTACCGCCGGAGAAGCCCAGGTTTTCATCGCTGCGCAGGACGAGCGCGTTCGGGAAGGCGTCGCGAATGGCTGCGGAGTCATCCGGTTCGGAACCGTTGTCTACGACGCAGATTCGGGCCTCGATCCGGGCCCAGCCCGACAGGCGGTGAAGGCAATCGAGGGTGTCGGCGCGGGCGTTCCAATTGAGGATGACGACGTTCACGTCCATGGGGCGGGATTTGCGCGAGCCGGTGCCTCGGCCAAGTGATCATACGCGATGCCTACGGTCGGCCCGGAGCGACCGCGCGGGCTATTGACCGCTCGCGGCCTCTGCGCGATCCTCATCGCGTGCGTCCTCTGTCCCGCCGCCGTTTCGCCCAGCTCGCGACCCTCGCGCCGTTCGCGGCGCAGCGCGCCCTCGCGGACCTCACCCGCCTCGGCGGAGGCGAGCATCGGCTGCGGCTGGTCTACACCAACGACTTTCACAGCGCGTTCGATCCGATACCCGGATACTGGCTGCCGGGGACGCCGAGGTTGGGCGGCGCGGCTCATCTGGCGACCTTGGTCGAGCGCCAGCGGGCCGGCGCGGCGACCTCCTTCCTGGTCGATTCGGGCGACATGTTCACCGGCACGCTCTCGCTCCTGACCAAGGGCGAGGCGCTGCTCGAGATGATGATCGCGATGGGATACGACGCGATGGGCGTCGGCAACCACGAGTTCGACTACGGCTGGCAATCATTCGAGGAGCAGCTCCCGCGAGCGGCCTTTCCGATCCTGTGCGCGAACGTCAGGTACCGGCGCGGCGAGGGAGAACGCCCGATCCGCTTCTGCCGGCCGCACGCGATCGTCGAACGCAACGGCGTCCGCCTCGGCATCGTCAGTGTCATGGGAGCGCGGGCCGCGAAGTACACGATCATGCCCTCGAAGGTCGAGGGGCTCGAGTTCACCGATCCCGTTGCCGAGGCGGCCGAGCAAGTCGCGAGGCTGCGACCCGCGGTCGACGTCGTCGTCATGCTCGCCCACCAGGGGCTTCCCGGCCCGATGCAGACCGACGCCGAGAACGACCCGTCGGTCCAGCGCCCGCTCGACGAGGACCTCGACTTCTGCGGCGCCGTTTCTGGAATCGACGTCTACGTCGCGGCGCACTCGCACCACGGCATCGAAGAGCCGATCGTTCACCCGAAGACCGGAACGCTGCTCGTCCAGACCTACGGCTACGGCACCCGCGTCGGAGTGCTCGATCTCGTCGTGCGCGACGGCCGCGTCGTCGAGCACCGGGGCGAGCTCAGCAAGGTGTGGAGCGACGAGTTGCCGGCCCAGCCGCGCGTCGCGGAGCGCATCGCCTTCTACCGGACGAAGCTGGCGAGCGAGATCGGGCCGGTGATCGGGACGGCGAGCGCGCGGTTCATCGCGGCGCTACAACGCCGAGTCGTCGCTCGGCTCGCACGTCACCGACGTCATGCGCGAGCGGTCGCGAAGCGATGTCGCGATCACCAACGCCGGCGGTCTGCGCGCCGACCTCCCGGCGGGTGGACTGAACCGCGGCCACGTCCTCGATGCTCTACCGTTCGTCAACACGCTGGTCACGCTCGAGCTTTCCGGCCGCGACCTGCGCTCTGCGATCGAGCACGGTCTCTCCCTCTCCGCCGGCTCCTGCCAGGTCTCGGGAGTCGTCGGCGCGCTTCGATCCGCAGCGGCCCGCTGGCGATCGCCTGGTCGAGCTCCGCGTGGCCGGGCCGTCCGGTCGTCGCCGAGGCGACCTATCGCGTGGCGACCAACAGCTTCCTCGCCGAAGGCGGCGACCGCTACGAGTCGCTCAAGAACGGCCGCAAGGTTGCCGAAGATGCGCTCCTCTCCGACTGCGTCGTCGACCACCTCAAGCGTCGGGGAACGATCGCGCCGCCGCCGCCCGGGAGGCTGGTCGCGGTCTGAGGCGTCAGGGAATCGAGGCGAGGTCGAGGTGCCAACCCGGATGCCACCACGGTCCCTCGCGCTTCACGAAGACCTCGGTGAGGCGGCCGGCGAGGGTCTGTTCCTTGCCCTCCGTCTCGAGCACCACTGAGAAGCGACCGTAGAGCACGACCACCTCACCGAAGCGCTGAGCCCGGGTCTCGGGAAACTCCAGCCGCACCAGGCGGCCGCCGCGGGCGTGGAAGGAGCGCGACTCCTCGAGCGTCTTTTCGAGGCCGCTGAACGGGCCCTCCATGCCGATGCCGATGAACTCAGGCGGCAGCATGCCGCGCAGCGTCGCTTCGTCCCCCGCGAACCACGAGCGCCAGGCCGTTTCCCGAAGCTGCAGAAGCTCCGGCTCGATCGCCGGCTCGGCCGTCGACGAGGCCCACCCCGCGGAAGCGGCGATGACCACCAGTACAGTTGCCAGAAGAAGATTCTCTCGATTCGTTCGCATCGCAGCTCTCCTCAGAAGTCCGTCGCCGAGGAAATCTATCGAAGCACCCCGCGAGGCGACTTGCTGTTTCTTGCTCGTTTGGAGAGGAAAGGGATTCGCGCCAAGCGCGCAAGCCGCAGGCGAGCGCAGCGTGCCCGGATCCCGGCCGTGATACCAGACTGAGCGAAGCGAAGGATGGTAGCGCGTACGGGATTCGAACCCGTGTTACCGGCGTGAGAGGCCAGCGTCCTAGACCCCTAGACGAACGCGCCACGGAGCCCCGAAAGGGGCCGCTAAAAGTAGCAAAACAGGGGTTGCGGCGCAAGGGCCGCGGTGCTCATACTCCGGGCCACGCCGTGCGGGTCGCGATCGCCTTCGTCGTTCTCTACCTGACGCTCGACCGCCTGGCCGCGGGGCTCGGAAGCACGCGCGGCGAGGCCGGTCTCGTGGTGAGCGCCGTGGTGTTGGCGCTGGCGGTGGTCGTCGAGTGGCGGCTCACGCGACGAGCGCCGGGTGAGTGTCTGCTCGCGCTCGGCCTCGGCGCTCCGACCAGGACGTCGATGCTCGCCGCGGTCGGCCTGTCCGGCTTTCTGCTGGCCTGCCTGCCGTTCCTGGCTCGAATGACCGGCGTCGAGCTGGCGCTTCGTCCGAACTCCGCGTGGCTGGCGCTCGGAATGCTGGCCCAGGGTGGAGTGGCCGAGGAGGTCCTGTTTCGCGGTTTCATGTACCGGCATCTGCGGCGAGAGCGGACCTTCTGGCGTGCCGCGACGCTCTCCGCGTTGCCCTTCGCGGCGGCCCATCTGCCTCTGTTCTGGTCGCTCGAAGGGAGTGTGGCGCTGCTGGCGCTCGCCATGTCGATCCTGTGGTCGTTTCCGCTCGCATGGCTCTTCGATCGAGCGCGGGGATCGATCTGGCCCGGCGCTCTGCTGCATGCGGTGATGCAAGGAGGGATCAAGCTGCTGGTCGACGACCAGGCGGCGTTCGGGAAGCTCGCTCTCGCGTGGGTGGCGCTCGGACTGGCGGCGCCGTGGATGTTTTTCCTGCTGCGTGAAGCCGGTCCTCAGTCACCCGGGGCGGGCGCGCCCGAACGGTAGGCCCCGGCGGCGCCGTGCTGGTAGACCAGCTCACCGCCGAGTTTGCCGGTGCGCCAGGCGAGGACGAGCGAGTAGCCCATCGCGGCGACCGAGAGCGCCGCGAGGATGCGGCGCGGCGGCTCTCGGCGGACGAACGCGGCGGTCAGGGTCAAGAGGAGAGTCCCCACCGCGGCGTTTCGGAATGCTTCCCCGGCTTCCTCGTGGTCGTGGACCGCGGCCCTGGGCGCGACGGACTCCGCTTTGTCCTCTTCGTTCTCACCGGTGCGAGTGGCGACGAAAGTGCCGAGCGTGAGGAGCGCCTGGAGGCCGAGCACCGCCCACCACACCGGTCGCCCGGGCAACCAGCCCCGCCAGGCCGCGACCAGGGCCGATAGGGCGATGAGCGGCATCAGACCGGCGAGAGCCATCGGCAGGTGAACCACCATCGGGTGCAACGGTTCGGGCAGCATGGGCTTCCTCCTGGCGCGCGCGGATTCTAGCCGTGAGCTGCAGCGCGCGTACATTGTCCCCTGGCGACGAATCGCGCAGAATCTCGCCGTGCCGCTCCACATGCCTTGGTCGCGCCTGGCGAGTCTCTTCGCCAGCCGCGGAGTCATCGACCATGCGCCGCCGCCGGTGGCAGATTGGCTCATCTCGTGCGTGGCCGACAACAACCCTAAGTACTTGGGTCAGGCGGTGCGCTTCGTGCAGTCCTGGCGCTGGTTCGGCGGTGCGACGGCGCTCGCCAGGGTGCGCGTCAGCGTCGTCGAAGCGGTCGATCCTTCGGCGCGGCACCAACTCGAGGCGCTCGGCGCCGAGGTGCGCGTCGTGCCGCGTTTTCTCGAGCGCAACCCGTTTGCCAACAAGTTGCAGGCGTTCATGGACGGCGACGAAGAGGACGCCGCGCTGCACCTGCTCTGCGACTGCGACACGTTGATCGTCGGCGATCCGCGGCCGTTCGTGCGGGGCGATCGCTTTCAGGCCAAGATCGCCGACCTGCCGACCGTACGCCACGCCACCTTCAAGCGGGTTTTCCGATACTTCGGTGTCCGCCTGCCGACGCGCCGCTTCGTCACTGACTTCCAGAACACCGCCACCATCCCGTACTTCAACTCCGGCGTCGTCGTCCTGCCGCGGGCCGTCGCTCGTCGGCTGGTGCCGACTTGGCGCGCCGTCAACCGGAGCCTGGTCGCGCGCCTGGATCTGCTCGGCGCCGAGGCCCTGCACGTGAACCAGGCGAGCCTCGCGGTTGCACTGGCGATGCTGCGCGAGCCGGTGTGGGCCCTCGACCGCGCGATGAACTACCCCTTGCACAACACCCACCTCGAGCCGGCGCCCGGCTTCGCCGACTGCGATCCGGTGATCGTGCACTACCACGATCGCGTCGACGAGCGAGGACGGATCGTCGAGCCTCCCTATCCCGCCGCGGCGACGCGCGTGGCGGCCTTCAACCGACGCTGGACCGCCGCCGAGCGGGTGGTCAAGAGGTCGCCAAGCGAGCTCTTGCTGACCGGTATCAGCCGCAGCGGCACCAGCTGGCTCTGCAACCTGCTGCATCGTTTCGAGGATTGCGTCGTGCTCAACGAACCGCAAGAGGTGATCGATGTGCTGCAACGCGACGGCGCGGCCGGCATTCCGGCCTTTTTCGCCGACACCCGCCGGCGCGTCCTGGCGGGGGAGCCGATCCTCAACAAACTCTCCGCGGGCGAGCTGACCGCCGACACGGCGGTCAACGACGAGCGCAGCTTCTACCAGCCGCGGCCCGCGAGCGACGGTTTCGTGCTCGCGGTCAAGAACACGCGGGCCTTCCTTTCCCGTTTGGAGGCCGTCGCCGACGCCATGCCGGCGGCCCGCATCGTCGCCTGTGTGCGCAACCCGTTGGACACCATCGGCTCCTGGAAGCGCAGCTTTCCCCACCTCCGCGATGCCGATCTCAACGGAGTGCCGGTCGGCCACCCCGAGGACCCCTGGCTGTCGGAAGAGGATCGCACCGCGCTGCGCGCTATCGCCGCGCTCGACGACGTCGCAGTGCGCCGCGCCAACTGGTGGCTTTGGTTTGCAGAGAGGCTCCTGCGTCACCGCGCGCGGCTGGCGCTGGTGCGATACCACGACTTGGTCGTCGATCCCGGGCCTACGCTGCGTGAGGCGCTCGACGGTTACCAGCTCGGTGAACTGAGCCAACCCCTGACAGTCTCTTCGCCGCGTACGTCGCGCGCCGAGCTCGATGCCCACGACGTCGAAGTAATTCGCGCCATCTGCATGGACGCGGCGCTCGAGCTCGGAGTGGCCGAGGCGGACTGAATCAGTCGGCGGAGAGCTCGGCCAGCGCCAATCCTTGCTCGCCGGCCACCGCGTAGACCAGCAAGCGGCGGCTGCCGTCCTCGAAAAAGGCGGGATCGCGCAGCGCGCGCTCGCGCCCGAAGGCGCGCCCGGGGCGCGAGGGTCGCACCGGCTGGTCGGCCCCCTCCCAGTCGAGCTCGGGGGCGAGCAAGGGGACCGGCTCCGATGGCCGCCACTCGCGCCAGTCGCCGCGCAGGTCGACCGTGGCGTGCAGCAGTTGCTCGGGGGCGTCGCCGATGCGCGAGAAGATCACTTCCAGACTCTCGTCGCGCACCTCGACCGCAGCGTGACGCATGGCGGGGAAGACTGACGGCCCGGCTTCGAACGGCGACAGGCCGTCGGCGGAATGCAACAGCACGCCGGATTCGTTGCCCAGTTTGGCGAGCGCGTAGTGCTCACCCCGGCAGGTGAAAACGCGGAAGTAGAAAGGACCGAGAGGTTCGGGGTGCGCCTCGAAGTGCAGGCCGTCTGGCGAGGTGGCGACGAAGGTGACCTGCTCGCCAGGCTCGATGGGAGAGACGCCGTGAAAGTAGAGCCGGATGCGGCGTTCGGAGACGTCGACGTGCACGTCCGGCGAAGCCAGATGAGAACGCGCCGCGGTGGCTTCGAGCGGCAGCACGCCGCCGGCCATGATCGACCACGGACCCTCGAGCCCATCCGCCCAGGCGAGGCGAATGTGGGTGCCATGGTGGTGGCCGAAGTAGAGGTAATAGCGCCCCAGCGGGCGTTCTACCCATGACGGCACACGCAGCAGCGAAGGACCGTTGATGTTGGCGCCCGTTTCGCCCTCGAGCCCGGGCAGCGCGCCATGGATGATCGGGTTGCCGGGCAGGCGGTGGGCCCGAAGCGGGCTCACGTGCCGACGGCGCCTAGTCCGGGCTCGCCGTTGGTGCGCAGGACGCCGTTCTCGAGCAGGAAGCCGCCCGCCGCCCAGTCGCGCGACAGGTCAAGGCTGCCGTCGAGGTCCAGGAAGCGGGTCGCCGGTGAGGCGAGGGCGGCGTGGAGGGCGGCCGAGATCGAAACCACGCTCTCGTCCATGCAGCCCCACATGAGCTCGAGGCCGGCGGTCTCCGCGATCGCGGCGATGCGCAGCGCCGGGCGGATGCCGCCGCACTTCATCAGCTTGATGTTGAAGATGCCGTAGGGCGCCGGCGGATGAGCGAGGCGCAGAGCATCGGCCGGACGCTGCACGCTCTCGTCGGCGGCGAGCAGGCGGCGATCCGCCTCGGCGAGCTCGCCGAGCGATCGCGATGCGCCGCGCGGTAGCGGCTGCTCGATGAGCTCGACGCCGAGCTCGCGCGCCACCGGCAGAAAGGCGCGCAGCTCGTCGAGCTCGTAACCCTGGTTGGCGTCGACGCGCAGGACGATCCCCTGGCCGTGGCGCTCGCGCAGTCGGCGCAGCCTTTCGACGTCCTCCTCGAGAGCGCGTCCAGTCTTGACCTTGAGCACCGTAAAGCCGCGTCCGACGTACTCCTCCGCCTCGGCGACCGTTTCCTCCACCGACTTGATGCCGATGGTGATCGAGGTCGGCAGCGAGTCGTGGCAACGGCCGAGCAGATCGACCAGCGGACGGCCGAGCTCTCGCGCCCAGAGATCGTGCAGCGCCATGTCGAGCGCGGCGCGCGCCGCGGGGGCATCGGCGAAGCGGCGCTCGATCTCGCCGCACAGGGCGGACAGCTGCGACACCTCGGCGCCGATCAGGAATCGCAGGCCGTCGGCGGCCAGCGCGGCATTGCAGTCTGCGAACGTTTCGCCGGTCACCGCCGGCTCGGGCGAGGCGTTGCCCAACCCGATCTCACCGCCCTCGCCGACGATGCGCACCGCGGTCATCTCGACCGCGGTGAAGCTCTTGAAGGCGATGGTGTAGGGCCGCGAGAGCGGCACCTCGAGCGGCTGTGCCTCGACGGCGGCGATTCTCAACGCGCCGCCTCGCGCTCGAGATGCTCGCGCACCAAGGGCACCAGCGCCGCCGACTCCTCGAGCGGAAAGATCGCCGGCAGTCCGGCCTCGCGCGCCATGCGCTGCCGCGCTTCCTGGCGCTCGCCGGCGGCGAGGCCGGAGTGGTTGAGGGTCAGTCCGAGGACGCGGGCGCCGTAGTAACCGATGAGCTCGATCTCCGAGCGCACACTCGGGATCTCGAGATCGAGCTCCTCGCAGCCGTCGAACCAGCGCCGCGCCGGGGCGTGCTGAAGCAGGACGCCGCGGGTCTCGGCCGACACCAATAGCTCGGCGCCGCAGGGCCCGGAGGGATTGCGCAGCGCCGACTGGCCCTCGAGAAAGATGACGTCGGGCGAGAGCGCCCGATCGCACTCGACGATTGCCCGCTCGAGCTCGCCGCTGACGAAGTCGTTGACCGTCGAGTCGAGAATGAAGCCGTGCTCGAGGCCCTGCAGCCATCCGGTCTGGCCGGTGTAGACCACCTCGGCGCGCAGGCCCGCCTCGCGGCAGGCGGCGGCCGCCACCTGACAGGTGGTGCGCTTGCCGAGCGCGCAATCGGTGCCCAGCACGGCGATGCGCGGCGCCCGCACCGAGCGGATCTCGCCGCTCCAGAACCTCAGCTCGCCGCGCGGCTTGGGTTTGCGCACGTCGATGATCTCGACTCCCTGACGCGCGGCGAGCGCGGCGAGCTCGGGGTCGTCGGAGACGAAAGTGTGCAGGCCGTTGACGACACCGAGGCCACGCTCGAGGGACTCCTTGACCAGCGCGCGCAGCTCCGGAGTCAGCAGGCCGCCGTGCGTGGCGACCCCGATCACCGCGTACTGCGCTCGCTCTCCGAGCATGGCGAGCAGCTCTTCGAGGACGGCGCGAACCGGCATCCCGCGATGTTTGCCGTCGAGCAGCTCGCCGGCGTCACGGCCGGCGCTCACCGGGTCGACCAGGCCGAGGACCCGAAAGCGGCTCGGTCCGCGCACCAAGCCGTGGGCGGTCTTGCCGTTGGGTGTGGCGTAGAGGCCGGCGGTCAGCAGGACCGCGGTCGGACGTGGATCCATGGCGAGGAGCGGGCTAGCCCGCCTGGCGGAGCAAGATCTTGACCCCGTCGGGATCGTGGGTCTCGAACACCATCGCGCCGTCGGGATCGCGGCGCAGCCCGCCGGGAACGTTCTTGTCGCGGAACTGCAGCTGCTCGTAAGCCTTTTCGGCCGACGGCACGATGAGCGTGATAGTCAGCTTGTGCTTGGGCCCCTGATAGGAGAACGCCTCGTCGCGGCCGCGGCTGCGATCGCCTTGCGGGCGCCCGAGAACCTCGATGATCGCCGCGCCGGCCTGGTAGAGCGCGCCACGGCTGTCGTCGCGGTCCCAGTTCTGGACCCGTGGCAACGCGAGCACCTCGCCGTAGAAACGGCAGGTGCGGTCGAAGTCGCTCGCCCGCAGAACGACGCGGAATTGACGGATCTCCATGACCTCTCCTCGCGGCGGCGCGGAAGCGTCGCGGTGGGGCCGATCGCCCCCAATACCGGTGGTATCCTGCCGGCGTGACCGCTCGCGCTTCCGTCTGCGCCGCGATCTTACTGTGGGTTTCCGCGACCGCGGTAGCCCAAGAAGAGCCGCCGGCGGAGACACCGGTAGTCGCCCTGCAGAGCGCGAACGCCACGCTGTCGCTCCAAGGCGAGCCCGACGTAGCGCTCCAGATCGGTCTTGGCCCCGCCGGCCCGATGTTCCCGCTGGCGGCGCTGGCAGCCCGGCTGGGTGCCGCGCTGCGCGCCGGGCCGCTGGGTTCGGGACACGAGCTGATCATCGGAGACACCACGGTGGTGCTGGGAGTCGGGAGCCCGGCGGTCACCCTCGGACGCGACATCGTTGCGCTCTCCACCCCGGTGGCCGACAGCGCCGTAGGGCCGCAGGTGCCACTCGATTTCCTGACCAAGACCTTCGGCGCGCTGCGCGGCTACGAGTTCGCGTGGCTGCCGGCCGAGCAGCGCCTGACGGTGATCCGGCGCGGCGATCGCGATCTCGCGGTGAGCATCGACCTGGTGCACCTGCAGGGGGTCTCCACCGTGGTGCTCGAGTTCCCGCAGCCGCCGACCTATCGCGTGGTCGAGCGCGAAGGTGGAGTGGATGTCGAGGTGCAGGGCGGCGACTCGCTGCGGCCGGCGTCGGCGAAGCCCGCCGCCGACGATCCGCTGGTCGCCGGCGTGGCGGTCGAGCCGCAGCGAGTGCGCATCGACCTGCGGCCGGGCGCGGCCTCCGAGAACTACGTGCTGCGCAATCCGTTCCGCCTGGTTTTCGATGTCCATGCGGCGAGCGTCGCGATGGCTCCGGCCGCGCCGCCACCGCGGCCGCCGGTGCCGACGCCCGGCCTGCACACGATCGTGCTCGATCCGGGCCACGGTGGCACCGAAACCGGCGCCATCTCGGCCACCGGCACGGCGGAGAAAGAGCTCACGCTGCTCCTCGCTCAGGCGGTCAAGCGCCGCCTCGAGGAGAGGTTGGCGGTGCGTGTGGTGCTGACCCGCGACGAAGACGCTTCCCTGCCGCTCACCACCCGCACGGCGCTCGCCAACCAGTTCAAGGCCGATCTCTTCCTCTCCATCCATCTCAACTCCTCACCCGGTTCCTCGGCGCGCGGCGCGGAGACCTACTTTCTGTCGGATCAGGCGAGCGATGCGGCGGCGGCGTCTTCGGCGCAGGCCGAGAACCAGGCCGTGGCGGGCGAGGACGAGGCGCTCTACGGGCTTCAGCTCATCCTCTGGGATCTGGCGCAGAGCCGGCATCTCCAGGGGAGCCAGACTCTGGCCAACCTGATCCAGTCGGAGCTCAACAGCGAGCTCGCGCTGCGCGATCGCGGCGTCAAACAGGCGCCGTTTCGCGTGCTGCGCGGCGCCGCCATGCCCGCAGTGCTGGTCGAGCTGGGCTTTCTCTCCAATCCCGACGAGGAGAAGCGTCTGCTCGAGCCGACGTACCGCGCCCAGCTCGCCGACGCCCTGGTGCGCGCGGTGTCGCGTTACCGCGCCCTCGCCGGCGGCGCGCCGACCTCTCCGCCCGCAGCGTCTCCGGCACCGGCCGGGGGCGCCGAGGGCGCGACGCCGTGAAGCGGCGCGCCGCGGCGATCTTCATCGCTTTGGCGGTAGTCCTGGCTCTCGGGGGGCTGTGGGCGCTGCGCCGCCGCTCGCCTGCGCCGGCCTCCCCGCCAGCCACGGCTGCGGCGCCGGAAACCATGCCGCCCGCAGCGACCCCCAATACCGCGCCGGCCGGAGAGACGGTCGAGCTGACGATCTATTTCCCGGGGGCCGATGGCCGCCTCTACGGCGAGCGTCGCGAAGCACAGGTCGGCCCGGGTGCTCCAGCGCGCGCCCGTGCCGCGCTCGAGGCGCTGCTCGCCGGCCCGCGCAGCGAGGGCTTGCGGGCCCCGTTGCCGGCCGGCATCGAGGTCGGCTCGTTGACGCTGCTCGCCGACGGCACGGTGGTCGTCGACCTGCGCTCCGCCGAGCGTGAGCTGCCGCCCTCGTCCGGCTCGCAGGCCGAGCGGGCCACGGTCTACAGTCTGGTCGACACCCTGTTGTTGAACGTCGAGGGCAGCCGGCGCGTCACCCTGCTCTGGAACGGCGTACAGCGTGAGAGCTTCGCCGGCCACCTCGACACCACCCGACCGCTCGCCGCCGACACCTCGCTCCTCGCGCCGAGATGAAGCCGATCGGCGTCTTCGATTCCGGCGTCGGTGGACTGACCGTCGTGCGGGCGCTGCGCGAGCGGCTGCCGCGCGAGTCGATTCTCTACCTCGGCGACACCGCGCGCCTGCCCTACGGCACCAAGTCGCCGGCGACGGTGCGCCAGTACACGCGGCGCAATGTCGAGTTTCTCGAGCAGCGCGGCGTCAAGGCGGTGGTGGTGGCGTGCAACACGGCCACCGCGCTGGCGCTCGACGACTTGCCGACGCCGGTGCCGGTTTGGGGTGTCGTCGAGCCCGGCGCCGAGCGCGCCGCGGCGATCTCGGCCGGCCGGGTCGGGGTGATCGCCACCGAGGCGACGATCCTCTCCGACGCGTACGGGCGCGCCCTGCGCCGCCGCCGGCCGGAGCTCGAGGTGGTTTCGCAAGCTTGTCCCCTCTTCGTGCCTTTGGTCGAGGAGGGTTGGCACGACGATCCGCTCGCCGAACAGGTGGCGCGGCGCTATCTCGAGCCGCTGCTGGCGGCCGAGATCGACACGCTGGTGCTCGGCTGCACCCACTATCCGCTGCTCGCGCCGGTCCTGCGCCGCGTGGTGGGCGACAGCATCGCGCTGGTCGACTCGGCGCAGGCGGTCGCCGAGCACACCGCCGCCGATCTCGAGCGCGCCGGACTGCTGGCCGCCGCCGGCGAGACCCCGGAGCATCATTTCTGCGTCACCGATGCCGGCGACCGTTTCGGCCGGCTGGCGTGCCTCATCCTGGGCGAAGAACGGGTGTCGCTCGAATGGGTTGAGGTGTGATCCCGCAGGGCGGGTTTACAATCGGCGCATGATCTCGCGTCCACCGCTCACGCGCGTCCACGGCCGCGCCCCCGATGCAATGCGCCCGGTGCTGATCTCGACCGGCATCATGAAGTACGCCGAAGGTTCGGCGCTCATCGAAGTGGGCGACACGCGCGTGCTGGTGTCGGCGTCGCTCGAAAACCGCGTGCCCCATTTCCTCTCCGGCTCGGGCCGCGGTTGGATGACGGCCGAGTACGCCATGCTGCCGCGCGCCACCTCGTCGCGCTCGAGCCGCGAAGTCACCCAGGGCCGGCCCTCCGGCCGCTCGGCGGAGATCCAGCGCCTGATCGGCCGCAGCCTGCGCGCCGCCGTGGACCTGCGTCTCCTTCCAGACCGCACGCTGACCCTCGACTGCGATGTCTTGCAGGCCGACGGCGGCACGCGCACCGCGGCGATCACCGGCGCCTGGGTCGCCGCGGCCGAGGCGCTCGGCAAGCTCTATCTGGCGGGAGATCTCGCCAACTGGCCGATCACGACCCAGGTGGCGGCAGTATCGGTGGGCTTGGTCGGTTCCCAGCCGCTGCTCGATCTCGACGCGCCGGAGGATCAGGACGCCGATGTCGACATGAACGTCGTCGCGACCGCCGATGGTCGGCTGGTGGAAGTCCAGGGCACCGGTGAGAAGCGTCCCTACAGTCGTGACGAGATGACTGCGCTGCTCGATCTCGGCTTCTCCGGCATCGCCGCCCTCTGCGAGGCCCAGCGCGCCGCCCTGGGGGAGACGCTCGCCGACGTCGCCGCCCTGGAAAGCAAAGGCCGTCGCAAAGCGACGGCCCCGAAAGACGAGCGCACCCTGTGGGGGAAACCCTGAGCCGCTAGCGGCTGTGCCCCCAGTTGTATTGGGGGCTCGGCTTATTCGATGACCCCGCTCACCGTGGCCTCGACCGAGGGCCAGGTCGGGCTGTTGGTGAGGATCGTCACCTTGCCCTTGAAGGGTCCCTTCGGCAGGGTCTTCGGCAACGCCAGCCGCACGGTGTATTGCCGGCCTTCGGTGACCGGCGTCACCGTCGCAGTGGCGCCCGGGATATCGATCTTCGCCTCGGTGATCTGAATCGGATCCGTGGCGTAGGTCTTGACCACCAGCGAACCCTGCCATACGTCGTCCTTCTTGAGCGTCCCCCAGTCGGCGGCCGGTGGAGTCACCGCGATCGCTGGGCGCACGAAACCCGAGACCGGGAACTCGATCTGCTTCTGGAGCGGGTGGTCGGTGCGGATGATCACCGGCTTGCTGAGCGCGCCCACCGGCGAGTCCGGTGCGATCGTGGTCAGGACTTTCCATTGCTTGCCGGGCTTCTCGGCCAGCCGCTCTTCCGCCGTCGCTTCGTGGAAAGTCGTCGTGAGGAAGGGATATGGCGACTCGACGGCCAGCACCTTGAAATCGCGGCCATCGGCGGCCCACAGGGTCTGGGTGATGGTTCCGACCTTGTCCTGCTGGACGTAGAGAAAACGCGCGTACCCGGGCTTCATCAGCACCTCGGGCCGAACCGTTGCCACCATCGTGAGCTGTAGCTCGGGCGCCGCCGGGTCGTTGGTGAAGACCACGATCTGCTTGCGAATCGGGCCCGTGAATTCGGCCGGGTCGAGCTCGGCGCGCACCATGCCGGTCGCCCCGGGCGCGATCTCCTTGTCGAAGTTCGCGACTGCGCAGGCGCAGTCCGGCCGCGCCTCGCGCAGCAGAAGCGGAGCGTCGCCGTCATTGCGAAGCTCGAACACCGAGGTCACCTTCGCGGTCTTCGGGATTTCGCCGAGATCGTGGATCGGGGTGAGGACCACGGCCTTGGGCTGCTTGCTGCCGGACGCCGCGGCCTGGCCATGCGACGCCGCGCCGGTGGCGATCACGGCAAGAGCCAAAATGGCGCCGACTGTTCTCTGGATCTTCAACAAGGACCTCTCCTTCGAGGACGCCGACGGCCCCGAGGGAGGTCGGCGCAAGTGATGATTGCTGTATACTTTGCGGGCTTCGAGAACCGCATTCCGCGCCGCTCTTGTCCCCATCCCTCGACATCTACTGCATTGCGATCGGTGGTACGGGGATGGCGCCGCTCGCGTGCCTGCTGCAAGAAGAAGGCCATAAGGTGCGCGGTTCGGATGGCCCTCTGTACCCGCCGATGTCGACGCTTCTCGAGCGGGCCGGGATCTCGCCGGTGGTGGGTTTCGACGTCGCGCACCTCGAGCCACGTCCCGGTTTGGTGGTGATCGGCAACGCCGTGCCGCGCAGCAACGTCGAGGCGCAGGAGACCGAGCGTCTCGGCATTCCGTATCTCTCCATGCCGCAGGCACTCGCCCGGTTCTTTCTCGCCGGCCGCCGCCCTCTGGTCGTGGCCGGCACTCACGGCAAGACCACCACATCCGCCCTTGCCGCCTGGGTGTACCACGCCTGCGGCCTCGACCCCGGCTTCCTCATCGGCGGCGCGCCGCGCGACCTCGAGGCCAGTTTCCGGCGCGGCGGCGGTGATCGCTTCGTCATCGAGGGTGACGAGTACAATGCCGCCTATTTCGATCGCGGCGCGAAGTTCCTCCACTATCGGCCCGAAACCCTGATCCTGACCTCGGTCGAGTACGACCACGCCGATCTCTACCCCACGCCCGCGGCGCTCGTCGAGGCCTATCGCCAGCTGGTGAGCCAACTGCCGGCCACCGGCCTGCTGGTCGGCTGCGGCGACACTCCTGAGGTACTCGAGCTGCTGCGCGCCGCTCCCTGCCGGGCGGTTTCGTACGGCTTGGCGGCGCACAACGACGTGCGCCCGTTGCGGCCGCCCGAGTACGGACCTTGGGGCAGCCGCTTCGCCGTCGAGGATGGCGGTGCCGAGATCGAATTGGTCCTGCCGGTTTGGGGTGAGCACAACGTAGCGAACGCGCTCGCGGTGTGGGTGGCGGCGCGCCGCGATGGTCTCGCAGCCGAGGCGGTGCGCGGCGCGATCGGCGGATTCCACGGCGTAGCGCGCCGCCAGGAGGAACTGGGTACTGCGGCCTGGGTGACCGTCGTCGACGACTTCGCCCACCACCCGACCGCGGTTGCCAAGACCCTCCTCTCGCTGCGCGGGCGATACCCTGGCCGGCGGCTCGTTGCACTGTTCGAACCGCGCAGCCTGACCGCGGGACGTGGGATGTTCTTCGATGCCTATCTCGACGCGTTCTCGCTCGCCGACGCCGTCTGGATGGCGCCTATTTTCCACGGCGGGCGCCTGGACGAAGCCGAGCGATTGGACCGCGCCGGGCTCGCCGCCGCCCTCCAGGCCCGTGGAATCGAGGCCCAGGTGGCCGAGCGCAACGACGAGCTCATCGCCCGCGCCGTTGCCGCCGCCCGCGCCGGGGATGTCCTGGTCACCATGTCCTCCGGAAGCTTCGACGGGGCACCCCGGCGCCTCCTCGAGGAGTTGCGCAAGGCGGGCGGGCGATGATTCTCCGGTCGCCGTTGCCGGCCGCCTCTGGTACCATCAAGCGAACCAGCGAAAGACGGGTGCAATGAGCTATCCTGGCAATTCCTCCCTGTCGCAGGATACGCAGCAGCGGCTGCTGCAGACCTACGAACAGACGCTCGACCTGGCCGCCAAGGGAAGCCGGCAAGAGGCTCTCCTGGGCTGCGACTTCATCCTCCGCATGGATCCGGCATTCGAGCCGGCGCGGCTACTGTTCGAGCGCCTCGGAGCGGGCTCTGGACCGGTGACGGTCGCCGATCTTCGCCTCGACGATCTGGTCATCGCCGCGCCCAGCAACGCCACCGTAGCCATACCGGCGTTGCGGCCGGCGCCAGCCGACGAGCTGTCCTTCGCCGATCTGGAACGCGGGGAGGACTTGGCGCTTGCCGGCCTCGGTCCGCTCGAGCCGATGCCCAGCTCGAACGGTAGCGACCTGCTCGCGGCGCTCGAGGCCGCCCTCGCCTCCGGCCGGTATCAGGATGCGGTCACCCTCGCGAACAGCGATCCCGCGGCGGTGTCGAAGGACGAGTCTCTGCGCCGCCTGGCTGCCAAGGCGCAAGAACACGCAGAGTCGGATCCCTACGTGCGCCGTTTCTTGGACCAGGCTCGCGAAGCCATCCAGGGCGGCCGCGACGGCGAGGTCGACAAGCTGCTCGCCAAGGCGCGCTCGCTCAACCCCGAGCATCCAGGCGTTGGCGAGATCGAGGAGATGCGGCGCAGCTATGCGGGCGTCGCGCCCCCGGGCGGCCGCCAGCAGGGTATCGATCTGGACGCGGAGGCCGAAGATTCGCTGCCGCCGCTCGGCGAGCCGGGCGACGACGACCTCGGCGAGCTGACCCTCGAAGACGAGGAGGGTCTCCCCGGCGGGCTCCAACTGCTCGACGAGGAACCGCTTGCGCTCTCGGGCGCAGCCATCGCATCCGGGGCGGGCGAAAGCGACCGGCGCATCGCCGAGCTTCTCGACGAAGGACAGCAGGCCTACGATCGCGGCGAGCATCAAGCCGCCATCGACGCCTGGTCGCGGATCTTTCTCATCGACATCGACCACTCCGAGGCCGCCCGACGCATCGAGCAGGCGCGCAAGCTGAAGGCGGAATCCGAGCGCCAGGTGGAGGAGATCTTCCACGAGGGCGCGGCGCACCTGGACGCAGGCGAGCTGGAACCCGCTAAGGCGGCGTTCAAGAAAGTCCTCGAGCTGCAACCCGGCCACCTCGCGGCGCGCGAGATGCTGCAGCGCGCCGAGGCTCCGCCCTCGGCCGCGCGCCGGCCCTCGATGGCGCCGGCCGAGCCTGCCTCCGCGCCCTCTGCCGTGGCGCCGGCCGCGCCGCCGCGCCCCGCCGCGCCGCGCGAGCGCGCCGCAGCTACCGCCGCCCGCCCCGCGAGTCCCGCGGTGCAGCGCGCGGCGCCGAAGCGGACGTTCCTCTACGTCGGAGGAGCCGTGCTCGTCCTGGCGCTCGCCGGCGGCGTGTTCTTGTGGCTCAACTGGGATCGCTTCTTCCCCAATCGCGGCGCCGCGCCCCCTGCGCAGCAGGCCGCGGCGGCCGCTGACCCGATCGCCCGCGCCACCAAGCTCCACGACGAGGGCAAGACGGCGGTGGCGATCGCACAACTTCGCCGGCTGCCCCCGGAGGATCCGCAGTACGACCGTGCCCAGGCCCTGATTCAGCAGTGGGAGGGGGCCACGGCAACCGCGGCGCCGGCGCTTTCGGGGGCCGAAGCGGCGCAGCGGAGCAAGTTGGTCGAGGATGCCCGCCGTGCCTACCAGGAACGCCGCTACCTGCGCGCCGAGCTGATGTTCGAGCAGGCGGCGTCGATCTCGCCCCTCGACGCGACGGCCGCTGAGTTGCTCGCCGATTCGAAGCGCCAGTTGGCGCCCTATGCCGAACAGATCGCGCTGTTCAAGCAGGGCGACTGGGAGTTCGTGCTGCCGACCCTCTGGCGGCTGCGTGAATCCAATGCCGGGAATCCGGACGTCGAGCGATTGATCGTTGACAGCTACTACAACCTGGCGGTGCGCGACCTGCAGCGCGAGGATCCCCGGGGGGCGGCGGAGAAGCTCAAGGAGGCGGTTCAGCTGGCACCGGAGGACGCCGACGTCCGCCGGCTGGCGAACTTCGCCAACGTCTATCGCGAGCGTCAGCAGGACCTGCTCTATCGCGTGTTCGTGAAGTATTTGGCGTTTCGCTAGCCGGCGGATCCAGGTGATGCCGACCAAGCGCATCGATCCGCAGCTCGAGGAACCGGCACTGTTCGATCTGCCACTGCACGAGCCGGTGCCGCCGGAATCGCGGCGCGCGGCGCTGCCTCCTCCCCCTCGCCGAGCCCCGCCGGCCACCGCGTCCGAACCGCTGTCGCTCTTCCCGGAAGCGGCTGACATCGGCCTCGGGGTTGCGCAGGAGCCGGCCCGAGTCCACGAGCCGTCGCGCCCGGAAACGGCACGCGAGGGCCCGCGGCGGGTTCCCGCGTCGTCTGCGGCGCCGGCGCGAGTCGGCCTTTTCACGCGGACTCTCGCCGGTCTCGCCGATCTCGCCGTGCATATCGCGGTGGCCATCCTCCTTGTCGTCGGAAGCCGGTTGATGGGAGTGGAGCGAGCGCTGCCGTGGGCGCCGTTCGCGCTCTGCCTGGGACTCTTCTCATTTCTCTACTTCGTGGTCCCCCTCGCGTTTTGGGGGAACACGCCCGGGATGGCTTGGCGCGGCCTGCAGGCGCGCTCCCGCTCGGGTGAGCCGCTCTCTTTCGGTCAGGCGACGCGGCGTTGGCTGGGGACGCTCGTGACCACTGCGCTCGCGGGCCTGCCGGCGCTCGGCGCGCTGCGTGGCCGGACGCTCGCGGATCTGCTGAGCGGTTCGTTCGTGCGCCCAGCGCCCTAGGCGGGCTCGGGCGCAGAGCGCCGGCGCCAGACCGCGAATCCCACCCAGAGATTGCCCAGGCCAGTGGTCAACGCGAAGACCATCAGCGGCTGCGCCGGCTGCCACAGCGCCAGCAGGCCTCCGGCCTGGTAGAGCAGACCGCAAACGCGAAAGGCGGGAAATGCGAGCCCGCCGAGTTGGTACAGCGAGTGCCCGAGCAGGATGAGCCACAGCCCGGGAAGTGCCCACGCCAGGTCGGAGAGCACCAGCACAACGGACAACGCGGCCGCCACCAGCGACATGTTGCCCTGCACCCGCAGCACCCACGAAGCGAGCGGCGTCGACCCCATGCCGCGGCTGTTGCGGACATGCGGCGCCATCTCGACCGCGCCGCCGAGCAGGATGGCGACGGACCACAGCAGCAACACGCCGATGCCACCCCGCCAGGCAAAAGCCCACGGCGTGCCGAGCGCCGCGAACGGCAGCACCACCGCCCAGGCAAACCAGCTCCACGGCGACGCGAGGTAGGGCCGGCTGGCCTGCGCGAAAAGCTCCTGCACCCGCTCGAGATCGTCGGAGACCGGCCCCGAAGCGTCGGGGATGAGAGGATCGTACTCGGACATTCCGCCGGTCAGCGTAGCACCGGCTCACGGCTCCAGCGCGTAGTAGAGCGGCCCGCCGGGGAGCGCCGCGAGCGTGCTGGAGAGCACGTGCGGCTCGAGCTCGGGATGGGCGGCGAAGGGCTCGAGACGCAGCCGCGCGATGCTGCCCGGAGCGAGGGTCGCGATCGGCTGGGGCAGGCGGTCGAGGATCGCCCAATGCGCCACGCGCAGCTCACCGGCGACGCTTTCTTCACCCATCTGCGGAGTCCAGGCGCAGACGATCAGGGCCTGACGGTAAGGCGAGATCTCTTGCAGCGTCGGCGTCCGTGAGCAGGCGCGCAACCGAGCGGTCACCTCGAGGGTCTCGGGTGGCACGCCGGCAAGGCTGCGGTGCTGGCGCATCAACAAATGATTCCGCGCTGCCTCCTCGGCCGTCAGCCGGCGGCCCCAGAGCGCGATACCCTCGAGCGTACCCCGCCAGGCTGGGCCGCCCGCCTCGCGGCCGAACCTCAGAGCATGGGTTTGCCAGCGCCCGAGGCCGCCGGCGAGTTTGGCCTCGGTGACCAGGCGCTCGCCGTTGCGATAGACCGCGAAGTCTCCTGGCGGCGCATACGTCACCACCACATGCTCGACTCGTCCGGCGGCAAGCGCGAAAAGCCGTTGCGGCGGCGACTCCTGTCCGAGCGGGCCCGAGCGCAGGGAGAGAACCAGGTGCTCGCCGTCTTGCGCCAGCAGCAGATTGCGCTCACCACGGCCCTCACCCAAGGCGACGATCGGCGCCAAAGACGGCGTCGCGGCGACACTCGGTGTGAGAGTGACCTCGAGACTCAGAGCGCGTCCCCTGCGCACCATCGCGGCGATGTTCTCGCCGGCCGCCGGCTCGGCTTCGAACCACGCCTCACCCGGCAGTGCCATCGCCCAGCCGCGATCGAAGCGGGCGCGACCGCGCGGCTCGATGGTGTAGGCGCGCAGCAGGCGGGCACCGAGATCGAATGCTGGCGTCGACACCGAGGCCGATTGCCAGCCGAAGGCGAGATCGGTGCGATCGCTCGGCCAGGGCGGCGGTTCGACCACGACCTCCGACTCCGGCATCGCGTTGGGCCGCTGCGCGCGGTCGGAAACGGCGGCCACGATCAGCCGGTCGCCGGCGGCGAGGCGCTCTCGCGCGTCGATCCGCAGGCTGCGCTCGTCGCCTCCAGGACGCCAGGAGAGCGGCGCGCCGCCGGCGCGGCGCACCTTGGCTCGCTCGAGCGTGACCGCCTCATCGAAGGTGACCACCACGTCGCCGGCGCTCTCGGCGACGGCCGAGACCACTTTCGGCGGCGCCGAGGGCGCGACGTAGACCACGCCCTGCAGGCGCTTCCCGTCCCGTAGCGCTGTGACCTGAAATTCGCCCGGTTGGGCGTAGGTGTGCGTTCCGTCGTCACTGCGCGCGCCGTCGCCGAAAGCCCAGTCGGCGGCGTCTGCCTGACTTTCGCCAAGGCGCAGGCTGAAGGGCGCCTCGCCGGCGTGAATGCCGAGCGCCAGTGGTTCCGCCCAGACGTCCGGATAGCGATCGGTCGCCGGGTGTTCGGTGATGCGCACCGGGCGCCCGCGCAGCTCGAGGCGCAGGGGATGGAGCGGCGCGACGTAGATGTCGTAGTCGGAATGGAAATGGTTGTGTTCGCCGCTCGAGGCGCCGTAGGCAAACAGTCGCCCGTCGCGCGAGATCATCGAGAAGTAGACGTAGCGCCTACCGGCTGGCAACCGTGGGTCGTCGCGGGTGAGCAGGGTCGAGACCTCCCGATCGGCGAGCCGCAGGCGCAGGATGGGTCCGCCGCCGCCGGCACTCCAGAAGCCCCAGCGGCCGTCGCCCACGAAGTACGGCTCGCAGCCGGGGAGCGGCTGGCGGGTGAGGACTTCGCGGCGCTCCGCATCGTAGGGCGAGAAGCTCGGCTCGCCGCTGGTGGCGTAGCGCAGCGTGGAATCGACCAGATAGCCGAGGTCGGGGCGCGGAGTCTGGGTGAGGAGTGTCGCGCCACCGGTCGTGATGTCGCGCAGCACAGTGCGCCCCTCGCCGTCGAGGTGGATCAACTCGGTCGGGCTCTTCCACACCGCGCAGCGATTGCCCCAGCTGTAGGTGCGCGCGGCCCCGGCGAGCACCCGCTCCTGGGCTCCGTCGAGTGCGTGGAGACGCAGCTCACCCGGGGTCTCGGGCTCGGGGTAGCTGTCGCGGCCCTCGGTGCGACTCAAGTAGGCGACGTAACGGCCGTCCGGCGAAAGGTGGGGGCAGGCGTGCTGGCGTCCCGGCTCCTCGGGGCTGAGCTGGCGAAGCCCCGAGCCGTCGAGCCGTGAGGACCAGATCCGCCAATCGCCGGTGCGGTTCGACTCCCAAACGGCGAGGCCCGAAGGCAGCGCGGCCTCGCCCAGCGTGGGTGGCGTTGCCGGCGGTTCCGCGCCCTGCGACAGCGGCGGCGAGGCCTGGTCTGCGCTCGCTCGAGAGGGCTGCACCGAAACGGCGTCGGCAAGGCCGACGCCGTTCGCCGCGGCGGGGAGCGGCAGTCGGCGCCAATCGCCGACTGCCAGCTCCCTTGCTGCGAACTCGTAGATCACCACCCGCTTGCCGCGCAGGCGGTCGGTTCCGCCGGCCAGCTCTTCTGCCAAGCGCTGACGCGCGCTCCAGGATCCTCCGGCATTCATCGCAATGCGATCCAATGGCCGCGCCAGCGTGAAGCTCAGCTGCTCGGCAAGCCCGGCACCCGTACCCCAGCCCAAGCTGGGCTCCGAGAAGACGTTGGTGAAGCTGTCGCCGAGCAGAAGAATCTCGGCCGTCCGGTCGGGTCGCCACTCCCCATCGCCGCTGGTGACCGGCCGCAGTTCCACTCGCTGCGGCGCAAACAAGCGCGCCGGGGGCGGCAGCTCGAGGTTGCGCGCCAGGTCGCCGACGTTCTCGACCGTGGCGGCGCCGCGCTGGTAGGCGCTGACCGCAGTCGCCGGGACGTAGCCCCTCGCGACCAGGATCTCGGCGAGCCCCTCCGCCACCCGCTCGACCGCCGCCGGTGTCCAATGGCTGTCGTGCTCCAGATACTGGCTCTCGCCCGTCTCGCGCGCTGCTGCGACGAGAAGCGGCGCTGGATCGAACACCGTGACGCCGTCGCGCTCCAACTCCCGCATCCAGTCGGCGAAGGATGCATTCTGCAAGCCGCCCGCCGGTGGGCTGGCATTCCCCGCCAGCCGCGTCGGGTGAACGGTCGCCTTGGCGGGCGCCGGCACGACCACCAGCCGGATCCCGCGGGCTGCGAGGTCGCGAGAGAGCTCGACGATCGCCGGTCGCGGATCGGGTTCGCGGGGATCCTCCCAGGCTTTGCCTGCTCGGCGCCGGGTCTCGAGCACCTCCTGGTCGAGGAATCGCGGTCCAGTGAGAGCGTCGACGCCGGCACGCAGGAACAACCAGCGCGCGCGGCCGACGTAGACCTCCTCGTTGCCGGTGCCGAGCGCCGCGGTGAGGACCCACTGGAAGCCCGGCAGCACCGCCGCGCGCAGCGGCGTCGTCTTCTCGAGGTGGGTCTCGAAGGCCTCCATGGCCTGGAGGAGCCGGCGGTTGCCGGCGAGCAGCGCACCGTCCGCGGCGAGGCGCCAGCCCTCGGCGGCGCCGGCGCTCAATGTGCGCGCACCGTGCACTACGCCGCTCGCGCGGCCGCGCACCAGATCGACGAGAGGCACGATCAGGATGAGCGCCAGGAAGACTCCGGTCAGGGCGAGCTTCTGCCCGCGGGAGATCGCGGTAGAGGCGATCTCGCGCTGCGCCTGGGCTTCCCGGTCTTCGGTCGCGCCGATCGCCATGGCTCAGAAGATGAAATAGATGAACGGGTTGTAACCCTGGCTAGCCATCGCCACCAGGGCGAGCATGAAAAGGCCGAGCGCCGCCAACGACCTGGGCCAGTCGAGGCGGCGGGTGAAGTCCCAGGTCTCCTGTCCGCGGAAGACGACGAGCGTGGCGATGGCGAAACAAAGCAGGTAGTAGGGACGGCGCACCACTCCTGCGAGCAGCGCCGCGGCGGGCTCGGCGCCGCCGCCGAAGAGGTACCCGAAGTAGGCGAGCGCCGAGGAGAGATCGGGAGCGCGGAAGAACGTCCAGGCCATCGTCACGAGCAGGAATGTGCCGCCGACCCGCAGCGGGCGCGGCAGGCCGGCAAAGAGCGAGCGCTTGCCGCGCCAGCGCTCGAGCGCCAGGAGCGCGCCATGGGCGCCGCCCCAGATCACGAAGTTCCACGACGCGCCGTGCCACAGTCCGCCCAGCAGCATGACCAGGAAGAGGTTGACGTAGGTGCGCACCGGTCCCTTGCGGCTGCCGCCGAGCGGCAGGTACAGGTAGTCGCGCAGCCAGGTCGAGAGCGAAATGTGCCAGCGGCGCCAGAAATCGGTGATCGACTCGGCGCGATAGGGCGAAGCGAAGTTTTTTGGGAAGACGAAGCCCAGCATGAGGCCGAGGCCGATCGCCATGTCCGAGTAGCCGCGAAAAGTCGAAATAGATCTGGAAGCTGTAGGCGAAAAGGCCGTACCAGGCTTCGAGCGGCGCGAGCGATCCGGCGCCGAATGCCTGATCCGCGACCCAGCCGCAGGGATTCGCCACCAGCACTTTCTTGGCCATGCCGAAAGCGAAGAAGGCCACCCCGCGGGCGAACTTCTCGAGCGTGTGGCTTCGGGCGGCGAGCTGATCGGCGACCTCGCGAAAGCGGATGATCGGGCCGGCCACGAGCTGCGGAAACATCGACTCGAAGCAGAAGAAGTCGACCAGGTTGCGCACCGCGCGGGCCTCGCCGCGATAGATGTCGATGACGTAGCTCATGTACTGAAAGGTGAAGAAACTGATGCCGAGCGGCAGCGCGATGCGCAGAGTCGTGTCGAGCCGCAGGTGGGCGAGGCCCAGCGAGTCGAACAACGCGTTGACGCTGTCGACGCCGAAGTTGAAGTACTTGAAGAAGGCGAGGAGCGCCAGGTTGGTGACGATCGAAACCCAGAGCGCGGTCTTCTGACCGCGCGTGCGCCCGGCACCCGGTTCGAGCAGTGGCAGCGCGCCGCGCCAGGGTCGCCGGAAGCCGCCGGTCATCGCCAGGCCGCAGAGGTAGTCGACGATCGTGGTGAAGCTCAGGAGCAGGCTGAAGGCGGGATTCGCCCAGCCGTAGAAGACCATGCTGGTGAGCACCAGGACGAGGTTCTTCGCCCGCGCCGGCGCGGCGAAGTAGAGGCCGAGCGCCAGCGGCAGGAAGTAGTAGACGAAGAGATGGGAGCTGAAGACCATCGGTGGCCCGGACGGGAAAGCGCCCGGCGCGGTCATCCTATCTCCGGCCTCGCGGGACCGCCGGGCCGCGAGTTGCGAAGGCGCCGGCGAATGGCGCTGTTAGGATTCGGGCCGTCATGATCGGCTCACCACCGCAGAGCCCTGCCCGCATGCCGGGAAGTCCGCAAGCCGCGCTTCAGGTGCCCTGGTTCGAGGGTCCCTTCTTCGCCGACGAGCTCTCGGCGCGGGCGGCGACGGATGAGCAGCGGCGCCTCGCGACCGAGCTGCGCGAGCAGGGTTTCCTGGTGCTCGAGAACTGGTTCGACCCGGGTCGAAACCGGCGGCGAGCCGCGAGACTAGCTAGCTACGCGCAGCAGCGCCCGCGCCCGGTTAACCGCCTTGTCGCGGGCCTGGGCGTGGAGTTCGTCGCTCGCCGGCAGGGCCAGCGCGGCGTCGAGCTCGCGCTTCGCGGCGGCGGCGTCGAGCTCGGCGACTCGGCCTTCGCCTCCTCGGTGAGGAGGGTCAGCCTGTCGTCGACCATCTGGGCGAAGCCGCCGGCGACGAAGAAGGCGTGCGTCGCCCTCCGGGCTTTCGACCCGCAGCTCGCCGGCGCCCAGCTTGGCGAGGAGCGGCGCGCGGTCGGCCAGGATGCCCATCTCGCCGTCGTAGCGCCGGGAAGGCGACGAACGTCGCCTGGCGCTCGAGCACCGCGCGCTCGGGCGTGATGACGCTGCAGTGGAAGGTCTTCGGCCATCGCGCTCGAGCCCTAGTCGTCCATCTTCTCGGCCTTGGCCGCCGCTTCCTCGATCGTGCCGACGTACATGAACGCCTGGTCGGGCAGGTGGTCCCACTTGCCGTCGCAGAGCTCCTCGAACGAGCGGATCGTGTCCTCGCGCTTGCAGTAGATGCCGGCGAAGCCGGTGAACTGCTCGGCGACGAAGAACGGCTGCGAGAAGAAGCGCTCGATCTTGCGCGCCCGGCGGACGATCGATCTTGTCGTCTTCCGAGAGCTCGTCGATGCCGAGAATCGCGATGATGTCCTGCAGGTCCTTGTAGCGCTGCAGGATCTGCTGCACGCGCCGGGCGACCGCGTAGTGCCGCTCGCCGATGTATCTCGGGCGCGACGATGCGGCTGCGACGAGGCCAGCGGATCGACGGCGGGGTAGATGCCCTTCTCGGCGATCGCGCGCTCGAGGTTCACGGTCGCAGTCGAGGTGGGTGAAGGCGTTGGCCGGCGCCGGGTCGGTGTAGTCGTCGGCCGGCACGTAGATCGCCTGGATCGAGGTCACCGCGCCGCGCTTGGTCGAGGTGATGCGCTCCTGGAGCTCGCCCATCTCGGTCGCCAGCGTCGGCTGGTAGCCGACCGCGGAGGGCATGCGGCCGAGGAGCGCCGACACTTCCGAGCCCGCCTGCGTGAAGCGGAAGATGTTGTCGATGAAGAGCAGCGTGTCGGCGCCGGTCTGGTCGCGGAAGTACTCGGCCATGGTGAGCGCCGAGAGCGCCACGCGCAGGCGCGCGCCGGGCGGCTCGTTCATCTGGCCGAACACCATCACGGTCTGGTCGATGACCGCTCTTGCCGGTGTCGCCGATCTTGGCCTCCTGCATCTCGAGCCAGAGGTCGTTGCCCTCGCGGGTGCGCTCGCCGACGCCGGCGAAGCAGCGAGTAGCCGCAGTGGAAGCGGGCGAGGCGGGCGATCAGCTCCTGGATGATGACCGTCTTGCCGACGCCGGCGCCGCCGAACAGGCCGGCCTTGCCGCCGCGCACCAGCGGGCAGAGCAGGTCGATGACCTTGATGCCGGTCTCGAAGATCTCGGTCTTCGAGGACAGCTCGTCGATCTCGGGCGGCAGTCTGGTGGATCGGCGCGGCGCTCCTCGGTGGTGACCGGGCCGCGGTCGTCGATCGGCTCGCCGACCAGGTTGAACACGCGGCCGAGCGTCTCCTCGCCCACCGGCACGGTGACCGGCGCGCCGGTGTCGATGATGTCCGAGCCGCGCTGCAGGCCGTCGGTCGAGCCCAGCGCCACGGCGCGCACGCTGGCCGCCGCCGAGATGCTGCGCGACCTCGCACCAGAGGGTCTCCTCGCGCGTCTCGCCGAGCACGGTGCGCTCGACCTCGACGCGCAGGGCGTTGTAGATCGCCGGCAGGCTCGTCCTCGGCGAACTGGGCGTCGAGCGTCGAGCCGATGACCTGGGTGATCTTGCCGATGCTTGCGCGTTCTGCGTCGTGGTACTGTTCGTCAGTCTCTGATCGACCGGCTGCTCAGGACAGCGCGTTGGCGCCGCCGACGATGTCGAGCAGCTCCATGGTGATCTGCGTCTGGCGGGCGCGGTTGTACTCGCGGCGTCAGCGTCTTGATCATGTCTTCGGCGGCGTCGGTGGCGGCCTTCATCGCCACCATGCGCGCGACCTGCTCGGAGACCGCGGCGTCGATGAACGCCTGGAAGAGCCGCACGCGCACGGTCGCCGGCAGCAGCTCGTCGAGCAGCTGCCTCGGGTCGGGCGGGAACTCGTACTCGACGTTGCGGCCGCCGGCGCTGCGCCTCGCCGCCTGCCGTCGGGCTGACGAGCGGCAGCAGCTGGACGACCTCCGGCGCGCTGCTGGCCGGCCGAGTAGAAGCGCATGTAGGCCACGTAGACGCCGAGGCGATCTCGCCGCGCGAGGAAGCGCTCGATCAGCGCGTTGGCGATCGGCTCGACCTGCTCGAAGCGCGGGCGTGTCGCCGATCGCGAGACGTCTGCTCGGCCATCGCGCTGGCGCAGGAACTTGAAGTAGGCGATGCCCTTCTTGCCGAAGACGTGGAGCTCGGTCGGCGCCGCCGCGCGCCTGCAGCTCTTCGAGCTGCGCCTGCGCGGTGCGCAGGACGTTGGCGTTGTAGCCGCCGCACAGCCCGCGGTTGCTCGAGGTCACCACGAGCAGTGCCGACCGGCGCCTCGGCGTTCGTGCGTCTCGAGCAGCGGATGGTCGCAGCGTCGCCGGCGCCCGCGACAGGTCGGCCACCAGCTCGGCGAGCTTCTCGGTGTACGGCTTCGAGTCGCCACGGCCCGGTTGAACGCCGCCTGGAACCGCGCCGTGGCGATGAGCTGCATCGTCCGCGTGATCTTGCGGATGTTGCGCACCGCCTTGCGGCGCTTGACGAGGACTCGGCGATTCGCCATGGTCCTTCGCTTAGCTCGGCTCGACGTCAGTCTGCGGACGCTGGGTCTTGAAGTTCGCGGATCACCTCGCTCGAGCTTCGGTCGGCCAGCGTCGTTCGGCAGGTCGCCGGTCTCGCGCATGCTCCTCGAGGATCTCCGGGAACTCGTCGCGCACGTGCTTGAGCAGCGCCGCCTCGAACTGCCGCACCTCGCGGACCGGCAGGTCGTCGAGGAAGCCCTGGGTGCCGGCGAAGATCGAGACCACCTGCTCGACGATCGTCGTAGCGGCCGGTACTGCGGCTGCTTGAGCAGCTCGACCATGCGCTGGCCGCGGTCGAGCTGGCGCTGGGTGGCCGTGTCGAGCTCGGTGCCGAGCTGGGCGAACGCCTCGAGCTCGCGGAAGGCCGCGAGGTCGAGGCGCAGCGAGCCGGCGATCTTCTTCATCGCCTTGCGCTGGGCGTTGCCGCCGACGCGCGACACCGAGATGCCGACGTTGATCGCCGGGCGCACGCCGGCGAAGAACAGGTCGGGCTCGAGGTAGATCTGGCCGTCGGTGATCGAGATCACGTTGGTCGGGATGTAGGCCGAGACTTCGCCTTCCAGCGTCTCGATGATCGGCAGCGCGGTCATCGAGCCGCCGCTGTCGGGGAACCGGTGCACGCGGTACTTGTCCTTGTCCGGCGAGCGTCGGCGAGGAACGCCTCGGCCTTCGTGCTTGCCGTGCGGCCGGTGGTAGAGGCCCTGCATCGTCGTCCGGGCCGGACGCTCGGCCGGCGCCGTCGAGCCCTGCGGGATGCTTGCACGCCTGCGAGCGGTCGCGCGCAGTCGGCCGGCGTGTCCTTCGGCACCACGCGCGTACTCCTCGCGCAGCTTCACGCGAGCGCTCCAGCAGGCGGCGAGTGGAGATAGAACACGTCGCCCGGGTACGCCTCGCGGCCGGGCGGGCGGCGCAGCAGCAGCGACAGCTGGCGGTAGGCCGCGGCCTGCTTGGACAGGTCGTCGTAGACGCAGAGCGTCGCCTTGCCCTGCCGGTACATGAAGTACTCGGCCATCGCGCGCCGGCGTAGGGGGCGATGTACTGCAGCGGCGCCGGGTCGGCCGAGCCGACGCCGAGACCACGATCGTGTAGTCCATCGCGCCGTGCTCGCGCAGCTTCTCGACCAGGCCGACGACCGTCGACTCCTTCTGGCCGATGGCGACGTAGACGCAGATCACGCCGCTGCCCTTCTGGTTGATGATCGTGTCGATGGCGATGGCGGTCTTGCCGGTCTTGCGGTCGCCGATGATCAGCTCGCGCTGGCCGCGGCCGATCGGGATCATCGAGTCGATGGCCTTGATGCCGGTCTGCAGCGGCTCGTTCACCGGCTGGCGCTCGGCGATGCCGGGGGCCTTGAACTCGAGCGGCCGGCGGTGCGGCGTCTCGATCGACGCCCTTGCCGTCGAGCGGCCGGCCGAGCGGGTCGACGACGCGGCCGATCATCGCCTCGCCGACCGGCACCGCGAGCAGCTCGCCGGTGCGCCGGACCTCGTCGCCCTCCTTGATCTCCAGGTAGTCGCCGAGGATGACGACGCCGACCGAGCTCTCTTCGAGGTTGAACACCTGGCCCATGGCGCCGTTCGCGAACTCGACGCAGCTCGCCGGCCATGGCGTTGCGACAGGCCGTAGATGCGGGCGATGCCGTCGCCGACCTCGAGCACCTTGCCGACCTCGGCGAGGTCGACCTCGCTGCGGTACTGGCGGATCTCCTCGGTGATGACCGATGCGATCTCGTCGACCCTGAATTTCATGGCGAAAGGCTCCTAGTGCCTGATCAAGTGCTTCGGCTGGTGTGTCAGGCTGTCGTGGGCCAGCTTTCCGGACTGCAGCTCGCGCGAGCGCGCGCTCGAGGAGCGCCTCGCCGAGCAGCGCGAGCTCGGCGCGCCACGCTGGCGTCGAACTTGCTGGTCGCCGACCTCGACGACCATGCCGCCGAGCAGATCCGGATCGACGCGCTCGACGAGCTCCGCGGTCTTGCTGGGTGAGGCGATCGGCGGCCGCGCTGCAGGTCCTGGCGCAGAGCCTCGGTGAGCGGCACGGCGGTGGTCACCTGGACCGTCGCACGCGGCCGCGCGGCTTCAGCCAGGCTCGCCGATAGGCCTCGGCGACGGCCGCGCAGCGAGCCCGAGCCGCCCCTTGCGGCTGAGCACCTGCAGCGCGTCGACCAGCAGGTCGCTGGCGCGGCCGCGCAAGAGCCTTCTCGATCGCCTGCGCGCTTGGCCTCGGCTCGACGAGTGGGCTCGCCGAGGAAGGCTTCGAACTGCCGGCTCGCGGTCGAGCAACTCGACCAGGCCCGTCAGCTCGTCGAGCAGCTCGTCCTCGGCGCTCCTCGGCTGCGCGGCGAGCTCCAGGAGCGCCTCGCTCCAGACTCGCGCTACGGCCAGCTCTCGCTGTGCGTGCGTTCGCCATCGGCTCAGTTCGCCTTGCGGCTCGGTGGCGGCTGTCGAGGGCATCGAGCGAGTCGGGATCAGGCGCTCGTGGTCCTGGGGATTGATCTCGCGCCGAGGACCTTGCGCCGCCATGTCGGTGGCGAGTGCGCGGCCGCCTGGATGTAGAGCTCCTTGATCGCGGTCTCCTTGGCGATGCTGATCTCGCGCTTGGCGCGCTCGAGCATCCTGTCGCGCCTCGTCGCTGCGCCTCCTCCTCGATCCTGCGCTTGACCACCTCGGCGTCGCGCCGCCCTTCGTCGACGATGGCGGTGGCTTCGGCGCGCGCCGCAGCGAGCTTGTCGGTGTACTCCTTGAGCCGCGCCTCGGCCGTCCTCGCGGTCGCGCTTGGCCGTCTGCGAGCGACTCGCGGATGAACTTCTCGCGCTCCTGCAGGCCGTTGAGGATCGGCCCCCAGGCGAACTTGCCGAGGACGAAGACCACCAGCACGAAGATCACCAGCGTCCAGATGGCGTTGCCGACGTTGCCGGCGAACGGACTGCGGCCGCCCTCCGGCGCGCCGTGCTCCTGGGCCCAGGCCGGCAGGCGCGGCGGCGGCGAGCGCCAGCGTGGTCAGGATTGTCTTCATGTCTCATTGCGGTCGATCCCATCGAAGCATCCCCGCCGCGCCTCGCGAGCGGCGGCGGAACCGGTTCTACGTTGATCAGAGGACCGCCAGCAGGCCGACGACGACGGCGAACAGCGTGGCGCCTTCGATCATCGCCGCGGTGATGATCATCGCGGTGTTGATCTGGCCGGCCGCTTCGGGCTGGCGCGCCATCGACTCGACGGCGCGTGCCGCCGATGCGGCCGATGCCGGCCGCGCCGCCCATGATCACCAGGCCGGCGCCGATGGCGCCGCCCAGCTTGCGGGCGCCGTCGGTGGAGAGAAACGGCCGCGGCCGCGGCGCCCGCGGCTCCGGCTCCTGCGCCACGCCGGGCCGGGCCGAACATCAGCACGAAGCCGACGACGATCATGGCCACAGCGCGATCTTGGCCAAGTCTTGCGGTTCATCGTCATCCCTTTCGTTGGCCGTCTCGCGGGGGGAGCCGGCTATTGCCTTTCGCCATCGCAGTCACGCCTCGTGGCCCGCGTCGCCCCGCAGCTGCGGGCATGGCGAATCGAAGCCAAAATTAGTGCGCGCCCTCCTCGGCATGCGTGCTCGTCGTGGTGGAAGCACCACCGACATGCCGATGAACAGCGTGGTCAGGAAGGTGAAGATGAACGCCTGCAGGAAGGCGACGAAGAGCTCGAGCAGGTTGATCGCCACGCTGCCGAGCACCACCGGCACGGCGATGCCGAAGCCCATGCCGGCGCTCTGCGAGCCCGCCGAGAGGATGAAGCGCGAGCAGCACCGCCGAGCAGGATGTGCCCGGCGATCATGTTGGCGAAGAGACGGACGGCCAGCGCGAACATCTTGGCGATGAGGCCGATGATCTCGACCGGCATCAGCAGCGGCGCCAGCCACAGCGGGCCCGGGCAGAAGTGGGCGAGGTAGTGCTTGCCGCCGAGGCGCAGGCCGTTGACCACCATCATGAGCAGCGTCATGACCGCCAGCGTGCCGGTGACCCAGATGTTGCCGGTCGCCGTGCCGCCGAGGTGGAGGCCGAAGAGCGGCGACACCGCCGGCGATCGGCAGCAGGCCCAGCAGGTTGACCGTCAGGACGAAGAAGAAGACGCTCCAGATGTACTGGATGAAGCGGTCGGTGTGCTCGCCGAGCGCCGGCTCGGCGACCTCCTTGCGCAGGTACTGGCAGACCGCCTCGAAGAAGTTGCCGAAGCCGGCGCGGCACCAGCCGAGCCGACCGGCGTCTGTCGGCGCCGCGCCGCGCCCAGCGCGGCACCAGGAGCGATCAGCAGGAGGCCCGCCAGCATCATCATCACGATCTGGTCGGAGAGGATCGTGACCTTGCGCTCGGGCGTCAGCAAGCCGAGGTCCGCCGGTCGCTCGCACCAGCGGATGGGGCACGATGTGCTCGAGCGGGCTCGAGCTTGCGGCGTGTTCCTGGGCCATCCTGACGTCCCTTCGAGTCCGGTCAACCAGCCCGAAGCGCGAAGCGCACTTCGAGCGCCAGCAACAATCCGTACGTCAACGCGAGCCACAGCAGCAGAGACCGGCGGTCGAAATCCCCCGCCATGATCACCAGCGCGGCGAGCCCGATCGCCACCACCGCGCGGATGCCCATCGCCTGGAGCATCCCCTGCAGGCGCTCGTTCGGCGTCGTCGCCGTGGAGCGCAGGAGAGGCCAGGCGCCGAGCACCGCCGAAATCCAGGCGATCGCGCCGCCGATCGCCATCGCGACCAGCGCGCGCTCACCGCCCAGGCGGCGTGTCGGTAAGGCTCCCAGCGCGAGCGCGACTCCCACCGCGAGCGCCGAAGCGCCCAGAAAGCGGACATACCGGCGGTCGCGCGAAGCCTGGCTCACTCTGTCAAATCTCCGTCGGTCCACCCCGGGGTTCGGGTTCGGGGGCTGCGTCGCGGGCCTCGTCCTCGGCGCGCGCTTCGCGCGACGCCGCGAGAGATTCCCTCACCAGGTTGTAGAGGCCACCGACCAGCCCGAGAACGAGTCCGACGACCAGTCCCCAGGGCTTACTGCCGAAGTGCCGATCGATCCAATAGCCCAGCAGCGCGAACCCCGCCACCGCCCCCGCCAACTCCAAGCCGATACCGGCATGGCGGATCCAGCTAGGGAATTTGTTCTTGCCGGGCATCGCCGCGTTCCACCGGGCCCTTCGTGCGACCCAGAGGCGCGGCGGTGTTCAGCCGCTGCCGCGAAGTCGGCGCAGCATAACAAGTCCCCCGACCGCGTTCAAGCCAGCCACCTGCCTGCGACAGTGACAGTCACCGGAGTTTTCAACAGGTGACTGTCACTGTCTGGATCCTGGTCGGGATCAGAAACGCGAGGAGGTTAGTTGAGTGTCGGCGGATTTCCAGACCGCCTGGAACTCGGCCTGGGTTTGGTCGGCGTCGGCGGTTTTTCCCTGGGCGCGGAGGGCCTGGGCGAGGCCGAACAGCGACCAGCCGTTCTCGGGGTTCCGCCGGAGGTCCTCGCGGTAGACCGCCTCGGCCTCGGCCGCCCGGCCGGCCGCCAGGAGGGCGGCGCCCAGGGACTGGCGTACCGGGTAGTACCACGGCGGCGGCTCGGTGAACCAGTGGGTGTCCTGCTGGCGCACCGCCCCGGTCAGGTGCCGGACCGCCTCGTCGAGTCTGGCCGGCCCGGGCGGCGATCTCGCCGGCCAGGACGTCGGCGGCGAGGTCGGAGCATCTCGCGCGTCCTGAAGAACCCGGCCAGGTGCGCTCGGTCGGCAGTCGCCCCGCTCGCCGGATGTCCGGAGCGCGGCCAGCTCGCGCTCGGCCTCGCCGGGCGCCCGGTGGCGGCGAAGGCCAGCCCGCGCGCGTAGTGCCAGAGTCCGCGGTCGTAGGGCCAGCCCTCCGGCGGCGCCGGCCGCGCCAGGACCTCGTCCCAGCGGCCGAACCGGGCCAGCGCGATAGAGCGGCGCCGCGGGTGCGCTCTCCATGTCGGCCATCTCGCAGGATCATCTCGCCGGGCACCGCCGCCGCGAGCTCCCGCGCCGCCGGAGGGTCGTCGCGCGCCGCGGCCCTCCATCCCGGCCATCGTGCCAGATGAAGTCGATGTTGTGCGGGTAGTACATCATCCGGTAGATCGCCGGCTCGCGGCGCTGCGAAGTAGGCCCGGTCGGCCTCGATGGCGTGGACGTTGACTCGCGTGGCGTCGGCGTAGCGGCCGACCCGCAAGTAGATGTGCGACGGCATGTGGACCATGTGGCCGGCGCCCGGCATGAGCGCGCCGCGCAGGCGATCGGCGGCGGCCTCGGCGCGCGCCGGGGTCGGGCGAGGCCTCGACGGCGTGGATGTAGAGGTGGTTGGCGCCCGGGTGGTTGGGGTTGCGGGCCAGCACCCGCTCGAGCGTCGGCGACCAGCTCCTCGGTGCCGGGCTGCGGCGTGCCGTCGCGGCTCCAGAGGTCCCAGGGCCGCAGGTTCATCATCGCGTCGGCGAAGAGCGTGGCCGCCGTCGAGATCGTCGCGGGTAGCGCGCGCGCACCTCGCGCATCGCGTCCGCGTAGGCCTCGGTCGAGCGGCTCGCGGTCGGCCGGCGGATTGGCGCGCATGGCGTCGGGCGGTGGCCTCGATCAGCGCCCGCTCCGCGGCGGCTGGCGCCGGCGGCCAGCGCCACGCGCCTTCTGGATCGCCGCGCAGGCCTGCGCCTCGCGCTCGGCGTCGGTGGGGCTGTTGTAGTTCGAGCCCAGCGAGAGGGCGATACCCCAGTGGCACATGGCGCAGGCGGGATCGAGCCGAGCCGCCTCCTTGAACGCGTCGAGGCCCTCGTAGTGGTTGAAGGCGTAGACCAGCCGAATCCCCTGATCGAAATAGGCCTGGGCCTCGGGCGAGGACGTGGTGATGGCGCGGTGGTAGTCGCCCAGGTTGTCGAAGACCGGCACCGCCGCCGCCGCCGGGGCGGCGGCCGGCTCGGGAGCGGCGGCCTGCCGGCTGGCGCAAGCCGCGGCCAGGAGAGGAAGGGAGAAAAGGGCAAGGGCCATCAAGACACGGCGCATAGGCGGCCTCCTTTGGAATCCATCCAGTGGAACGAGAGTGTCCCCATGATACGGCGGCCGGCACTCCGGCGGTTTTGGGCGCGTGCTAGCCTATTGCGGACTGCGCCATGCAGAAAGCCGGCAAGTACGAAATCCTGCGGAAAATCGGCACCGGCGGCTTCGGGGTGGTGTACGAAGGCCGTGACCCGTTCATCAAGCGACGGGTAGCGATCAAGACCTGCACCTCGGAAGACGAGGAGATCCGGCAGCGTTTCTTCCGCGAGGCCGAGATCGCCGGAAATCTCGAGCAGAGAAACATCGTCACCATCTTCGACTTCGGGTTCGAAGACGGCGTGCCCTACCTGGTGCAGGAGTACCTGGCGGGCGAGGACCTCGACCACAAGATCACCCGCAAGGATCCGCTGACCACGGCGCAGAAGCTCGAGCTCCTGCTGCAGGTGGCGCAGGGGCTCGCCTACGCGCACTCGCGCGGCGTCATCCATCGCGACATCAAGCCCGGCAACATCCGGGTGCTCGAGGACGGGCGGGTCAAGATCATGGACTTCGGCATTGCCAGGCTGGCCGACGTCGAGAGCGGGCTGACCAAGGCCGGCATGACAATCGGCACCGCCGCCTACCTGCCACCCGAGCAGATCCGCGGCGACAAGGTCGACGCCCGCGCCGACATCTTCTCGTTCGGCGTGGTGGCCTACGAGCTGCTCGCCTATCAGCGGCCCTTCGACGGTAAGACTCTTTCGACGCTGCTCTACCAGATCCTCTCCCAGGAACCGCTGCCGCTCGGCGAGCTGTGGTTCGACGCGCCGCCGCGGCTGGCGAAGCTGGTGATGCGCTGTCTCGAAAAGGATTCGAGCGACCGGCCCGCGTCGTTCGACGCCGTGGTCGGCGAATTGGCGGCGGTGGCGAGCGAGACGGCCGGCATCGACGAGACGCTGCGCATTCCACAGAGCGCAGTTCCGGCCGCGCCGGCCGAGACCGAGGCCGAGGGTCTGGGTCCCTTCGCGGAGCGGGCGCGCGCCGCGCTCGCCGCCGGCGACATGAGCGCCGCCGAACTGGAGATCACGCTGGCGGCGAAGAAGTTCGGCGAGGGCCCGACTTTCCGCCGTCTGCTCGAGCCGCTGCGCAGGGAGCTCGCGGCGATTCGCGATCGTCACGAGGAGGAGCGCCGTCGTGGTGACCGCCTGCGCTCGCTGCTCGAGCGGGCGCGCAAGCTGGTCGCCCAGCAGAGCTTCGACGAAGCGCGGCTGGCGTTGCAGGCGGCGCTCGAGATCGACCCCGGACACGGCGAAGCCCGGGCTCTGATCGACCAGGCAGAGTCGGAGCTTGCCGAAGCTGCCCGCGAGAAGGCGAGAGCGGAGGACCTTCAGGCGCGGCGCAAGGCGCTCGAGAAGCTGCTCGACGGTGACCAGCTCGACCGGGCCCGCGAGGCGCTCGCCGGCGCGCAGGCCGAGCACGGCGAGAGCGCGCTGGCCGATCTCGAGCGGCGCCTGGAGTCGTCGGCGCGCGCCCAGCAGATCGCGGCGCTGGCTGGCAAGGCGCGCTCCCTGCTCGCCGCCGGCGATCTCGAAGAGGCGGCCGAGATGGGGCGCCGCGCGTTGGCGATCGACCCGCAGGCGGCGGCGGCCCGCGAAGTGGTGGCTGCCGCCGAGAGCCGGATCGCCGAGCGCGCCGCCGAGACCGAACGTCAGCGCGTCGCCGCTGAGCGAGCCCGCCAGGAAGACCGCCAGCGCCGGCGCCAGGCGGTCGAGCAGTCGCTCGGCCGCGGCGATTTCGACGGCGCCCGCCGCGCGCTCGCCGAGGCGATCTCGGTGCACGGCGCGGTCGACACGTTCGCCGCCTTGCACGATCGGCTGCTGGTCGCCGAGCGCGCCGCCCAGGTGGCGTCGCTGGTGCGCGAGGCCGAAGCCAAGCTGCACGACGACGAAGCCGAGTTGGCGATCGAGTACGCGCGCCGGGCGCTCGAGATCGATGCCGGCTCGCGCGACGCGCGCGATGTCCTCGAGCGGGCCCAGGCGGAGCAGCGCCGCCTGGCCGCCGAGGCCGAGCGCTCGCGTCGCATCGCTGCGGCGGCGGAGGAGATCAGCGCCCAGCTCGAGCGCCACGGACCCGACAAGGCGCAACGCGCGCTGCAGCGCTTCGAACGCGAGCTCGGCGATGAGCCCTTCGCCGCCCTGCGCGAGCGCATCGTCGCGGCTCGCGCCGCCACCGACGCCGAACGCGTGCGCGGTGAGCAAGCACAGCGCGAGCGCAACGAGGCCGAGGAGCTGGCGCGGGAGAAAGAGCGCCAACGGCTGGCCGAGGAGCGCCGGCAGCAGGCGGCGGCACGCGAGAGCGAGCGCCAGCGCGCCGTCGAGGAAGCCCGCCGGCAGACCGCCGAGCGCGAGGCCGAGAAGCTGCGCCAGCAGGAGGAGAAGGAGCGCCAGACCGCCGCCCGCGAGGCGGAGCGGCAACGGTTGGCAGAGGAGAAAGAGGCCGAGCGCCAGCGGGTGGCGGTCGAGCGCGAAGCGTCCCGCGAGCGCGAAGCCGCCGCCGCCAAGGGACGCGCCAAGGAGCGCGCCCAGGAAGACATCGCCGCCTTCATCGAAGCCGGCAAGCTCGACAAGGCGGAGCGCGCCCTCGATCGAGCGCTCGAGGCCCACGGCGAGTACGGCGAGCTCTCGACGCTGCGCGGCCGGCTCGATGGGGCGCGGAGCAGCGAGCGCGAGGCCGCCGAACGCACCGCAGCGGAGCGAGCCGACCTTTCGCGTGCTCGGGCTCTCGAGGCCGCCGCCGGAACCGAAGTCCCCTCGGGCTCCTTCGCCGTCCCGGGCGGCGGCCGGCCGAACGCCGCGCGATGGGCGCTCGCCGCGGGCGGCGCCCTGGCTCTGGTCGGCGTGCTGGTCTGGGTGTTGATGCGCGGTGGCGACCCATCGCCGCCGGTGACCACCACCACGTCGCAACCCCAGGGCACGGTGGCGCCGCCGGTGAGCTCCTCGCCGCCCCCGCCGGCGGTGTCGAGGCCAGAGCCTGAGCGGGTCGCCGAAGAGCCACCGCTGGCGGAGTCCCAGCCGCCTCAACCGGAGCCGGCCGATGTTCCGGCGACGGTCGCGCCGCTGACATCGCCCGCCGCCGGGCTCGTCGCGCAAGGTCGCGAGCGTTGGCGGGCCGGCGACCGCGAGGGGGCGCTGCGCGCCTACAGCGACGCACGCCAGCGCGACCCGCAGGCCATCGCGGCCGTCCAGGGCTTGAGTCAGATCGAGCGCGATGCCAAACGCCAGTTGGCGGCGGCCAAGCAGAGCGCCGTCGGCGCGCGAGCCGAGAGTCTCGCTCCGAACGAGTTCCGTGCCGCCGAAAGCGAAGCCGCGCGGACCAGCGGCGTACGCGACCCCGCCCAGGCCGCGCGGAGCGCATGGCAAGCGGCCGATCTCTATTCGAAGGCGCAACGCAGCGCCGAGCAACGGGCGCGCGAGCTCGCCGCCGTGCCGCCACCGGTGGCGGAGGTCGCGCCGCCGCCGGTCGAGCCCGCGCCGCCGCAGGTCACGCCGCCGGCTGTCACGGAAGCCCCGCCCGCCGCGGCCATCGACGAGAGCGAGGGCGTGCGCGCCGCGCTGCGCCGCTACGAAACCGCCTACGAATCACTCGACGTCGGAGCCGTGCGCGGCGCCTGGCCGTCGCTCTCCGACAGCGACTCACGTGCCCTGGCGCGCGCCTTCGCCGGCTACGACCGGCTGCAGATGGGTCTCGAGGGCTGCCGCATTCAAGTCGAGGGAGCGAACGCCACGGCGACTTGCCGGGTGAGCCAGACGATCGACGTCAAGGTGGGCAGCGATCTGAGCTCGAACCAGCAGATCACCTTCCGCCTGCGCAAGACCGGCGACGCCTGGACGATCGCCGGCCGCAGCGTGCAGTAGGCCGAGCGTCAAAAACTGTAGTCGATGCCGACCAGCGGGATGATGTCCTTGTCCTGCAGGCCATCATCCGAGAGTGAGAACAGCGCGTTCAGGGTGAGCAGGAAATTGCCGCCCGGATTCCAGCGGATGCCCGCCGAGCCCAGCACCAGGTTGAGATCGTCATCGCTCGAGGTGAGGTCCAGCACCTCGGCGGATTGCACCGGGCCGCCGGTGACGGTGGTGAACTGGACGGTGCGGGTGCGGCTCTCCAGGCTGTGGGCATCCTGCAGGATCCGCCCCACCGCGTCGACGGCGAGCGTCAGCCGCGGGTGGAGCGCCCAGTCGAAGCCCGCCGCGTAGTTGATCTCGTCCGGCAGATCGCCGGTCAGGTCGCCGCCGCCCGAGGAGATCGTGTAGCCCAGATTGGCGTGCGGGGAGAACGAGCCCATCGCGCCCGAGGCAATGAGGAAGATCTTGCCCTGTGTGGCGCCGGTGCCCAGGAGATCCTGCTCGTCGCCGGTCGGCAGGCGCAGGTCGAGCGCGGCGGCTCCTCCGGAGGCGCCGGTTCCCCAGAGCCGCAGCTTGCCGCGCACCACGACATCGCCGATTCCCGAGGCCGAACCGTTGTCGGCGAAGACCTGGGTGCTCGAACCGTCGATGAAACGGTGGATGCCGCGCTCTCCGGTGGCTAGATGGTTGATGCTCAGGACCGACTGCGCGTTGAGGTCCACCGACAGCACGGGCACGGCCAGGCTGAGGTCGAAGCGGTCGCTGACGCCATAGGTCGCGAACAGCACCGTGGTCTTGCTCTCCAGCTCGATGCTCGAGCTGGAATTGATCACGTCGCCTTCGAAGAACAGGTTGACCGGTGTGCCGTCGTTGTTGGTGTCCTCGTGAAACAGCGGGAAGCCGAGGGCTCCGCCGTCCAGGTCGATGCCGTCGATCTCGTCGTACTCGGCGGCCTGGTAGCTGAAGCCGGCATTCCACTTGCCGCGGCCGATGGTCGGGGCACGCTCGGCGTAAACCGGGCCGAAGGATTCGCTGGTGCGGTTGAAGACGCCGAGCGTCTCGTCGTAGGTATAGGTGAAACCGCCGGACGACGAGCCGAGCGGAAAGGTGGCGAGCTGGGTGGTCAGGCTGGCGTTGATCAGCAGGCCGGTGGCGAGCAGACGCTCCTGCTCGTCGACGAAATGGGCGGCGTGACTTGGCACGCCGGGCGTGGTGGGATCGGCGAGCACGATCGTCTGATCGAACAGGGTCGGGATGAGCTCCGCCAGGCCGTCGGCGCCGAGCGGGCCGGCGAGCAGGCAGGAAGCCATAGCGAACGAGACAGCGAAGCGAGTGCGGCGCATGCGCATGATGTCCTCCCACTCCGTGATGCGTTTTTTCGTCGTCTCGATCCTAACAGTGTAAGGCGGACGGTCAAGCAGATCGGGCCACGCCACGCGAACCGCGGCGGGGCTCGTGCTACGATGCTTCGCGGTCCCCTCCGTCATGGACAAGATCGGCAAGTACGAGGTCCTGCGCAAGATCGGCGCCGGCGGCTTCGCGACGGTCTACGAAGGCCGCGATCCCTACCTGAAGCGCCGCGTCGCGATCAAGACCTGCGCCACCGATTCCGAGGACATTCGCCAGCGCTTCTATCGCGAGGCCGAGATCGCCGGCAATCTGGAGCATCGCAACGTGGTAACGGTGTTCGACTTCGGTTTCGAGGACACCGTGCCCTATCTGGTGCAGGAGTACCTGCCGGGCGAAGACCTCGATCACCGCATGAACCGGCGCGAGCCCTTCCCCACGCCGCGAAAGCTCGAGATCCTCGAGCAGATTGCCGAGGGGCTGGCCTACGCCCACGGCCAAGGGGTCATTCACCGCGATATCAAGCCGGCCAACGTGCGGTTGCTCGAAGACGGCCGGGTCAAGATCATGGACTTCGGCATCGCCCGGCTGCAGAGCGTGGAGACCCGGCTCACCAAGGCGGGAATGACGGTGGGCACGGCGGCCTATCTCTCGCCGGAGCAGGTGCGCGGCGAACCCGGCGAGACCCAGGCCGATGTCTGGGCCTGGGGCGTGCTGGCTTACGAGCTGCTGAGCGGCGCCAAGCCGTTCGACGCCCCCGGCATGGCGGGTCTGCTCGAGTTGGTGCTCGGCGAGGATCCGAAACCCCTCGACGTGGTGTGGAAGGAATGTCCCCCGCAGCTCGCCGCGCTCGTCGCGCACAGCCTGGAGAAGAATCCCGGCAAGCGCTACGCGAGATTCGGCGACGTGCTCGCCGATCTCCGGCCGATGGTCCGCGCCGCCACGGCGCAACGTCCGGTGGTGCCCAAGGAGGCCGTCGTGGATAACGACAAGACCATGCGCATGAGCGCCGAAGAGCTTCAGCGGCTGGCCAACGAATCGCGTGAGCCAGAGCCGCCGACCGACCCCAATGCGGTAACCGCCGAGAGAACGGCAGTGCCGGCGCCGGTAACTCAGCCGGCGGATCCGGCGCCGATTGCGGCATCGACCCCGCCTCCGCCAGCCGCGGCTGTTCCGGCTGGAGAGGTTTCCGGCGAGATGGCAGGGTCCGAGGGTGCGACGCGGGTGCTCCCCGCCGTCGCTGCGGCTGCCACACCGGCGGCTGTCCCCGCTGCTCCCGCGCCGGTTGCGCCTGTCGCTCCTGTCGCGGCCGACCCCGGGCGAACCAGCGTGCTGGCGCCGCTGCCGGAGTTCCCTCCCCTGGCGCAACCGCCCGCGGCTGCCGTACCTCCGCCTCCTCGGCCGCCCGCGCCCCCGCCGGCGACCAAGCCAGCCGCTCCGCCACCGGCCGCGGCGAAGCCAGTGGCGAAGCCCGCTCCGGCTACCCGCCCGCCGGCGAGCCGTTCGCAGAAGTCCCTCATGCCGGTCCTGTTGATCGCCGTCGGCGCGGTGGTGCTGCTCGCGGCCGTGGCCGCCATCTTCTGGTTCGTGGTGCGGCCGCGGCTCATGGCGCGCATGTCGGCGAGCGATTCGGCGCCGCTGGTTCAGGAAAGCGTGCCGACCGAGCCCGCGGAAACCGTCGCTCCGCCGGTCGATGCGGCACCGGTCTCCGGCAAGGCGACCGTGACGCTCGCGGCTGCGAACCGGCCCGGCACCACGGTCACGATCGACGGCGGGCTGCCGATTCCCCTCGCCTCTGCCTTGACCCTCGCAATGGCGCCCGGAAGTCACGTCCTCCAGTTCGACTCACCGGGCGCGGTGTCCGAGACGAGGCAGATCCTCGTCGAGGCGGGCGTGCCGCAGACGGCCGAGGTGCCGCAGCTCGCCGCCGCTCCGGCCGCCGCGCCAGCGAGGAGACCTCGCCCACGCGTCACCGCGCCGCCGGCTCCCGCCCCGGCGCCGCCGGCTCCGGAGCCCGTGGTCGAGGAGCCCCCTCCGCCGCCACCGGTGCGGCGTGGCGACCTCGTCGAGTTCGGGCCCGGTGTGGTTCGGCCCAAATTGCTCAAGCCACTGTCGGCGGAGTATCCGGCCGCGGCGCGGCGTGCCCGCGCCGAGGCGCGCATCGGCGTCGCCGTGCTGGTCGACGAGAACGGCAAGGTGACGGACGCGCGCGTCGCCGAGGGCGGCGGCAGTGGTCTGGGCTTCGAGGAAGTGTCGCTCGCCGCGGCGCGCAAGGGTACCTTCCAACCGGCGACCAAGGACGGCGTGCCGGTGAAGATGTGGCACACTGTCTACTTGAGCTTCCGGTCGCAGTGACCGCGGAGGCACGGTGAGCGCCGAGGACGGGCCGGTCCCCGGGCCTTTCGAGGACTATCCGCTCACCCGCATCGGCGTCGAGAAATCGAGCGCTGGAAGACGTGAGCGCGCCGCCCTACGATCGTGAGGCGGCGGTGGCGCACCTTGCGGCGCGCGATCCCCGCCTCGGCGAGCTCCTGGCGCGCGTCGGCCCCTGCCGGCTGGAGATCTCCCCACGGCACTCGCCCTACGAATTCCTCTGCGAGTCGATCGCCTATCAGCAGCTCAACGGCAAGGCGGCGGCGACCATCTTCGGCCGCTTCTGCGCGCTCTACGGGCGCCGCAGCCGTGCGCCGCGGCCCGAGCAGGTAGCGGGCGCCGCGATCGAGCGCCTGCGCGGCGCCGGCCTGTCGCAGGCCAAGTCGCGCGCCATCCTCGACCTGGCGGAGAAGACCCTCGCCGGCCTGGTGCCCGGGCGCGCGGTGCTCGGCCGGCTCGACGACGACGCCATCGTCGAGCGACTGATCGCGGTGCGCGGCATCGGCCGCTGGACGGTGGAAATGTTCCTGATCTTCGGTCTCGGCCGGCCTGACGTGTTGCCGGTAGACGACTTCGGCGTGCGCAAGGGCTTCCAGCGTCTTTTCCGCAAACGCCAACCGCCGACCCCGAAACAGCTCGCCGCCTGGGGTGAGCGCTGGCGGCCCTATCGCTCGGTGGCCAGCTGGTACCTGTGGCGGGCGGCCGAAGAGCCGAAAGGAGAGCGCAAGGATGCGTGAGTTTTCGATCGACGAACGGATCGAGCGCGCCGCCACGCTGCCGTCGTGGGTCTACTCCGATCCGGAAGTCCATGCGCGCAGCGCGAGCGCATCTTCGCGCGGAGCTGGCAGCTGGTCGGCGACACCGATCGCGTGCGCGTGCCGGGCCAGGTCTGCCCGGTCGATGCTCCTCGAGGGCATGCTCGACGAGCCGCTCCTGCTGACCCGCGACGGCGAGGACCAGCTGCACTGCCTGTCGAACGTCTGCACGCACCGCGGCAACGCTCGTTGCGAGGGCGACGGCGTCGAGCAGACCCTGCGCTGCCGCTATCACGGCCGGCGCTTCGGGCTCGACGGGCGCTTCCTCTCGATGCCCGAGTTCGAGCGGCGTCGAGGACTTTCCCTCGCCATGCCGACGACCTCGCCGCGGCTGTCCGTTCGACACGCTGGGACAAGTTCCTCTTCGCGGCTCGCTCGCCCCGGCGGTGCCGTTCGACGAGTGGATCGGCCCGGTGCGCGCGCGCTGCGGCTGGCTGCCGTTCGACGCGGCGGTGCTCGACCCGACGCGCTCGCGCGACTACCTGGTGCGCGCCAACTGGGCGCTCTACTGCGACAACTACCTCGAGGGTTTCCACATCCCCTATCGTCCACGCCGGGCTCGCCGGCGCGCTCGACTACGGCAAGTACCGCACCGAGCTCTTCCGCTGGTCGAACCTGCAGGTCGGCATCGCCGCCGGCGGCGAGGACGCCTTCGACCTGCCGCGCGGCTCGCCCGGACGCCGGCCAGCGGATCGCCGGCTACTACTTCTGGCTGTTCCCGAACCTGATGTTCAACGTCTATCCCTGGGGCATCTCGGTCAACGTCGTCAAGCCGCTCGCGGTCGATCGCACCAAGGTCACGTTCCTGCCTTACGTCTGGGACGCCTCGCGAACTCGACCGCGGCGCCGGCGCAACGCCTCGACCGCGTCGAGCGCGAGGACGAGGCGGTCGTCGAGAGCGTGCAGCGCGGCGTGCGCTCGCGCATCTACCACCGCGGCCGCTACTCGCCGACGCGCGAGACCGGCGTCCACCACTTCCATCGGCTGCTGGCCGAGGCGCTCGCGTGACCAGCGCGGCGAAGACGGCGCAGCCCGAGCTGGTGCGCGGCCTGGGCGTCTGGGACGGCGTACTGCTCACGATCGGTCGAGCTCATCGGCACCGGCATCTTCCTCACCACCGGCGACATCGCGCGCGCGCTGCCGCACGCCGGGCTGATCCTGCTGGTCTGGATCGTCGGCGGCGCTGCTCACCCTCGCCGGCGCGCTCACCTACGCCGAGCTCGGCGCGCATGTTCCCGCGCGCCGGCGGCATGTACCACTTCCTCAAGGAGGCGTACGGGCCGCTCTGGGGCTTCCTCTTCGGCTGGACGGCGTTCCTCGTCATCATGACCGGCGGCATCGCGGCGATCGCGGTCGGCTTCGGCGAGTACCTCGGCGCGTTCTTCCCGTGCTTCTCGACGCGCCACGTCGCTCTGCGAGCGCCATGCTCGGCGGCTAGTCACTGGACGCTGTCGACGGCGGGCAGGTCGCGGCGGCGATCGCCATCGTCATCCTGACCGCCATCAACTCTCGGGCTGCGAGCAGGGGGCGTTGGTGCAGAACGTGCTCACGGTCGCCAAGGTCGGGTCGATCGCTCGCGTTCGCTGCTCTTCGGCTTCCTGGTCGCCGGCGAGAGCGCTGCCGCAGCTCGGCGCCGCGCCTGCCGCCCGGCAATGCTGCTGGCCGCCTTCGGCGTCGGGATGATCGCCGCGCTGTGGACCTTCGACGGCTGGTACGGCGCTCACCTTCTCGGCCGGCGAGATGCGCGATCCCGCGCGCAACCTGCCGCTCGGGCTTGATCGGCGGCACGGCGGCGGTGACCGCGCTCTACCTGCTGCTCAACCTGGTCTACCTCCGCGCGCTGCCGGTCGACGCGATGGGCCAGACCCGCGCATCGGCGAGGCGGCGGCCGACGGCGCTCTTCGGCGCCGCGGCGGCGCGCAACTCCTCGACCGCCGCGGTGCTGGTCTCGACCTTCGGTTGCCTCGCCGCGACCATCCTCTATGCGGCTGCGCATCTACCTGCCGATGGCGCAGGACGGCATCTTCTTTCGGCCGTCTGGCGCAGCGTGCACCCGCGCTACCTCACGCCGGCGCGCTGCCTCATCGGCGCAGGGCGCCTGGGCGGTGGTGCTGACCTTCTCGGGCAGCTACGACCAGCTCTACACCTACGTCATCTTCGCGCCGTGCTCTGTTCCACGTCGCGACCGGCGCCGCGGTCTTCGTGCTGCGCCGCAAGCGCCCGAACTCGCCGCGGCCCTACCGGGTCTGGGGCTATCCCGGTGGTGCCGGCTCTCTTCGTGCTCGCCTCGGCGGTCCTGGTCGCCAACACGCTGCGTCGAGCGGCCGGTCGAGTCGCTCTGGGGATTGGGAATCCTGGCGCTGGGCCTGCCGGCGTACTTCTACTGGCGGCGGAGCGCGACGCGCTAGTACTCGACGCGAATCTTGGTGCCCGGATTCGCGGACTCGAAGCTCACCCGCAGCGTGCGTCCGCTCTTGGTGAACGCCGCGCCGTCCTCCGCCCAACCGCGGCCGCGCAAGCTTTGGGTGAAGGCCGTGCGCACGGCCACGAGCGGGTCGGGGGTCTGAAACTCGACCCAGCGCTCGCCGAAATCGACCAGGGTCGAGGGCACGTAGGGCGGCGCATCCTTGGGATAGTCGCCGGGTAGAACGCCGGAGAACGAGCTCGCGATCTTGTGGCCCTGCGGATCGTCGGCCGTCGAGAGCGCGGCGTCGGAGGGTGGCGCGATGTCCTGGGTTTGCGGATCGACCGGCGGGCGCTGGGCCGGACGATCGCCGCAGGCGATGGTGACCAGCGCAAGGGCGGCGAGCGGTGGGGCGAGCAGGCGGCGCATGCCTTGATTCTGCACCAAGGCAGGCGTCTTAGAACGAGCTCGAGGCCCCGCCGCCGCCCATCTCGCCGCCGCCGCCCTGGAACCCCGGCGCGGCCGGCTGCGGGCGCGCCGCCGGAGTGAGCATGGCGAGGGACGCCGCCAATTCGACGAGCGACTGGCGGTCGGGATGTTCGAAGAGCGGCTCGGCGGTCCAGCCGGCGCGCTCTTTGGCGCTCCCCGCGTCGAGCCAGCGCCGCAAGCCGAGCGCCAGCCCGATGAGCAAGCCGCCGCCCGCCACCAAGACCAACCACTCGGGCTTCGGATTCCAGTACACGAGTCCGGTGATGATCGAGACGAGAGCGGCGACGATGCCGAGGTCGACCAGCAGGCGGCGTCGAGTGGCAAGACCGAAGGCGAGGAGAGCGAGCGGGAAGAGCGTGGTTCCGGCGAGAGCCATCCAGCCCGGCATCGAGCTCTCGCGTGAGACCTCGAGCAGCGCGTTCCAGCGCTCGAAGGCGCCCACTTCCCAGAGTCCGTAGTGCAGTGCCGCGTAGGCTGCGGCTACCGCGACCGTCAGAGCCGCCCAGGCGGCTCGGCGCTGCGAAGGAGCCAGCGCGGCCTTCTCCGCCAGCTTGAGCAGTGGCACGAAGGCGAGCGCCGCGAGCGCCAGCCAACTCCAGCGCGCGCCGTCGAACCGCAGCAGGACGAGAAACGCCGCGCCGGCCGAGCTGAGACCGAAGACGACGCCGCCCCAACGCCAGGCGGCCAGCGCCGACAAGCCGGCGGCGATCGCTGCGACCAGGGTCATGGCGCGCTCGTCGGCGAAGGTCTCGAAGAAGATCCAGCCCAGACCGCCGACCAGGAAGCCGACGGCCATGAAAGCCGTCGCCTCCTCGGCGCCGCTACGGGCGCGGCGCAGCGTGTTGCGCAGGAACTCGGTCGCCAGCGCGGCAAGGACGCCGAAAACCATGGTGATGACGCCCAAGCCGCGTCCGTTGGCGAACATCATGAAGAATCCGGACGCCGACTGGACCGCGATCCAGGCGAAGACGAAGAGCAGGACGCGGATGGCGGTGCCGACGCGCTGGCGATCGTCGGCGTAGGCGGCCTGGATGGTCTGGAGCGCCGAATCGTCGATCAACCCGGCGCGTTTCCAGGACCGCGCCGCCGACCGCACCGCGAAGAGTCGCTCGCCCTGCGCGCAGCCCGCGTTCATGCCGCCCTCCGGAAACGATGCGCGGTGAGGACGAGTCCCACCAGGAGGAGGATCGAAGTGGCGAAGAACCACAGACAGCCGAGCTCCTCGGCCGGTGCCACGTCGACCACGAAGCGGCTCAGGGCGCCGTAGGCGGCGAGGATCCCTAGCGCGAAGAGCCCGAAGCGGCGCCGGCGGACGGCGACGACGGCGAGGGTGCCGCCGACCGCCAGCAGGGCGAGCGTCCACCACGGCCAGACCTGGTCCTCAGCGCCGCCGGTGGCGAGCGCGCCGAGGATCAGCAGCCAACCCAGCCAGGTGGCGACGGGCTCGAAGTGGGCCTTGCGCTCCAGGCGGCGCAGGCTCCAGCCGAGGAGCAGAAACGCCGCGCCGCAGGCCAGCGCGTTGAGGCGCACCACCGTCGCCGACTGCTCCCAGATGGCCCCCAGGCGCGCCACCGAAATCCCGCGCCAGGCTGCGAAGGTGGTGAGGGCGAGCGAGAAGAGCGTGCGCGAGTCGTAGCGCAACGAGGCGGCGCCGTAGACCAGCGAAACGAGGAGCAGGTGATAGACCCAGTTCGGACCCAGCGGCGTGAACTTCGCCTCGACGTAGGCGAGATCGGCGGCGAGCAGCAACATCGCCAGGAGCAGGAAGTAGTCCCAGGCGAAGTGGGGCGATGGCGTCGCGCTCCAGGAGAAAGGCGCCGCCTTGATCTCCACCCAGACCAGGATGCCCAACGCGGCGGCCGCGATCGCGACCGCGATGGTGACCGGCCCGATGCGATCGAGGTTCTCTTTCAGCAGGATGCCGACGCCCGCCATCACCGTCAGCACGCCGAGGTAGAGGAGCGCCCGCAGCTCGCCGCGCAGTGACACAAACTCGCCGCGCGCAGGCCGGAGAGCCGCGGCGCCCTGCTCGGGCGTCAGCAGGCCTGCGGCGACGAGCTCGGGAACGGCGCGCGCGACGTCCGGATTCATGATCGGGTTTCGGCCACGCTACCACAGCCTCTGCGGCAGCTCGGCGAGCGTTGCGATAGCGGAGTCGTCCCCGGCGGGGCGTTTTCCCCGCACCAGTTGGAAGGCGTGGAGCCCCGCCGCCTGCGCGCCTTCGACGTCCTCTCGCGCGCTGTCTCCGACGTGCAGCGCGCGCTCCGGCTCGACGCTCAGCCGCGCCAGAGCCTCCCCGAAGATCGCGGGATGCGGTTTCTCGACGCCGGCTAGTTGCGAATACACCACGGCGTCGAAGTGCGGCGACAGGCCGAGGTCATCGAGCAGCCGCGGCAGGCGCTCGTCCCAGTTCGAGATCACCGCCAGCTTCATGCCCCGCGCCCGCAGTGCGGCGATCGCCGGAGCGACGTCCTCGTAGAGCCGCCAGGCGTCGGCGTGCGCGAAGCGTTCATAGAGCTCGGCCGTGGCGAAGCGCGACGGGGGATCCACCTCGAGCCGCTCACAGAGGCGTTCCACGAAACGGCGCCAGAAACCGGGTGCGCCTCCTTCGTGGGTGGCGAAGCGGTCGTAGCGCGGATCGGCGAGGCACGAAAACTCCTGCCAGACCTCGCGGATGAGCGGCCCGAGCGAGCCGCGATCGGTCGCGATTCCGTGGCGCTCCAGCACCTCGGCGTAGATCGCCGCCATGCGCGGCGCCTCGAAGAGCGTGCGGGTGGCGTCGAGAGTGACCGCAGCGAGCTTCACCGCGGCGCGGAGTGGTCGAGGAGGTAGAACGCGGCGATCACCAGGGAGTGGGTGATGGCGCCGCTGGTCACCAGGGCGGGAATCTCGGCCAGCGCGGCGTGCTCGACCACGATCTCCTCCTCGCCGTCGCCGGGCGGGTCGCCGACCCGCTCGAGATCGCTCGCCACCCAGGTCGTGCAGCGGTTGGCGAGGAAGGCGGGGTTCGGGTGGACCGCGCCGAGCCGCCGCCAGGAGGCGGCGCGATAGCCGGTCTCCTCGTAGAGCTCGCGCACCGCCGCCTCCCGGTCGCTCTCTCCCTCGTCGATCATGCCGCCGGGAATCTCGAGCGTCGGCGAAGCGATGCCGAAGCGCCACTGTCGCACCAGGAGCACCCGGTCCGTCTCGTCGAGCGCGATTACGTTCACCCAATCCGGCGCCCGCAGCACCATCGCCTCGCGCTGGTCGAGGTCGGCCTCGAGCGCGTGGCGCTCGAGGCGAAAGATACGGTGGGAGAAGAGCGTTGCGATGTCGCGGGTGCGCCAGACGCGCATGGCCGCACGATATCCCACGGTGCTAAGGTGCCCGGGATGTCGCCGCTCGCGAGGATGTTCGTCGCCGCGGGATGTTTTTCCGCCTGGCTGACGGTGTTGCTCCTGGGTCACCCCTTGGGCGCCTGGATTCACCTGCTCGGCCTGGCGGCGATCGCCGTGTTTCCCTGGCGCGCCGCGCGAGCGCGGCCGCCGGCTGAACCATCGCAGGTCGAGGAGAGTGAATCATGAGCGCAACGAAAGTGATCGGCGTCGTCCTGATCGTCGCCGGCGTCCTGGCGCTGGTGTATCGCGGCTTCACCTACACCAAGGAAACCCACACCGCCAAGATCCCGATCGTCAACGCCGAGATCAAGGTCGAGGACAAGGAGCGCGTCACGATTCCGACCTGGGCCGGCGTCGCCGCGGTCGTGGTCGGGGGTGCGCTGCTCCTGACCGGCCGCTCGCGCTAAGCGCGTCGGCCCGGCCCTTCTTCGCCAGCAAAGCCACCGAGCCGAGAAGCATGGCGACCCCGCCCGCTGCAATGTGGATCGGCAAGAGCATGGACTACTCCAACGCACCCCGCCGCAGGCTCCACAGTGCACGCGTCGAGAGAACGACCGATAACATCCCGGTCGCACCGAGTGCGATGTTCGTCCACACCCAGAAGAACGTTCCGCTGGTATTGGCGATCCTGCCGCCGACGAGTCCCACTCCCGACATGTGAAGGACAGGGACCGCGGACGCAAGGATCGCCCCGAGCAGGATGAGGACCATCCCCGAGCGCCGCTCGGCGAGCACCAGGGTTGCGCACAGCCAGACGGCCAGGATGAGCAGGCCGCCGAAGCCAGAGAGGGTTCCCGGCTCCATCCCGCGGGCGATTTCGTCGGCCCAGTGCAAGGAGAAGAGCAGGATCGAGAGCAGGGATGTGATGGTCAGGAGGTTCTTGGTTTTCACGCGGAGCTCTCTTTCGGTGTCCTGGCACCCCAGATCGCGAGCCAGAAGATGATCGGCAGCTCGCCCAGCTCGAGCGGCAGCGCCAACGGCGACACCGCTGGCTTGAGCTGGGGCATCACGAGCGTCGCGAAGGCCTCGGCCAGATACCCGGCTGCGGCGACCCAGAGCAGGTAGCCGAGCATCTTCGGAATGAAGCCCGAGCGCACCACCAACAGCCCGAAGGGGATCAGCCACAATCCCCAGAAAATCGAAGCCACCGTGATGCCGGAGGAATGCAGGCGAAGGAAGAAATACGCCAGCGCGTCGAGCTGAGGCCGGTCGAAGACCGAGAGAAAGGCCGGGCCTTTGGCCAACATCAGCGCGGCGATGTCGTTGAGCACGTTGGCGAACATGATCGGCACCGAGACCAGCGCGCCCAGGGCCACCAGCTGCCGGGAGAGCGACTCGTCGACCGGTTTGAACAGCCGGTAAAGCGCCAGGACGACCAAGATCCCGATCACTTGGTGGGTCAGCTCGCTGGCGATGCCCAGCCGCAGCAGACCCTCGGAGGTGCGGAGGTTTTCGGCGGTCGCGGTCGCGTTGCCGGACACCATGATCTTCCCCGGCACATAGAGGAGACCGAGCGGCGCGGTGACCATCAGCAGCAGGTACCACAGGCCCGCCCTTCGGGCTTGCCGTTTGACAGTGTTCTTCGAAGCCAGGGACATGTGCGCCAAGATAAACGCGGCGCACGCTGGCGACCAGATGGCTTGCGACGAAGGGTGGATTCAGGCGGACGACCGGCGGCTACATCTGCCGGAACAGATGCAGGTGGTGGCGGCTCACGGGCAGCACCTCTTCGCGGCCCTTCAGGTGGATCTCGGCGGTCTCGTTGTCGTGGCGTGTCAGGTGACTGATGGCGCGCAGGTTCACCACCACGGAGCGATGCACCTGCGCGAACTGCCCGGTGTCGAGCTGTTCGTAGAGCTCCTTGAGCGGCGTCCGGACCAGCGCCGTGGCGGGTTTCCCGCCATCGCGCCAGGCGACCAGCGTGTACTTGGCGTCCGACCGCAGGTAATCGACCTCGTCGATCGCGATGAGTCGCACGGTCTTCCCCGCTTGGGCGCGGATCCAGCGCAGGGGCTCGCCCTTCCCGCCGCCCTGCAGCTTCTCGAGCTGGGCACTGAGCTGCTGCAGGAGCTGCTCGGTGTTGATCGCCGGCCGCGAGGACAGGAGACGTTCCTTGAGGCGGCTCACGGTCTCGGCGAGCCGGGCCTGTTCGACGGGCTTCAGGAGGTAATCGAGCGCCCCTTGGGCAAAGGCCTGCACGGCGTAGTGATCGTAGGCGGTGACGAACACGAGATGCGCGCGGCGGCCGATGTGGTTGGCGGCATCGACGCCGGAGAGGCCGGGCATGTGGACGTCGAGGAAGCAGATGTGGGGGTGGCGCTCGTCGAACAGGCGCACGGCCTCCCGCCCGTTGCGCGCCTCGGCCACGATCTCGAGCTCGGGCCAGACGCTCGCGAGCTGGCGCCGCAGCGCGTCGCGCAGCAGCGGCTCATCGTCGGCGATCAACGCGGTCGCGTGGGCGCTCACGCTCGCGCCGGGATATCGACTTCGACCGCGACACCGCGGGGGGTGCCGGGCATCAGGCGCAGCTGCGCGGCCTCGCCGAAGATCAGCCGCAGCCGGTCGCGCAGCGTCGCCAGCCCGGTCCCGAGACCAGTCGGCGATGGATCGAGTCCGGCGCCGCTGTCGGTTACGCGGACCACGCAGCGTTCTCCGAGCCGTGCGATGTCGATGTCGATCCGGCCTCCCTCTTCAGTCGGGTCGATGCCGTGCCGCACGGCGTTCTCGACCAGGGTCAAGAGCGTGGTCGGAGGACAGCGAACCTCGAGCGCCGAAGGGTCGACGTTCATGGCGTACTGCAGGCGATCGGGCATGCGCATCTGCATCAGCTCGAGATAGGGCCGCACCAGCTCGAGCTCGCGCGCGATCGTGACCGCGGGCTCGTTGAGCTGCGGCACCGCCGCGCGCAGGTAGGCGATGAGGCTCCGCAGCACGGTCGACGCGTTCGGTGAGCCGGCATCGACCAGCGCCTGCACGTTGGCCAGGGTGTTGAAGAGGAAATGCGGCGCGACCTGCGATTGCAACAGGTGCAGACGCGCGTCGAGCGCCTGGCGCTCGAGCTCGCTGCGTTCGAGCGCGAAGGCGAGCTTCTGATGGCGAGCGAAGGCTTCCTTCTGCCGCACGATCGCCGCGAAGGCCGTCCACGGCGGGATCAGGAGCGACAAGTGGGTGAGGAGCATCCAGTCGTGATGGTCCAGGAATCGCGGCGCACCGGGCGCCGGACGGTACATCAAGAAGATCGTGACCGGCATGGCCATGCCGACCGCGACGACCTGGAGGACCCAGCGCTGGAGCCAGGGCGGCAGCCTCCGTGGCCACACTTCGAAGAGTACGAAGACCGTCGCGGCCGAGAGGCCGAGCACGATGGCGCGGAGGAAGAAGGCGGACGGAGCGCTCTTGCATAGCTTCAGCAACAAGAGGCCGACGGCAATGGACACCGTCAGCGCGACGGCGAAACGCCGCGCCGTCTTCGCCAAGATGCCTCCGAGTCGCGCGGCCATCGCCGATTCAGACATCCGGCTGAGGATACCTTCATGTGGTGGACGTATCATGCCCTTGGCTGGTCGCGAGCGTTCACCCGTTGGCGACACGTCGGCCCGGCGAGCGCGCCGCCGAGCCGAACTTCGCGGCTCGCGTAGACCAGCGCCAGGCCCATCAGGGCGAGCAGGCTCGCCGCGGCGCTCAGCGGCGCGGTTTCTTCCTCGCCGGCGCCGCGGCGGCCCTCTTTCTCACGGCCGCGCGTCGTGCCGGCCGCGAGCGGAACGCCTCGACCGGATTCTCGAGCACGCCGACGCCGGGGATCTCGACTTCGAGGCGGTCGCCGTCGAGGAGCGGCCCGACGCCTGCCGGCGTGCCGGTCAGCACGACGTCGCCGGGCTCGAGCGTCATGATCCGCGAGACGTAGACCAGCAGCTCGACCGGACCCCAGGCCATGTCGCGCGCCTGGCCGCGCTGGCGCTCGACGCCGTCGACCCGGGTGAGCGACTTCCAGACGTCGCGAGATCGGGATCGACCAGGATGCCGGGCCCGAGCGGGCAGAAGGTGTCGAACCCCTTGGCGCGCGCGAAGGTGGCGTCCTTCTTCTGCAGGTCGCGGGCGGTGACGTCGCAGGCCGCGGTGACGCCGAGGATCGCGGCTCGCGCGCTCTCCGGCGTCGGCGCGCCGCAGGCGCTGCCGCACCACCACCGCGATCTCGCCCTCGAACTCGACCCGCGCGCTCTCCGGCGGCAGCACGACCGCCATACGAGGTCCGATGATCGAGGACGGCGCCTTGAGAAAGATGAGCGGCTCCGCCGGCATGGGATTGCCGAGCTCGGCGGCGTGCTCACGGTAGTTCCGGCCGACGCCCACGACCTTGGACGGCACGACCGGCGCCATGAACACGGCGCGCCGCTCGTCCAGCGCGCGGCCGTACTCCCAGCCGCCGGGCCGGGTCTCGAAAGGATCGCTGTGCAGCACGCGCAGCTCGCCCTCCTCGTCGGTGGCGGCGTAGAAACCCTCGGGGGCGACGCGATAGAGCAGCATCTGAGTCATCTTACCGGCGGGTCCGGCCGTTCGGCGAGCGCCCGGCGGGCACGGCCGGAAAGCGGGGTCACCACCAATGCGCCGGTGAGATCGTTGACGTCGACGTAGACATCGGTCTCGTAGGCCGCCTTCAGATGGGCGTAAGTGAGGACCTCGCGCGTCGGGCCCTGCGCGGCGACCCGTCCCTCCTTGAGCAGGACCAGACGGTCGCAGTACTCCGCAGCGAGGTTGAGATCGTGCAGCACCGCCACCACCGCGACGCGCTCGCGTTCGGCCAGCTCGCGCACCAGGTCGTACATCGCCACTAGATACCGCACGTCGAGAAAGCTGCCCGCCTCGTCGAGCAGCAGCGCCTCGGGTTCCTGCGCCAGGGCCATGGCGAAGAGCACGCGCTGGCGCTCTCCCGCCGAGAGCTCGAGGATGTTGCGCTGCGCGAGGTCGCCGGCGCCCACCCGCTCGAGCGCCGCCGCAGCCACGGCGCGGTCGCGCTCCGACTCGAAGGCGAGCCCGGCGAGGTGTGGATGGCGTCCCAGCAGGACCACCTCGATCACGCGAAAGGGCATCGCCACCCGTGGCTCCTGATCGACGAAGGCGAGCCGGCGAGCCCGCTCGCGCGGTGTCAGGCTGCGAGCCTCCCGTCCGGCGATGCGCGCCGAGCCGTGATAGCCGCGCTCCAACCCGGCGAGCACGCGCAGCAGCGTCGACTTGCCCGAACCGTTGGGACCGATGAGCCCGACCACCTCACCCGGCCCAACGGAGAACGAGACGTTGTCGAGCGCCCGCCGGCGCCCGTAGTCGAACGAAACCGACTCGAGCTTGAGATGAATCCCGGCCTCAGCCATTTCCCGCTCCGCGCCGGCGCAACAAGACGAGGAAGAACGGCCCGCCCACCAGGGCGGTGAGAACTCCGACCGGAACTTCGTTGGGCGCCAGCAGCAGCCGGGCGCCGAGATCGCAGAGCACCAGGAAGGCGCCGCCGCCGAAGAAGGCGGCGGGCAGCAGCAGGCGGTGGTCGGGGCCGAGGATGAGCCGCAGGGCATGCGGCACCACCAGGCCGACGAAGCCGATCAATCCGCCGAGCGACACCGCCACCGCGGTGAGCAACGAACCGAGGATGAAGCTGCGACGTTTGAGCCTCTCCACGTCAACCCCGAGCTGCTCGGCGCCGCGCTCGCCGAGGGCCAGCGCGTTGTACGAGCGCGCCCCGGCCAGGATCGCCGCGGTGCCGATCGCCACCAGTCCCGCCGCCAGGCCGAGATCGCGATAACCGATCGTGGGGACGCTGCCCATGAGATAGAAGACCATGGCGTGGAGCTGCTCGCTGGAGGCGATGCTCTGCAGGAAGAAGATCACCGCGCCGGTGGTGGCGTTGACGATCACTCCGGTCAAGAGCAGCGTGTGGACCGAGAGCCGGCCGTCCACCGTCGCGATCCGTTCGATGATCAGCAGTGCGCCGAGCGCGCCGCAGAACGCTCCCGCCTGCACGCCGAGACCGGCGAGCGGAGCCGCCGCTCCGCCCAATCCGGCGAGCAGTGCCAGCACGCCACCGACGCTCGCGCCACCGGAGACGCCGAGCACGTAGGGATCGGCGAGCGGATTGCGCAGCAGCGCCTGGAACACCACGCCGGCGGTGGTCAATGCGCCGCCCAGGAGCGCCGCCAGGAGAACGCGCGGCAGGCGAACGTCGAAGAGGATCGCGTGCTCGGTGGCCGAGAGAGCCCCGCCGCGCCACAGGGCGGCGAGCGAAACGCCGCCAGCTCCGAAGCTCGCGCCGACCAGCAGCATGGCGCCGAGGAGGAGCGCGAGTCCGGCGATGCCGCGCGCGGCGCGGGCCGGAGTCAGCGGCTTACGGTGCAGGGCCGGCCTCGCTACGCAGGGGGCCAAGCGCGGCGGCGCTGGCTTCGCCGAAGATCTCCGGATGGATGAGCTGGCCCATCAGCTCCGCCATCTCGCCGAGACGCGGGCCGGGAATGGAGAGCCGGTTGGGATCGAGAGCGTAGACGCGATCGTCGGCCACGGCCGGCAGGAAGGGCCAGCGCGCCCACCAACCCGGCGAGCGGCCGCGCGACGCACCGGGCTGGTTGTCCGAGCTGTCGAGGATGACCTCGGGCCGTGCCGCGAGCGCGGCCTCGAGCGACCACATGGCCCACGGGGCAGTGGCGTCCGCGGCGACGTTGGTGCCGCCGGCCACGGCGATCAGCTCGTCGAGGTGCGAGCCCGGTCCGGCGACGTAGAGCGGCTCCTGTCCGACCGCGATCAGCACGCGCCGCTTCGGCGCGGCGGCCGCGCGCTCGCGCACCGCCGCGACCCGCCCCTCGATGCCGTCGACCAGCGCGGTAGCGGCGGCTCGGCGCTCGAGGCGTTCTCCGAGCACCGCGATCGCCCGCAGCGCCCCGCGATAGGTGGCGGTGTCGAGCTCCACCACCTCGACTCCGAACTGGCGCAGGCGTTCATGCTGCGGCGAGGCCGCCACGCTGCGGGAGGTGATGTAGAGGTTGGCGCCGAGGCCGAGGAGCGTCTCCAAGTTGGGTTGATCGTACGCGCCCACCCGAGCCAGCCGGGTCATCATCGGCGGCCAGGAAACGAAGTCCCCGACGCCGACCACCTCCTGCTGCGCACCGAGTGCGGCGATGGTCTCCGCCGCCCACGGTGCCATGACCACGATGCGCCGGCCAGCGGGCGCCGGCTGCTCCGGTGCCGCGCACGCCGCCGCGAGAAGAAGCGCAATGCCGGCGGCGGCAAGCCCCCAATACGGCTGGGGGCACAGCCGCCGGCGAAGCAGCGTCGAAGGCCGCGGCTCCCCGCTCAACGTCGCAGCGCGACTCCGACCACGAAGCGCCGGCCGGGCGCCGGGAATCCGGCGGCCTCTTCGTATTCGCGATCGAAAACGTTCTCGATCCGGGCGCGGGGCTCGAGCCAGGCGACGTTGGCCAGCCGGTAGGCGGCCCCTATGGAAGCGGTGGCGTACGACGGAAGCATGACGCCGCCGACATCCAGCCGTTCACCGACGTAACGTCCTTCGCCATGCAGCGTCCAGCCGCCGGGACGCCAGGTGGCCAAGAGGTTGGTCGATTCGCGCGGCCGCCGCAGCAGCGGCTCGCGGGTGTCGCGGTCCTCGGCGTCGAGCCGGGTGCCGTTCCAACGCAGTGACCATCCTCCATGGTGCCAGGCAACCTCGGCCTCGAGCCCGCGGCTGCGTGCGCGTCCGGTGTTGAACGGCCGGGAAGTCAGGAAGTCGAACTGGATGAGATCCTCGAACTCGGTGGAGAAGGCAGCCAGGCCCCAGCGCCAGTCGCCGTGCTGGCCGTCCACGCCGAGCTCCACGCTTTCGCTCTGCTCGGGCTCGAGATCGGGATTCGAGAAACCCGGATAGTAGAGATCGGCGAGCGTCGGGGCGTGGAAACCCTCGCCGTAGCTGGCGCGGGCGCGCAGGCCCGCGGTCGCCTGCCAGACCGCACCCAGCTTGCCCGTGGTCTCGCTGCCGAAAGCGTCGTTGTCGTCATGACGCAGTCCGGCATCGAGCCGCCAGTCGCCGCCGCGCCAACCGGTCTGAGCGAAGCCCGACCAGGTGCGCTGACTCTGGCCGTCGAGCTGGGTGCCGAAGGCGTCGACCGAGCTCGCCTCGTTGCGCTGCCAGTCCGCACCGCCGGCCAGCCAGAACCGGTCGTCGGGCTCGAACGAAAGGACGCCGCGGGCTCGCTGGCGTTCGGCTTCGGTGTCGGAGTGCGCAAATGGGTCGTTGGGATCCGAGAACTCCAGGTCGGTGCGTCCGAGCGCGAGCTGGGTCTCGAGTCGCAAGTCGCTCCACGAGATCTCGAAAGGCAACGCGACCTCGCGACCGCGGCTGTCCTGCGTGCGCTCGGGCGCGGGCGTGCCGAAAAAGTCGAAAGGAATCCCGATCTCGGAGTGATTGGCGCGCAAGAGGAGAGCGAGCTCGCTCGCCGCAGTGGGTTTCCACGCGCCGCGGGCGGTGAGATCGTCGCTGTCGAAGAAGTCGTTGTCGACCTCGCCGTCGCCGCGCCGCGAGCTCGCGTTCGCGGTGAGCGCCAGCCGCTCGCTCGCAACGCCGCCCATCGCGGCCAGGCGGCCGTAGCCGTTTTCACCACCCTCCAAGTCCAAACCGAGACCCGGCTCCCGCCGCGTCAGCACGTTGACCACGCCGCCGATGGCGTCGCTTCCCCATAGCGCCGAGAACGGACCGCGGACCACCTCGATGCGCTCGACCCCGGAGGTCGGCATATTCGACCAATCGAAGCCGCCGAAATAGGGATCGTTGAGCGGTACCCCGTTCCACAGCACCAGGGTGTGGTTGGAATTGGCGCCGCGCGCGAAGACGGTCGCCGTCTTGCCGGGCGAACCGAGCTGCGTCGTCGCCAGCCCTGGTACGGTGGTGAGCAGCGAAAAAACTTCGGTGGACTGCCGTTCGGCGATCTCGGCGGCTTCGATCACGGTCACCGCGGCCGACAGCTCGGAGGGTGTGGACTCCTCCAGCGCGGCGGTGACCACCACGGATTCCTGGAAAGACACTGCGGGCTGGTTGGCAGACTGGGCGAAAACCGGGATCGCGCCCCCGAGGATCCCGGCGCAGACGAGGAGACGACGACGCATGAACTGCTCCTTTGCGCGGAAACACAACGCCCCACCGCGGAGGGTGGGGCGGAAGGAGCGCACGGGCGCCGAGGTTCCGCTCCCTTCACCCCGAGGGAGGACGTCGGACGCTGGGATAGGTCTCCTGGCTTACGGATCGTTCTACTCCCGGGCCTTCCCGCGCGGCCAACCGCGAATCTTGCGTTTCGCGATCGCGCCGTGCAGTGGCGTTCCGGTTTCGTACCCGGTGACAGTGGCGGGGGCCGCGCCGGATTTTCACCGGCTTCCCTGCGGCAGCCTTGAGGCTGCCGGACCCTTGTGGGGTCACCCCAGCGTCAATTGGATGTCAAGGAACGGCGCCCGGCACGGCCGGGAGCGAGTTGCGGAAGCCGCGCTCAGCCTACTGCGGCGGCGGCGGATACGCCATCGGATTCGGGAACCCCACCTGCGGCACGTTGTTGCCGTAGCCCACCCACTGTCCGGGCAGACCCTGGGTCTGCGACGGATCGACGAACTGCTGAACGGTGTACGGCTGCTGTTCCTGAATCTGGCTCTGCAGCGCGGCGTACGGGTTGTTCTTCGCCTGTTCGGCGAGCTCTTCCGGGGTCGGCATGTCATTCGCCGACATGCCCAGCTCGACGGTCGCATTGTCGATCACCGTGCCGAAACCGCCCGACTCGGTGGCCGATGTGACTTTCGAGATGTCGGTTTTGGCGACCGAGATCCAGTTGCCGACGTCGGTGCGCAGGAGCACTTTGTTGCTGTCCCACGGCGCTTCCTGCGGCCGGTAGAGGGTGTCGAACGTCAAGCCGTTGTTGAGCGAGACGGTGAAAACCTCGGCGGCGGCCGGCAACGCGACGACCAAGATGGCGATTGCGGCGAGCATCATGCGGCGGGCCATGACGACCTCCTGGCTTCGAGCGGTGAACGTGGTCGGCAGTATAGCACTGTCCTTTGTGCAGTCCGACCGGCAGTGCCCCCAGCCGTGTTGGGGATGGCCCCCTTGACCGTACTTGCCGCTCAAACTGGCAGGACTCTTGCTTCCTATGCGAGGTGCACCCCAGGAATCGGTTCTGAGCCGCCGCGCTCCGATTCCACATCCGCAGTAAAGTGCCTCGAAAAACAACTTTCCCCGGGGCGGCGCGCGGCGCGCCGTCCCGGTTATCCCCCTTCTCCGGTAGACCATTCCGAGCCCGTCCGGAAACCTGTGCTCCAGATCGCCGATTTTGCCGTTAGGAAAGTGGTGCGCCCGACAGGATTCGAACCTGTGACCTCTAGCTCCGGAGGCTAGCGCTCTATCCAGCTGAGCTACGGGCGCGTCGATCGAGAATGTGTGGGGTGAGTGAAGGGACTCGAACCCTCAACGACTGGAGCCACAGTCCAGCGCTCTACCATTGAGCTACACTCACCATGAAACAAGAACAGCTTATTCAAAGTGGCCTGCCTGGAGGGATTCGAACCCCCGACCCGCGGCTTAGAAGGCCGCTGCTCTGTCCAGCTGAGCTACAGGCAGCCGTGCGCGGGACCGTCGGGGCGCCCTCAGTCAATGCCGTCGGTTGAAGCATTCGGGGCGCCGAGATTTGAACTCGGGACCCCCTGCACCCAAGGCAGGTGCGCTACCAGGCTGCGCCACGCCCCGACGGAAACGCGGCGGGAAGTCTAGCAGGAAAGGTTTATCCCGCGATGTCCTCTCCGCCGTCCACCTGCAGGACATTGCCGGTCAGCCACTCGGTGCCGTCCGCCGAGAGGGCGACCAGGCAGCGGGCGACGTCCTCCGGAGTGGTCATGCGGCCCGCGGGATTGCGCTTCTGGGCGCTCTCGATGATGGCGTCGTTGCCCGGGATCTTGCGCAGCGCCGGGGTGTCGGTGACGCCGGCCTTGATGGCGTTGGCGGTGATGCCCTCGGGAGCGAGCTCGACGGCGAGCTGGCGGATGTGCGACTCGAGCGCGCACTTGGCGGCGGACACCGCACCGTAGGCCTTCCAGACGATGTGGTCGCCGGCCGAAGTCATGGCGTAGACCTTCGAGCCGCGGCGCAGCAGGCCGGCGCGGTGGAGGTCCTGTGTCCAATAGACCAGGGAGTGCGCCATGACGTCGAGCGTCATGTCGATCTGAGCCGGGGCGAGCGCGTCCTTCTCCTCGGCCGCGATGAAGGGCTTCAAGGTGCCGAAGGCGAGCGAGTGGAGAAGCACCCGCACCGGCGCTCCGTTGGCAGCCGCCTTCATCTCCCCGATGACTTCGCGCCGCTTCTCGTGGTCGGCGGCGTTGATGTTGTAGAAGTGCGCCTTGCGCTTCTGCGCCACGATGGTGTCGACGATCTCGGCGACGTGCGCCAGGCCCTGCTTGCGATCCAGGTGGACGCCGAAGATGTCGTAGCCGGCACGCGCCAGGGCGAGGCTCGAGGCCTCGCCGAAGCCCGACGAAGCGCCGAGCACGAGCGCCCAGCGCGGTGAGGATGCGGACGGAGTGGGTGAGAGGTTCACGATCGGTCCTCCGGGACGATTGAGACCGCGATGCGGAAATTCAAAGGATGAGTGTAGCAGCGCCGAAACTCCGCGGTGGCGGCGAGCCGATCGCTGGGCGAGAATCCGCCGATGCTGTCGCGCGCGCTCCTGGTGCCGGGTCCACTGCCGCCGTCGAGCCATCTCGGACTGACCCTGCTGCGCCACGTGGCGGGGAGCGGCCTGCGCTATGCGCTGTACCATCTCGGCCTGCCGATTCCCGAGGCGCCGCCGGTGCGCCTCGTTCGACTGCGCTTCTATCTCGACGGGGACGCGCTGCTCAAGACCCTCGACTCCGATGCCGCCGCCGTCGCCGTGCGCGAAGCACTGCTCGATCCCGGTGGCGTGGCACAGGCGGCGTTGCCTGCCCGGTTGCGAGCCACGGTGGCGTTCCATCGGCTGCGGCTGCGCCTCGTGCCGCGGCGGTTGCCGCGCCCGGCGGCGGCCCCGCCTCCGGCAGACCCCGAAGCGCTGTGGAACGAGCTACGACACGACCTCAGTCGTAGCTTGAGGGCCACGGACGACGCGCTCCTCGCCGAACTGGTGGCCGCGCTGGAGCGGCGTGACCGCCGCCGCCGCGGCGAGTCGCAGCCGCCGGTCCTGTCGCGCGCCGCGGGCGCGATGCGCGACGGCGGCCGCCCGCCGCTCGAGCGCTTCGGGCCACCCGACCCGTTGCGTCCGTCCTGGGCGCGGGCGCTCGACCGCGAGGGCGCCGCGCGGGCCGAGCTCGCAGCGACGCCCCCGCCGCCGGCCCATGCGCTGCGCGGCCGTTTTCGCGAGACCCACCGTGCGCTGCTCGAGCGCTGGACGCGGCCATTCGGCGAGCTTGCCCGCCAGGCCTGCGAGCGCCGCTTGATCGCGGAACCGGACGACGCCTACTTCCTGCCGCTGGAAACCGCCGACGACTTGACCTCCACCGAGCCCTTGCGATGGCTTGGCGCGGCGATCGCTGCCAACCGGCGCGAGTACGCGGCGTATCTCCAAGCCGCCGAGCCCGGAGATCTCCTGGGCTCGGCGCACGTTATCGAGGGACCTTCGGGACCGCGACCCGAGTGGGAGCTGGCGCCGCTGCTGCCGCTGCCGTAGCGCGACAATGTCCGAGACGACTCAGACGAAAATCTGCGGCGCCTCGACGCGCCGCTTCTCGGCGGTTTCGATCTCGCGCCCCGAAGGGTCGCGGTAGTGCCCGTGGCCGAGACCGTGGAGCGCGAGATTGCGCCCCTGCCGCTTGGCCTCGTAGAGCGCCGCGTCGGCGAGCAGCAGGAGCTCGCTGGCGGTCTTGATGTGAAGCTCGGGAAACGCCGCCACGCCGCACGACAGGGTGAGGGGAATCGCCTTGCCCTCGTGCGTCAAGCCCAGCCCTTCGACGCCGCGCCGCAGACGGTCCGCGAGGCGCAGCGCGGTCGTGCCGTCGGCGCTTTCGACCAGCAGCGTGAATTCCTCACCGCCGTAGCGCGCCAGGAGGTCCTGCGGACGGCGGCCTTGATCGAGCAGCCGCGCCACCGCCTTGAGAGCCGCGTCGCCGGCGTCGTGACCGTGGGTGTCGTTGATCGCCTTGAAGTGGTCGAGGTCGCACATCACCACGGCGAACCCGGTGCCGTTGTCGAGCGCCGCGCGGTAGGCAGCTTGCAGCCGCGCCTCGAGCACCCGGCGCACCGCCACGCCGGTCAGAGCGTCGAGCTTCGCCTCGCGGTCGAGCAGGGCGCGATACACCGAGGCCGCCATCTGGGGCAGCAGCTCGTCGAGGAGCTGGCGCGAGCCGACCTCGACGCGTCGCGGATCGCACCACAGCTTGAGCGTGGCGAGCGACTGGCCTTCGACTCGCAGCTCGCGCTCCAACACCTCCCAACTGCCACGCTTGTGAATGCCGGGCAGCATGGGCGGCGCCTTGGCGGGCGCGCGGCCCTCGCCCTCCTCGAGCGGCCCGTCCGGCGGGCCGGACCAGGTGGTGCTCGACCCCGAGGCTCCCGGCAACTGGAGCTCGAACCATTCGAAGGGCAGGATGTTGCGGCACTCGACGAGGAACTGGTCGGCGATCGCCGCCATCGGGCGGCCGCCGGAGGTGAGCCGCTCGGCGGCGCGGCCGACGCGCTGAAGATCCTGGGCGCGCTGCTCCGAGAGACCGTGCAGACGGGCGTTGCGCGCCGCTTCTCCGGACAGGATCGCGATCGCCACCCCGAGGCCGAGCGCGAGCGGCAAGCCGACGCCGTCCGCGACCACCGCCAGCGCGAGGCCCAGCATCCAGGCAAGTCCGTCGAGCAGGAGATGCGGACCGAGGGCCCTTAGGCGGCCGGCCTGCGATGCTTCGCGCGGCACCGCGCGGCCGATGCCCACCAAGCCCGTGGCGAGCACCAGCGCGAGCGCGGATCCGAGCGCGGCGCGAGTCAGGGTGACGTCGACCGGTGTGAGCGGCGCGGCGGGCGCGGCGAAGGCCCAGGCGATGCCCGCGGCAAGCACCGCGCACCCCGCGGCGAGCGCGTCGGCGGCCAGTCGCGCAACACCGCGGCGTTCGGGCGGCGGCTCCGCGAGCCGCGCGGCCAGGCGGCGCCGCCCCAGCTCGGCGAGCACCGAGGCGGCGAGCGCCAGGAGTGCCGCCGGCGCGGCGCCGAAGTGAGCCGCGGTGAGCGCCACGGCGGCAAGTCCGAGCCCGAGCCCGTCGCCGCCCAAGGGACGATGGAGCGCCCCCAGAGCCGCAGCGAGCACGAGCAGCAGACTGATCCACCACGGGGCCGGCCACGCTCCGCGCGGCGCCAGCGGGGCGACGAAAAACGCCGCGAGGATCGCGATCAGGGCGAGCGCCGCCGAGATCTGCGGCAGGCGTGAGCGCAAGCTGCGCGCGAGATCGCTCATCGGGTTGCTCGCAGAATACGCGGCTCGCGGTTGCGCCGCAATCGGATCGCGCAGGGCTCGCGGCTCCGTCGGCTGCTGGCTGAACGGGCAGCCGTATTCCTGGATGTCATCCTGAGCGAAGCGAAGGATCTGGGCGTGCGGCAAACTGATTGCCTGGCGACGCACCCCCGGCCCAGATCCTTCGCTGCGCTCAGGATGACATCTCGGCAGGAACTCTCTCGGGAGCCATAGGATGCGCGCGATGCCAACAGTGCTCGAGCCCGAGTTGATGGATCGGCCGGACATCGAGCCTCTTGCCGATGAGCGCGCGCTCGCCGATCTCGACCGTGTGACGCGCTGGCTCTTCGGCCTGCGGGCGCTGCGGCGCGCGTTGCGGTCGCGCCTGCGGCCGGGGATGCGGGTGCTCGACATCGGCGCCGGCTCGGGCCTGGCGACGAGCGACCTCGTGCGCCGCAGCCCCGGCGTTTCGGCGGTGGCGCTCGACCGGCGGTTGCGCCATCTGCTCTGCGGCCGTTCGCTGCGGCCGGCCGTCGGGCGCGTGGTCGCCGACGCGCGGGCGCTGCCCTTTCGCTCAGGGGCGTTCGACTGGTCGGTCTCGAGCCTCTTTTTCCACCATTTCGATGGCGAGGAGAATCGCGCCATCGTCGCCGAAATGCGGCGTGTGGCGCGGCGCGGCCTGGTGGTCAGCGACTTGCGGCGCACGGTGACGGGTCCCTGGCTCCTGCGCCTCTTTTTCCCTTCTTCCGCGTCGGCTACATTGCGAAGCACGACGGGCTCGTCTCTCTCTCGCGAGCGTGGTCGCTCGCCGAGGTGCGCGAGTGGCTGGGCGAGACGGCGCCTTACGAGCTGCGGCGACGCTTCCCGGTGCGTTTCACCCTCGTGCTCGAGGACTGAGGCCGGAGCTCGCGCCAGGCGGGCACGAAGCCGAGGCCATCGGCGGCGCGCACCGCCGCGGCGATCGATTGCGCCACCGCCACCTGCGCCAGGACCCCGATCTGATGAACATGCGCCGGCCGCTTGCCGCTCGCCAGCGCCACCACCAGGTCACCGTCGAAAAGGGAGAGCGCCGGCGAGAGCGCGCGATAGAGCCCGCCGAACGCCATCTCGCAAACTTTGTAGAGTTCGAGCTTGGTGAGCCGAGCGTCGGTCATCACCACCGCCAGGGTGGTGTTGCCGCGCCACGGATGCGGCGCATCGGGCGGCAGCGCCGCGAGCACCCGCGAGGCGTCGGCGAGCCGCCGCGAACGCGGCCCGGCGCGGCAGCCGGCGAGGATCTCGCCGCTCTCGGCGTCACGCACGTCGCCGAACGCGTTGACCGCCACGGCGGCGGCGACCGTGGGCCCCCCCGCCACCCGCAGCTCGACAAAGCCGAAGCCGCCTTTCATCGCGCACTCGAGACCCCGCGCCTTGCCGACCGTGGTGCCCGTGCCGGCGCCGACGCTGCCGCAGTCGATGCGCCCTTGGCGCGCTCCGGCGATCGCTTCCTGCACCAGGTCAGGGCCCGGCGCGGCCTGCGGATCGCCGAGCCCGAGGTCGTAGAGAATGGCGGTCGGCACCAGCGGCACCGCGCCGAGCGGTGTGCGAAACCCCTTGCCCGTGGCGCGAAGATGAGCCATCACCGGATCGGCGGCGGAGAGCCCGAACGCCGAGCCGCCGGCGAGCACCACCGCGTGGGCCTCGCTCGCCACGTGGTGCGGCCGCACCAGCGAGTCGAACTGACGAGTTCCGGTCGCCGTCCCGCGCAGCTCCGCGGCGGCGGTGGCGCCATCCGGGCAAAGGATGACGGTGACGCCGGTCATCCTCTGCCGATCGGTGCCGTGGCCGAGCGTGAAGCCCTCGACCGTCAGCTGTGGCGAGGCGGCGGGGAAGGGCGGCGGATTCGGCATGGGCGGCGCCGGAGTTCATAACACGGGTCGCGGGTCTGCCCAACCGAGGGCGGATCAGAACGTTACTAGGCCGTACTTCTTTTGCGTCCGGGAGGAAGCTCGCGAAATCATCGCGAGCCGTGCCCGAGGCACCGCACCGGATCCCGCCGGCCCTGATAGCCATAGAATCGCTTGCAGATCACGAATTGGAGGTTCATGAGCCGGCCGGACCGCACGGAAGCGGTGGGAACAGGCGAGCCTGCGGATGCCGAGATCCGGCTTCTGTCGCCGGGGTCGTCTCTTGGCGCACGCTATGAGATCCGCAGGGTCCTGGGAACAGGCGGTTACGCTGCCGTTTACTTGGCGTGGGACCGCGAGCTGCGTTGCGAGGTCGCGCTCAAGGTCTTGCGAGCCGATCGGATGTCGCTCAACTCCCTTCGACGCCTCCAGCGTGAGGCCGCGGTGGCTAGGGACCTCTCGAGCCCGAGGCTCCTGCGGATTCACGATATTGGTCAAGCCGATGGCGCGGTCTACCTGACTCTCGAGTATGTCGACGGCGGCGCCCTGCGCGAGCGCCTCAAAGTCGCGCCGCTAGCCATCGAAGAATGCCTGCGTCTGGCCCGTCAGATTCTCGAGGGCCTCGACGCGCTCCACGCCGCCGGCATCGTGCACCGCGACGTCAAGCCCGGCAACATCCTGCTCACCGCCCAGGGCGACGTGAAATTGGCGGACTTCGGGCTCGCTCTCCACTGGGCCCGCCAGGACACGCGGCTCACGGTGAGCGAAACGATCGTCGGCACCGTCGACTACCTCTCACCCGAACAAGCGCTCGGTGGCGAGGCGAGCCCTCGCAGCGACCTCTACGCCACCGGCGTCGTGCTCTTCGAAATGCTCACCGGTCGGTTGCCCTACGTGAGCGAGAGCCGCCTCGGCGCGATGCTCAAGCACGTCAAGCAGGACGCTCCGGACGTGCGCACGCTGCGCAAGGAGGCGCCGGCATGGTTGGCGGCGGTGGTGGCGGGGCTGCTAGCGCGCGACCCGGAGCACCGCTACGCCTCGGCCTCCGATGTGCTGGGACAGCTTGCGAACCGCAGCCTCTTCCGCACACCGCATTGGCGGCGGGCCGCCGTGCGGAATGCGACCTGGGCGGTGGCGACGGTCGCGCTGATCTCGCTCGGAATCGTCACTTGGGCCTTACAGCGCCCCGATTCACCCAGCTCGCAACGCCGCAAGTCGACTCGTTGATTGGACTCGATCGCCGAGGAAACATTCTTTGGCGGCGCGACGACGTCGAAGCCCAGGAGTGCTGCACGACGGCGCGCCTGCTGCCGGACGGGCCTCGACGAGTCGTCGGCATCCTGCGAAGACATGGCGACAACTCGCTCGCGGCGGTACAGCGACTTGCGGTTCTCGACGCGGAAACCGGTGTCGAGCTGGAGACCATGACGCTGCCCGAGTCGGGCCGCTTCTTCGCCAGCTTCGCGGAGACCTGGAGCACTGACATTCAGGCCGTCGACTTGGATGGAGACGGCGGGGATGAACTCTTCGTGACCTTTACCCACATGCCGTTCTGGCCGTCCTACTCGGTTCTCTACGAGCCCCGGATCGCGCGCGTGAGGACGCTTTTCTTCGGCGCCGGGCACCACCGATTCAGCGCCGCCGCCGACCTCGACGGTGACGGCCGGCGCGAGATCTTGCTGGTCGGACTCAACAATCGGCTCGGGTACCACAATGCCATGGCCGCTCTTCGGCTCGACCCGCCCGTCAACGTCCATGACGTCCGCAGGATCGCTCCCGCGCGTTCGCCGGGGCTCGCCCCCGAGCCTCTCTCCGCCCCCAACCTCCTCTGGTACACCTTGGTCGGGAGCGGTCCAAGCGAAGCAAAGCCTCGGCTCCTCGTCGACGAAAAGCAGAAACGCATCTCCTTTCAGCTCATCGACCGCGTCGAAGTCTTCGACTACGAGGGGTTCCGCGTGGCGACTACGGGGCCCGCCGGGCGGTCCGATCTTCGTGCCCGTGCCTATGCGGACCTGGCAGAGAGTCAGCGTTTTGCAGCCCTCGGCGAAGGCGATCGGGCCTGCGAGCTGGGGGAGCGTGCCATCGGTTTCGCCGAACGATCAGGGGATGAATTGTTGAGGTCCTGGATCAAGGTAGTTCAAGCGGGCAACCTGTCCGCAGCCGGGCGCACCCGGGAGGCCGAGGAGATCTACGAGCGAATGATGGCTCAGGCGGAAGATCCGCCCGAGATCGCGCTGACCGCAGCCCGGACCTTTCATCTGCGAGGTGACTTGCCGCGCGCCCAGCGCTGGTATCGGGCCGGAATCTCGGCAGCCGGTGGCCCCAGGAAGGGAAGGCCACGCAATGAGCTCCTCGAAGGTCTCGCGCTCGCAGCCGTCGAGCTGGGCAACGAGGCGTCGGTCGCCGCCGACATCGCACGTTTCAAGACCGCGATCCCGGAGGAGTTTGTCCAGGCCGAGGCGGTGAACGGTTTTCTGACGTGGAGAGCAGGTGGGACGGTCGAGTGGGAATCGCTATCCTCGATCGGCGATACGGACTTGGTTCGCTACTGGTCGCTGGAGATGCGCTGGGCGCGGCGCATAGAGAACGTCACGACGCTGCTGGCCGCCGTCGACGACGAGCTCGGCGGTAATAGCAGCGTTGGTCTCTTGTCCTCCTTACGCGCCGAGCTTCTCGTTGAACTCGGCGGTTCGCACGAGGCGCTCGAGGCGGCAGCGACGGCTTGGAAGACCGTCCTCGCCGAGGCACCGACCAACATCCCCTACCGCGCCCACCTTGAGTTCGTCGGGGGACGCTATGCACAAATCGCGAGAGGGCAAGGCATGGAGGCGGAAGCGCGCGCCGTGCAGCGGGCGCTCGTGGAATGGAAGGCCAGAACCGACGCTGCGAGCCGGGTCACCGAGTGAGCTGTGAAACACAAAGTCCAAGCCATTGAACTGCAGGCCCTTCGGGAGTCAGCATGCTTCGCTTGAGTCTGACCTACAAGGACTCAGTTCGACACTTCGAGATTCCCGCTGTGGAGTGCACCCTGGGTTCCTCCCGCGACAGCGACCTCGTCGCTCCCTTTCCTGGGATCTCCCGACGCCATGCTTCCGTCAGCGCGACGGGCGGAGGCGTGAAGGTCCGCGACCTGGGCTCGCTTAACGGACTGGTAAGTGACGGCCGAAAGTATGCCGAAATCGAGCTGCAGCCGGGAAAGACCGTACGCCTGGGCCGCGCTTTGCTCAAGCTCGAAGAGATCTCGACCTCGGACGCAGTACTGGGACTTCGCCTCGACCGGGAGTCGGGTTCGTCGTCGAAGAACCTAGCGAGCCGCAGCGATACTGGGATCGAAGTCCCTCCCGACGAGCCTTCGCCGTCGTTGGCGCTTCACTTCGTGCGTGACTACGAGCGCGATGGGCGTCGCAGTGGCGAGGTGCCCCACGAGGGCCTTCTGCGGCGTGCGCGCATCGCCCTGGGAGCTCAGGCGCTCATTCTCGCGCGAAGCGGGGCACTGGTCGCCAGCGCAGGCGAACTGCCGAGTGACGAAGTCACCCTCGACGACCTGCTGTCTCGCGCCGCTCAGGCCACTCGAGCGCCTGAGTTGGTGGCGACGGACCAGGGAGCACTACTGATAGCCCGCTCCGATAGCGAGGCCCGGCTGTGCCTGATGGCCACCTTCGCCCCGCCCAAGCGGCGTAACGCGCCGGAAACGTGGCAACGAGATTTCTTTTCCTACCTGGCCGATATCGTCATGGTTGAAGAGCTGGCAGAGACCGACAGGTTGCAGCAAGGCGGCGAAGAAAATGCGCTCCAGCTACCGCCGGGCATGATCGTGGGCTCCTCAGCAGCCATGCGCGGCCTGTTGGCGCAGGTTCGTGCGACTGTGAAGAGTGATCTGAACGTCCTCTTGCTTGGAGAAACCGGGACGGGTAAAGAGCTCTTCGCCGGCTTGATCCACAATTCCGGGCCGGCGGCCGATGGTCCTTTTGTCGCGATTAACTGTGCTGCGATTCCATCGGAGCTTCTCGAGGCCGAGTTGTTTGGCGTCGTCGCCAGAGTGGCGACGGGCGTTGATCCGCGGCCAGGCCTTTTCGTTCAAGCACAAGGCGGCACGATCTTCCTCGATGAGATTGGCGAGATGTCGGAGCGATTGCAAACGAAACTATTGCGTGTGTTGCAGGAACGCGAAGTGTTGCCGTTGGGCGGTTCCGTGACAAGAAAAATTCAAGTGCGAGTCATCGCGGCCTCGAATCGCGACCTGGAGCGCCTGGTCGGCGAGCGCTGCTTTCGCGAGGATCTGTACTATCGCCTGCGCGGGCTTCAGTTCAGGATCCCTGCGTTGCGGGAGCGCTGCGACGATCTGCCCGAAATGGTCGCGACGCTTGCTGCCCGTTTCGCGACGAAGTACAAGAAGGATGTACGAGGTTTCACTCGTTCGGCACTGAGGATCTTGCAACAACACTCTTGGCCCGGGAACATTCGTGAACTGCAGAGTGAAGTCGAGCGCGCAGTTCTCTTGTGCAAGGACGGTGGATATCTAGGTTCAGACAGCTTTTCTGGTCTTCAGTCCGAGCGGCCGCGGCGGTATGGTCAATCTGAAGTGCAGTCCCGACAGGCTGTAGACAGAGGAAGAGTCGAGGCGCCACCTCCTGAAGCGGGTCCCACGCTGCGAGCGCAGGTCGACGCGCTTGAGCGCCTCGTAATAGCCGAGGCACTGAGTCTCTCTCGTGGTAATAGAAGCAAGGCGGCTTCAATGCTGGGGATCACACGGAACGGGTTATCGCTGAAGATTCGCCGTCTGAAAATCTAGAATTGGAATCAGCGCTCGCGACGCGCAGTAAGTTCGCAGTCGTGCGCAGCGATTGCTCGCTGTAAGCGCTAAGCTTGTGCGCAATGCCCCCGTTTGATTGAGTGTCTGTTTCTGGCATCTTCCTTGCCCTTCGGTGCTACCCGGAGGGATACACACCATGACCAGCAGGCTAGATGGCGACGGCACATGGCAGTCCTACGCAGAGCGTACGTCAAGACTCGGCCGTGTCTTGGCTCATGCCGCCGTTCAAGTAACCGTTTTACTCCTGCTGGCCGACGTGCTGGCCGCCCAGGCAAGTCCGAGTGTGGTGTGGTCGGAGCGTGAGGTAGCAGTGACTGTTGGCGATGGGAGGCCAGCTCCTTCGATCACGGTGTCCTTTGTGAGTAGCGAGCTGCTATCGAACGTCAGCGTGGAGGTGGTGCCGGGGCTGCGTGACTTCGTGAGGGCGGAGCCAGAGCGCTTGGCGTGCAGTACTTCCGAACAAGACCTATGCCATCACACTTACCTTCTCAGCAGCGCCATACGCCCAGGAAACGACGTACACCGGAACGCTCCGGTTGCGTACAGGACCGCGGACTGTTTCACAACCGTTGCATATGCAGGTAGCGGTGTCTTATGGGGGTGCAACAATCGCCAGCAATGTGCGAGTGCTCTCGAGCGAGAGCGCTCAGCTTGTTCAAGAGGTTTCGGAAGGAGGGAGGGTACTCACTTTTGTGAAGAGCACGCAGGAACTCAGCGAACTCGCCATTGGCGATGTGCTTGTTATCGGAGTGAGCCCATCCACGCCGGACGGATTCCTGGGAGTTGTGTCGGAGATACTGAGCGCACATCCGTATGTCATAAGAACCGAGACGGCTTCCCTGGCGGATGTCTTTACGAACCTGGACCTTGCGTTTTCGTCCAACCCAAGGCCGGGCCTTGCTAGTGGCCGTTCGATGCTCTCCACCGGGACCGCCGGCGTCGGGGCGGTCCCAACCTGGTCGCTCAAAGTGGACGACATCATCCTCATGGATCTCGATGGGAGCGGACAAACCAAAGACGACCAAGTACTCGCCAGTGCCGAGCTGGGGGGTGGTAGCGACTTTGACCTGGATGTTTCGATTGAGAACTCACAACTGACGCGACTTGTCTTTACCGCCAGGGCTGAAGTCTTTGCGGATGTCACTGTGCAAGGCCGGCTCGCCTTTGGTGAGCTGAATTACCTAAAGAATTTTGAGTCTCCGTCCTTCAGCCGCGTATTCGTAGTTTGGGTGGGTTATGTGCCTGTGGTTCTGAACGCCAAGGTTCAGCCGACGGTCCGCGCCCACGGGACTGTGTCGTCGGGAGTTCGTGCGAGCATCCGTGACACGCTCTCTGTAGTGGCAGGTGCGTCGTATGCCGATGGAGGTGTCGACTCGTTCTCCGACTTCTCGAACAGTTTTGAGTATCAACCGCCGATCTTTACTGCGCAGGCAAAACTGAAAGTGTCAGTGGGTCCACTCTTTCGGCTCTTTGTCTGGGGCGCGATCGAACCCGAGGTTCAAGTCAAGCCCTTCCTTGAAGCTGAGGCGTTCCTGAACACGGACTTGAATTGGCGGCTTTACGCGGGTCTTGATGTTGGCGTGATCATCGTCGGCGAGGTCTTGGCATTCCACTTCCTTAACATTGAGTTTGCCCCCGAGCTCATCTCGTTCAGGCGATCTGCTCGCAGAAGACGATGGGGGAAGCTCCAATCACATCGTGTTTGTGCGAAACGGTGATGTCTGGCTGATGAATCCGGATGGGTCCAGCCAGCAACCGCTGACGAGCGGCGGCGGGGCTGCTACGCCTCGGCTTGCCGGGACCGTTGTCGTTTTCAAGAAAAATGGGCGCTTGTATCGCACCGACCGCGGGGGTTCAGAGCCTGAAGCCATACCAAATACGAGCGGCGTCCTGGATCACGTAACTTGAAATCAGATGGCACCGCGATCGTCTTGACGTTTGACAGTAACTTCGTTCTGTATCGAATGAACCTTGACGGAACTGACCTAACGCCTATTAACACGACGGCGAATCTTCACCAGAGTGTCCTAGTTGGGGTCGCGACGGCCATAATCTACTCTGATCAATCGGCGTTCGGAGATGCATTCAGCCAAAAGGTGTACAGCATCCCAGAGAACGGCCTGAACAATCCTGTGCTTTTGGTCAACTATTTCAGCCAGTTCCCTGCTGAAGGAGGAAGCCCGCCGGGCAAGGTAGCGTTTCTCTGGAATCAGCCCTCTCCGAGGATCAGGTTGATGAACGGAGATGGTTCCGCCCAGATCGACATCCCTAAATCACCAAGCGGCATTAGTGGCCGGATCGGATTCGACTATGACTCAAACGTTATTTATTACCCGATTGGCGGCGACATTCGAAGGATAGGAACGGACGGCAGTGGTGACACGCTGCTTGCAACCGGGACCAACGGTGAGTTGGACTATGGGTCCAACTAGCGAGACTTTGGCATTGCTTATCGGCGTTGGGCTCTCAGCTGGGCATTTGCTCGGGCGGGGGTCCTGCGGGGAGGCGCGCCGCCCATCATAGAATCATGTGTACGGCATGCGCATCCGACCCTTCCACGCCGCCCTCGTCGTCCTCTTCGCCTTTGGCGCCCTCTACGGCGCCGACTGGCTGTTCGAAGGCGGACTGCGCCAGAGCGACTTCGAGCGGGTCTCGCCGGGTCCCGACGGCCAGGTGACGATTGACGTCGCCAGCCTGCCCAACGGCGGCGTGCGTTTTTTCCGTTTCCTCAACACCGGCAATCAGGAAGTGAAGTTCTTCGTCGGGCGCGATGTCTCGGGAGTCCTCCAGGTCGGCTTCGACGCCAACGAGCAGTGCGCCAAGCGCGGGCGTGGCTACCGGGCCGACGGTGAGTGGCTGGTCTGCCGCACCTGCGACAAGTCCTTCCGCCTGTCCGAGACCAACGCCAACCACGGCGGCTGCTCGCCGGTGGCGCTCGCGCACCGGCTGGTGGGGACGCAGCTCGTGCTCGCCGAGAGCGACATCCTGGCGGGCTGGCGGCTTTTCAGCTGAGACAGCTGCCCCGGGGCGGCGATATCTTGGCGGTGTGAACGCCTCGCCGTTCCATCTCCCCGATCCCCCGTGGATCGCCGGTCACCGCGGCGCCGCCGCCGAGGCGATGGAGAACACGCTCGACAGTTTTCGCCTCGCCATCGACCAAGGCGCAGACCTGCTCGAGCTCGACGTACAAATGTGCGCCGATGGCGAGCTCCTGGTGGTGCACGATTGGGATTTGCGGCGGCTCACCGGCTCGTCGTTGGTGGTAGAACGGGCCGCGGCTGAGGTGGTGCGGTCGCAGGGGCTGCGCGCTGCAAGGGAACCGGGGCGGCCGCGCTGGCCGGGCATCGCGACGATTGGGCGGCGCGGCACGGGGCGGCTTACGGGTGAGCGGATCCCGACGCTCGGAGACGTGCTGGCGATGCGGCCGCCGGATCTGCCGCTCAATATCGAGCTCAAGCGCCGGGTGGCGCATCGCGGGCGGTTCGCCGAGGCGGTGCTCGCGGCGACGGCGGGTCACGAGCCTTTGCTCTTTTCATCGTTCGATTGGGATCTCCTCGCTGAGCTGCGCCGGCGCGCGCCGCACGTCTGCCTAGCGCCGCTCGCCTCGCGCTGGCCGTCGCTCTTGCTCGAGGCCGGACGCAACCTGCGCGCCTGGAGCCTCCACGCGCACCGCCGGATCGTCTCGCCGGCACTGGTCGAGCGCGCCCGTGCGGCGCATCGGCCTCTGCTCGTCTACACCGTCAACGATGTCGCCGAGGCGCGGCGGTTCTTCGAGTGGGGAGTGGCGGGAGTTTTCAGCGATCGGCCTGGCGCGCTGCGCGCGGCGCTCGGCTTGGCTGCGCGGAGCTGACCACGCGGCGCCTGGCGGTCGTCGACCAGGGGTCGAGCGCAACCAAGGCAGCGCTCTACGAGCTCGACGGGTCGCGGCTCGCCGAGGCGCGGGTGGAGATCGGCACTCGCCATGACGGCGAGCGTGTCGAGCAGGATCCGCTCGAGATCCTGGCGAGTGTGGAAACGGCGCTCGCCGAGCTCGACAGCCGCGGTGGTGGCTTCGACGCCCTCGGCTTGTGCACGCAGCGTTCCTCCTGCCTGCTCTGGGAGCGCTCGACCGGCGCGCCGCTATCGCCGGTCATCTCGTGGCAGGACCGCCGACATCACGCCGAGGCGCGCGAGCTCGGGCCTCTGCTCGGCGAGCTGGTACGCCGCTCGAGCGGGCTCTTTCTGTCGCCGCACTACTCGGCGCTCAAGCTCGCGGGTCTGCTCGATGCCGGTCCTGGCCTGCGCCAGCGCGCGGCAGCGGGTGATCTGGTCGCCGGCACGCTCGACGCCTGGCTCGTGCACCGGCTCACCGGCGAGCCCTCCACCGAGCCCGGTCAAGCCGGCCGGACTCTGCTCTACGACCTGGCGGGCGGAGCGTGGGCGGACGAGCTGTGCGAGCGGCTGCGGGTGCCGAAGGCGGCGCTGCCGGCGCTGCGTCCCTCGGCCGGCGAGCGCGGCCGCTGGCGCGGCGTGCCGCTGGTCGGCTTGCTCGGCGACCAGCAGGCCGCGCTCCTCGGGCATGGCGGCTGGCAGCCGGGAGTGGTAGCCGCGCACGTCGGCACCGGCGCCTTCGTCCTGGCGGCGACCGGCTTCGAGATCCGCCGCCACCCGGGCCTGCTCAGCGCGGTGCTCGCCTCGACCGCGAGCGAACGGCGTTTTCAGATCGAGGGCACCGTCCAGAGCGCAGGCAGCGCGGTGGATTGGGCGTGCCGGATCGCCGGAGTTTCACTCGCGGCGCTCCCCGCCGAGCCGCTGGACGTCGAGACGTTGCCGGTCGTCGTCCCGGCGCTGGTCGGCCTCGGCGCGCCCTGGTGGCGCCCTGAGGCGCGCGCCGCCATCCTCGATCTCGAGCCGGCTGCCGAAGGAGCGACTCTGGTGAGAGCGACGCTCGCCGGCGTTGCGCAACGGATCGCCGACAACGTCGAGGCGATGCGCGAGGCCGGCGTCGCGGTCGGCGCCCTGCGGCTCAGCGGCGCGCTCGGCGGACGCCGGGATTTCGCGCAGGCGATCGCCGAGCTCGCTGGCTGCGAGGTCCAGGTCGTCGGTGAAGAGGCGGGCCTCGGCGGCTTGGCACGTTGGCTCGCGGTCGTTCTTGCCGGTAGCTTCGAGCATGCGCCGCCCGCGCCGGTTGCCGTCCTGTCGCCGTCGTGGTCGACGCGTCGGCGCGCCACGGCCCGCCGGCGCTGGCTCGAGGCGCTGGAGCGCGTCGTCTGACCCTCCTTCTGGCACAGGCCCTGCAACCGTAGAAGGGTGGCCGGCAAGTTCGCCGGCTAGCAATGAAGGAGGTGTTCGAATGCGGAAGGCGTTCTTATCTCTGCTCGGCGGCGCGGCACTCGGCGCGGGAGCGATGTATCTCTACGATCCCAAGCAGGGCGGTAAGCGGCGCGCGCAAATCGGCGATGCCGCCGTGGTCGCCAAGAAGAAGGCTCTGCGCGCCGTTACCTCGACCTCGCAGGGTCTAAAGGGCAGGGCGAACGACGTCCTGGCGATCTCGCGCGAGTGGCTCGGCGCGGCCGCGCCGCGCTCGCGTCCGGCGCTCTGGACGCCGCGCACCCGTGCCGTGCTCGCGACGGCAGGTTTGGTCCTTGCGGCTCTAGCCGGGACCCGACCGCAAACTTGAATGGAATCGGCTGACAGGGCGCTCGTCGCGCACGGCACCTCGTGTGCCGCCTGTTCTCCGCTGCCCCCCGCGGGGAATGGGGCGCGCGGCGACGCCCTGTCAGGCGTTATTCGCTGCTAGCTCCAGGCCGGCGTGATGAAATTCGGCCTCCAATCCCTTTCGAAACGACTGTAGCTGCTGCGCTCGCTCAGCGAGACTCCAGGCGAGCTCGTCTCCCAGCGCTTCCGCTGCCCACGGCGCCAGGGCGGCCGCCAGCCGCAGATTCAGCGGCCCCGGCAGGAGACGCCGCAACAGGAGATCGTCGAGCGTCCAGGCCCACTCCTCGCGAGCGGCGAGCGCAATCTGCGCCCGCAGCACGGTCTCTTCGAGCCCGGCGTCCGTCGTCGCCGGCAGCAGATCGGCGAGCCGGTCGAGTCGTGGCCCGTAGAGCCCGGCCAATTGCGAGAGGTCGCTTTCCGAGATGCCCGAAGCGCGCAACCGCTCGGCGCCGCGTGCCAAGGAGCCGGCGCGGAGCGGTTGGTTCGTGGCAGCGTTCCCCTGCGGTGCGGGCAGCACCTGCGTCATCCTAGCCAGCGCGTCGGCCGCCATCTGGCGGTGGGTGGTGAGCTTGCCGCCCAGCAGGGCGTAGACCGCCGGCGCGCACTCGAGCACGCTGTGATGGCGCGAGAGCTCGTCGGGATCGCGCCGCGAGCCGTCGGCGAGCAAGGGCCGCAGGCCCGCCCACAGGCCGCTGACGTCGGCCTCGCCCATGCGCGACTGCGGAAAGTGATGGCGCGTCGCGCGCAGCAGGTAGGCGACGTCGTCGCGCGTGGCACGCGCGTCGCCCGGTGGCGTTGCGTCGTCGCGATCGGTGGTGCCGAGGACGGTGTAGGCGCCCTGCGGCAGCGCGAAGATCAAGCGGCCGTCGTCCGGCGAGCGCAGCGCGAGGTGCGCGCTCACCGCAAGGCGGCGCGCCGGCACGGCGATGTGCGCCCCCCGCGCCGTGCGCAGGCCGATGCGTTCGGGCAGCAGCTCCCGCCACGGCCCGCACGCCAGGAGCACGGCACGCGCCTTGACCTCGCAGCGGGTGCCATCGATGCGATCCTCGAGCTCGAGGAGGCCGCCGGGCTCGACGGTCGAGACCCGGCAGCGCGGCACCACGTGGACGCCCATGGCGGCGCCGCTAGTAGCGAGTGTCAGAGTCAATCGCGCGTCGTGGGTGGCCGCGTCGCGGTAGGCGAAGGCGCGGCGCAGGCCCTGAGTGCGTAGTTGCGGGATCTCGCGGGCCACGCGGCGGGCGCTGAGGCGCCGGTGCCGGCCCAATCCATCGCCCAGGCTCAAGAGGTCGTAGAGCGTGAGACCCAGCCCGACCCACAGCGAGCCGTCCGGGTCGCCGCGGTAGACCGGATAGACGAAGCGCACGTTGCGCACCAGGCCCGGCATCTCGCGCAAGAGCCGCCCGCGCTCCCGCAGTCCCTCGCGGACCAGGCCAAACTCTCCCCTGGCGAGATAGCGCAGTCCGCCGTGGATGAGGCGGGACGAGCGGCTGGAGGTGCCGCTCGCGATGTCGTCTTGCTCCACCAGAGCCACCGAATGGCCGCGTCGCGCTGCTTCCAGGGCCACCGCAGCTCCGCTCGCGCCGGCGCCGACCACCACCAGATCCCACGGCGTCGAGGCCAGGCGCGCCAACTCGTCCGACCGCCCTGCCGGGGCTCGAGGCGGCAGCAGAGGTCGCATGGACAATCAAGCATAACTCCCTTTTTTTGACCCCTTTGCGCCCCTGTGCTATACCTCCCACGCCCGAATCGGGACGCGCCATGTCTTACGATCATCTGGTCATGTATCAGGAGGAGTTTCAACGTCTCGAAGAGGCGTTGAAACGCCTGCGCCAGGAAGCCAACGCGCGGGCGGTCTTCCTGATCGACAAGAACGGCCAGCAGATCGCCGCCGCGGGCGAGATCGAGCAGTTCGACACCACCTCGCTCGCCTCGCTCACCGCCGGCAACGTGGCGGCGACCGACGGGCTCGCCAAGCTGATCGGCGAGCGCGAGTTCTCGGTCCTCTTCCACGAGGGCCAGCACGACCACATCCACATCTCGATCGTCGCCAAGCGCGCCATCCTGCTGGTGATCTTCGACGACCGTTCGTCGCTCGGGCTTGGTACGCCTGCGGGTCAAGCGCGCCACCGGCGAGATGGACCGGATCTTCGAGGTGATGCTGCAGAAGGGGGAGCGGAGCGCCGCAGGGCAACGGCCACGCGAGCCCGTTTGCCGAGATCACCGACGAGGACATCGACGCGCTGTTCAGCGAATAGCGAGGGCGACGTCAATCAAGATCGCGGCCTCGTGGCCGTCGACCGACGAAGCACAGCATGACCTTCATCAACTACGCCAGCAAGGAGATCAACTGCAAGATCGTCTATTACGGCCCCGGCCTGGGCGGCAAGACGACCAACCTGCAGTACATCTACAACAAGACGGCGCCCGAGGCGAAGGGCAAGATGATCTCCCTCGCCACCGAGGCCGACCGCACGCTGTTCTTCGATTTCCTGCCCCTCGACCTGGGCTCGATCCGCGGCTTCACCACCCGCTTCCACCTCTACACCGTGCCCGGGCAGGTCTTCTACGACGCCTCGCGCAAGCTGATCCTCAAAGGCGTCGACGGCGTGGTCTTCGTCGCCGACAGCCAGGAAGAGCGCATGGAAGCGAACATCGAGTCGATCCGCAACCTCGAGGACAACCTGCAAGAGCACGGTTTCGATCTCGCCGACGATGCCCTACGCGCTGCAGTTCAACAAGCGCGACTTGCCCAACGCCATGCCGGTCGGCGGAGATGTATCGCATGCTGAACTACAAGCGCGAGCCGACTTTCGAAGGCGTCGCCACGACCGGCGTCGGCGTCTTCGACACCCTCAAGGCGGTCGCCAAGCAGATCCTCGTCGAGCTGCGCAAGCGCTGACATGAAACGCTCCCCTGCGAAGTCCGCCAAACGGCCGGCCAAGCGTGGCGCCGTAGTGCGCAGCAAGGCCGCCTCGCGCCCCCAAACCAAGGCGAAGACGAAGACCAAGGCCAAGAGCAAGCCGGCGGCGAAGACGAGCGCCAAGGCCAGGCCGGCGCCGGCCGCGGTCACCCGCAAGGGCCCGCGCGCCAAGCCCGTGGCGGCGCGGGTGGCGCGGCCGATGCCGCTGGCGGTGGCGCCGAGCGCCCCGGCGCCGCGGCTGCCGGACCCCACCGTCGAGCTCTACGAGGCGGGTCTCCGCGCCATGTATCGCCAGCGCTGGTCCGAAGCGGCCAAGTACTTCCGCCGCGTGGTCTCGGACGACGACGGTGCCGAAGTCGACCTGCAGGAGCGCGCGCTGCAACAGCTTCACGTCTGCGAGGACAAGCTCGGCGGCTCGCGCGGCAAGGGCGAGCAGGAGGATCCCTTCCTGCTCGCGGTGGTGCACAAGAACTCCGGCGAGTACGAGGAGGCCCTGGCGCTGTGCTCGCGCGGCGGCCGCCAGTCCAAAGACGAGCGCTTCGCCTATCTGGTGGCCTCCATCTACGCCCTGCGCGACGAGGGCGAGCAGGCCAGTCGCTTCCTGGAGTTGGCGATCGGCCTCAATCCGAAGAATCGCGTGCATGCCTTCCACGACCCGGACTTCCAGTCGCTCCGCGAGAGCGGCGCCCTCGAGCGTCTCTTCCGCGGCTGATTCGCGCCGCGGGTCGCGCCTCGGCGGCGCGGTGGTGGCGATCGGCGGGGGAAGCGGTCTCGCCGTGCTGCTGCGCGGCCTCAAACGCCACGTCGGGGCCGAGGTCGTAGATCTCGCCGCGGTGGTTACGATGTCGGATGACGGCGGCTCCTCGGGTCGCCTGCGCCGCGAGCTGGGAGTGCTGCCGCCGGGCGACATCCGCAACTGCATCGTGGCGCTCGCCGACGACGAAGACTTGCTGGCGCGCCTCTTCCAGTACCGTTTTCCCAACGGCGGCGGTCTTGCCGGGCACTCCTTCGGCAATCTCTTTCTCACCGCGCTGGCGGGTGTCACCGGCGATTTTTCGCAGGCGGTCTCGACCGCCGAGTCGATTCTCTCGGTGCGCGGCCGCATCTTGCCCGCCACTCTCCAGGACGTGCGCCTGCGTGGGCGCGGCCGCTCGGGGCGGGTCTACGAGGGCGAGTCGGCGGTGGGCTCGTCGGGCGAAGCGCTCGCCTCGCTCGACCTGCTGCCCGCCGCGCCGCCGGCTTTTCCGGCCGCCGTCGAGGCGCTGCGCGCCGCCGATCTCATCCTCCTCGGTCCCGGCTCTCTCTATACCTCGATCCTGCCCAACCTGATGATTCCGGCCATCCGGCGGGCCCTGGCGCGGCGGCGCGGACGGGTCGCGCTGCTGCTCAACCTGATGACCCAGCCGGGCGAAACCAACGGCATGAGCGCCATCGAGCATCTCGAGGCGATCGAGCGCCACGCCGGCAAGGGCCTGGTCGACTGCGTGCTGATCAACTCGCGGCCGCTACCGGCCGACCCGCTCGAGCTCTACGAGGCCACCGGCGCTGCGCCGGTGCCGGCGGACCCGATGGCGTTTCGCGACCGTGGCGTCGAAGTGGTCGAGGCAGACCTGCTGGCGGCGGGCGATCTCATCCGCCACGACTCCGCCAAGCTGGCGCGTGCCGTCGTGCGGCTATTGCACGACGGCGGCCGCCGCAGCGCTCCCCGGGCGCGGCACCGATGAGCGCCGGCGGTCGGGAGTTTCCCGGGGTCAGCATGCTCGACCCGGCGCGGCTGTGGATCGAGCCCGAGGTCGCGATTGGCGAGGGCAGCGTCCTCTATCCCGGGGTGGCGCTGCTCGGCGCCACCGTGATCGGCCGGGATTGCACCCTGCATCAGGGAGCCTGGCTGCGCGACACGGTGCTCGCCGACGGCGTGGTCATCGAGCCGTATTCAGTCCTCGACGGCGCGACGGTGGGCGCCGGCTGCCGCGTGGGTCCGTTTGCCCGACTGCGTCCCGGCACGGTGCTCGAGGCGGAGGCGAGGGTCGGCAATTTCGTGGAAGTGAAGAAGTCGCGTCTGGGCAAGGGTGCCAAGGCGAACCACCTCGCCTATCTCGGCGACGCCGACGTCGGCGCGGGCGCCAACATCGGCGCCGGGGTGGTGACCTGCAACTACGACGGCCGCGACAAGCACAGAACCGCGATCGGCGCGGGGGCGTTCGTGGGAAGCGATACGATGTTGGTGGCGCCGGTGGAAATCGGCGAGGGCGCCTCGACTGCGGCGGGCTCGGTGGTCACCCAGGACGTGCCGGCGGGCGCTCTCGCGGTGGGTCGTTCCAAGCAGCGCAACGTGCCGGGGTGGGCCGAGCGCCAGGCCCGCCGACGGCGAAAAAAGGAGAGCTGAGCGCATGTGCGGCATCGTCGGATACCTGGGTGAGCGCGAAGTCGTGCCCCTGCTGCTCGACGGGCTGCGCCGGCTCGAATACCGCGGCTACGACTCGGCCGGCGTCGTCGTGGTGCGCGACGGCGAGCTCGACGCGGTCAAGGCCGAGGGCAAGCTCGACCGTCTGGTCGAGAAGCTCGCCGACCATCGCCTCTCCGGGCGCTGGGGGCTCGGCCACACGCGCTGGGCGACGCACGGCGCGCCCTCGGAACGCAACGCCCATCCGGTACTCGACGCCAAACGCCGCATCGCGCTGATCCACAACGGCATCGTCGAGAACTTCCTGCCGCTCAAGCGCCGCCTGCAGGCCGAGGGCTGGACTTCTTCTTCCGACACCGACACCGAGGTGGTGGCGAATCTCATCTCCTCCTACCTCGAGGACGACCTCGCCGCCGCGGTCGACAAGGCGCGCCGCGAGCTCGAGGGGCTTTACGCCTTCGCGGTGGTGTCGGCGGAGTCGGAGTCCGGCGAGATCATCGCGGTGCGCCAGGGCCCGCCGCTCGTCCTCGGGATCGGCAAGGGCGAGCAGTTCCTCGCCTCCGATCCTTCGGCGCTGCTCGCCTACACCCGCGACGTGATCTTCCTCGAGAACGGCGACCTGGCGCGGCTGCGCCGCGACGGCATCGAGATCCAGGACCGCGACGGGCGCCGCGTCGCGCGACCGGTGCAGCGGCTCAACTGGGATCCCATCCAGGCCGAAAAGGGCGGCTACAAGCACTTCATGGCGAAGGAGATCCACGAGCAGCCGCAAGCGCTCCAGGACACCTTCGCCGGCCGGGTGGACTTCGAGCTCGGCACGGTGGCCTTCGACACCCTGCAGCTCTCCACCCAGGAAGCGCGCGACGATCGACCGCCTGCATCTGCTCGCCTGCGGCACCTCGTGGCACGCGGCGCTGATCGGCAAGTTCCTGATCGAAGAGCTGGCGCGCGTGCCGGTCGAAGTCGACTACGGCTCGGAGTACCGCTATCGCGATCCGATCGTCGATCGCCGTGTGCTGGCGCTCGGCATCACGCAGTCGGGCGAGACCGCCGACACGCTGTCGGCGATGGAGGCGGCGCGGAGCGCGGCGCGCGCCTGCTCGCGATCTGCAACGTGCTCGGCTCGCAGGCGACGCGCATCAGCGAGGGCGTGGTCTACACCCACGCCGGCCCGGAGATCGGGGTCGCCTCGACCAAGGCGTTCACCACCCAGCTGGTGGCGCTCTACCTGCTCGCCCTCTACCTGCGCCAGCAGCGCGGCTTGGGGATCGAGCCCGCCCAGCTCCAGAGCCTGGCCCACCTGCCGCAGGCGGTCGACGAGACCCTGCGCGGCGAGCACCAGATCGAAGAGCTGGCGCGGCGCTACTTCCGCTCCGAGAACTTCCTCTACCTGGCGCGCGGCGTCAACTATCCCGATCGCGCTCGAAGGAGCTCTCAAGCTCAAGGAGATCTCCTACATCCACGCCGAGGGCTACCCGGCGGGCGAGATGAAGCACGGCCCGATCGCCCTGATCGACGAGGACATGCCGGTCGTCGTGGTGGCCACCGGCGACCGGGTGTTCGAAAAGGTGAAGTCGCAACATGCAGGAGGTCAAGGCGCGCGACGGCGTGGTGCTGGCGTTGACCGACCGCGACCGCGGCGAGCTCGAGGGCATCGCCGACGAGGTCATCACGGTGCCGAAGCTCGTCGGAGCTCCTGCAGCCGATCGTCAACGTCGTGCCGCTCCAGTTGCTGGCGTACCACATCGGCGTGCGCCGCGGCGCCGACGTCGATCAGCCGCGGAACCTGGCCAAGAGCGTGACCGTCGAGTGACCGCGAAGCGGTCATCCTGAGCGAAGCGAAGGATCTGGGCGGGGGGCTAAGAATGAGTCATCAGCCGGTCGTGCTGCGTCCCGACACCGCGTTCACCGACCCCTCGGGCGAGCGGCTCGACAAGCTCGAGCGCCAGCAGACCAAGCATCTCGCGGTATGCCGCGACCTCCTGGCGGCGGTGCTCGAGCCGGGCGAGGATGTGCTCTACATCGCCCCGGCGGTGTCGCCGTTCTCGACCTGGGAGTTCCTCACCACCGGTTGGATCCTGATGATCCTCAAGCGCTCGCTCCTGGCGGTCACCGACCGCCGGTTGCTGCACGTGCCGCTGACCGTACGCGGCGCGTCCAGGCGCTCGATCGCCGAGATTCGCTACGCCGAGGCGCGTGAGCTCAAGGTTCACGGAGTGTTCAACGGCGTGCTCGACGTCGTCGCCGCGTCGGGTCGCAAGGAACGCTTCTCCTCGCTGCCCCGCGCGGCCAAGAAGAAGCTCGCAGCGTTGCTCGCCGGCCGTGCCAATCCCGCCGCGCCGCCGGCCGCAGGACTGGCCCGCCACTTTCTGTGTCCTCGCTGCCGCCGCCGCTGGGCGGGCGAGGAGAAGTGCGGCCAGTGTGGTCTGGCGTTCAAGAACGGGCGGCTGGGTTTCTGGATGGCGCTGCTCGCGCCCGGCGGAGGCTATTTCTACACCGGCCATCCCTGGCTGGGCATCGGCGACGCGCTGGCCGAGATGTTCCTGCTCGTGCTGTTGTTGCTGGGTATCGGCGGCATGGTGATGGGCGAGCCCGACTCCGCCGGCATCACGGTGGTGGCGGCCGGACTCCTGGCGCTCGAGAAGCTGATCTCGGTGTACCACACGCGCCACTTCCTCGCCGAGGCCCTGCCCGCCGAGGCCAGCTTTCGGCCCGGTGCTTGATCCCTAGTTGACCGCGCGCGCCTCGCCGTCGATGGCGCGCCGAATCTCCGGAAAGTCTCCCGCCAGGTTGGTGAAGACGTCGACCAGCGCCGGGTCGAAGTGGCTGCCGCGGTCGGCGACGATGCGCCGCACGGCGTCCTCGTGGGTGAAGGCCGGCTTGTAGGGCCGCACCGAAGTCAGCGCGTCGTAGGCATCGACCAGGGCGACGATGCGGGCGGCGAGCGGAATCTCCTCGCCCGCCAGGCGCTTGGGATAGCCGCTCCCGTCCCAACGCTCGTGATGGTAGTAGGCGATGTCCGCCGCCATCTCGAGGAAGCTCGGCCCACGATGGCTGCGCAGCACCTCGCGCAGCGTGTCGCCGCCGATCGTGGTGTGGGTCTGCATGATGGCCAGCTCGTCGGCGCTCAGGCGGCCGGGCTTGCGCAGAATGGCGTCCGGGATCGCCACCTTGCCGATGTCGTGCAGCGGACTCGAGCGGCCGAGGTCCTCGACGAAATCGTCGTCGATGGGCACCCGCCGCGGGCTGCGGCGCGCGGCATGCGCCAGGTGGCGGCTGTAGGCGCCGATGCGCTCGAGGTGCTCGGCGGTGGCCGAGTCGCGCAGCTCGGCGAGCCTGGCGAGTGCGAAGAGCGCCATGTCACGGGTGGCGCGGATCTCGATGGTGTTCTCGGCCACGCGCTGCTCGAGGTTGGCGTTGAGCGCCACGAGCTCCTTGGTGCGGTCGTCGACCAGGTTCTCGAGCTCGCGCTTGCGGCGGCGCAGATGACGCAGTCTCCAGCTGGCGGCGCCGGCGCCCGCCGCGGCCACCGCGGCGGCGATGAGGATGGGAAACCAGGCGGTCTGATGGATCTGCGGCCGCAGCGCCACCGCCAGGCTGGCGCCGGTCTCGTTCCACACGCCGTCGCCGTTGGCGGCCTTGACCACGAAGCGGTACTTGCCCGGCGGCACGTTGGTGTAGAACGCCGTGCGCCGCGTGCCGGCATCGACCCAATCGCGGTTGTAGCCCTCGAGGCGGTAGCGGAAGCGCACCCGGTCGGGGGTGGTGAAGCTGAGAGCGGTGTAGCGGATCTCGATTTCGGGCCGCCCGGGAGGCAGCTCGGCGAGCGCGGCGGGCGCGACCGCGCGGCCGTTGACCAGGGTCGATTCGATGTGCACCGGCGGCGCCAGAGCGTTGCGCCGCATGCGCGACGGATCGATCACCGCGATGCCGTGCACGGTCGGAAAGAGCAGCCGTCCGTCGGCCGACTTCCAGCCCGCGGGCGAGCCGCCGCCATTGCACTCCGCGGTGCGCATGCCGTCGGCGACACCGTAGAGCGTCGGCGTCACCGCCGGCAGGCGGCCGGAGCCGAGATCTTCGAGTTGTCCGCGCGGCAGTCGGGCGAGACCCTTCAAGCCCGAGAGCCAGAGATCGCCCTGCGCGTCTTCGAGCAGCCGCGACACCACGTTGTCCAGGAAACCTTCAGCGGGGCCGAAGCGACGGACTTCGCGGCCGGCGATGCGCAGCAGCCCGGAGCCGTAAGTGCCGGCCCACATCGCGCCGTCGCCGCTCTGCCAGAAGCTGCGAATGGCGGCCTTGGGAATACCCTCGGCGGCGCCCCAACTCTCGAAGTGCCCGTCGCGAAGCCGCGTGACGCTGCCCAGCGAGCCGATCCACAGCGCGCCGTCGCGATCCAGCTCGAGCGCCCGCACGTCGTCGAGCGTCGGAGCGTTGCTGCGATCGAACATCTGGAACCGGCCGTCTCGGAAGCGCGCCAGGCCGTCACGCGTGCCCGCCCAAATCGTGCCGTCGCGGTCCTCCAGCAGGGCGAGGACCTCGGTGTCCGGCAGTCCGTCGGCGGGCCCGAAGGCCCGCTCTTCGCCCCCGGCGAGGCGTCGTAGACGATCGCTCGACACCCAGAGCGCGCCGTCGCGGGCGGCGACCAATGCGGTCACGCAGCCGAAAGTGCCTCCTGCGCGGTTCATGATCTCGCGGAAACGCTTGCCCTCGCGACGCATCAGCCCGCCGCACGAGCCGCCGGCCCAGAGCGTCCCGGCGGCGTCCTCGGTGATGGGGAGAATCGAGCGCGGCAAGCCGTCGCGCTCGTCCCAGACCAGGATATTGGCGTCGCGCACGCGCAGGAGGCCACCGCCGTCGAGACCCACCCAGAGGCCGCCCTCGCGGTCTTCATAGAGGGAACGAATACGCCCGTGCGGCAGGCCCTCTTCGATGGGCAGGAGCTCCACGAGGTCGCCATTGAGTCGCGACAGCCCGTCGCCGCCGGCGAACCACAGGTTGCCGTCACGATCCCTGACCACCGGGGCGGCCACCCCGGCGTCCGACATCTCGGTCTTCAGTTCCTGTAGGCGGGTGCCGCCCTTGAAACGCGAGAGCGCGGCTGGGGTGCGCACCCAGATCGAGCCGTCGTTCTCCGGCGCCAAGGCGAACACTCGCAGCGCCGGGCCTGTACCGTGGTGGGCCATGCGAACGCCCGCGTCCGAGCGCAGGGCGAGGCCGCCGAACGTGCCGATCCACAAACGTCCTGCCGGATCTTCGGCAAGCGACACCACGGTGGGCGTCGCGCCGAGCTCCGGCGGTAGGGCCGCGCTCACGAATCGCCGTCCGTCGAACGAGTATAGACCGCGCGAGGTCCCGGCCCAGAGGGTGCCCCGCGCGTCCTCGTGCAGCGTCCACACCTTCTGGCCGAGCAGCCCTTCGGCGGTGCCAAGGAGATCGAGCCGGCCGTCGCGTAGCCGTCCGATGCCGTTCTCCTCGGTGCCGATCCACAAGGTCCCGGCGCGGTCCTCGCGCAGCGACAGGATGCGCGCGGTCGAGAGTTCCGGGGCTCCCGCCTCGCTCGACGGCGCGAAACGCACGCCGTCGAAGCGCGTCAGGCCACCGAAAGTCCCGATCCACAGGTACCCGTCGCGGGTCTGGACGATGGAGGTGACCGAATTCTGCGGCAGGCCGTTGTCGGTCGTCCAGCGATCACGCACGTAGGAGCGCGGCGCCAAACGGGGATCGAGGGCCAGGGCGGCCGCAGGAACGAGCAGCGGCAGCAATAGCGCCGCGCGCGCGACTCGGAGACGGTGCGAGCGATGCAACGTAAGGGGGCGATCTTAGCAGCAGCCGCGCGCACCCCTGTGACAAACTGAAGAGATGACCGCGGCGCCGAAAGTCGAGCTCGAGAGTCTGCTCAACCCCGAGCAGATCGCCGCCGTCGACCCATGGCGACGGCCCGCAGCTGGTGCTGGCCGGCGCCGGCTCGGGCAAGACCCGGGTCATCACCTATCGCATCGCCTGGCTGGTCGAGGAGCGCGGTGTCGACCCGGCCGCGATCGTCGCCGTCACCTTCACCAACAAGGCGGCGGCGGAGATGCGCGAGCGGGTCGAGAACCTGCTCCAGCTCTACCCGCTGCCCACCTTCGTCGGCACCTTCCATCGCTTCTCGCTTGAATCCTCCTGCGGCGCTACGGCGAGCGGGTCGGGTTGCGGCGCGACTTCGTGATCCTCGACCAGGACGACCAGATCGGCCTGGTCAAGAAGGCGCTCGCCGCCGAGGGGATCTCCGAGACCGCGTTCCCGCCTCGCACCGTGCTGGCCGACGATCTCGCGGAGCGAAGAACCGCTCTCGAGACGCCCGACCAGTACGAGCGCTCGGCGGACGGCTACTTCTTCGCGAAGAGGTCGCCGGCCTCTACCGGCGCTACCAGGACCTGCTACGCGAGGCCTCCGCGGTCGACTTCGACGACCTGATCTCGAAGGTCGGTGAAGCTCCTGCGGACCCAGGACGATCTCGCGCGCCCGGGTGCGCGGCCGTCTGCGCCACCTCCTGGTCGACGAGTACCAGGACACCAACCACGCCCAGCTGCGCCTGATCCAGCGAGCTGATCGGCGAGGCCGGCAACCTCACCGCGGTGGGCGACGAGGACCAGGGCATCTACCGCTGGCGCGGCGCCGAGCTCGACAACATCCTGCGTTTCGAGAAGAGCTTCCCCGGCGCCGTGGTGCGCAAGCTGGAGCGCAACTACCGCTCCACCCAGACCATCCTCGACGCCTCGGGCGCGGTGGTGGCGCACAACCAGTCGGCCGCCGCGGCAAGCGCCTGTGGACCGACGCCGGCGCCGGCGAGAAGCTGGTGCTCTACAAGGCCGCCGACGAGGAGGACGAGGCGCGCTGGGTGGTGCGACACGCTCCAGGGCTTGCGTGAGCGCCATCCAAGCTCTCGGGGATGGCGGTCCTGGTGCGCACCAACGCCCAGACCCGCTCGCTCGAGGAGGAGCTGCTGCGCGAGCGAGATGCCCTACTCGCTGGTCGGCGGCGTGCGCTTCTACGAGCGCGCCGAGATCAAGGACCTGGTCGCCTACCTGCGCGTGCTGCGCAATCCGCGCGACACGCTGTCTCTCCTGCGCATCCTCAACCACCCGCCGCGCGGCATCGGCGCGGCACCCAGGAGCTGCTGGAGCAGCGCGCCACCGAGCTCGGCCAGCCGCTCTGGGACGTGCTCTGCTCGACGAGACTCGACCGCCTGCCGGCGCGCGCGGCGCGCGGCGCTCCGCACGTTCCGCGACCTGATCGTGGGGCTGCGACAAGAGGCCGGAGACGCTGCCCCTGCCGGCCCTGCTCGACCGCCTTCTCGAAGGCACGGGCTACCCGGAGCTCTATCGCGGCACGAGACCCGGAAGACCAGGCGCGGCTGGAGAACATCGAGGAGTTCCTCTCGGCGGCCCAGGAGTTCACCGAGCGCCACGCCGGCCCTGCCGCCGGCGGCGAGAACGCCGAGAGCGACGACTCGCTCACCGCCTTCCTCGACCACGTGTCCCTGGTCGACCGATCTCGACGGCTGGCAGGCCGAGCGCGGCGTCTCGCTGATGACGCTGCACAGCGCCAAGGGCCTGGAGTTCCCGGTGGTCGTCGTCGCCGGCCTGGAGGACGGCATCCTGCCGCACTTCAACTCCGGCGGAGCGAGCGAGGACATCGAAGAGGAGCGCCGCCTCCTCTACGTCGGCATGACCCGCGCGCGGGAGCGCCTCTTCCTCACCTGCTGCCGCCGCCGCCGCATCGCCGGCCGCTACCAGGACCAGTCCGAGTCGCCGTTCCTCGAAGAGCTGCCGATGGAGCTCGTCGACCTCGAGACGAGCCCGTCGCTCTTCGTCTCCGACCGCACGCGCTCGGTCTACTCCTACTTCGAGCGCGACCGCGAAGTCGATGACCTGCCGGTGTGGCGTGAGCCCACCGTCGCCTCCGCTACTTCCACCACCCGCCTCCGCCGCGGCGCCCGCGTGCGCCACGCCCACCTCGGCGAGGGCACCGTGATCGGCGTCGAAGGGGACGGCGAGATGATGAAGATCACCGTCTACTTCGAGAAGGCGGGGAAGCGGAAGCTGGTGGCGAAGTACGCGGGGCTGGAAGCGGTCTAGGCTTCACGGCAACCGCAGTGCGAACGCCCTCGCACCAGAACTGCGCCGCCTGGCCCGGGTGACCGGTAATCGGGACAGAAATTCGAGTCGTCGCAACCCTGGCTGATCTCCGTCGCCCAGAGGTAATGCGCGGCGGCGCAGAACGGGTCGTTCTCGTCGACATCGAGGAAGTGGATGTCGGGAGTTCCAACGGAGCAGTCGTAGCTGCCGCCGCTGCCCGAGAAGCTCGCTGGAATCGGACGCTTCGTTAGCGTCTTGCCAAGCAGCAGCGCGAATTGGCGCGCGAGATCGCATTGCCGGGGCAGTAGCTCGTCGGAGTGCAGCCGGCGTGATCTCGCGCGCCGCGAGGTCGTGAACGAAGCCCGGCAGAACGGATCCTCGGGATCGATGTCCACGAACACCGAGCGCCGCCCGGCGAGCAGTCGTAAGCGCCCTTGCCCGGCACGTCGCCCGCAACCGGCAGCGCACCGAGTCGCCCCTGGCCAGACCGAGCGAAAGAAACAGCGCAAGCCTGCGCCCGCGTCACGACTCCCTCGAGCAGAAGCTGGTCGGCGAGCACCCACCGTCAGACCGGCGTGCAGCAGCGCTTCGGCGTACGGGTAGAGCGATCGGCTTCCTTGACGTCCTCGAAGCTGCCGGCGATGTGAATCGGACCAGTCGAATACCTTGCCGGTCGATAGCGTTTCCTGGAGGGCGACGTCCCAATGCGGCGAAGGCCGCGGGCCGATGAGCTCGGCGTCGTAACAGTCACCGGTCGCAAGGCACGACCGCTGTTCCTTCGACGTGAACGTGCCGTAGGCGGCCACCTCATCGTTGCACTGCGCGCCATTCGCGCCGGCGGCCGTCGCCGTGACCGCGGTGATGTCGGCGATGGAGAGGTTCTCCCAGACCGGCTGCAGGGCGACCGATTCGCCGAGCTCCCAAAGTCCGTTGCCGTTGCCCGCGCTGTCGTCGACATCCACGAACGAGGGCTTCAGCGACAGGGCCGGCACCGCGAGAGCCCAGGGCTCGAAGCCGTGCGAGCCGTCGTTGGCGAAGAAGTAGAGGTAGGGCGCCGAGAGTGTGAGCCGGAATGGAGTCGAGGGCGCGGGACCGGTGAAGATGTCCTGGAAGAGGGTCGTGCCGCCTTCGGTGCCATCGCTCTTCCAGAGCTCGACGCCGAAGGCCGGGTCGAGGGCCGAGAAGTACAACGTGCCACCGGCCACGACTCCGTCTCGCGGTCGTGAGCCCTCGACGCCAGGGACGATGTCCTTCACCAGATGGGTACCGAGCTCCGTGCCGTCCGAGATCCACAGCTCGCGGCCGTGCGTGCCGTCGTCGGCCGAGAAGTAGATGACCAAGTCATCGCTGGCAATGAAGATAGGGTCGGACGACTCGGCGCCGGGCCGGATGTCGAGGACGAGCGTGGCGTCCATCGCGTTACCTTCGCTCAGCCAAAGTTCTCGGCCGTGAGAGCCGTCGTCGGCGCGGAAGAACATTCTCGTGCCGGAGGAGGCGAGCGCCGGAACGACGCGGAAGAGCTGCTCGAGGAAGGGCTCGATGGATCCGGCCGGACCCGTACGCACGTCGCCCAGCAGTTGAGCGCCGGCGGGCCCGAGCACCCAGGGCTCCGTGCCGCTGGTGCCGTCGTCGGTCGCGAAGAAGAGCGTGCCCGAGGCGTCGAGGAGCTGCGTGAAGTTGCTGCTCGCAGGTCCGGTCGTCACATCCGCAGCGACCTCGGTTCCCGCGATCGTGCCGTCGGTGCGCCAGATCTCGTTGCCAATGTTGCCGTCGTCGGCGGTGAAGTACGTCGAGTCGCCCGAGGGCGTGAGCAAAGAGCCCTGCGAAGCGAAGAGCTGAGTGGCGCCCGCGGGCGTGCCGTCCGTGGTCCACAGCTCGTCGCCGATGCCGATGATCGGAATGCCGTGGTTCGACACCAGTTCGAGCGCTTCGCCCGAGCTCCCCGAGAGGCTCACCGGACTGGTTCCGGCGGCCGTGCCGTCGGACGTCCAGAGGGCCGACGGCTCGGAGCTTTGCTGCGCGATGAACATCGTCCGGTCCGCCAGCGCACTGAAATCGCGGGGCACCGACCAGATTGGTCCGAAAGCGGTCGAGCCGGTGGCGAGGTCGCCGAGCAGCACGGTACCCGCATCGGTCGCGTCGCTCGCCCAGGGCTCCAATCCGTGCGTGTCGTCCCGCGCGCCGAAGAGGACCCCTCCGTTGGCGGCGGTACCAACTCCGCGCCCAACGTTGAAGTAGAAGTCGATGATCGGCGGCAGGGCGCTTGGCTCAACGTCGATGTCGGCGAGCAGCCCGGTCCCCGCTGGAGTGCCGTCGGAGGTGTACAACTCGATGCCGACGTCGCTGTTGTAACCCAGAAGCAAGGCCGTCGCCCCGAGCACGAGCGGCTCGCTGGGGAAATTGAAGTTGAGATTCGAGCCGTTCGAGCCGGGAAAAATGTCGAGCAGGAGGGTGGCGGTTGCGCCGTCACTCACCCACGGCTCCAGTCCGTGCGTGCCGTCGTCGGCGAAGAAGTACAGATTCGAACCACCCGCCGCGGCGCCGAAAAACGGCGATGTAATCATGCTGCTGGCGGTGCCCGGATTGATGTCCTGGACCAGGGTCGTGCCGGTTTCCGTGCCGTCGCTCCTCCACAACTCGCCACCGTGATCGGTATCGCTGGCGGCGAAGAACAGCACTCCGTCGACATCTCGCAGGAGCCGCGGCGCCGAGCCGAAGGAATCGCTGTCGATGTCCTTGACCAGCGTCGTGCCGATTTCGCTGCCGTCGGACTTCCAGAGCTCGTTCCCGTGCACGCCGTCGTCCGCACGGAAGAAGAGCGAGCCGCCCGACATGGTCAGGAAGGTCGGTGTGGAATCGGGCGCGCCCGTCGCGATGTCCTTTACCGGCTGGGTTCCCGAGGGCGTGCCATCGCTGCTCCAGAGCTCCCGGCCGGAGGTGCCGTCATTGGCCACGAAGAACAGTCGGCTCAATCCAACCGCGGCGTAAAGCGCCCCCGAGGGCCGAAACTGGTCTTCATCGATGCTGCCGCCGTTCCCAGGGTTGATGTCCAGAACCAGTTGCGTTCCCCCCGGAGTGCCGTCGGTGCTCCACAGTTCACGACCCGTACCGGGAGTATCGGCGGAGAAAAAACCATTCGTGCCCAACGCACGCAGGAGCGAGGGACACAAATCGGCAATCGACATCGTTCCTAGCGCAGTCCCGTCGCTACGCCAGAGGTCGCATCCGCCCGTCTGGGTCCGCGCGGCGAACACGATCGACGTTCCGAGGGCTAGGAAGCCGTCGTACCCGGCGCCGCGAAAACCCGGCTCCACGTCGGCGACGAGCGTGGTGCCGGCCTCGGTGCCGTCGCTTCGCCAGAGCTCCCGGCCGTGTTCGCCATCGTCGGCGGCGAAGTAGATACGGTCCGTCGCAACGACGTAGTACAGCGGAAAACTGTTGCAGGCGCCGGGACAGATGTCTTTCACCATGAAGGTCCCGCCGGCTGTGCCGTCGGTGCGCCAGAGCTCGCGGCCGTGAATGCCGTCGTCGGCCGAGAAGTAGGCCACACCGGTGAGCGGATAGAGACCGTACCAATCGAAATAGAAGTTCTGGGCGAACTGCTGCTGAGCGATGTCCTTCACCATCCACGCCGGAGGATCGGCGGCGCGGAGGGCGAAGGGATAAATTATGAATAGAGCCGCCGCAACGGCTGAACGAATACGATTGCGGCGTCGGCAAGCTGTCATCGCCATGCGGGTCGCTGATGCAGTGTAGCCGCCCGACAGCCGTTCATCGTCCATGAGCTGTGACCGTGGGACGAACCGTCACTGCAGTTAGCGGCCGGTCTGCGCCAGATAATCCCTGCGGAGCATCGCGTATAAGTAGTTGTCGACCCGCTCCCCGTGCAGCACGAAGTACCCCCGCAGCAATCCCTCTCGCTTGAACCCCAACTTCTCCAACACCCGCCGCGAAGCACGGTTCTCGATCGCGCAGCGTGCTTCCACCCGCTCGAGCGGAGAGGCGAGAAAGAGCTCGGCGAGGAGTTGGGCAAGCGCGGTGGCCATGAGGCCGCGGCGTTGGTAGCCGGTGGAGAGGGTGTAGCCGAGCTCGGCGAGGCCGTGGTCCCAGTTGGCGACGACGAGGGTGATCCATCCGGCGGGCTCGTCGTTGACCAGCACGATCCACTGGAACTTCTGGCCGCGGCCGCGGCGCAGGTCGGTGGGGTTGTGGGCGGCGATGTCGGCGCGCAGTTGCGAGACCGAGGCTTCGCCGAGCGGCTGGAAGCGGCGGGCGGAGTCCTCTTCGCGCCAGCGCTTGAGGAGCGGCGCGTCGCCGGCGTGGGCGGGGCGGATGTCGACTCGCGGCGTCGGAAGCGACTGCGGCAACGCCATGGGTGAATCTTAACCGCTCGCCGGGCGAGGCGTGTACGCTTGCCCCTCGCATGCCCGCGCCGCCGCTTCGACTGACCCTGGCCTACATCGGCACCCGCTGGGCGGGCTGGCAGCGCCAGGAGAACGCGACCACCGTGCAGGAGGTGGTGGAGCAAGCGCTCGCCGATCTGCTCGGCGAGAACGTCACGGTGGCCGGCGCCAGCCGCACCGATGCGGGCGTACACGCGCAGGGCCAGGAGGCGCATTTCACCGCGGCGCGCGAGCTGCCGCTGAAGGCGCTCGTTCATGGCACCAATCACCGGCTGCCGGAGGATGTACGCGTGCTGGCGGCCCATCGCATGAGCGAGGGTTTTCACGCCCGCTTTTCGGCGCTGGCCAAGGAGTACGTTTACCGGCTGGTGCGTGCCGACACGCTGTCGCCGTTCGTTGCGCCCTACGCGATCCCGGGCCGCGCGGCGGCTCGACTTGGCGGCGATGAGCACGGCCACCGCGCGCCTGGTCGGCGAGCACGACTTCAGCGCCTTCGCGCTCGCCGGCGGCGCGCACCGCCAGTCGCGACGGCGGATGTTCGAGGCTCGCTGGGAGGAGGAAGGCGACGAGCTCCGGCTGCGTTTGCGCGGTGACGGCTTTCTGCGCGGCATGGTCCGCTCGCTGGTCGGCACGCTGTTGGAAGTGGGGATGGGGAAGCTCGGCGTCGAAGAATTCGCGGCGCTGCTCGAAGGAAGGTCCCGCGACGAGGCCGGTCCGACGGCGCCGGCGAAGGGGTTGATCCTCGAGCGGGTTTTCTATCCGGACGAGCTGTTGCCGAGCTAGAGCTTCCCCCTTGCCCTGACGAGGGACTCGGCTGTACGGGCCAGGGTCGTGTTAACTTAGTTGTTCTCGCCATGATCGATCTCCATCGCCTGGCAGAGCCCGGAAGCCCCGAGGAATTGCTGGTCCGCCGGCTCGACCTGAAGCGGCTGCCGCGCCACGTCGCGATCATCATGGACGGCAACGGCCGCTGGGCGCAAGGCGCGCAGCCTGCCGCGGGTCGAGGGCCACCGCGCCGGCGTGCAAGCGGTGCAGGACACGGTCGAGATCGGCGGCCCGGCTCGGGCTCGAGGTGCTCACCCTCTACGCCTTCTCGGTCGAGAACTGGAAGCGCCCGCGCTTCGAGGTGTGGACGCTGATGAACCTGCTCAAGGAGTACATCCGGCAGCGAGCTCGAGACCCTGGTCGAGAACGACATCCGCTTCCAGGTCATCGGCCGCATGGCGCGAGCTCGATCCCTCGGTGGTGCGCGAGCTCGAGCGCGCGCTCGAGGCCACCGCGCACTGCCGCGGCATGATCTTCAACATCGCGCTCAACTACTCCGGGCGCTGCGAGATCGTCGACGCCTGCCGGCGCATCGTCGCCGACTGGGCGGCCGGCAAGCGCGCCGACATCGACGAGGAGACCCTCGGCCGCTACCTCTACACCGCCGGCCAGCCCGACCCCGACCTCCTGATCCGCACCTCGGGCGAGCTGCGGGTCTCGAACTTCCTCCTCTGGCAGATCGCCTACGCCGAGATCTGGGTGACGCCGACTCTGTGGCCGGACTTCCGGCGCCGCGACCTGTTCGAGGCGATCCTCGCCTTCCAGCAGCCGCGACCGCCGCTACGGCGGCGTCAAGACCCGAGGAGGAAGTCTTCGCTCCCGGGCGACAGGCAGCGTCTGAGGCCGAGGCCGCTGCCCGCCGCTCGACGCGATGAAGCGACTCCTCACCGCCGCGGTCGCCGTCCCGCTGCTCGCTGTTGGCGGTCTTCAAGCTGCCGCCGCTGCTGGTTCTTCGTCCTCCTGGTGCTGCTGATCGACTGGGCGGCGCTCGAATTCGTCCGCATGGTGCGCCCGGCCGCCCCGAACGCCCCGCTCGGCGCGCTGCTCTTCCTGGTGCCGCTGGCCGCGGCGGGTCTCGTGCTGGCGCCGCTCGACGCGGCGCGCCCCGAGGCGATGATCGGTCTGGTGCTGGCCGTCGCCGTGCTCGTCGGTCGGCGATCGGCTACTCTGGTGCTCGCTGGCCCGCACGCCGGTCGCCGAGGCGCTGCCGGCGCTCGGCGTCCTCGCCTTCGGCATGCCCTACTTCGCGCTGCCGATCGCCAGCCTCTACTGGATGCAGCGCCACGATCCCTGGCTCGTCTTCCTGCTCTGCGCGATCGTCTGGCTGGGCGACACCGCGGCCTACTACGTCGGGAAGACGCCTCGGCCGGCACAAGCTCGCGCCGGTGGTGAGCCCGAAGAAGACCTGGGAAGGCGCCGCCGCAGGCTTCGCGACCGGCGTCGTCGCCACCGTCGTCTGGAGCATTTGCGCAACTCGACCGGCTCGACTGGCCATTGCTCGCCGCCGGAGCGGTCACCGCGGTGGCGGCGCAGGTCGGCGACCTGGTCGAATCGATGGTCAAGCGCGGCGCCGGGGTCAAGGACTCCGGCGGCGTCTTGCCCGGACACGGCGGGATGTTCGACCGCATGGACGCCATGCTGTTCGCCGCTCCGGTCCTGCTCCTGCTGCTCTGGCTGGTCGGTCACGAGGTTCCGCTGCGATGAGTCTCGGGCATCGCGCTCCTGGGCTCGACCGGGTCGATCGGCAAGAGCGCGCTCGAAGTCGTTCGCCACCATCCCGATCGTCTGACCGTGGTGGCCCTCGCCGCCTACGGTAACGACCCCGAGGCGCTCGCCGCCCAGGCGCGCGAGTTCCGTCCTCGCCTGGTGGCGGTCATGAACAGCGAAGCCGCTGCGAAGGTGGCGCCTCTCCTCCCGGCCGGCGTCGGCTGGTGAGCGGAGCCGAGGGACTTCTCGAGGCGGCGACCCACCCCGAGGCGGGCCGCGTCCTCGCGGCGATGGTCGGCGCGGCGGGCTTGGCTCCCGCCCATGCCGCGCTCGCCGCCGGCAAGGATCTCGCGCTCGCCAACAAGGAAGCGCTGGTGGTGGCGGGCCGGCTGCTCACCGAGCTTGCCGCCCGGCAAGGCGCGCGACTGCTCCCGGTCGACAGCGAGCACGTCGCGCTCCATCAGGCGCTGCGCGGCGGCGCGGCGGGCGAGGTGCGCCGGCTGGTGCTCACCGCGTCCGGTGGCCCCTTTCTCGACCGCCCGCGCGACGAGCTGGCACGCCATTCGTCCGGCCGACGCGCTGCGCCATCCCACCTGGACGATGGGCGCCAAGATCACCGTCGACTCGGCGACGCTGATGAACAAGGGGCTCGAGCTCATCGAAGCGGCGCACCTCTTCGCCATCCCGCCGGAGCGCATCGATGTCGTCGTCCACCCGCAGTCGATCGTGCACTCCTTCGTCGAGTTCTGCGATGGCTCCTATCTCGCGCAGCTGGCCCGCAACGACATGGTGTTTCCGATCCAGTACGCGCTCGCCTGGCCCGAACGCTGGGCGAACCGTTTCCCCGGCCTGCGGGTGGAGGAGATGGGGACCCTGGTCTTTCGTCCGCTCGACGAGGCGCGCTTCCCGGCCGTCGGGCTCGCCCGCCGGGCGTTCGCCGCCGGCGAGAGCGCGCCGGCGGTCCTCAACGCGGCGAACGAGGTCGCGGTCGGAGAATTCCTGGCCGGCCGGGCGCCGTTCACCGCCATCGTCGAGACCGTCGAGCGGGTGCTCGCCGAGCACGACGCCGTGCCGCTCGCCTCGCTCGAGGAGGCGCTCGCCTGGGATGATTGGGCCCGCCGCCGCGCCGGGGAGCTGCTCGGCGGATCGGCCACTCCCGGGATATCCTCTAGCTGACGCGGCCCGATGCCGCGCCAACCCTGATCATGAACTGGCTGACCGATATTCCGGCTTTCATCTTCGCTCTGGGCGTGATCATTTTCGTCCATGAGCTGGGCCATCTCCTGATGGCCAAGTTCTTCGGCATGCGCGTCGACACCTTCTCGCTCGGCTTCGGCAAGAGGCTGTGGGGCTTCCGGCGAGGGGAGACCGAGTACCGCCTTTCGCTGGTGCCGCTCGGCGGCTACGTCAAACTGGCCGGCGAGGATGTGGTCGAGGTGGGCGCCGCCGTCGCGGGAGAGACCGGCACGCCGCCTGCCGACCCGCGCGACTTCCGTTCGAAGCCGCGCTGGCAGCGCATCCTGGTATTCCTCGCCGGCCCGGCGATGAACATCGTCCTCGCCATCGCGCTCATTGCGATCGTCTTCATGGTCGGCATCGAAGTGCCGGACCTGCAGGAGATCCCGCCCGTCTTGGGCACCGTCGAGGCGGATTCCTCGGCCGCCAAGGCGGGCCTGCGGCCCGGCGACCGCATCGTCGAGGTCAACGGCCAGCCGGTGGAGCGCTGGCAGGACGTGGGTTTCACCACCATGACCTCACCGGAGAAGCCGGTGCGCCTCACGGTCGAGCGCGGAACCGAGCGCCTGGCGGTCGAGGTGGTGCCCAACCGCGTGCCGCGTTACGAATTCGGCGATACCGCCGGCATGTTCCCGGTGGTCTTGCCACGCGTCTCGCAGGTCATGCCCGGCAGCCCGGCCGAGCGCGCCGGCTTCCAGATCGGCGACGAGATCCGCTCGACCGACGGCCGGGCGGTCACCGACCCGGCCTCGTTCGTGAGCTACATCTCCGAGCATCCCGGCCAGCCGGTCAAAGTCGAGATCGAGCGCGGCGAGGTGGTCTCGACGCTGACCGTCGAGCCGCGCGACGAGGGCGGCAAAGGGAAGATCGGTGTCGGCATCGGCGTCTACCAGCGCTACGGCCCCGGCCGGGCGGTGATCGAGAGCGTCAAGTACAACTGGTACGTCACCCAGCAGACGTTCGCGGTGCTGGGCAAGATCCTGCGCCGTGAGTTGGCAGCGAAGAGCGCCTTCTCGGGACCGCTCGAGATCGCCAACCTGTCCGGCGCCGCGGCGCGGGCGGGTTTCAAGAACCTGCTCTACTTGATGGGTTTCATCAGCATTTCGATCGCCATCCTGAATCTCCTGCCGCTGCCGCTGCTCGATGGCGGCAACATCTTCGTCCTGCTCCTCGAGGCGATCGGTCGGCGGGACTTCTCGCCGATCCTCAAGGAGCGCATCAACCAGGTCGGCTTCGTCCTCCTGGTGGGCTTGATGGTGATGGTCCTCTACTTCGACGTGGTCAAGATCGGAGCGCGATGATGAGCACCATGCCGGTGACCCTGGAGCGGCCCCTGGCGGTGGGAGACGAGGCGCCGGATTTCGACCTCTCTTCGACCGAGGACGTCCTGCTGATGCTCAAGGACGAGGTGCCGCGCACGCCGGTGCTGCTCTATCTCTTCTCCGGACCTGGCGACTTGCAGGCGCGCACGGACCTCGGCGAGCTCGAGCGCCGCCACCCGGCGCTCAGCGAGATGCGCGCCAAGGTGCTCGGTCTGTCGCCGGCGCCGCTCGCCGAGTTGAAGAAGCTCCAGACCGACCTGCGCCTGCACTATCCGCTGCTCCATGACGATCGCGGCTTCGCCAAATCGTACGGCCTCGAGGCCTCCGCCGAGGGGCAGTCTGCGCCACCGGCGGTCTACCTGGTCGGACGCAATCGCCGCATTCTCTGGCTCGAGCGGCCGGTCATCTCGCTCGCCGCCTCGCTCGGCGGGGTCGAGAAGCTGCTCGGCGGCCAGAGCTCGTCGGCCGACGGATATCCGCGCCGGGTGATCAACCGCTGGATCGACCGCTGGGTCCATTGAAGGTGGGCCGTCGGCTCCTGCGAGCGTTGGGCTCGCTGCTGTACGTCGGGCTGGTCTTCGTCGTCTTCGGGCTTTCGAGCTATCTCGCCTTCAGTTTCTTCGTGCGCTCGGGGGTCACGCGAGTGCCCGACTTGCAGGGTCTGAGCGAAGACGAGGCCCGCGTCCGCCTCGCCGACCAGGGCCTCGAAGCCCGCCATCGCGCCGCGGACGACCGCTTCGACGTCGCGCTCGAGAGCGGGCGTGTCGCCGGGCAACGGCCGCGGGCGGGCAGTCTGGTCAAGCGCGGCAGCGGCGTCGACCTGACGCTGTCGCGCGGCCCCAACCAGATCACGGTGCCGGATGTCGTCGGCCAGGCGGTGCAGGCGGCGCATGTGGCCCTGGTCGCCGCCGGTCTTCAGGCCGGCGAGACGCTCTCCATCTACAGCGAAACCCAGAGCGCCGGCTTGGTGGCCTTTCAGGACCCGCCCGGCGGTCAGCTTGCCGCTCCCGGGAGCGGTGTGCGACTCTTTCTGTCGCTCGAAGATCTCACCCAGACCTACGTCATGCCCGACCTCATCTACCGCAGCTACGACGACGTCCGGGGTTTTTTCGAGCAGCGTGGCTTCCGTCTCGGTAGCGTGCGCTTCGAGAGTTACGAAGGCATCCCGGCAGGGATCGTCCTGCGCCAATTCCCCCTCGCCGGCCATCCTCTGCATCGCCACGACCCGATCGCCCTCGTGGTGGCAGCGGTCGAAACCGAGAACGGCGCGTGACATGCACTTAGCGCCCTCGATTCTCGCCGCGGACCTCGCCGACCTGGCGGGGGCGCTGCAGGTTTGCGAGCGCGGCAGCGCCGACTGGGTGCACGTCGACGTCATGGACGGGCATTTCGTCCCGAACCTCACCTTCGGCATTCCGGTGGTGGCGGCGCTCAAGCGCCGAACCGCGCTGCCGCTCGACGTTCACCTCATGGTCGACCAGCCGTCGCGACTGCTCGACGAATACGTGCGCGCGGGGGCAGCCGGGGTCACCGTCCATTGGGAGGCCGAGCCGCACCTGGACCGGGTGGCCTCGGCCCTGCGCGCCCGCGGCGTGCGGGCCGGAGTGGCGCTCAATCCAGCGACTCCGGTCGAGCTGCTCGTCGACCTCCTGCCGGTGATCGACCATGTGCTCCTGATGTCGGTCAACCCGGGCTTCGCCGGCCAGGAGTTCATCCCTCGGGCGCTGGACAAGGCCCGCCGCCTGCACTCCATGGCGCGGGCCGCGGGGCTCCGGGTGTCGATCGGCATGGACGGCGGCCTCGGACGCGGTAATATCCGCGCCGCCCTGCTCGCCGGGGTAGATTTCGCGGTGGTTGGCTCGGCGATCTTCGCCGCCCAGGATCCAGTCCAGGAGATGTTGGCGCTGCGTCAAGCGGCGCATAGCGAAACGGTATGAGACGAATCCAGAAACTGATTGTCCTTGCTCTCTGCGTGGCGAGTCTTGCGGCTTGCGGAAAGTTCCGGCGCGAAGACCCGATCATGAGGCTCTCGGCCGCCGAAGCGCTCGCCCAGGGCAAGGAATTGATGGAGCGCGAGAAGTACGGCGAGGCCCGCAAGTATCTGCAGCACGCTTTCGAGGTGGAGCCCAACTCGGCCGCCGGGCGCGAGGGGCTGCTGCTCGCCGGCGACGCTCTGTTTCTTGACGGCGGCTCGCAGAACCTGATCCAGGCCGAGGCCAAGTACCGCGACTTCCAGAAGCGCTTCCCGACCAGCGAGCAGGCGGCGTACGTGCAATTCCAGATCGGCAAGACCCTGGCGGCGCGCATGGAGCGTCCCGACCGTGACCAGTCGACCTCGGAGAAGGCGCTCGAGGCGTTTCGCGACCTGGTGCGTCTCTATCCCACCAGCGAGTACGCGGCGCAGGCGCAGCAAGAGATCGGGCGCGTCCAGGACAACCTCGCGGAGCACGATTTCGTGGTGGGCAGGTTCTACCTGCGTTACGGCTTGCCGGGCGCCGCGGCGAGCCGGCTCCAGCAGCTGCTCGACACGTATCCCGACTACAGCCAGAAGGACAAGGTGCTGTACTTCCTCGGCCGCGCCCAGGAAGACCAGGAGAAGACGGAGGAAGCGGCGGCCACCTTCGAGCGGCTGCGCAGCGAGTATCCGGAGAGTCCTTACGTCGATGACCTGCCGGATAACAAGGGATGAACCGAATCGCCTTGCGTCTCGCCGTTCCGGCGCTCGCCCTGCTCGCGGCGGCTTGCGCCTCGACCGGCAGCTCGGTTGACGCCGACATCGAAGAGCTCAAGGCACGGGTCATCGAGCTGCAGAAGAAGGCGGCGATGGCGGAGGTCGAGATCGCCCGGCTGCGCCAGGAGGTGCTGGCCAGCCGCGGGGCCGCGCCGCGGCCGGCGGCTCCCCCCAATAAGGCTGGGGGCACAGCGGCGCCGCCCGCTGCGGTGGTGCCGCCTCCCTCACCGCCGCGCGAGACTCCCGTGCCGCCGCCGCCCGCCGCCATCGAGGAGGACGATCTCGACGCCGAGCCTGTTCCCCCGCCGGCGATTACCGCCGACCAGCCGGCGCAGCCGCTGACCGCCGAGGCGCAGGCGATGTACGACCAGGCCTACACGCTCTACCATCAGGGCCGTTTTCTCGACGCCGAGACGGCCTTCCAGCGCTTCGTGCAGCTTCACGGCCGCACCGATCTGGCCGACAACGCCAGCTACTGGATCGGCGAGTGCCGGTTCTCGCGCGGCGATCTGCCCGGCGCGCTCGCGGCTTTTCGCAGCACCATCGAGCGCTACCCGAGTGGCAACAAGATCGCCGACGCCTTGCTCAAGAGCGGCCAATGCCTGGAGAGTCTCGGCGATCCGGAGAGCGCCCGCGCCGCCTACGACGAGGTCATCGCCCGCTTTGCGGACAGCGCGGCGGCCGGAGTGGCGCGGACCCGCCGAGACAGTCTGCCCTAGAAGCCTTCAAGCATCACTTGAGCCAAATGGGCCTAACCCTTGACTCTTGCAGGGTGACGGTGTACGTTTGGAGCGGAGAATCACGACTCTAAGAGGCTTTGCTGCCGCCGGGTAGGAGGTTCCGAATGGCTCCGCGTTCCTGCGCCGTCCTTGCCGGGCTCGCCCTGATCATCGCGGGCACCCCCGCTTTCGCCGCCGACCGGCCGCCGAAAGATCTGCATTTGGTCGGAGACCACTGGACGGCGTGGAATCCTCCGACGGAGTTTCCGCCCGGCGCCCAGGTCTACACCATCGTCCGTGGCGACACGCTGTGGGATCTTGCCGCCAAGAATCTCGGCAATCCCTATCTCTGGCCGCAGATCTGGGAGAAGAACCAGTACATCCTGGACGCGCACTGGATCTACCCGGGCGATCCGCTGGTGTTGTCGATCGAGGCGGTGCCGGTCGAGCAAGTGACCGAAGTCGAATCGCCCGAGGTGGCGCCGATCGTCGAGGGCGAGGAGGCGCCGACCGGCTTGGCCGGCGTGCAGTCGGCCGCCGACGCGGCGCGGGCGCCGCAGCAGCTCGGCACCGAGGACGACATCTATTGCTCTGGTTTCGTCGGCGCGATGGACGAGCCCCTGCCGTATCACGTCACCGGCTCGGAGTATCAAGTGCTCAGCCCGACGCTCGCCGGTACCGGCAGTACCGGGGTCGAGGGGATCTACGGCAGCGTCGACACCGTCAAGTTCAACCTCTCGCTCGGCGACGTGGTCTATCTCGACGGCGGCAGCGAGGGTGGCCTGTCCAGCGGCGCTGTGCTCACCGTGATCGCGCCGGCGTGGGAGGTCCGCCACCCGATGAGCGGCGCCCTGCTCGGCCGCATGCATCGCTACCAGGGACGGGTCCGGGTCATCGCCGTGCAACCGCAGTCCGCGATCGGCGAGATCGTCCAGGTGTGCGGAGCGATCCGGGTCGGGGCGGGCCTGCGTCCCTTCGAGCCCGAGCCGGTTCCGCTGGCGCGGCGCACCGCGCCGCGGCCGATCAACGATCCCGCCGAAGCCGCGAGCCTGGCGACGGCGCCGGTGATCATCACCTCCGACGACGGCGTCCTCAGTCTCGGCGCGGACCACGTGGTGTACATCGACCGCGGTGCCGATGACGACGTAACGCCGGGCGACATCTTCACCATCTACCGCATGAACCGCGAGGGATTCCCGCCGGTTCCGATCGGCGAGCTCGCGGTGCTCTCGGTGCGCTCGCACACCGCGGTGGCGAAGATTCTCGACTCCAACGTGGCGATTTACCTCGGCGACAGGCTCGAGCGGAAATAGCGCGCTGCGCTTCGCCGCTGCTTCACCGACCCCCGCGCAAGCGGGGGTTTTTCGTTGCCCGAGAATGCTCGCTACTTTTTGCATCGTAGAGCGATGTGTCAAGCCTTCTTCGCTCGCGCCGCGATCTCGCGCCGCGATAGGTTGACGACGAAAATCGCTGTGCTATTGTGCGCTCACTTTCCCGACAGCGTCGAAGCAGGAGAGCGCACTTGACGAAGCAAAACCTCAACGGGCGTCTGTTTCAAATCGTGGACGAACTGGTGCGTCAAGGCCTCACTCTCGAGCAGGCGCGACGAGAATTCGAGAAGCAGTTCATCGTCGCCTCGCTGCGTTGCAACTCGGGGAACCTCTGCCGCTCGGCCAAGTCGCTGGGCGTGCACCGCAACACGCTGCGCAACAAAGTTTCCGATCTCGGCATCGGCACCGACGACGTGCGGCGAAGCGCTCGACGCGCTACGGTGCACGGGCACAAGCGCTGACATCAAGCTGAAGTTGGTGCGCCGCCTCGAGGGGCGGTGCGAGGAATCGGAGTTCCGGGTCCTAAGGCTGGCATGTTGCTCGCTGCGTTTCGGAAGCGGCAGCAAGAGGCGTGCAGTTTCACCAGGAATCGGAAGAAAAGGCCCGCATTCCGAGTCGTCCGGTAAGCCGTTACGGCACTCCGGTGCCGTTTGCAACTCTTGCGACCAGAAAAAATGTCCAGAACCAGCGTGAAACGGGGGGTTGGCGCCGCATTGTTCGTCGGCGCCGTTTTGTCGTCGGTACCTTCGGTGCCGTCGGTGCCGGAGGTTTCTCCGGCGCAGCCCTCGGCGGCCGAGATCAGCCAGCTCGAAGCGCTCAGCGATTGGGTGGCCGGTGAGCACGAGTTTCGCGCCATCGCCGCCGCGGACCGCGAGCGCGCGTTCGGCGCCGCGCCCGCAACTCTCGATCTGTTTCGCCAGCGCCCCGAGGAGGATGTGTCACGGCGGCTACTGGCGCGACTGCCGTTCGGAGATGCGATCGGAATCGCCGCCGAGCGCCATCGCGTCGACGGCCTGCTGCTCGCCGCGCTGGTGGAGGTCGAGTCGTCGTTCGATCCGCGCTCGCTGTCGCACCGCGGCGCCATGGGTCTGATGCAGATCATGCCCGCGGTGGCGACCGGGGCGGCGGATCCTTTCGATCCGCCCACCAACCTCGACCTCGGCGCGCGGTACTTCAGCGGCCTGCTGCGCCGCTACGACGGCGACGTCGAGCTGGCGCTGGCGGCCTACAACGCCGGGCCCACCGCGGTCGAGCGCTTCGGCGGTATGCCGCCTTATCGCGAGACCAATCGCTTCGTTTCGAAGGTCATGCGCATCTACGCAAGCCACGCTCGCGGCGCGCGCGCTGAAGGGTTGGAATCCGAGGCGACCGCCTCAGGCGTGGTGCTGGCGAAGCGTTAAGCGCGTCCGGTCAGGCGCGGCCGGCTAGGCCTGACCGTTCTTGCTCTCGGCCTTACCGGGGAGGGCATCGTCGTCGCTGCCTTTGACGCCCTTCTTGAAGTTGCGGATGCCCTCGCCCAGACCCTTGCCCAACTGCGGCAGGCGCGAAGCGCCGAAGATCACCAGCACGATGGCGAGCACTACCAACAGCTCCTGGAATCCGAATCTCATGCTTGGCCTCCGGGGCGGCGGGGCCTCGCCGCGCTCATTCAGTGTAGCAGAACGCCTCGCCGAGCCGGGCGAGAAACGCCGCCGGCAGCAGGCGGCGCTCCGGCAGCGCGGCGAGGTGGCGCAGGGCGCGGGCCCCGGTCGGCGCGACCAGTGGCAGGTGGCGGGGTGCGCCGCGCGCGGCGAAGGCCGCGAACGTGCCCACTGCTTTGAGGCCGCGCTGCACCGCAGCGCGCCGGTAGGACAGGCGGCCCTCGCCATGCGCCAAGCCGGCGCGTTCGAGCAACGCCTCCTCGGCAGCCGGCGGCGGAAACAAGCTGTCGTTGAGCAGCGAAGCCACGTCGTAGCTCGGTGGTCCGAGGCGGAGGTCCTGATGATCGAGCACCACCACGTCGCGCGCGGCGAGCGGCACCAGGTTGCGCGCCATGTAGTCGCGATGGCACGGTTGCATGGTTTCGGCACCGATCGCGGCGCAGAGCTCGGCGACGAACGATTCCCAGGCATCGCGCTCGCCCGCCTCGAGCAACGCGCGTGGTTCGAGAAACATGGCGCGGGTTTTCTCGAGCTCCCGGCTCAGCAACCCGGCATCCAGCGCCGGATTGAGCGCCGCCACCGCGTCGCGATCGAGCGCGGCGATACGCGCGGCGCTGTCGAGTGCGGCGTCGAAGCAGGGCAACAGCGTGGCCCAGTCCTCGCGCGCGTCGTAGAGCGTGCGGGGTCCGAGGTCTTCGAGCAGAGTGGCGCCGAGCTCGGCGCTGTGGGCGAGCACGCGTGGCACGCGCACGCCAGCGGCCGCGAGCAGCGCCCCGCTGAGCAAGAATCGCTCCTGGGTTTCGCGAATCGCCTCCGGGTAGAGCGCCAGGATGGCGGAGCCCTCGCCGCGCGCGATGCGGAAGTAGAGCCGCAGCGAGACATCGCCGGCCAGCGCCACCGCGCCGGTTGCCGCGCAGCCGGCGTGGGTCAACCAGCCGCCGAGCGGCGCGAGCGGCGAGCCGGGCGGTGGTTCCTCGTGCACGCGCGGCACGCTAGCACAGCGTTTGACAGCACCCGGAGCAGTGCGGATAATCCGACCATCCCGCCGCCTGCGTGGCGGCATCGACGCGATGGCGCTGCTCGACGAGAAACTCCGACAGATGTTGCGCGAGTTGGGGCGCGCCTTGTCGCACGCCATTTCCGAGTCCCCGGAAGTGGGCAAGACCTTGCGGCGCATCGAGAGCGAGGGCTACTCGCTGCATCTCGTCCTCGACTGCAAACGCGAAGACGAGCCCGCGGCCCAGCCGCCGGCGACGCCGCCGCGGCCGGGGGCCGATCCGGTGTTCCGCATCAACGGCGATGACCTCTCGTTCCTCCGCTCCTGCGGCATCGACCCCACCCGCCGCCGGCGCCGTTCGAGCTGACGGAGCGGGCGCGGAGTCGCGCCTGGATCTGCTCGGCCTGACGCGCGGCGAGCTCGCCGCTGCGGTCGCTACGGTCGCGCCGCAGCCGTTTCGCGCCCGCCAGATCTACGACGCCATTCACCTGCGCGGGGCGCGCGACTTCGCCGCCATGTCGGAGCTCGCCAAGCCGCTGCGCGGCGCGCTGGCCGAGCGCTTCGTCATCGATTGGCCGCTCACCACGGCCTGCGAGCGCTCCCAGGACGGCACGCGCAAGTATCTCTTCAGCCTCGCCGACGGCGCGACGATCGAGGCCGTCGACATTCCGGACCGCGGCCGCCGCACGCTCTGCCTCTCGAGCCAGGCCGGTTGCGCGCTCGCCTGCGGCTTCTGCGTCACCGGCTTCTGGGGAGCGGGCCGCAACCTCACCGCCGGCGAGATCGTCGGCCAGGTGCTCGCGGTCCGTTTCGACGAGCCTCCTCTGCCGCCCAGTCTCAACCTGGTGTTCATGGGCATGGGCGAGCCGCTGCTCAACCTCGATGCCGTGCGGGCTGCGCTCGACATCCTGCTCGAGATCGTTTCCCAGCGCCGGGTCACGGTCTCGACCGCCGGCGTGGTGCCGGGAATCGCGGCGCTCGGCGGCTGGCCACGGCGGCCGAACCTGGCGGTCTCGCTGCACGCGCCGGACGACGAGCGACGCAGCGCGATCATGCCGATCAACCGCACCTAGCCGCTGGGCGATCTGCTCGCCGCCCTGCGCCGCTATCCCCTCGAGCGCGGCCGGCGCATCACCTTCGAGTACATCCTGATCCGCGACTTCAACGACTCGCTGCGCGACGCCGACGCCGTGGCCCGGCTGTTGCGCGGACTGCCGGCGAAGGTCAACCTGATCCCGACCAACCCCGATCCGGTGCTCGGCGAGCGCATGGTGCCGCCGGCGCCGGAAGTGGTGGAGGCGTTTCACCGCCGCCTGCTGGAGCGCCACCTCACCGCCACCGTGCGCCGCCAGCGCGGCGACGACGTCTCGGCGGCCTGCGGCCAGCTCCGCGCACACCACCGCGCGCCGCGCGGCTTCCGGCGCAGCAACCTCAGCTTCTAGCGACGCCAGATGAACGCTAGGTTGCGGCCGGCGCCCTTGCCGTCGCGGCGGTAGCTCCACAGGCGTTCGTCGCATTGTGTGCAGGAGATCAGTAGCTCGATCTGGCCGACCCCCGCCTTCTCGAGCTGCATGCGCGCCGCGCCGGCGAGATCGAGGTGCGGACGGCCGCGCGGCCCTGGCCGCGTGACGGCAACCGAGCTCGCGTCGACCACCTGCTGCGCCACCTCGTCTCCGACTTCGTAACAACACTGTCCGATCGCCGGGCCTATCCAAGCCGTGATTTCGGCCGTCGCTCCGAGAGCCGCCACCGCCGGCGCCAGGACGCCCTGCGCCAGGCCACGCCAGCCGGCGTGCACTGCCGCCAAGCCTTGCGGCGAGGCGAGCAGGACTGGCACGCAGTCGGCGGTGGCGATCGCGAGCGCCAGCCCGGGCTCGGCGGTGAACAAGGCATCGCCTTCGCCGCACTCGCCAGCGCGCCCGCGCAGCAAGGTGGCACCATGCACCTGCTTCGCCCAGGCGACCGGCAACGACTCGCCGAGCGTGTCGAGCGTCGCCTGGCGCTCCGCGCGCGGGCCGCGGCCGGCGAAGCGAATTTCGACGGCGCCACGCGAAGTGCGCCACAAGGAATAGCCGCCGCGCGATTCTGCGATCACGGGCGCATTGTAGACTCCTCTCCTGCATGGCGTGGGAAGCCGTCATCGGCCTGGAGGTGCACGTCCAGCTCCGGACCGAGACCAAGATGTTCTGCCGCTGTCCGAACCGCTTCGGGGCGCCGCCGAACACCCTCGTCTGCCCGGTCTGTCTCGCCTATCCCGGCACGCTGCCGGTGCTCAACGGCCGCGCCGTCGATCTGGCGGTGACCCTGGCGATCGCGCTCGGGTGCGAGGTGCAGGCCCGCTCCGTCTTCGCGCGCAAGAACTATTTCTATCCCGACCTGCCCAAGGGCTATCAGATCAGCCAGTACGAGGAGCCGTTGGCGTTCGGTGGCGAGCTGCCTCTCTCCCAGCACGACAAGCGGGCGCGTATCCATCGCCTGCATCTCGAGGAGGACGCCGGCAAGCTGCTGCACGAGGCCCCCGGCGGCGGCGCGCTGCCCGGGCGCAGCCTGGCGGATTTCAACCGCTGCGGCATGCCGTTGGTCGAGATCGTCTCAGAACCGGATCTCGCCACGCCTGCCGAAGCCCAGGATTATCTGCAGACTCTCCATCAGGTGCTGCTCTACACCGGCACCAGCGACGGCAACATGGAAGAGGGCAGCCTGCGCTGCGACGCCAATGTCTCGGTGCGCCGGCCGGGGGCGCCGCTCGGCACCAAGGTCGAGATCAAGAATCTCAATTCTTTTCGCCATCTGGCGCGCGCGGCGGCTTACGAGATCGAGCGCCAGAGCGAATTGCTCGATGGAGGCGGCGCGGTGGCGCAGGAAACGCGGAGCTTCGATGCCGAGCGCGGGGTGACGCGGACCCTACGTTCGAAAGAGGAGGCGCACGACTACCGCTACTTTCCCGAGCCCGACCTGGCGCCGCTGCGGCTGGCTGCCGCGCGAGTCGCCGCGCTGCGTGCTGCCCTCCCGGAGTTGCCCTGGCAGCTCAAGGAGCGTCTGGTGAGCGACTATGGCCTGCCCACCGAGGATGCCGCAGTGCTCGCCTCGTCGCGCGAGCTCGCCGACTACTTCGAGTCCGCCGCAACGGTGTCCGGCGCCACGCCGCGGGCGGTGGCCAACTGGGTGCGCACCGCGGTGCTGGGAATGCTCAAGGAGCGCAAGGCCGAGCTCGCCGCCGCCGTTGCGCCGTCGCGCCTCGGCGCGTTGGTGGCGCTGATCGAAGCCGGCGCGGTCTCGCACAGTGCGGCGAAGGACGTGCTGAACGCGATGTGGGAAACGGCCGAGGCGCCCGCGGCGGCGGTCGCCCGGCTCGGACTCGGTCAGATCTCCGACGAGGCCGAGCTCCATCGCTGGGTGGAGGAAGCGGTCGCGGCGGGGACGGCGCAGGCGGCGCAGTACCGCTCGGGCAAGACCCAGGTCCTCGGTTACTTCGTCGGCCAGGTGATGAAGCGCTCCGGCGGGCGGGCGGAGCCCCGCCGGGTCGAACAGCTGGTGCGCGCCGCGCTCGCCGGCGGCGGCTGACGGCGGCTACCGCGCGTGATCCAGTTCTTCCACGTCAGCAAGCGCTATCCGAGCGGCCAGCTCGGTGTCGACGACGTCAGCTTCGAGATCCAGCGCGGCGAGTTCGTGTTTCTCACCGGCGTCTCCGGCGCCGGCAAGACGACGCTGCTCAAGCTGGTGTTTCGCGAGGAGATGCCCACCGCCGGACAGATCCTGGTGCTGGGGCGCAACGTCTCCTCGCTGCCGCGCTCGAAGGTGCCCTACTTGCGGCGCTCGATCGGCGTGGTGTTCCAGGATTTCCGCCTCATCCCGCGCAAGACGGTGTTCGAGAACGTCAGCTACCTGCCGCGGGTGCTCGGCTTCCCCCGTGAGCGCCAGCGCCGGTTGGCCTACGAGACCCTGCGCCGGGTCGGCCTGGCGCACAAGATGAACGCCTTCCCGCCCGAGCTCTCGGGCGGCGAGAAGCAGCGCGTAGCCATGGCCCGCGCGCTGATCAACGAGCCCGAAATGCTGCTCGCCGACGAGCCCACCGGCAACCTGGACCCCGATTTGGCGCAGGAAATCTATTCGCTGCTGGTGGAGGTCAACCTGCGCGGCACCACGGTGGTCATCGCGACGCACGATCGCGACACCTTGCGGCGCATGCAGCGCCGCGTACTGACCCTCGAGCACGGCAAGCTGATCCGCGACGAGCCGGCGCTCACCTCCGCTCCGCCGGCCGAAGTCGCCGTGCCGGACGAGGCGCCGGCGTGAGGTTCTGGCAGGCGGCGACCTATTTCGTTCGCGAAGCGGCCCTCAACATGGCGCGCGGATGGCGGGTCACCATGCTCGCGGTGTTGACCATCGCGGTGAGCCTTTTCGTGGGCGGCGTCTTCCTGCTGGTGAGCGCCAATCTCAGCCGGGCTGTCGCGGCGTGGCGCCAGGAGGCGCGGTTGGTGGTCTACCTGCGACCCGAGTCGGCCGGCGAGGATCGCGCCCGCGTGCGTGAATTGATCGCCGGCGCAGCCTGGACCGCGGCGGTGCAGGAGATCGATTCGGCCCAGGCCCGCGAGCGCTTTCGCACCGTGTTCCCGAGCATGGGCGACCTGGTGGAGGGTTGGAGCGACGACCCGCTGCCTCCTTCCTTCGAAGTCGCCTACGACCCTTCGGGAATCGACCCGGCGACCTTCTCGGCCTGGATCGGGCGTTTGCGCGCCGACGCTGCGGTCACCACCGTAGACGACGATCGTGATTGGCTGCGCCAGTTGGAGACCGTGATCAACGTCGTGCGCGGCGCCGGTCTGGCGCTCGGCGGCATCCTGCTCGGGGCGGCGATCTTCACCATCGCCAGCGTCATCCGTCTCACTGCCTATCTCTACAGCGAGGAGATCTCGATCCTGCGCCTGGTGGGTGGCACCGAGTTCTATATTCGCGGGCCGTTCTACGCCGAGGGTCTGCTCGAGGGCCTGCTCGGCGGCAGTCTCGCCACCCTGGGCCTGTGGGCCGCGTTTGCCAGCGTGCGGCCGCAGGCGGGCTCGTCACTCCTCGCCTGGTTCTTTGCCGGCGATTTTCTTTCCTGGGAGCAACTCCTCGGGCTGGTCCTGCTCGGTGGCGCGGCCGGGCTCATCGGCGCAATCGTCTCGTTGCGGCGCGAGACGCTCGGCGAAGTCGTCGAGGGCTGAGCGCAAATGAAAAACCCTGCCTCCTTGCGGAGGCAGGGTCGGTAAGAAGCGGTTTGCCGACTACTGACCGCGAACGACGATCACCACGCGGCGGTTCATCGCCCGGCCTTCGGGCGAGTCATTGGAGGCCGCCGGGTCGGCGGAGCCCACGCCACGGGCGGTGATGCGGCTCGGGTCGATGCCGTGACGAGTCACCAAGTAATCCATGGTGTTCTTGGCACGCTGCTCAGAAATCGCCATGTTCGAGGCGTCGGAGCCAGTGTTGTCCGAATAGCCGGTGATCTCGGCCGTGGCGCTCGGATCCTGCTTCATCTGCAGGGCCACCTCGTCGAACTTGGCCTTGCAGACGTTCGACAGCCGGCTGCCCGACGTGAACGTGCATTCCTCGCGGATCTCGGGCTTGGGGGCCGGGGCCGGCGGCGGTGGAGTCGGCGTTGGAGCCGGCGGCGGCGGTGGCGGCGGAGCGGGTGCCGGCATCGGTTCCGGCTCGGGCGGCGGCGGCGGAGCATGGAAGCGCGGCCGGTACGTCAGGCCGATCAAGCCGCCGATCGGGCAGTGCTCGTCGATGTCCGAAACCTGGGCCATGTCGAGGCGCATGGCGAAGTTGAACGCCCAGTCCGAGTCTGGTCCGAACCAGTAACGACCACCGGTGGTCAGATCGAACGCGTCGTCGATCTCGCTGTCGCCCACCTGGACAGCCGCCTGCAGCTCGGTGATCCAGAAGAACTGATCGCTGATGCTACCCAGGTAGCCGACGCCGCCCGTAGCGAGCTCGCCGAAATCGTTGAACTCCTCGTCGGCGCCGGAGTCGTAGTAGCCGATGTTCCACAGCCAGTTCGAGTTGTTCCCGGCCAGGCCGATCCCGAAGCCGGTTTCCTCACCCATCGGGATGTCCTTATCCCCGGTGGGAGCTTCGATGAAGGCAGTGAAGGCCATAGCCGAGCCGGATTCGCGGCTGCCGGTGATCGTCCACTTGCTGCCCAGGCGCAGGCGTCCGAGGTCCGCCGCATCGGGATCGCCCTCGAAATTGAACTCCTCGTCGAAGTCGTCGACGTCGAAGTTGTAGTCCTCGTAGGGCACCATGAAGCTGATTTCCCAACGATCGGTGATGCCGTAGCCAACGCTCGCTGAGAGCCGGGTGAGATCCAGCGAGACTTCCGTCCTTCTGTCGTCGGCCAGTCTCAGGGTGCGGTCCCAGTTGTTGGCGTAAAGCCCGAACGACCAGTCTCCCTGGCGCAGGGTATCGCCGGAAAACAGGTTGAAACCGCCGGTCTCGCCGGTGACCGTGGGGGCAATGGCGTCATGCTGGGTCGACTGCGCCCACGCGGTTCCGCCCGCCACAAGGATCGACGCCAGAGTTGCGACTATCTGTCTCTTCATAGGTAAGTTCCTCCTCCAAGCAGTGACCAATTGCAAGAAGTCTACCATTCGAGAGATACCGACGGTATCCACGGTCTATAGGTAGAAAGTCCTAGTTGGCGGCGACGAATTGAGCGACGCGGTCGAGGAAGCTTTTGGCTTGATTGGCGCCCAGGCACGAGGTGAGGGTCTTCTCATGTGCTCGGATGAGGTCCACCACCGCATCGACGCCGCGCTGGGCATCGAGCTCGGCCCGCGAAAGCCGGAGCGCCGAGTCGAGCTCGCCGGCTCGCTCGTGGTTGCTCATCGCCTGCTGAGCGGCACGGTGGATGCGCTCCGCCAAGGCACCCAGCTCGGCGCTGCCAAGTCGTTGCAAACGCTCGGGATGGAGCTGGGTAAGATCTTCCTTCAGATTGACCAGGCCGGAGGTGATCAGCCCGTAGAGCAGCTTGCAGACTTCGAAAGGAGAGGCGGCAAGGCCGATGGCGATCTCGTCGATCGAGCGCCGCTCGTCGATCTTGACGATGACGCCCCACTCCTGGGGAGTGAGGGAAACCGAGGTATTTACGCCCTGCTCGGTGAAAACCGGCACGAGTCGGGTGGAGGGAATGCGCTTCGACAGCACCTGCCATTCGTCGATGCGCCGAGCCGCCTCCATGAGCAGGTTGGTGTTGGAGCGGGTGATGCTGGTGGTCTCGGTTTCACGGCCTGGCTGAAGACGAAGTCGCCCTCGCGCCAGATCGCCAGCTCGTAGACCGCCTCCTCACCGGCCAGGGCGCCCACCGTGGCGTGCACGATCTGGCCCTTGCGCAGGAAGATCTCGCCGTTGTCGGCGCCGTTGCGCAGCGTGAACACGCCGGTCTTACCCGACACCGAAACCAGCTGGATGATGTCGGGGAGCGGAAGTTCCTTGAGGGATCCCTGAAACGCCATGTTGATCCTGCTTCGCGCGATGCTAACACGCGAAAAAAAAGTCGGTCAATTGAAGCGCGGGCCGCGAGCTCCGGTTAACGGCGCACCAGCGCGTCGAGACGCTGGCGCTGGGCACCGCAGATCGCCACCGCGAGCGCATCCGTGGTGTCGGCGGCGAGCGGCTCCAGCGAGAGCGCCAGCAGCAGGCGCACCATGCGCGCCACCTGGGTCTTGTCCGCGCGCCCGGAGCCGGTCACCGCGAGCTTCACTTCGGCGGGCGCCAGCTCGGCGGTGTCCACGCCGATCTCGCCGAGCACCGCCAAGAGCGCGCCGCGCGCTTGCGCCAGCACGATGAGCGAACGCGCGCTCGGTCCATGGAAGGGTGTCTCGACGGCGGCGTAGTCGGGGCGCCGTTCGGCGACCAGTCTGCGAAGCTCTCGCGACATGTGTGCCAGACGTTCTGCGAGAGACACGCCGCGGGTGCAGGAAATGCGGCCGAAGTCGAGCGCCACGAGGCTCGAGCCGCGGCGCTCAATGAACCCCCAGCCGGTGTGCTGACTGCCGGGATCGAGACCGAGAACGATCAACTTCCGGTCATTTTAGCAGTCGCGGCGAAACGAGCTAAATTACTAGAAAATAAGCCCCTATTCCCCTTCTGCGATTGACTCCCGGGGCGCTCGATGCTACAAAGAGAGCCCATCTTCGGAGACAGCACATGTCGTTGATCCTCGTTGTCGAGCAGGAAGGGCGCTACATCGAGCGGATCCACGACGCGCTCGCCTCGGAGGGCTGGCAGGTGCGGGTCGCGAACGACCGCGACAGCGCCCAACGCGCCGTCGCGCAGGAGCGCCCTGCGCTCGTCCTGGTGTCGAGCGAGGTGAACGGGGCGCGCGACATGCTGGCGTCGTTCTCGCGCAAGCAAGGCGGCCCGGGATCGCTGGTGCTGGTCAACGAGGGAGAGCAAGGAACACTGACTGCGGCCAGCTACGAGGCCGACGACCTGCTGGCCAAGCCCTTCACCGACTCGGATCTTCGTCTGCTGGTCCGGCGCACGCTCAATGCGGCGCAACGCCAGGCTGCCGAGGCGCACGCTGCGTCGACCAAGCGCTTCACCTCGCAGGAGCTTTTCTCGGACATGCTCGCGGAAGTCGAGAGCGCGCCCGCTGCGCCGCCCCCGGCACCGGCTGCGCCGCCCCCGGCACCGGCTGCCCCGAAGCCGTCCACCGGCGTGGGGAAGAAACTCGAAGCAAACTCTCTCCGGCATGTTGGACAAGCCCGCCACCAGACCCGCTAAGCAGGCGGCTTCGTCGGGCGACGTCGATTCCCTGCTGTCGCGCAGCTTGTCCGGACTGGATTTGCCGAAGAGCAAGCCCGCGGCAGCGCCGGCCGTTGTCCCGCCGCGGCCGGTCGCCGCCGCGCCGCCGCCCGCACAGGCGCCGCCGGCCGAAGCACCCACCGCGGCGAAGGTCGAGCCGCCAAAGAAGCCCAAGGCGCCCCCGCCGAAGCCGTCCGAGGCCGAAGCCCCGCAGGTCGCGGCCACCAGCGCGCCGGCGGTGCTGAGCGCGCCCGCCAACGCGCCGCCGCCCGCCGCACCTGTGACCAAGACGCCGACCAGCGACCGGCCGTCGAAGTCGATGCGGGCGCCGGAGGAGCTGCTCAAGGAGGTCACGGCGTCTGCGGCCGACAAGTCCCGCACCGGCAGCGGCGAGTTCAAGCGCAAGGATCTCGATTTCTCCAGGCTCGATGAGCTGGTCAAGACCCCCGCCAAGACCAGCACCAAGTCGGGCGCGAGTCGGGCGGGCGACGACTTCCGCACCCAGCGCATCGAGACCGTGCGGCCCACGCCGCCGGACGGTCCGCGCGAGTTCGGCCAGTACACCCTGATGCGCCGCATCGCCACCGGCGGCATGGCCGAGGTCTGGCAGGCGCGCATGAAGGGAGTCGAGGGCTTCCAGAAGACGGTGGCGATCAAGAAGATCCTGCCCTCGCTCACCGACAGCGTCGACTTCGTCACCATGTTCATCGACGAAGCGAAGCTCGCCGCCCAGCTGCAGCACAACAACATCATTCACATCTACGACCTGGGCAAGATCGGCGACGACTACTACATCGCGATGGAGTTCGTCGAGGGCAAGGACCTGCGCTCGATTCTGAACCAGGCGCGCAGCGCGCAACGGCCCACTGGCCCAGGGTCTGGCGCTCCTGATCGCGGCGCGGCTCGCCGCGGCGCTCGACTACGCCCACCGCAAGAAGGACTTCGAGGGCCGCGAGCTCGGCTTGGTGCACCGCGACGTGTCGCCGCAGAACGTGCTCATCGGCTACGAGGGCGACATCAAGCTGTGCGACTTCGGCATCGTCAAGGCGGTGTCGAAGGCCTCGAAGACCCAGATGGGAGCGCTCAAGGGGAAGCTGCAGTACATGTCGCCCGAGCAGGCCTGGGGCAAGCCGGTCGACGCGCGCTCCGACATCTTCTCGCTCGGCGCTCTCCTGTTCGAGATGCTCACTGGCCGGCGGCTCTTTGCCGGCGACAGCGAGATTTCGATTCTCGATGCCGTGCGCGAGGGACGCATGGACCGGCCGCGCAGCCTCGATCCCGCCATCCCGCGCGAGGTCGACGAGCTGGTGATGCGAGCGCTGGCGCGCGACCCCGACGATCGTTTCGAGACTGCGGGCCAGATGCAGCGCGAGCTCGAGAAGGTGCTGTCGAGCCTTCGTCCGCAGCCGGCGCAGGCCGAGCTGGCGGTCTACATGCACGAGCTCTTCGGTGCCGAGGCGCGCGCCGAGCAGAAGCCAGCGGCTGCCGCTGCGGCAGCGCTTCCGGCGGAAGTTCTCTCGCCGGTCGCCGAAGAGCTCTCGGCTCCGCGCGCCGGCGCGGAGGTGGCGGCGATTCCGCCGCGCGAGGGCACGCGCGCCGGCGAAGCCGAAGGCAAGGGACGCGGGCTGCTGGTGGCGGCGATCGTCGCCGCGGTGCTCGTGGGCGCGGGCCTCTATTACTTCTTTGGCCGCGGCAAGGCCGCTCCCGAGGCGCCGCCGCCCGCCGTCGAGCCGGGCCCGCAGACGGCGCCGGTCTCCGAGTCCGCGGCAGCCGTCGACCCGCCGTCGAGCGCTGCGGCGGTTCCGCCGGCGGACCTGGAAACGACGCCAGCGAGCACCGCGCCCGCGAGCGCACCGCCCCCGAGCACGCCTCCGCAGACGGCCCCGGCGCAGACGCCCGCACCCGCCAAGCCGGTCGATGTCGCGAAGCCGGCGCCGCCGGTCGTGCAGCCTCCTGCCGCCGCGGCCAAACCTCCGGCGCCTGAACCTGCGCCGCCCGCGCCCGCTCCGGTAGAAACCGCGCCCGCTCCGGCGCCGGATCCCGAGCCGCCCGCGCCCGTGCCACAAGCGCCCCCGCCGGCGCCGGAACCTGCGGCGTCCGAACCCGAACCGCCGGCGCCCGCGCCCGCGGCTCCCGCGGCGCCGGCCGTCCAGGTGGGAGATCTCGCGACGCCGGGTCCCGGCGTCGTGCCGCCGGCGCTCCTCAACCGCCCGTCGCCGGCCTATCCGCAGATGGCCAAGATGCAGCGCGTCGAAGGCGTGGTCAGCGTCGAGGTTCTGGTCGACGAGAGCGGCGCGGTGCGCGACTCGCGTTTCGTCAAGAAAGTGCCGCAGAACGTCGGCCTGAACGAAGCCGCGATGACCGCCGCCCAACAAGCCAAATTCCGCCCCGCGACCAAGAGCGGTGTGCGGGTGAAGATGTGGTATACGCTCACGTTCCCGTTCAAGCTCTAGCTCGGCTAGGACGCGGGAACATCCCTGGAGGAACGAATGGCTCTTACCGATCAGCAGCGCAAGTTCTACGAGAACTCCCTGGCGGTCACCAAGCAGGAGATCGCGGACCTCGACCGGCAAATCGAAGAGGAGCTGGCCAAGGTGAAGGACCGCCTGGCGGAGCTGCAGAACGCCAAGAAGGCTGCGCGCCAGATGTACGATGCGGCGTGCATGCGTCTGGGGATCGCGAACGATCTCGCCGAAGAAGAGGAATCCGCCGAGGTCTGAGGCCCGTCTTCCGCCCGCATCGCTGATCGCGCGGGCGCGTCGCCATGGCTTGGTTCAAGAAGGCGAAGAAACCGAAAGCGGTCCGTGAGGACCGGCAGCGGAGCTCCGTTCCCGAGGGCCTGTGGGTCAAGTGCGACGGCTGCCGGGAGATCATCTACGCCAAGGAGCTCGAGCGCAATCTCCGCATCTGCCCGAAGTGCGGTCACCACTTCCGCATCGACGCCCCGGCCCGCGTGCAGCTGCTGCTCGACGAGCCGCAACCGCGCGAGCTGTTCGCCAACGTCTCGCCCGGCGATCCGCTCGGCTTCAAGGATTCTCGCCGTTACGTGGATCGGGTGAGGGTCTACCAGCAGGCGCTCGGCACGCGTGACGCGGTGATCGTGGTCGACGGCCACATCGAGGAGATTCCGGTGGTGGTGGCGGTGATGGACTACCGCTTCATGGGCGGCTCGATGGGCTCGGTGGTGGGCGAGAAGATCGCCCGCGCCGCCGAGGAAGCGGTGCGCCGCAAGCGGCCGCTGCTGGTGGTCTCGGCGTCGGGCGGCGCGCGCATGCAGGAGGGCATTCTGTCGCTCATGCAGATGGCCAAGATCTCGGCCGCCCTCGGGCGGCTGCGCGACGCCGGGTTGCCGTACATCTCGATCCTCACCGATCCGACGACCGGCGGTGTCACCGCTTCTTTCGCCATGCTTGGCGACCTGAACATCGCCGAGCCTGGCGCGCTGATCGGCTTCGCCGGGCCGCGGGTCATCGAGCAGACCATTCGCCAGAGCTTGCCCGAGGGGTTCCAGACCTCGGAGTTCCTGCTCGCGCAAGGGATTTCTCGATTTGGTCGTCAAACGCACCGAGATGAAAGAGACCGTGGCGCGCTGCCTGCGCCACCTGGTCGCCTGACCGGTCGACGGCGGCCGGCGCGAGAGCGATGAACGCAGCCGCCGACATCCTGGCGCGGCTCGAACACTTCGGCATCAAGCTCGGGCTCGACACGACGCGGCGCATTCTCGCCGCGTTGGGCGATCCGCAACTCGCCTATCCGGTGGTCCTCGTCGCCGGTACCAACGGCAAGGGATCGACCGCGGCATTTCTGCAGTCGACGCTGCGCGCCGCCGGTTACCGGACCGGCTTCTACAGCTCGCCGCATCTCGAGGGCCCGAGCGAGCGCATTCGCATTGACGGCGCCGCGATCGCCGAGGACCGACTCGCCGAATGGCTCGCCGAAGTGGTAGCGGCCGGCGAGGCTCGCAATCAGACGGCGCCGACTTACTTCGAGGCGCTGACCGCCGCCGCCTTCGCCCATTTCGCGGCCGCACAAGTCGAGATCGCGGTGGTCGAAGTGGGTATGGGCGGGCGTCTCGATGCCACCAACGCGGCGCCGCCGGTGCTTTCGGTGATCACACCGATCGCGCTCGATCATCGCGAATACCTCGGCGAAACACTGGCTGCGATCGCCGGTGAGAAGGCCGGCATCTTCCGCAGCGGCGTTCCGGCGCTCTCTGCCGAGCAGGAGCCCGAGGCCGCCGCCGCGCTCGCCGGCGCCGCGGCGCAGTTGGGGACGCCGCTTCATCCGGTCCGCGAGCTGGTCGAGATCGCCGGCGTCGAAGCGCGAGGTTGGGACGGCCAGCAGGTGACCTTGGTTTGCGAAGGCCGCTCGCTGCGCACCACGACCAAGCTTCTCGGTCCGCATCAACCCGGCAATCTCGCGCTGGCCGCTGCGTCGGCCATCGGGCTCCAGCGTCTCGGTTTCGCGCGCCTCGATCTCGAAGCCTTGCGGCGCGGCGCCGCGGACTGCCGCTGGCCGGGCCGCCTGGAAGCGGTGCAACTGCCGCGCGGGCGCCGCGTCGTTCTCGATGGCGCGCACAATCCGGCCGGAGTCGCCTCGCTGGCGGCGTTTCTGCGCGACACGGCGGGACCCGTCGATCTGCTTTTCGGCGCGCTGGCCGACAAGGACGCGGCCGACATGCTGCCGCGTCTCCTGCCTCATGTCGGCGAGCTGACTCTCACCGCGCCGCCCACCCCGCGGGCGCTCGACCCGCGCGATCTCGCGGTCCTCGCGTCAGGGCGGCAGGTGCGTCTCGAGAACGACCCGGTGGTGGCGCTGGAGTCGGCGCTCGCCACCGGGGATCCGCGGCGCCCACTGCTGATTTGCGGGTCGCTCTACCTGGTGGGAGATCTCCGTGCACAGCTCCGGCGACGGTTCGGTGTGCCGGGGCCGCTGACCGAGATCTAACGGCCCGCCCTCTCAGGCGAGGGCATCGTAGAGCGGGAAGCGCCGGCAGAGATCGCGCACGCGTTCGCGCACGGCGGCGAGCGCGGCGGGCTCCTCGGAGCCGGCGAGGGCGTCGGCGATGAGGTCACCGATGGAGTCCATCTCCTCCACGCCCATGCCGCGGGTGGTCACCGCCGGCGTTCCGAGGCGGATGCCGGAGGCCACCAGCGGCGGCTGGGTGTCGAAGGGGATGGTGTTCTTGTTGACCGTGATGGCCGAAGCCTCGAGAGCGCGCTCGGCGAGCTTGCCGTTCGATCCGCGGGCCGCCACATCGATCAAGAAGAGGTGATTGTCGGTGCCGCCGGAAACGACCCGGAAGCCGCGCCCTGCCAGTCGCGCCGCGAGCCGCGCGGCGTTGGCGACGATCGCCGCCTGATAGGCGCGAAACTCGGGCGCCAGCGCTTCGCGCAGGGCCACCGCCTTGGCGGCGATGATGTGCATCAGCGGCCCGCCCTGGATGCCGGGGAAGACCGCTCGGTCGATGTCCTTGGCGAACTCGGCCTTGCACATCACCATACCGGCGCGCGGGCCACGCAGGGTCTTGTGCGTGGTGGTGGTCACGAAGTGGCAGTGCTCGACCGGCGAAGGATGCAGCCCGGCGGCGACCAGGCCGGCGATGTGGGCGATGTCCGCCATGAGCAGCGCCCCGGCTTCGTCGGCGATGGCGCGGAAGCGCGCGAAGTCGATCGTCCGGCTGTAGGCCGAGGCGCCACAGACGATGAGCCGTGGCCGCGCTTCGAGCGCCAGCTGGCGGACCTGATCGTAATCGATGCGCTCGCTCTCGCGATCCACGCCGTAGGCGACGACTTCGAAATCGCGGCCCGAGTAGGAGAGCCGGTGGCCGTGGGTGAGGTGGCCGCCGCACGACAGATCCATGCCCATCAGCGTGTCGCCCGGCTTGAGCATGGCGAAGTAGACCGCCATGTTGGCCGAGGTGCCCGAGTGCGGCTGGACGTTGACGTGCTCGGCGCCGAAGAGCTCCTTGGCGCGCTCGATTGCCAGGCGCTCGACCTCGTCGACGAACTCGCAGCCGCCGTAGTAACGCCGGCCGGGATAGCCCTCGGCGTACTTGTTGGTCAACACCGACCCCGCCGCCTCGAGCACCGCGCGGCTGACGAAGTTCTCCGAGGCGATCAGCTCGAGGCCGTCGTTCTGGCGCTGGCGCTCGTGGGCGATGGCCTGGTGGATCTCGGGGTCGGCGGCGGAGAGCAGGCGGACGTTGGGCATCGAGAGCTCCTATTCGAGGGCGGCGATCTTGTCGACGCGGCGCTGATGGCGACCGCCCTCGAAGGCGGTCGAGAGAAACACCTCGACGATCGCCTCGGCGTGCGGCGCCGCGATCTCGCGCGCCCCGAGCGTCAACACGTTGGCGTCGTTGTGCCCGCGGGCCAGGCTGGCGGTGAACTCGTTGTTGCAGCAGGCGGCGCGCACGCCGTTTATCCTGTTGGCCGCCATCGCCATGCCCACCCCGGTGCCGCAGACCAGGATGCCGCGTTCGGCCTCGGCGGCCGCCACCGCGCGGCCGACTCGCGCTGCCCAGTCGGGATAGTCGGTGGATTCGGCGCTATGAGTGCCGAGGTCGTCGACCGTGTGACCGCCGGCCTCGAGATGGAGGCGCAGCGCATCCTTCAACGGCAGGCCGGCGTGGTCGGCGCCGAGCGCGATGCGCATGTCGTGACGCGGCAGCGGCGGCGGTCAGCCCTCGCCGCCGCCCTCGCCGCCCTCGCCGCTCGGACTCGGCGGAGCCTCGTCCTTCTTGGGCGCCTTCTTGGCGGGCTTCTTGGGCTTGTCCTCGCCCTCGGCCCCGTCCTTCTTGGCCGGCGACTTGCGCGCCGGTCGCTTGGCCTTCTTGTCTTCGCTCGCCTCGGCCGCCGCCGGAGCGCCGGCGACTTCCGCCGCGCCATCTGCGGCCTTGGCCGGCGCCGGCCGCTTGGAGGCCGATGCCTTCTCGGCTGGCCGGTGGGCGGCCTCGACGCGGCGCCGCTTCAATCTCTTTTGCCGGCGCTGCCGGCGCCGCCGCAACTCACGATCCTTCTCGCGCATGCTCCCCTCCTGCAGACGATTAGTGGGCGCGCAGGCGATCGGGCCAGGCGACCAGGAATGTCTCGCAAGAATATCCCGCCCGGCGGCCGAGAGCCAGGGGCGCCGTGCAACGGGGCGCGCTGTCTTGCGGGACGCGGGCCCCGGCATATACTGCTGCGCGTTACGAAATTCTGTCCGAACTGCGGTCACGCGGTTGTCCCCGGCAAGCGCGCTTGCGTGTCTTGTGGCGCTAGCTTGCAGGCTTGAGCGCCGCCCCCACCGTCGCTTCGCGCACGCCGGATCTCGGGCGTGGCGGAGGCGAATGAACCGGTGGTCGCCATTGGCGCCGGTGTTCGCCGGCCGCTATCGCATCGACCAGGTGATCGGCCAGGGCGGCATGGGCGTTGTCTATCGCGCCCATGACCTGCAGCGCGGCACGGTCGCGGCGCTCAAGGTCCTGGCGCCGCCCGCCGGATCGGCCGACGACGTCGTCGAGCGCTTCGAGCGCGAGGCGTTGCTGCTGGCCCGTATCCGTCATCCGGGAGATCCCGGCCCTCGAGGGCTCGGGGCGCGTGGGGCCCTACATGTACGTGGCGACCGAGTTCGTCGACGGGCGCGAGATGTCGGCCCGGGTGATGAAGGAAACAGGCGCGAGTTGCGCGCCGATGGCGGTTGGGCGCGGTTGCTGGTGGCCGCGGTGTGCGACGCGCTCGAGCGCCGCGCACCACACCAAGGCGGCGGATCGCGCCGAGACATCAAGCCCTCGAACATCATGCTCACTTCGGATGGCGCGCCGAAGCTGATCGACTTCGGCATCGCCCGGCCGACCGGCATCGACGCCGAAACCCTGACCCGCACCGGCTGTTTCGTCGGCACCCCCAAGTACATGTCGCCCGAGCAACTCGGCTCCGGGCACATCGACGAACACTCCGACATCTACTCGTTGGGCGTCGTGCTCTATGAGCTCCTGACCGGCCGCCGTCCCCCACGAGGGCGATTCGCCGATCTCGATCATCGTCGCGGCGCGTTCCTCTACGGCCAGCCGCCGGCGCCACGCACTCTCGACGAGGCGATTGCCAGGGCCTCGATCCAGCCGCCTCACCATGCGCTGCCTGGAGCAGGATCCGGGCAAGCATCGACTCTGCCGCCGAGCTCGCCGCGGTGCTGCGCAAACCCCACCGCTCACGGGTGCGCCGCCGTCCGATGCCGACGGCAACGCCATGGTCGAGAGCGAGGGCGCGTCGAGTGGCCGTTGGTCATCGAGTGCGCAGCGGAACGGCCGGAGCGGACACGCCGCATGGCGTTCCTCTACGCCGAGCGCTTCTCGGTATTCGGGTCCAGCGCCAGGACGCTCAGCGCCCCACCTCGACTTACCGCTTCAGCAATTGGCGCAAAGGCGGCATCTTCCGCCAGATGGTCGAACTCCCGCGCCTTCGCCAGGAGCAGCCCGCCCTGGCTGATCGACCGCCTGAAGCAGCGCCTCACCCGCCCGCGCACCTAAAATTGCGACCAGAGGTACTGGTTGGTCACCTCGTGGTGGAACTGGATCTCGGTGCGCTTGACCTGGGCGCCGAGCGCCTTGGGGCAGCGCTCGGCCGGAGGCGAGCTTGAGGTCGGCGAACTTGTCGTGCACCTCCTCGCCCAGCAGCTCGGCGGCCCAGCGACTGCCCTTGAACAGCCGAACGCGTCGTAGATGTTGTCCGGCAGGAAGCGGGTGCGCGGCCGCTTGCCGTCGTTGTCCTCCTCCGCGAGCGGCCCTCGAGGCCGGTGCGCAGCAGGGCGTAGATCGCCAGGTACGGGTTGGCGTCGGGCGCGATCGAGCGCACCTCGATGCGCGCCGAGTTCTCGTTGCCGATCGGGATGCGCACCATCGAGCCGCGGTCGATCGCCGAGGCCTTGATCTGGTTGGGCGCCTCGAAGTGCGGGTCGAGCCGGCGGTAGGCGTTGACGCTCGAGTTGAGGATCAGGCAGATGTCGTTGGCGCTGGCCAGGATGCGGTCGATGAAGCTCCAGCCCGCGGCCGCGAGGCCGTCCTGGCCCTTCTTGTCGTAGAAGAGATTCTTCCCCTTGCGGGCCAGCGACATGTTGGTGTGCATGCCGTTGCCGTTGACCCCGGTGACCGGCTTGGGCAGGAAGCAGGCGGTCATGTCCATGCGCGCCGCGACCTGGCGCGACAGCAGCTTGTAGAGCTGCACCTGGTCGGCGGCGATCGTCGCCTCGGTGTAGCTGTAGTTCATCTCGAACTGCGAGGGCGCCACCTCGGGATGGTCCTTCTCGTTGGCGAAGCCCATCGCGCGCTGCACCTCGGCGGCGGTGTCGATGAACTGCCGCAGGGCGTCGCCGGGCAGCGAGTGGTAGTAGCCGCCGGTGGAGATGAACTCGAACCCGCCGGTCTCGTGGTAGCGGCGCTCGGCGTCGCGGCCCTTGAACACGAAGCCCTCGATCTCGTTGGAGGCGTAGGCACCGTCTCGTCCTTGGCCCAAGCTTGTCGGCGTAGGCCTTGAGCAGGGCGCGCATGTCGGCGCGGTACGGCCTGCCGTCGCGCTCCTGGACCTCGCCGAAGACCAGCACCTTGCCGGGGCCGAAGACGTCCGACGGCAGCCAGTAGAACGCCGGCCAGTCGATCCGCAGGCGCAGGTCGGACTCCGCCTGCTGCGAGAAGCCGCGGATCGACGAGCCGTCGAAGGTCAGGTTGTCGGCCGACTTGAGCAGGAACTTCTTGTCGTAGTCGAGCATGTGCAGCCGGCCTTCGAGGTCGGTGAAGCACACCGTCACCGCCTTGATCCGCTTCTCGTCGGTCAGGTACTTGATGCGCGCCTCGCGGATCTCGTCGGGCGCCTTGCGCGCCAGCCGCTCCTCCTTGGCCTCGAGGTTCATCTCCTCCAGCTGGTCGTAGGGGATCTCGAGGAAGTCGCGCAGCGGGCTGACCATCGGGTTCCCTGCCTGCCTGTGGCTAGATTACGCGAAAGCTAAATCTTTCGCCGTTAGGCGTAGGAGACAACAGATTTATGCTAAACGCAAGTGAACAAGAAGTTGTGCAATCGCCGCGGCCGAGCCGGATCAGCCGCCGTGGCGCGCCGCCTGCACCTTGGCGTCGGCCGCTTCGCCCTTGCTCGCCAGGGCGCGCTTGTAGGCCGCCAGCCGCTCGGCGAGTGTGGAATCCGCGAGCGCCAGCATCTGAACCGCCAAGATGGCCGCATTGCCGGCCCGGCCCACTGCCACCGTGGCCACCGGCACACCGGGGGGCATCTGGACCATCGAAAGAAGTGAATCGAGGCCACCCGCCACGGGTCGGGATGGGCACCGCGATCACCGGCAGGTTGGTGTGAGCGGCGAGCACGCCGGCGAGATGCGCCGCGCCGCCGGCTCCTCCGATCAACACCGCCAGGCCGCGCCGAGCGGCGTCCTCGGCGTACGCTGCGCACTCGTCGGGCCGCCGATGAGCGGACAGTACGCGTACCTCGCAGCCGATCCCGAACTCGCTCAGCGCGCGAGCCGCCTCGCGCATCGTAGGCCAGTCGGAGTCGCTTCCCATGACGATGCCAACGCGGAGCTCACTTCCAGCTTCCGACCTCCGCCTCAGAGCGGAATGTTGCCGTGCTTCTTCGCCGGCAGGGTCTGGCGCTTGCCGCGCAGCTGGCGCAGGGCGCGCATGATCTCCGGGCGCGTCCTGCGCGGCTCGATGACGGCGTCGACGAAGCCGCGCTCGGCGGCGATGTAGGGGTTCGAGAACTTCTCGCGGTACTCGGCGACCTTCTCGCGCGCGCACCTCCGGCGCGTCTCGCCGGCCTCGTCGAGCTCGCGCCGGTAGAGGATGTTGACCGCGCCCTCCGGCCCCATCACCGCGATCTCGGCGGTCGGGATAGGCGAAGTTGACGTCGGTGCGCAGGTGCTTGGACGCCATGACGCAGTAGGCGCCGCCGTAGGCCTTGCGCGTGATCACGGTGATCTTCGGCACCGTCGCCTCGGCGAAGGCGTAGAGCAGCTTGGCGCCGTGCTTGATGATGCCGCCGTACTCCTGCTGGGTGCCGGGCAGAAAGCCGGGCACGTCCTCGAAGGTGACCAGCGGGATGTTGAAGGCGTCGCAGAAGCGCACGAAGCGCGCGCCCTTGAGCGAGGCGTCGATGTCGAGCACGCCGGCCAGGTAGGCGGGCTGGTTGGCGACGATGCCGACCGAGCGGCCGCCGATGCGCGCGAAGCCGACGACGATGTTGCGCGCGTAGTCCGCGTGGACCTCGAGGAAGCTGGCCGTCGTCGACCACCGCGCCGATGAGCCGCTTGATGTCGTAGGGCTTGTTCGGGATCGGCGGGCACCAGCGTGTCGAGCGCCGGGTCCTCGCGGTCGCGGATCGTCGCTCGCCGCGACCGGGCGGCGGCTCGTCGAGGTTGTTCGAGCGGCAGGTAGGAGAGCAGCTCGCGGATCGCCGCGAGGCAGGCGGCGTCGTTGGCGCAGCGTGAAGTGGCAGACGCCGCTCTTGGCGGCGTGGGTGTGCGCGCCGCCGAGCTCCTCCTTGGTCACCTCCTCGTGGGTCACGGTCTTGATGACGTCGGGGCCGGTGACGAACATGTAGCTCGTCCCCTCGACCATGAAGATGAAGTCGGTGATCGCCGGCGAGTAGACCGCGCCGCCGGCGCAGGGGCCCAGGATCGCCGAGATCTGCGGCACCACGCCGGAGGCGAGCGTGTTGCGCAGGAAGATGTCGGCGTAGCCGCCGAGCGAGGCGACGCCCTCCTGGATGCGCGCGCCGCCGGAGTCGTTGAGGCCGATGACCGGCGCGCCGTTCTCGACCGCGAGGTCCATCACCTTGCAGATCTTCTCGGCGTTGGTCTCCGACAGCGAGCCGCCGAAGACGGTGAAGTCCTGGGCGAAGACGTAGACCAGCCGGCCGTCGATCGTGCCGTAGCCGGAGACCACGCCGTCGCCGGGGATCCGCTGCTCCTCCATGCCGAAGTCGCGGCAGCGGTGGGTGACCAGCGCGTCGATCTCGACGAAGGAGCCCGCGTCGAGCAGCAGCTCGACGCGCTCGCGCGCGGTCAGCTTGCCGGCCTCGTGCTGGCGCGCGGATGCGCTCGTCGCCGCCGCCGTGCTCGGCCGCGCCAGCCGCTCGTGGAGCTCCGCGAGCC
>CAWGFP010000013.1:0-75873 GCA_963821905.1 Thermoanaerobaculia bacterium | reverse complement strand
GTCGAGTGGCGAGTACTCGCTGGCCAGGGTTTCCGCGACCACGGCGTAGGCCGCAAAGTCCGCGCCCTCGAGAATGCCGCGCAGCTCGGCGCTGGTCGCCTCCATCCGCCGCGCGCGCATATCCGAGACCGTCGGCACGTTCTCGATCGCGATCTTGCGGCGGCCCGCCTGCTCGATGCTGCGCAGCAGCCGCTGCTCGCGCGGCTCGAGCGAGCGTGATCGCCACCCCCTCGCGGCCGGCGCGGCCGGTGCGGCCGATGCGGTGCACGTAGGCCTCGGGCGAGGAGGGATGTCGAAGTTCACGACGTGCGAGACGTGCTCGATGTCGAGGCCGCGCGCCGCCACGTCGGTGGCGACCAGCAGTCTGCGTCGTCCCGTCGCGGAAGCGGCGCATCACACGGTCGCGCTGCGCGCTGCGACATGCCGCCGTGGAGCGCCTCGGCGGCGTAGCCGCGCGCGCCGAGCTTCTCCGCGAGCTCGTCGACCTCGATGGCGGGTGCGGCAGAAAACCATCGCCGAGGTCGGGTTCTCCATGTCGAGCACGCGGCCGAGCGCCTCGATCTTGTGCTGGCGCGGCACGATGTAGGCCACCTCGCGCACCTTCGGCGCCTTGCCGGCCGGCCGCGGCTCGCGGGCGATGGTGATCCGCATCGGGTCGCGCAGGTGGCGCTCGGCGATCTGGCGATGCGCGGCGGCGATGGTCGCCGAGAAGAGCGCGGTCTGCCGCTCCGTCGGGCAGCGCGGTCGAGGATCGCCTCGAGCTCGTCGGCGAACCCCATGTCGAGCATCTCGTCGGCCTCGTCGAGCACGACGGTGCGCATGCCGCCGAGGTCGACGCTGCCGCGCCGGATGTGGTCGAGCAGCCGGCCCGGCGTCGCGACGACGACGTCGACGCCGCGCCGCAGGCCGCGCGATCTGCTGCTGCATCGCCTGGCCGCCGTAGATCGGCAGCACGCGGCGCTTCGACTGGCGCGCCGTAGCGATGCACCGCCTCCGCCACCTGCATCGCGAGCTCGCGCGTCGGCACCAGCACGAGCGAGCTCGGCGCTGCGCTCGGCGGCCGACTGCCGGCGAGCCGCTGCAGGATCGGCAGCGCGAAGGCCGCGGTCTTGCCGGTGCCGGTCGCGGCCTGGCCGAGCAGGTCGCGGCCCGCGAGCAGCGGCGGAATCGCTTCGCGCTGGATCGGCGTCGGCTCCTCGTAGCCGAGCGCGGTGAGCTCTCGGGTGAGGTCTTGGTCCAGGCCGAGCGCGGTGAAGCCCGCGAGCTCTTCGGCCGGTGTTGTCGGGATTCTGCGGCAGGCTCATTGCCCGAGAATACAGCCGCGGGCCCCCTCTGTCATGGAGTGGGCTGCGGGCTGGCCTGCTTCGCTACCGTGGGACGACTCCCGTAACCTCGAGGGCGGGCCGCCGTAGCCCATTTCATGGCGGTCAGGATGACGTCGCCCCGCCTCTTCCGCACGCCCGAATCCGAAAGGCTCTCCCAGCTCGTCGGCCTGAGAACGGATCTCGAGATGGCGGAAGAGCTCGCGGCGCGCCTGTTGGACGAGTTCCACACCCACCGCGACCCGCTCGTCGTGGACGCCCTCGCCGAGGCGCTGGTGATTCGCTATGGCCGCTGCTTCGAGGCCGTCGAACGTGGCGTCATGGATCCCCAGGAAGTCGCGGCCAGCGGCTTGGGAAAGGCGGGAAGGAAGAATTGGTGCAGCCAGGAGGAGTCGAACCCCCAACCTACAGATCCGTAGTCTGTCGCTCTATCCAGTTGAGCTATGGCTGCCCAGGGGCCTGCGCAGACGGGGGATTAGGCGAAACCGCCGGGAGGCTGCAACCCCGGCGGTTTCTGTGGTTTGGCCGCTACTCGCAGTCGACCAATGCGGGCTCCGGGGCCGGGATGCGGCGGTTCCTGGCGTCGACGAAGACCACCGACGGGGTGTGGCCGGCCGAGCTCGTGGCGTCGTAGTCGGCGTAGGTGCCGAGGATCACCAGGTCGCCGCTGCGCGCCTTGTGGGCGGCGGCGCCGTTGATGCACGATCTCGCCCTTGCCCGGCGTGCCGGGGATGGCGTAGGTCGCGAAGCGCTCGCCGTTGGTGACGTTGTAGATCTCCACCCGCTCGTTGACGCAGGATGTCGGCCGCCGCCATCAGCATGCGGATCGATGGTCACCGAGCCCTGGTAGTGGAGGTTGGCGTCGGTCACCGTGGCGCGGTGGATCTTCGACTTCAGCATCGTGCGTTGCATGGCGGATTCCTCGTCGACGCGTCAGGTCGGACGGTCGAGTTGAAGGTTGTCGATCAGGCGGGTCCCGCCGAGCGCGCGGCCAGCGGCAGCACGACCGCGCCCGTTCAGACGCGGGCAACGGGCTGGAAGCTCGTCGGCGTCGACGACCTCGGCGTATTCGACGCGCGCCAGCGGCTCGGACGTCGAGCCTCGGCGAGCATCACGCTCGCGCACCGCGCGCGCGCGGCGCTCGCCGCCGTCGACCAGCGCGCGGCGCGGCGAGCAGCGCGCGGTACAGCACCGCCGCCGCGCGGCGCTCCTCGGCGGAGAGGTAGGCGTTGCGCGACGACATCGCCAGGCCGTCCCCCTCGCGCACGGTCGGGCGGCCGACGATCTCGACCGGCAGGTGGAGGTCGCGCACCAGCTGGCGCACCACGGCGAGCTGCTGCGCGTCCTTCTCGCCGAAGACGGCGACGTCGGGCCGCACCAGGTCGAAGAGCGCGGTCACCACGGTGGCGACGCCGCGGAAGTGCCCGGGCCGCAGCTCGCCCTCGAGGCCGCGCGGCGGCGCCGCCGGGCTCGACGAAGGTGGCGTGGCCCGGGCGGGTAGATGGTCTCGACGCTCGGGCAGGAAGAGGAGGTCGCAGCCGGCGCCGGCGAGCAGCTCGGCGTCCTGCTCGGGCTGGCGCGGGATAGCGCGCGAAGTCCTCGTGCGGCCCGAACTGGGTCGGGTTGACGAAGACCGACGCGACCACGCCGCGGCCGCGCTCTCGGCGCGCCAGGCGCACCAGCGACAGGTGGCCCGTCGTGGAGCGCGCCCATCGTCGGCACGAAGCGCGACGCGTCGCGCCGGCGCGACGCCAGAGCGGTCAGCCGGCGAGCTCGGCGCGCGGTACGCACGGATCTCCATGCGGCTGCCTCAGCCGTAGAGCTTGCCGACGGCGTCCTCGGCGGGCGGCTCGGGCGTCGGGATCCTCGAAGCTCTCGCTCGCGGCGCCGGGAAGCGCCCGCGCGCGCACGTCGGCGGCGAAGGCGGCGATCGCCTCGCGGGCGTCGCGGCCCGAGCTCGGCGTAGCGCCGCACGAAGCGCGGCGCGATGCGCTCCTCGAGGCCGAGGAGGTCGTGGTAGACGAGCACCTGGCCGTCGCAGTCGAGCGCCGGCGCCGATGCCGATGGTCGGGATCGCGAGTCGCGCCGTGACCTCGGCGGCGAGCTCCGCCGGGCACGCACTCGAGCACCAGCGAGAACGCGCCCGCCGCCTCGAGCTCGAGCGCGGCCTCGAGCAGCCGCCGCGCGCGCCTCCGCGCCGCGCCCCTGCACCTTGAAGCCGCCGAGCCTGTGGATCGACTGCGGCGTCAGGCCGAGGTGCGCCATCACCGGGACCTCGGCCGCGACGAGGGCGCGCACGATGTCGGGACGCGCGCCCTCGATCTTCACCGCCTGCGCGCCGCCCTCCTTGACGAAGCGCAGCGCGTTCGCGACCGCCTGCTCGGGCCCGAGGTGGAACGAGCCGTACGGCATGTCGGCGACGAGCAGCGCGCGCTCGACGCCGCGCCGCACCGCCTTGACGTGGTGGAGCATCTCGTCCATGGTCACCGACAGGGTGTCGGCGTGGCCGAGCACGACCATGGCGAGCGAGTCGCCGACCAGGACGATGTCGACGCCGGCCGCGTCGGCGGTGCGCGCCTGCGGATAGTCGTAGGCGGTGACCATCACCAAGCGCTCGCCGCGCTCGGGGGCCGCGACGGTCCAGGGGACCGTCACCTTCTTGGGTTCGTTCGGCATGGTGCCGCCCTCGTCTGTCCCGCGTGAAGCCGCCGCGCGATCCGGGGATCTCGGGCGGTGCACGGCGCGGGTTTCACCGCGGGTCGGCCGCTGGTCGAGGTGTCCGTCCCCCCTCGGGGATCGGGCCCTCGCGGCGGCCCGCGATTCCTGGCGGCGCGCTGGGTTCGCCGTCTCGGTCCCGGACGCCCCGGGATCCAAGCGGCGCACAAATCATAACGCGAAACCCCGGCAACGCATTTCCCGGGAGAAAAAGGTGCCCGTCCCTGAATTAAAGTACGCGCCGGGGCTCAATTGATCGGTCGGACGCTGGGGCACTATCGCATCGTCGAGAAGCTCGGTGAGGGAGGCATGGGCGTGGTCTACCTCGCCCAGGACACCCGCCTCGGCCGCAGCGTGGCCTTGAAGCTCCTGCCCCAGGAGGCGCTCGCCAATCCCGACAGCCGGGCGCGCTTCGAACGCGAGGCCAAGGTGGTAGCGGCGCTCTCGCATCCCAACATCGTCACCCTCTACGCGGTCGAGGAAGACGAGGACATTCGCTACCTCACCATGGAGCTGGTCGACGGCCAGACCCTCGACGAGCTCACTCCGCGAGATGGCTTCGACCCCCAGCAGCTGCTGCGGCTGGCGGTGCCGCTCGCGGACGCGGTCGCAGCGGCCCACCTGCGCGGCATCAGCCATCGCGACCTCAAGCCGGGCAATGTGATGGTGACCAAGGACGGGCGGGTGAAGGTGCTCGACTTCGGTCTCGCCAAAGCGCTCGCTGACGACAAGGACACCCAGCTCCACGGCCTGCCCAAGGAAACGCTGACCCGTGAAGGCCGCGTGGTCGGCACGCTCGCCTACATGGCTCCCGAGCAGCTCCAGGGCAAGCCCCTCGATGCCCGCGTCGACGTCTTCGCGCTCGGCGTGGTGCTCTTCGAGATGGCCACCGGGTCGCGGCCCTTCCAGGGGCAGAACTCCGCCGATCTCATCTCCTCGGTCCTGCGCGACGAGCCGCCGCAGGCCCGGCGCCTCAAGCCCGAGCTGCCGGCAGGGGTCGGCGACGTCATCATGCGGTGCCTGGAGAAATCGCCCGAGGCGCGCTACGCCTCGGCGGCGGAGCTGCGCGACGCGCTGGCGGCGGCGCAGATGGATCTCGCCTCGGAGGAGATCCTGCGCCGCGCCTCGACCCGGCCAAGCGGCTGGAAAATGCCGCTCGCCGGGCTGGTTCGGCGGGACCGGGTGTGGGGCTGGGCAGGCGCCGCCGCCGCTGTCATGGCGCTCGCGCTCGGAGCATGGTGGCTGGCGCGGCGGCCCGCCGGTGAGCCCGGCGCCGCGGTCGCCGCGGCGCCGGCGCCCGCGACCCCCGCGATTGTCGTGCTACCGCTGCGCAATTACACCGGCGAGCCGGAGTACTTCGTAGACGGCGTCACGGACGGGGTGATCTCGGCGCTGGCGCGGCTCTCGGGAGTGCGCGTCATCTCCCGCCAGTCGGCGATGCACTACAAGGGTTCGACCAAGCTGCTACCTGAGATCGCGCGCGAGCTGCGCGTCGACTACATCCTCGAGGGAACCGTGGAGCGCAGCGCAAGCGCCATCACGCTCTCGGTGAGTCTGCTGCGAGCCGATCCCGAGGAGCAACTCTGGAGCGGCCAGCTGTCGCGGCCGGCGCCCGAGGTGCTGGGTCTGCACGCCGAGCTGGCACGCGCGGTGGCCGCGGCCGCCAGGTTCCCGGTCTCGCCCGGCGAGGTTACCCGCCTGGCTTCGGCGCGCAGCGTGGCGCCGGAGGTGTACGAAGCCTACTTGCGCGGCAACTTCCTCACCGATCAAATGACCGAACAGGCCTTCCATGACGGCCAAGCGAGCTTCTTGCGCGCCCTCGAGCTCGACCCTTCGTTTGCGCCGGCCTACGCCGCGTTGGCCGACAACTTCGCGATCGAGGGCTATCTCTTCTCCGATCCCAAGAGCGCGCTCGCCAAGTCCGAGGAGTACGCCAAGCGCGCCATGGCGCTCGATCCCGAGGGCGCTGAGGGCCACGCCGCGCTTGCCTACATCCATCATTTCTTCCATTGGGACTGGGCGGCGGCCGAAAGAGAGTACGAACGCGCACTGGAGCTGAACCCCAACTACGCACCGGCGCACCGGCGTTATTGGGGGCTGCTCGAGCTGCTCGGCCGCCACGAGGAGGCGGGGCGGCAGATCCGCCGCGCTTTCGAGATCGACCCGCTGTCCCCCAACACCAACGCCAACCTGGCGATGCATCTCATCGTGGTCGGCCAGCACAATGAAGCGCTTGCCAAGCTCGACGCCGATCTGCGGCGCTGGCCAGGCGACGGCCCGTCGCTCTGGTATCGCTGGCAATTGCTCGAGTTGATGTCGGCACCGGAGAGCGAGCGCCGCGCCGCGCTGCGCGCGCTGCTTCCCGGCATGGGCTATCCCGCCGCGGTGCCGGCTTTCGACGCCACTCAGGCCAGCGACTATCGCGCCCAACTGCTCGCGGTCGCGAAGGCGATGTCCGACCTGGCGCCCACCCAGCGTGTCCTGCCGACGCTGGCGGCCGAGCTCTACCTGGTGGGTGGCGATGACGCGAGCGCTCTCGGCTGGCTCGAGCGCGGCGTCGCGTCGCGCTCACCCGACCTGGCTTTCTTCCCCATCCATCCGCGCTGGCGCGGCGTGCTGGCCAAGCCGGGTTTCGCGCAGGTGCTCTCCGCCCTGCACGTCCCGCAGGCGCCCGGCGCTTAAGAAGGCGCCTTGATCCGCAGCCGGTCGAGCATGTCGGGATCGGAATAGACCGGCCGCGTCGGCGGCACGACGAGGGTCGACGCCACCGTCACCTCGGCCGTGGGCAGGTCGACGAGCGGCATGCGGTCGATGCGCGGTGGACAGACCGGAAACGGCGACGCCTCGTAGACCACCACTTCCTGCTGCGAGCGGTAGTGACGCTGAAGAGTCTCGGCGAGCACGCGCAAGCCTTTGCGGCTCCACAGTGCTCCCGGCCTGAAGGTGAAGACACCGATGGCGCCGATCTGCCAGAGCACCAGCAGGCTGCGGTTGTCGAAGCGGCGCCGGTGGACGAGGAAATCCGTCGCCTCGAAGCTCTGGCAGCCGTGCTCCCCGGGATCCAACCCGAGATCGGCGAAGAGACAATCCTCGGCCGAGATGCCGGGCAGCATGCGCGCCGCGTAGCCCTCGGCGCGGGCCCGCGCCACGGCGACGTGCGACGGATCGACGAAGACTCCAGGATGGCCGTAAAAAGCGGCACAGACGTCGGCGCCGGCACGCACCGGCGCCAGCATGCGCTCGACCATCTCCTCGTACGAACGCTCGCGGGGCCGGCCGGTGGCGTAGGCGTCGGCTAGCGATTCAGCGCTGCGGTTGAGGCCGCGCAGCCAGTGCGAGGTCACCGGATCGCTGACCAGGTAGAAAAGCTTCGAGGCGCCCCGCATGTAGCTGAGCGCCTCGAGAGTGGTCTGGCCTGCAGCGACGAAACCGGTGCCGACGATGGTCAGTCGGCCAGCCGTCACTTCTTGCGTGCCGGACGCCGCTTCGCCGGCTTGCCGACCTTGGCGCGCTTGATGACGCGAGTCGACTTCTTGGTCGCCTTCTTGGCGGTTTTCTTGGTGGTCTTTTTCTTGGCCGGCTTGGCGACCTTGGTGCGCCGGATGACCTTGGTGCCGGTCGCCTTCTTGGCGGTCTTCTTGGCCGCCTTCTTCGCCGGCTTGGCCTTCTTGATCACCGGCTTCTGAACCACGGGCTTGCGGATGACCGGCTTGCGAATCACCGGCTTCGCGGCCGGCTGGACCGCGGGCTTCTGGATGACCGGCGTTTCGACCGTCGGGGCCTGGATGACCGCGGCGCGGATGACCATCGCCGGCTTCTCGCCGAGGTAGGCCTCGAGGCGGTTGGCGTCGCCGGAGGCGAGCGCGATGCGATCGGCGGTGTCGAGCCCCGCTGCGGTCATCGCGGCGCCCGGATCCGACTCATAGCGCGCGCGCACGGCGGCGTCGGTCGACAGTTGCATGAGGAAATCCGCGAGCTGCTTCTTGCTCATGACGGTGCCTCCCTGGAAGATAAGCGAAAATTTGTGACGCGCAGTCTACGTCATGTCCGTGCGTAGACCAATGCCCGCAGGGCCAGAAAACGGCTCAGGAGGCCCGCCGCCGATCGATGATCTCGGCCAGCAGATCGACGCCGCGCAGCACCCGCGCCGGCTCGACCGAGGTGTAGCAGAGGCGCAGGTGGGTCGGGTAGGGCCCGAAGCTCGCGCCCGGGGCGAGCAGCAGGCCACGCTCGGCGCAGCTCTTCGAGGAAACCGAGCAGGCCGCCCTGGTCGAGCCAGGGCGGCGACATCGAAGAACAGGAAGGTGGAGCCCTGCGGCGGCTCGAGCCCGAGCCGCGCCGCGGCCTCCCGGCCGGTCGCGGCGTACTGCTCGCGGGCGGCGCTCGCCCAGGCGTCGCCCCGGCCGTCGAGGGCGGCGAGGGCGGCGAGCTGCGAGGCGGTGGGTGTGGCGTAGAAGGTGTGGGTGGAGACCTTCATCAGCTCGCCCATCACCTCGGCCGGACCGACCATGTAGCCGCAGCGGTTGCCCGCCATGCCGTAGGCCTTGGAGAACGAGTGGCAGGCGAAGGTGCGTTCCGGCGCCAGCGGCCGCGAGTAGGGGTGGGAGCCGATGAACGAATAGTCCTCGTAGACCTCGTCGGCGAGGATCCAGAGATCGTGGCGTCGCGGCCCATTCGGCGAGCGCCTCGAGCCACGAACCCGGGATCAAGCGTCCGCTGGGGTTCGAGGGCGTGTTCCAGTAGATGGCGGCGGTGCGTGGGGTGCAGGCGAGAGGACACGACCTCCAGCGCCGACTCCGGCGAATCCGCCTTGCCGATGAAGTCGACGTCGACCGGACGGCCGTGAAACGAGCGCACGATGCCCTCGATCAAGGGCCAGTACGGCGCCAGCAGCAGGACTTCGTCACCGGGGTCGAGAATGGCCCCGGCCACCGCGCCCAGGCCGCCGGTGCCGCCGGCGGTGATCAGAACGTTGCGCCGCTCGGTGGGCGCGCCGGAGCGCTGGCGGACGCGCTCGACCACGGCGTCGACGAGCGCCGGCAAGCCGTGCACCGAAGTGTAGCGATGCATGCCCGGATGGTCGGCCACTCGCAGGTCTTCCATGCGGCAACCCGCGGCGGGCTCCATCCAGGTGTCGCCGACGTGGAGCGGATAGGTCTCGCCGGCGAAACTTTCGAGCCGATTGGCCAGGCTGGAATAGACCGAGCCCTTGATGGCGCGAACAGAAGCGGCGACCTCAGGATGGCGTGGCACGCCGCAGATCCTAGCAGCGGCGATCGCCCCGGCTGGTAGAGTTCGCGCCGATGTCGCGCTCTCAAACCGACGCCGCCGTCGCCGCGGGCGAAAACCTCTTGCTGCGGGCGCTGTGGACGCCGATCAACGCCCTGCAGCTCATCTTTACGCTGCTGTTCAGCGCCGTGGCGATCAGCGCCGCGCTCATCGTACTCCTGCTCACCCGCAACCGGCGGTGGCCTCTCGCCATGGCGCGACGAATCTGGGCGCCCGCGCTCTTGCGCGTCGCCGGAGCGCGGCTGGAGATCCGCGGCCTCGACCGGCTGGCCCGCGACCGGCCGCAGTTTTTCGTCGCCAACCATCAGTCGATCATCGACGTCCCGGCGCTCTTCGCCGCGCTGCCGGTCGATCTCCATTTCATCGTCAAGAAAGAGCTGCGGCGAGTGCCCTTCCTGGGCTGGTACATCGGGGCAATGGGCATGATCTTCGTCGACCGGCGGGCACGCCTGGATGCCATGGCGGAAGTGCGGCGCGCTGCGGCTCTCATCCGCTCCGGCCGTAGCGTGGTGTCGTTTCCCGAGGGCACCCGCAGCCGCGACGGCGAGGTGGGGCGTTTCAAGGCCGGCGCCTTCGTGGCGGCGATCGAAGCCGGCGTGCCGATCGTGCCGGTGGCGATCACCGGCGCCGGCGCGGTCATACCCCCGCCCGGTTTCATGGTGCGGCCGGGCACCATCCGGGTGGTGGTGGGAGAGCCCATTCCAACCGCGGGCCGAACGCTCGACGAGCGCGCCGATCTCGCCGCCCTCGCCCGGACCCGCGTCGCGCAGCTCTACGGCGAGCTGTTGCGCGAGTCCGACTGAAGCCCACGCAGTTCGTCTTCGGTGTTGATGTTGCGCCAAGCCGCCTGCAGCTCAGGGGGCGGCGTGGGTGTGAAGACCCCGGCCGCTTGGGCGAGGCCTTGCAGCGAGCGCACGCCGCTGGCGGCGAGCTCTTCGAGGATCGTTCCCGCGCGCTCCTCGTAGAGCGCGAAGAGCGGCTCGACGCGGTCCGGTCCGAGGCGCGGCAGCAGGGCAATGCGATCGGGCGCGCGCAGGCTCGCCAGCCAGCGCGCCGCCGCGGCGCTCAGCAGCGGCAGGTCACAAGCCGCGATCAACCATCCGCTGTCCGGGCGGTGCCGCCGGGCGCCGAGCAGGCCGCCCAGCGGCCCCTCGACTCCCGGCACATCTGCCAGCCGTGGCAGCGAGGGGACGTCGTTCGCAAGCTCGCCCTGACCGACGAAAAAGCAGTCGTCGACGACGCTCGACAGCGCTTCGGCGATGCGCGCCGCGAACGACCGCCCATCGAGGATCAGGGTGCTTTTCGGACGGCCCATGCGCCGGCTCCGGCCGCCGATGAGCACGGCGCCGCAGAGCCTGCCAGAGCTCATTGCGCGTCGAGCTCCGCCCAGACGCGCACGGCCTCGAGGGCGATCGCGATGGCACGCTGCTCGGCGAGGACGGCGATGGCGGGGTCGATCGCCTGCATGCGCGAGTCGTCACGGCCGAGGACCGCGAGCACTGCGCCGGCTTGCACTTCGTCTCGCCGAGGCGCGGCGAGCGGCGCGGCGAGCGGCGCCCAGGTGGAGGCGAGCACGAAGAGGGTCGCCGCCTCCATCTCACTCGCCACGACGCCGCAACGGCGCAGCCAGTCATCGTAGGCGAGGTTCGCTTCGCCGGCCGGCCCGAATCCGAACTCTCGCGCGTAGAGCGAACCCTTGGCGTGACAGAGCGCGGCGAACGTGTGCGCACCGAGATCGAGGTTGCGGGCTGCTTGCTGCAGTGCCTGGAGCGCTCGGGGATGCGGGATCGCCGGGTACTCGAGCGGCGCGTAGTGTGCGCTGGCGCCGTCGTCGCGCACCGCGCCGGTGGCGATGACCACTTGGCCCGCCGCCACCTCCTGCCGCATCGCGCCGCACGAGCCCACGCGCAGCAGCCGCCGCGCGCCGGCCCGCAACAGCTCGAAGACCACGACTTCGGCCGAGGCGGCGCCGATGCCGCTGGCAATCGCCAGGACGTCGATCGGCCCGCGCGGCGAGGGCATGACGCCGAGGTGAGCGTCGAGCCGGCGGGGAGTTTCGCGGGTTTCGCGCTGCGAGAAGTGCTCGGCGATGGCGCGCGCGCGTGCCGGGTCGCCGGGCAGGAAGACGTAGCGCCCGAGACCGCCGTTGCCGGCGAGCTCGTCCGGCCCTAGGCGGATGTGATGGCCGATCACCGGCGCAGAATACAGCGGTGGGGGATCGAGTAGACTCCGCGGCCTTGGCGAGCTCCGACTCTTCCTCTGACTCCTCGTCGACACTGCTTCAATCCGGGTGGCACGACTACACGGCGCGGCCGAACACCGTGGTCGGGAGTCTCAAGGTTCTCGAGGGCGTGGCGAGCCCTGAGCTTGGCAACCGGCGGGATCTACTGGTCCACCTGCCGCCCTCCTATCCACACGGCCGCCGCGATTGGCCGGTGCTCTATTTTCACGACGGCCAGAATCTCTTCGACGCCGGGGCGAGCTTCGCCGGCGAGTGGCAGGTCGACGAGACCATGATGGCGCTCGCCGAAGAGGGACTGGAAGCGATCGTGGTGGGGGTGGCGAATCGCGGGCGCGAGCGGATCGACGAGTACGCGCCGTTTTACGAGCCCGGGATCGGCGGCGGCAAGGCGGCAGGCCACCTGCGCTTCCTGGTGGAGACCGTCAAGCCGCTGATCGACGCCGAGTTCAAGACGGCGCGCGAGCGCGAGCGCACCGGGCTCGTCGGCTCGTCGCTGGGCGGGCTGATCTCGCTGTGGTCGCTGTTCGAGCGGCCGCGCGTCTTCGGCTTGGTGGCGGCGCTGTCGCCGTCGGTGCTCTTCGCGCGCGGCGCGCTCAACGCCTACCTCGCCGGCCAGCCGCGCGTGCCGGCGCGCATCTACCTCGACGTCGGCACGCTCGAGGGACCGCCGGGATTCGGCCGCGCGCTGCTCGCCCGCCTGCTGCCGCGGCCGTACGTGGCGCGGGTGCGAGAGACCCGGCGACTGCTCGGCCGCATGGGCTACCGCGAGGGTGTGGATCTGCTCTACGTGGAAGAGAAGGGCGGCCGGCACAACGAGGCGTGCTGGAGCCGCCGGCTGCCCGCCGCCCTGCGCATTCCTGCTGCGCCGCTCGCTCAGTCCCGGGAGTGATGTCTTTTTCCGGCGGCTTGGCCACCGGCGTGGCTTCGCTCGGGGCGGAGCGGTTCTTGAGACTGGCGAAGATCGTCGTCATCAGCCCGAGCAGGATCTCGTCGGCGAACGGGATGAGGTCGGGAATGAAGAGATCCACGATGAAGAGCACCGCCGCCAGCTCGAAGAGCTGAGGAAAGCGCAGCCGCCCGAGAAACCTCTCGAAGACGCCGGCGCGTAGGTCAGTCGAGTCGACCATCGCGTCTCCCGGTCAGTGCCGCAGGCCTGCGCCGAGCGGATGCCCGGCCTCGCCCTCGGCGAAGAGCAGTTTGCCCTCGCGGTAGGAGGCGCCGCGCAGCGCCAGGGCGAGGACCTCGCCCAGCTCGTTCGACCGGATAGACCTGGATCTTGCGTGCGCACCTCGTCCGGCAGGTCCTCGAGGTCGGCCTCGTTCTCGCGCGGGATGACGATGTCGGTGATGCCGGCGCGCACGCCGCCGAGAATCTTCTCCTTGAGGCCGCCGATCGGCAGCACGCGGCCGGAGAGCGTGATCTCGCCGGTCATCGCCACGTCGTGGCGGGCCGGGCGCCCGGAGAGCGCCGAGACCAGCGCGGTCGCCATCGTGACGCCCGCCGACGGGCCGTCCTTGGGCATCGCGCCCGCCGGCACGTGCACGTGGACGTCGCGCTGCGAACGCCTCCTCGTCGATGCCGAGCTCGTCGGCGTGGGCGCGGGCGTAGGTCCAGGCGGCGCGCGCCGACTCCTTCATCACGTCGCCGAGCTGGCCGGTGAGCACGAGCTCCGGCCCTTGCCGCCTCGTCGGGCATCGTCGAGACCTCGACGAACAGGATGTCGCCGCCCACCGGCGTGTAGAACATGCCGGTCGCGACGCCGACCTGGTCGTCGCGCGCGGCGCGCTCGGGATGGACGCGCGGCCGGCCGAGGAGGGCGCGCACGTCTCGGCGCGTCACATCGACGTTCGGGCGCTTCGCGCCGGCGGCGATCTTGCGCGCCACCTTGCGCGCCAGCTTGCCGAGCTCGCGCTCGAGCTGGCGCACGCCGGCCTCGCGCGTGTAGCCGGTGACCACCTCGGCGAGCGCCGCGTCGGTCGAGCTGGAGCTGCTCGGCTCGACAGGCCGTTCTCCTCGAGCTGACGCGGCAGCAGATAGCGGCCGCGCGATCGCCAGCTTCTCGCTCTCGGTGTAGCCCGAGAACTCGACCACCTCCATGCGGTCGAGCAGCGGCGCCGGGAATCGTGCTGCGATGAAGTTGGCGGTGGCGACGAACAACACCTCGGAGAGATCGAACGGCACGCCGAGGTAGTGGTCGACGAAGCTGTCGTTCTGCGCCGGGTCGAGCACCTCGAGCAGCGCCGACGCCGGATCGCCCTGGAACGACACGCCGAGCTTGTCGACCTCGTCGAGCAGGAACACCGGGTTCTTGGTGCCGGCCTGCTTCATGCCCTGGATGATGCGCCCCGGCATGGCGCCGACGTAGGTGCGGCGATGGCCGCGGATGTCGGCCTCGTCGCGCGCGCCGCCGAGCGAGATGCGCACGTACTTGCGCCCCATGGCGCGGGCGATCGACTTCGCGATCGAGGTCTTGCCGACGCCCGGCGGGCCGACGAAGAGCAGGATCGGGCCGCGCGCTTCTCGTCGTGCTCCCGGGGTTTCGGGGTCGCACGCTCAGCGAAGCGGCCTCGTCCGACCGGTTTCTTGCTCGGTCTCGGCGGTGCCGTCTGCCGTGACTTCGCCTCGGCCGGCTGCGGCTCGCTGGCGGCACGCGGCGCGGCCTTTCTCGCGCTCCTCGCGCAGCTTGGCGCACGGCGAGGAACTCGAGCACGCGGTCCTTGACGTCCTTCAGGCCGTAGTGGTCCTCGTCGAGCACGCGCTGCGCCACGCTCGATGTCGAGGTGGTCCTCGCTCCTCTTGTCCCACGGCAGCTCGGCGATGGTTTCGAGGAAGGTGCGGATGACCTGCGCCTCCATCGACTTCGCGGCCGATGCGCGCCGCGCGGCCGTACTCGCGGTCGACTTCCTTGCGCACCGTGTCGGGCAGCGGCAGCGCGTCGAGCTTGGCCTTGCAGCTCCTTGAGGTCGTCGGGACCCTCGCCTTCGCCGAGCTCGTTCTGGATCGCCTTGAGCTGCTCGCGCAGGTAGAACTCGCGCTGCTTGTCGCCGAGCTCCTCGCGCACCTTGCTCTGGATGTCTTCCTGGGCCTCGAGCACCGAGAGTTGGCGCTGGACGTGAACCAGGACGCGGCGCAGGCGCTCTTCGACCGACAGGGTTTCCAGCAGAGCCTGGCGCTCGGCGGGCGACATCTCGGTGTAAGCGGCGACGAGGTCGGCCAAACGGCCGGCGTCCTCGACCGCCGAGATGACCTGCTCGACGACGTCCTCCGGCAGGCCGGCGCGCTTACCGAGCTCCGAGGCGCGCTCGCGCGCCTCGCGTACCAGTCCGATGAAAGCGGGATCCCGCGCATCGAGCGGCGCCATCTCATCGGCCGGCTTGATGGTGGCGACCAGGTGACCGTTCTCCTGCGCGTAACGCACTGCAATACCCCGGCGCTCGCCCTGGATGAGCAGTTGGACACCCGCCAGGCCGCGCTGCACCTGGGTGATGCGCGCCACGGTACCGATGGTGTAGAGCTTGTCGGCCTCGACCTCGCTGCCCGGCTGGCGTTGGGTTACCGCGAAGATCAACCTCTCGGGCGTGGCGAGGGCCGCGTCGACCGCGCGCAGGGTGCCGGGACGTCCGGCGACGATCGGCATCGTCACACCCGGCAGGATCACCGCTTCACGCAAGGGCAGGACAGGCAGGGTCTGGATATCGCTCATGTTTTCTCCACTCGGCGAGATCGACTGCAAGGCTCGGTCCCGCGTGCTGCGTAGAAAACGACCGGGCGGGGGTCGCTATTCCCCCGCCCGACAATATCTGAGTATGGAGCGCTCAGTTAGAAGCGCCAGGTGACCCCGCCGGTGATCTCGGTGCCCGAAAGGTCGAGATCGCCGAAGCCGTCGAACTCGCCGCTCAGTTCGTCCTCGGCGTCGCGCCAGCGGCCTTCGGCGAAGATGCCGAAGTAGGGGCCCACCGGGATCTCGATCCCCGCCATGGCGAAGTAGCCGAGGGCCACGCCGTCGTCCTGGAAGTCGTCGAAGAAGATGGTTTCCGGCGGACTGAAATCGATGAAGTCGCCGTGCTCGGTCAAGCGCCACATGACCACGCTGCCGCCGCCGCCGATGTAGGGCACGACCGGCGAGTGAATGGGCGCGAGCCGGAAACGGACGCCGACCTCGAAGTTGGAGTTCTCGACGATCGTCGAGTGAATGATCGAAAGGCCGTCGGAATCCTCGAAGTCACGGTAGGCCTGATCCTCGATCGCCTCGTAGTACGAGCCGCCGACCACGAGGTCGACGAACGGGTTGAGGGTGCGGATGTACTCGACGCCGAAGGTGAAATCTTCGAAGTCATCGGGGCTGCCGGTGAAGCCGAAGAACTTCTCGTCCCAGTATTCACCCTCGGCGTTGGGCGAGAAGATGCCGCCGCGGAAGCGCAGGCCGTTTTCCGGCGCGTAGTACTGCTGAGCGGTGGCCGGGGTGGCGATCGCGACCGCCGCGACCGCGATCCAAGACCAGGCAAAGCGTTTCATTGTCTTTCTCCCTCTCGAGCGCCGGGGAATAATTCGTGGTCGGCGTCGAGCTGAGAAACAGCAACGGCAGTGCCAGTTTTCCCGCCTTCTGGGAAAGCCAAGCAAACAAGGCAGTTAGACAATTCTCATCGAGCCAGGTAGCCGCCCTGATTTGAGGACAGCCGTCGGGAAAGTCAGGGCAGGAAGCGTGTCCGCTCGGCGGCGGTGGGAATGCGGCAAGCATCCAGCCGGCCGAACCAGCGCAGTCGGCGGGCGGCGACAACGTCGTAAACAGCATCGCGGAGGAAGCGCGGCACGATGCGCGCAATACCGGCGACGAAACGCCAGCCGCCGCCGAGCGCCGCGAGCGCCGCGAGCGCGCCGTCGCTGCGCACGCGTAGCCGCTCCTCGGGGGTTCCCGGGTCGTTCACCACCAGCATGGTTCGGAAATCCCCATCGGCGGGGATCGCGAACCGCGCGAGGATGGGCCCCGCGGTCTCGCCCTGCAGCGGAGCGAAGCGCAGCATGGCGTTGCGGTCGCGCTGCAACAGCCAGCGCACGCTGCGATCGCACAGTCCGCAGTGGCCGTCGTAGAGCACCAGAGGCCCTCGGGTAGCGAGCGGTGTGGTCGCCGGCTCCGGCATGGCTCCATCATAGGCCTGTTACAATTCCCGGGCGCGCCACCACGGAGGTGGCGGCTTGTTTCGGAGATTGCCGCCTATGACCGCCCTCGACCGGGGAGAAGAGCCCTCGGGTTGCGGGACGATCCCGCGCCGCTAGACGGCGCGGCCGCACAGCACCCCTGCCCCGGACGGGGCTCCTCTCTCCTCATCTCGCGAAGCGGCTTCGCGCGTGGCGAAGCCCATGAGTCATCGCGCCGTCGGATGACGGCGCCGGCGAGAGGAATCTCCGCATGGATCGCAATGAACGCAAGCTGCACAAGCACTTCGCCCAGCAGGCGCTGGGCTGGACGGTGCGCAAGGAACGACAGAAGGAGAAGCGTTTGCAGAAGTCGGCGGAAAAGCCCGCCGCACCGCGGCCGCGCATGAGCGCCGAAACGCCGGAGGATTGGGACGAGATCGAATTGCCGCAGCGGGAACGCTTCGCGTCGCGACGGTCTCGACCATCGGGCGCGAACGCCGCCGCCGCCGCTCCCAGGGTGTCGGACCCCGCGGCGGCGACTGCTGTCGTCTTGGGAGTGGCCGGAGGCTGGGTGCGTCTGTGGCGCGACGGTACCGAGTCGCGAGCCACGCTTCCAGGGCGCATCACGACGCCGTTGGCCCCGGGCGACGAGGTGACCCTCGACGGGCTGGCGCGCGAGCCGCGCATCGCGCAGGTGCTGCCGCGAAGATCGGTGCTGATGCGGCCCGATCCGCACGTCGCGGCGCGCGGGCGGATCCTGGCGACCAACGTCGACACCGTGGTGATCGTGGTCGCCGGCGGTCCGCGAGCGCCACGGGCCGGGTTGGTGGACCGTCTATTGCTGGCGGTCGAGCGTGCGGAGGCGACGCCCGTGTTGTGCGTGAGCAAGATGGATCTCGCCGAGCGGCGCGACCTCGAGATCGCGCTGGCGCCGTTTCTCGACAGTGCGGTGCGCCTCGTCACCTGTTCGGCTCGCACCGGCGAGAGCCTCGACGAGCTCGGCCGGTGCCTGCAGAACGGCCGCGCCGTCCTCGTCGGGCAGAGCGGCGCCGGCAAGACCACTTTGCTCAACGCGCTCGTCCCCGGGCTGGCGCTGGCGACTACCGAAGTGCGCGAACACGACGGCAAGGGCCGGCACACGACCAGCGCGGCAACGCTGGTCGAGCTGCCCGGCGGCGGACAAGTGCTCGATACCCCGGGCGTGCGGCAGTTCGGACTGTGGGCCATCGGGCGCGGCGATCTCGATCGCCATTTCGCCGAGATCGCGGCGGCGGCGGCCGACTGCCGCTTTCGCGACTGTCTGCACGGCGAGGAGCCCGACTGCGCGGTGCGCACAGCCCTGGCCGCCGACGCGATCGACGTTTCGCGCTACGCGTCGTACCGCCGGCTGCTCGCAGAATGCGAACCGGGAGCTTGAGGTACGCTCGCGAGGTGAGGCGACTCGTGCCGCTCCTCTTCGCCTGTGCGTTCCCGGCGGTTGCCGCGGCCGCGCCGGCGCCGGGTTGGAGGTCGTTTCCCGTTCCCACCGGGGCCTACGCCGAGCGCTACGTGCCGGCGAGTCTCGACTCCTCGCAACCCGCGCCGGTGGTGGTGTTCCTGCACGGCTACCTCACGCTGCCGCATCACTACCGGGCCTTGGTCGAGCCGGGCGCGGAGGCCACCGGCGCGGTGGTGATTCTGCCGCGGTCGGGCGGAGCGAGCTGGGGCTACGCCAAGGACCCGCTGACCATTCAGGAGAGCCTTCGCCTGGTTGGCGAAGAATTGGCGCTCGACGAGGCGCGAGTTTCGATCGCCGGACACTCGGCAGGTGGCGCGTACGCCTACCTGCTGACCTACGGCACGGTCTCGAAGTTCAATGCCGTCTTCACCCTCGCGGCGCCCTTCTATTCGGTGGAGGAGATCACCGATCCGGACTACACCGCGCCGATTCGCATGTATTACGGCGAAGACGACCCGAACTACGCGTCGGCGTTTCCGCGCCTGGTCCAACAGTGGAACCGACTGCAGGTTCCCCACCAATCGCAGATCGAGGCCGGGTATCCACATTGCTGCTGGCCCCCGGCGGCGCTCGTCGCGGGCTTCGAGTTCCTGGTTTCCCAGCGGTATCCCGAGCCGAAGGAATGCGTGCCGGCCCCGACCCGCGCCTGCCTGCTCGGCCGCTTCGCGGTCGAGGTGGCCTGGAACACCGGCGGAGGCAACACGGGAGCGGCCCACGTGGCGCCGGCGTCCTCGAACAACGCCGCCGTCTTGTGGTTCTTCGAGCCCGACAACTGGGAGATGCTGGTGAAGGTCCTGGACGGGTGCGCGCTGAATGGCCACTACTGGGTCTTCTCCGCGGCGACCACCAACGTCGAGTTCTCGCTCAACGTCACCGACACCCTCAACGGCCGCGCCTGGGGTATTGGCAATCCGCTCGACCGCCCGGCGCCGCCGGTGCAGGACACCGCGGCGCTGCCCTGTCCCTGAGCGGCGTCCGGCTCAGTTGGCCGGGTTTCTCTCCCACGAGCCGTACATCGGATTGGGGAGGATGAAGAAGCGGGTGCCGAAATCGGCGAACGCCGTGTCCGCGCCGTCGCGGATGTCCTGGCTGAGGTTGGGGAAATCCTGGATGTTGTCGCCGATGTAGGTCACGATGCGCAGCGGCGGCAGCGGTGGCGCCGCGGTCCCGTTCTCGATCGCCGCGAAGCGCGGATTCTTGTCGCTCGTCGACTCCTTGCACAGGATGACGTCGAAGGGAAGGTTCTGGCTGCTGAAGTTGTCGTGCGTCGCCGGGCATTCGGTCTGGTCGCGATTGGTCACGATGGCGATCTTGCCGCCCAGCTCGCGCACCCGCTCGAGGAATGCTTTCGAGCCCGGCAGGGGCGTCGCGGCCCGACGCTCGACCCATGCCCGCCAAGTGTCACGGCTGAACTTGGCCTTCTTGGCCGCCAACTCGAGCTGATACTGCGCGTTGTCGAGCACCGTCTCGTCGGCGTCGAGCTCGACCGCCCAGGTGCCGGCTTCCAGGCCTGGCGCCATCTCCTCGACGCGCCGCGTCGCCAGGGCGTAGGTTTGCAGGAAAACCGCCCGGTGCTCGGCCGAGTTCATCGACCAATGGACGTCATTGGGCGGCGGCGGCGCAGCCGGGTTGGCCGCCGCCGCGGCCGAGGGCGTCGGCGGAGCGCTCGGCGCGGGGGCAGGCGGCGGAGCACTCGCCGTGCCGCAGCCGACCGCCATTACTACCGCCAGCCAGAACGTTCGACGCATGACCTCTCCTCCGATTTCCCGCCAGCCTATCGAAACTTCGCGACCTATTGGCTGATGAGCTCGCGGGCGCGGCGCGTGGATTCGACGACGGCCTTGATGAGGGTGACGCGCAGGCCGCCCTCTTCGAGCGCCAGGAGGCCATCGATGGTGCAGCCGGCCGGGGTCGTCACGGCGTCCTTGAGCAGCGCCGGGTGTTCGCCGGTCTCGAGCACCATCTTGGCGGCGCCGAGCGCGGTCTGCGCGGCGAGCTCGATGGCGATCTGGCGCGGCAATCCGACCTTGACGCCGCCTTCGGCGAGCGACTCGAGCACCACGTAGAGAAACGCCGGTCCCGACGCCGAGAGCGCGGTCACCGCGTCCATGTGCTTCTCGTCGAGCACCATCGTGCGGCCCACCGCGTCGAAGAGCGCTCGAGCCAGCTCGAGATGGCGGGGCTCGGCGGCGCGGCCGGCGCAGAGAACCGTCATCCCGGCTCCGAGCAGCGAGGGCGTGTTCGGCATGGCGCGCACCACCGGCACCGAGTCGGCGAGCCGGGTCTCGATGTAGGGAGTGGTCGCCGAGGCCACGATCGAAACCACCAACTGCTTGGGCGTCAGCGAGTCGCGCAGCTCGGCGAGAACCTCACCCAGCACCTGCGGCTTGACGCACAGGAGCACCACGTCCGCCGCGGCCACCGCCGCCCGGTTGTCGGTCGATACCGCGACGCCCAGCCGCTCGGCGAGCGTCTCGGCGTTGGCGCGGTGGCGCACCGTCGCGAGCACGCGCTGGCGCGAGATGAGGTGGCGGTCGACGAGTGCCCGCACCAGGGTGGTGCCCATCTTGCCGGCGCCGATGACGGCTAGCGTTTCGTTGCCCTGCATAGTCCATACTCCTTGCGCCGCGAGTCCCCCAATACAGCTGGGGGCATAGCGGCAGCGCGGGAAAGCGACCATTCTACGCGGGTCGGCGATGTACGATTCCGGCGTGTTGCGCTCCCGGCTCCTGGCGACGGTTCTTCTGCTGGGACTCACCGGCCCCGCCTGCAGCCGCACTCCACCTGCGGCCGACGCCGCGCCCTCGGCACCGGCGCCGGCGGGCCTCGAGAACGTCGCGGCACGGCTCGATCGCCCCTCGTTTCTCACCCATGCCGGCGACGCCCGCTGGTTCGTGACCCTGTTGCCGGGCCAGATCGTGGTGTTCCGCGACGGCAAACTGGTGCCGGAGCCCTTCCTCGACATTCACGACCGGGTCAGTGTGGGCGGGGAGCGAGGGCTTTTCGCGGTGGCCTTCCACCCGCGCTACCGCGAGAACGGCTGGTTCTTCGTCAACTACACCAACACCCGCGGCGACACCGAGATCGCCCGCTTCGGCGTCCGTCCCGGCGATCCCGATCGCGCCGATGCCGCCTCGGGCGTGGTGTTGCTCGAGATCGAACAGCCCTATTCGAACCACAACGGCGGGCAGTTGCTCTTCGGCCCCGACGGCATGCTCTACGTCGGCATGGGAGACGGTGGCTCGGGCAACGACCCCCACTGCAATGGCCAGAGGACCGACTCGCTGCTCGGCAAGATGTTGCGTGTCGACGTCGATGCCCGCGCTGACCGCGCGCCCTACTACGGGATACCGGCCGACAACCCGTTCCGGGGCGGCGGTGACCCGCCCGACGAGGTGTGGGCAACCGGGCTGCGCAACCCGTGGCGGTTTTCCTTCGATCGCGAGACCGGCGACTTGTGGATCGCCGACGTCGGCCAGGTGCGCGTGGAGGAGATCGACTTCCTCGCCGGCGGCAAGCCGGCGGGCGCCAACTTCGGCTGGAACGTGAAGGAGGGCTCGGAGTGCTTCTCGCGCGAATGCTCCCGCGTTTCCTGCCGCTCGGACGTCTTCACCGACCCGGTCGTGGAGTATCCCCACCAGAACGGCGATTGCTCGGTGACCGGTGGCTATGTCTACCGCGGGGCCCGGTATCCGGCGCTGCGGGGCTGGTATTTCTATGGTGATTTCTGCAGTGGCCGCATCTGGCGCGCGCGCCGCGAAGATGGACGCTGGGTCAACCACCTGATGCCGTTCACCGTTCCCACGGTATCGAGCTTCGGGGAGGATCAGGCGGGTGAGCTCTATCTGATGACCTTGGGCGGCGACCTCTACCGGCTGACGGGGTAGCACCGCGCCCATAGGGCTGTGCCCCTGTATCGGGGGGGCCGGCATTCGTTTCCGGTCGAGTCCGTGACAGAATCCGCCGCCGAGCACGGAAGGTACGATCAGAAAGGCAACTATGGCCCGTCGAACTCCGCAGTCTTTTGCCAAACGCCAGCGCGAGCAGGCGAAGAAGGAAAAACAACTGGAGAAGATCGCCAAGCGCCGCGAGCGCCAGAAGGTCAGCGCCGATCACCCGCCGGGAGAAGATCCGGATCTCGCGGGGATCGTGCCCGGCCCGCAACCGCCTCGCGAGGATTGATCATCCCCGGCGCCGCCAGCTCGCGCTGGCGGCGCCTTGACCCTTCAGCTTTGCGCCCGGACGTCGAGCCGGTGGCCCTTGCGTCCCCCCTGCACCATGTCGACTCGAATCTCGCCAGCCACCAGCAGCCGGGCCATGGCGATGGCGCGGTCGGCGAGGGCGCGCGCTCCCTGGTGGAGCTCCTCGCTCTCGGCCACATAGCGCACGTTGTTCTCCATGTCCTCGGCTGACCAGCCGCGGGAATGCGCGATGTAGGGAAACTGGGGAAACTGGCAGCCCACCTCGGCGAAGAAGCCGAGCATCTGTCCCGCTACCGCCTGCACATTGTCCTGGCCGCCCGTGATGATGAAGGCCACGGCCTTGGACTTGAGCAGGTGGCGGTTGGCGATTGTTTCCTGGTTCTGGATGCAGTTCATGCGCTCGATCATCTTGTAGTAAAGGCTCGAGGCCGCGCCCCAGCGAATCGGGGTGGCGATGAGCAGCGCATCCGCCCAGTGCACGAAAGCCTCGTAGACCCGGTCGAGCTCGTCCTGGGGATCCATCTGGGTGATCGAGCAGGGCCAGGTGCAGGCATGGGCGCTCTTCGAGTAGTAGCCCTCGCAGGCGCGAAACCGCAAGTCCCGCAGGCGGATGAGCTGGGTTTCGCAGCCCACCGAGGCGGCGTGAGAGAGCGCGGTCTGGAGCAGCTCGTCGGAGGTCGAGTAGCGCGGCTGCTCGGCGTGCATCATGGTGGTCGAGATGCCGGCCACCCGGATCGGCCCCGGCTGGCGTGCCACCGGCCGCGCCAGAGGATGGGGAGCGTGAGGCTGCTTGCTGCGGCGGGTGGCGGACGCGGTGTCGATCCACACCCGCCCGTCTTCGACCTTGACCGCGTAGGCCGGCACTTTGTCGGCTTCGAATCCTGGCTCACCCTCGCCGCTTTGCCAGTGAAATTTCCAGTAGTGCCAGGGGCAGACGACGTAATCGCCCTGAAGCGTTCCGTGGCCGAGCGGCCCCGCGACGTGATTGCACACGCCGGAGATGGCGCCGAAGCGGCCATCGCGGTGGGTCAGCGCGACGCGCGTCTTGCCGAGCGTGAGCTCCTGCACGCTCGAGCGGCCCAGGACGTCGGCGGCGCCTACGTCGATCCAGTTCGCTTCGGCCATTGCCACTTCCTTTCCGCCCGGACGCGCCGATTGTACCGAGTGCGCTCGCCCAGCGACCGTGCAGGGGTAAAGTGCGTCATGGACGGGCGAACGATGCGAATGCGCGCGCGATGGCGGAGAGATCTGTGGGCGCTTGGACTCTGCGGCGCCTTGACGGTTGCCAGCTCCGGAGTGGCGGAGGAGCCGCTCGCGCGTCTCGAGGCGAAACCGGCGCCGGGCTGGGATGGCGTCCGGCTGGGGATGTCGCTCGTGGCGCTCGAGCGCCGGGTGGGCCGCACGCTCGCCGTCGATCGCGCCGAAGGTCAGCCGGTCTGCTCGAGCTTCGCGGCTGAAGCCGACTACCACGGGTACCGTCTGGTGCTCGGCTTTCCTGCCGCCAAGCCGGGCGCCAAGCTGGAGTCTCTCTGGGTGCGATTCGCCGGCCCGGAGGCCTCGCTCTCGCCTGGCGAGCTCGCCGCGACGGTCAAGCGGCGGCTGCCGGAAGCGCGTTACCTCGGCGCGGCGGAAAGCGAGAGAGACGATCCCCTGCCGGTTTACGAGCTGCCGGCGAAGGATGCCGGCCCCAATACGGCTGGGGGCACAGCCGCGCTGCGCCTATCGGCCCGCGACGGCTTGCTGCTCGCCCTGCGCCCCTGTCTCGACGCCGCGCCGGCGCCCAGTTGAGCCGCCGGCACGGCGGGCGTTTCAGTGGCCGCCCGCCGGTCCCGGGTCGGAGATGAAACCCAATCCGGATTCGCTCGCCAGCCGGTTGATGCTCGCCAGATCGCCGCGCACCAGAGTCTCGAGCTCCAGCTGGAGGGTCGCGAGATCGGCGCGCTTCTGGGTCAGCACGTCCTTGACGCCCTGGGTCGGCAGACCGTCGCCCTCGTTGACGAAATCATAGAGCGGGACGAGCTGGGAGTAGACGCGCGCCCCCTTGGCCAGGATGTCGTAGGTCACCTTGGCTTCGGGATTGTGCAGCTTGCCCTCGATCTCGGCCAGACGATCGCTGACGATCTTGGCGCTGTTGCGCAGGTGCGTGGCGTGTTCGCCTTCAGGCACACTGGCGGCGCGCACGCCCAACTGTTCACGCAGCGAGCGGATGCGATGCACCGTGTCGCCGAGCTCCGAGATGGTGTCGCGCAGTTGGAGGGCGAAGGCCAACTGGGCGTCGAGCTCGGCGGTGGTCGTGGGGGAGCGCGGATCCGGCCGGATCTCGATCGGCAGCGTGACGCTCTGCCCGCTGGCGGTGAGGCGCGCGCTGTAGCGGCCGGGGACGGCGAGCGGCCCCACCGTCACGTCGCCCCAGTCCACCCGCGCGTCGGGGATCCAGCGCGGCGCTTGCCACCGCATGTCCCAGACCACGCGATGCAGGCCGGCCTCGGCGGACAGCGCCGGCTCGGCAGGCTTTTGTCCAGGCTCGGCATCCGGATCGCCCGGCGGGATGAGCACCGGCTCGGCGGTCGAGCGCAGCGTGCGCACCAAACGGTTCTGGGCGTCGAGGATCTCCAGCTTGACCTCTCCCGAGGCCTTCTCCTTCAGCCAGTAGTCGACGATGACGCCGCGCGGTGGATTGCCGCAGCAGTCCCGGTCGGCGTGATTGCGGTAATCGCGCACGCGCACGGCCGGCGGCGCGGTGAAGAGGTGGAGCGGCTTGGCAGTGACGGCGCTGGTGAAATCGCGCACCGCGTTGACGTTGTCGAACACCCAGGCGGAGCGCCCCATGGTCCCGACCACCAGGTCGTCGCCTTGCGAGACCAGGTCGTGCACGGCCGCGGTGGGCAGGCCTGAGACGAGCTTCGTCCAGGTGGTTCCTCCATCGCGGGAATACGAAACGCCGCGCTCGCTGCCCAGCCAGAGAAAACCCTGCAGCTTGCTGTCCTCCCGCACCACGTGGAGCCAGTCGTCTTGCGGCAGTTTGCCGGCCAAGCTCGACCAGGTGGCGCCGTAGTCCGAGGTCTTGAAGAGGTAGGGCCGCGGGTCGTCCAGACGGTGGCCGTCGACCGCCACGTAGGCCGTTCCCGCCTGCCAGCGGGAGACCTCGATCGTCGCCACGGTCGCAAACTCGGGGAAACCGCGTGGGGTGATGTTCTTCCAGGTCTTGCCGCCGTCGCGGGTGATGTGGACGAGGCCGTCGTCGGTGCCCGCCCAGAGCTCGCCGGCGGTCGAGCGGCGACTCGGCGAGGGCGAAGATCGTGCAGTAGAACTCGACGCCGGTGTTGTCGCCGGTGATCGGACCGCCCGACCATTTCTGCTTGGACTTGTCGTCGCGCGTCAGGTCGGGCGAGACAATGCTCCAGGTCTGGCCGCCGTCGGCGCGTGCGGAAGAGCACGTTCGCGGCGTGGTAGACGACGCCTTTGGCTCGTGGCGCGAGACGACGATCGGCGCCGTCCACTGGAAGCGGTACTTGATGTCGCTCGATGCCGTGACCCGAGCCGTTCTCCGGCTAGGCCGAAACGTTGCGCGCCTGTTGGCTGCGCCGGTCGTAGCGCGACATGTAACCGAGGTACTCGCCGGCGTAGACGATGTTGGGATCGGCGGGGTCGGCCACCGCATGACCCGCCTCGCCGCCGCCGACCCACTGCCAGTCGCCGACGGTGATGCCCGAGCTATGTCAGCGTGTCGCGAGGGCCCGGCGACGGTGCCGAAGTCCTGCAGCGAGCCCAGGACCCAGTAGGGCTCCTGGGTGTCGGTCGACGACATGGTAGAACTGCGCGATCGGCAGCGGCGGCCGCTGCCAATTCTCGCCGCCGTCGTGCGACACCGCGACGCCGCCGTCGCTGGCCGACGACCATGCGCCTGGGCTCGGTGGGGTCGATCCAGATGTCGTGGTGATCCCAGCCGCCGCCCTTGGCGGGCTCGATGGTGCGGCCGCCGTCGATGGTCTTCAACATGCCGACTTGCGGGAACCACACCACCTCGGGATTGCGCGGGTCGACGGTCAGGGTGGTGTAGTACCAGGCGCGCTGGCGCAGGCCGCGATTGTCGGTGGCCCGCCGCCAGGTCTCGCCGCCGTCGTCGGAGCGGAAGAGCCCGCCCTTCCGCGGCTTCGATGAGGGCGTAGACGCGCCGCGAGTCCGAGGGCGCCACGCGCACACCCACCTTGCCCCAGATGCCGCCCGGCAGCCCGCCGCCGGTGAGTTGCTTCCAGGTGTCGCCGCCGTCGCGCGACTGGTAGAGGCCGCAGCCGGGGCCGCCGCTGGTCATGCTCCCAAGGCTGGCGGCGGGCCTGCCAGAAGCCGGCGAAGAGCATGTCGCGGATTGTTGGGATCGAACGTGACGTCCGAGGCGCCGGTGTCCTCGTCCTTGTTGAGCACCTGCTGCCAGGTCTTGCCGCCGTCCTTCGTGCGGTAGACGCCGCGCTCGGGATTGGGCCCGAAGGCGTGGCCGAGCACCGCCGCGAACGCGATGTCGGGGTCGGTGGGATGCGACCGCCATGGTGCCGATCTGGCCGACCTGCTTCCAGACGTGGTTCCACGATCTTGCCGCCGTCGGTCGACTTGAAGATGCCGTCGCCCGGCGCCACGTTGCCGCGGATGTTGGCCTCGCCGGAGCCGACGTAGACCACGTTGGGATCGGCCGGCGCGACGCGCCACCGAGCCGATCGATGACGTCGGCTGATCGTCGAAGATCGGCTTGAACGACGCGCCGCCGTCGTTGGATTTCCAGACGCCGCCGCCGGCGGTGGCGACGTAGAACACGAGCGGATTCCCCGGCACGCCGACGGCGCGCGCGGTGCGACCGCCCACTGCCGGCCCGGCGAGACGGAACTTGAGGTCCTTGAACGGATTCTCCGGTTCGGCGGCCGCCAGCGCGGCGGCGACGGTCAGCAGCGTGACGGCGAATATGAGGCCGCGGCGGACAAGGTTCATCAGCGTCTCCTTGACGTCGGCGAGTTGGGTCGCAGGGCGATGAGTCTACAGGGCCGCAGCCATGGCGGCGGCGCGACTGGCATAGAGACCCACACCACGCCGTTTGGCTTCGCGCTCGACCTCGGCCAGCCGCTGCCGGGCGCGGTCGCGGCTGCCCGACTGCGCGTCGAGCCGCGCCAGGGCGATTTCGAGATCGAGCGTCGCGAGCGCGAAGCCGCGCTCGCGAGTGCGGGCGACGGCGCGCTCGAGGGTGCTGCGCGCGGCGCCGACTTCAGGCGCGGGAGCGCCGGCCTGGGTGGTGGCGGCCGCGGCGGCGAGCGCGCCGGTCACCGCCAGGCGCGGATTCTGCGACACCTCGCTCAAACGACGCAGCGCGGTGAGCGGTTCGGCCGCCGGCTGTCCCGCGGCGAGCACGGCCCGCGCCAGGAGCCACTGGCCCTGGGCCTCGAGATCGGGCGAAGCCTGGCCGGCGAGCAGCGAAAGTGCCTCGCGCGCCCGCCGCTCGGCCTCGGCCGGCCGGCCCTCTTCGAGGTCGATGGCGCCGAGCGCCAGTCGCGAAGAGGCGAGGTGACGCGCCTCGCCGAGCTCCTGGCGCAACTGCTCGGCCTCCTGGTGACCGCTCCGCGAGGCGGCGAGATCGCCGGCCTGGAAATCGGCTTCGGCGAGACCGTAGACGGCGAGCGCGATGTAGCGCTTGTGGGCGATGTCGCGGGCGATGGCGAGCGACTCCTGATAACGCGCGCGCGCCGCTTGGAGCTCCCCCTGCTCGAGCAGCGCATCGCCATCGCCGCGCAGTACGTCGGCGCAGACACGCCGGTCGCCGAGCTCGCGGCACAGCGCGAGCGCTTCGCCGAAGTGCGCGCGCGCCGCGGCCAGATCGCCGCGCAGCGCCTCGAGCTCGGCCAGATTGTTGAGCTGGCGCGAGAGGCCCGGCCGGTCGTCGATGTCGCGCACCACGGCCAGGGCTTCGTTGTAGCGTTCGCCGGCCTCGACGAGCGCGCCCTGCAGGCTCAGATCCTTGGCGATGTTGTTCAGCGCCCAGGCGACGCTCCGCTGATTGCCGGTCTCGCGGAAAACCGCCAGCGACTGCTCGTCGAACACCGCGGCGCCGCGGGCGTCGCCTTGATCGCGCAACAGGACGGCGAGCAGCGTCACCGCCTGTGCTTCGCCGCGGCGGTCACCGGAGGTGGCATAGAGGGCACGTGCTTCGTCGATCGCCGTCTGCGCCGTCACGCGCTCGCCGAGGTTGCGCAGCGCCCAGCCCTCCTTGAGCCGTGCCTCGGCGAGCAGCGGGCGGCTCTGGCTGGCCTGGGCCAGCTCGGCGGCGCGGCGGGCGGCGTCGCGCGCCGCGCTGAAGTCCGAGACCGACTCGGCGGCGTCCGCGGCGCCGAGCTCGATGCGCGGGTCGGTACCGGCCGGCGGCGGCAGTTGGCGCATCGCCTCGAGCGTCGCCAGCGCCTCGCGTCCGCGCCCGGCCGCCACCTGCACAGAGGCGAGACGCAGGCCGGCCTCGAGATCGTCCGGATAGCGCGTGGCGAGCTCCTGAAACGCCGCGATCGCACGCTCGAAATCGCGCGCCGCGCGGTAATGCGCGCCCTCGACCGCGAGGCGCTGGGCGTCCGGCAGGCTGGAGCGCAGCGCGAATGCACGCGCCGCTTCGCTCGCGGCGCGATTGTCGTAGCCCAGGCTCGACCAGGCGTCGGCGAGCGCGGCGTGGGCGAGTGGATAGTCCGGCTGCAGCGCGACGGCTTGCTCGAGCAGCGGCCGGGCGCCCAGCGCGTCGCCGCGGCGCAGTTTCTCGAGGCCCTCGGCGTAGAGCCGGCGCAGCGACTCCGGCGGCTGGACGGTCGCCACCTCCGCCTTTTCCTGCTCGGTCAGCTCTCCGCCGCCCAGCTCGCGGCGCAGCCTGGTGCCGGCGCGAGCGACCAGGTCGAGCAACCCCTGCTCGTTGCCCTCCTCGACTACGGGTTGGAGGGTTTCGCCGGTCTGGGTATCTTGCAGGCGCAAATCCACGCGCAGCTTGCGCGCGCCCTTGTCGCCCAGCGCCAGACAGCTGCCGGAGACCACGGCGTCGGCGCCCAGCCGCTGGCGGAGACGCGTCAGGGTCTCCGCTGAGAGCGAGTCGGCTTCACCCAGGCCGAGCTCCTGCTTGACACGGGTCACGCTCTCGCCGGGAATCAAGCGCAGTACGCCGCCGGCGGCGAGCTCGGAGCCCAGCATCTCGGAGAACGCGGTCGGCAGCCAGGCGGTCTCGGGATCTGGCGACAGATTCTTGAAGCCGAGCACCGCCACCGAGCGCCGCATGGTGACGCCGCCGGCCGGCGCGCCGCGCCGGCCGAGCTGATAGACGCCGATGCCCACGGCGACGGCGAACAGACCGGCCGCCACCAGACCGAGGCGCCGTCGCCGCCGGGCCCGCACCGCGGCGCGGTGGCCCAGAGTCACCGGATCGCCGCCCAGAGCGCGGACGACATCGTCGGCGTTGGCGAAACGCTCGCGCGCCTCGCGCTCGAGGCAGCGCAGGATGGTCTCTTCCCAGCGTGGCTCGAGATGCGGGGCGTGCAGGCGCGGCGCCTCTGGATCCTCGGTCAACCGTTTGACGGCGGTGGTGAACGGCGAGTCGCCCTGGAAGGGCATCCTGCCGGTCAACATTTCGTAGATCACCACGCCGAGGGCATAGATATCGACCGCCGAGGTGATGTTGCCGCCTTGCACCTGCTCCGGCGCCATGTAGGCCGGCGTGCCGATGATCTCGCCGGCCATGGTCACCGCGCCGCCCTCGTCGCCTTCGGCGAGCCGCGCGATGCCGAAGTCGGTGATCACCACGCGGGGGGTCTCGCCGACCTTGCCCTCGACCAGCATGACGTTGGCGCTCTTGAAATCGCGATGGATGATTCCGGCTTCGTGCGCCGCTTGGAGTCCGCCGGCCATCTGCCGGATGAGGGGCAAGGCGTCGCTGGGCGAGAGCGGTCCTTGACGGCGCAGGCGCGAGGACAGCGTGCGTCCCTCGACCAACTCCATGGTGAGGAAGAGAATGTCGTCGCCGCTCTCGGCGGAATGCCAGCCGAGGTCGAAGATGCGGCACACGTTGGGGTGCGCGATCTTGCGCTGCAGGGTGATCTCGCGCTTGAACCGCTGCTCAGAAACCTCGTCGCGGCCGGCCTTGGGACGCAAGGTCTTCAGCGCCACCCGCTCGCCGAGATCGGCGTCGTCGACCTCGTAGACCTCGCCCATGCCGCCCTTGGCGAGGAAGCGCACCACGGAATAGCGCCCGCCGAGCACTTGCCCGGGAGAAAACATCGGCGGTGCCTGGCGGCCGAGGGTATCGGGGCGACTGCGCCGGCCGGTCGGCCGGGGTCCGGTCTGCGGCCGCGTGCTGCTGGAGGGCGCGGTGGCGGTGGCCCGCGTCGACGGCGACGGGCCGCCGTGGAGGAGCGTGTCGGGATCGGCCGCAGGAACGCCGTCGGGCGGCGCTGGTGGATCGCCGTCCTGCGGGTGTTCGTCGTCGGGCGGTGTCAAACCCGCACTCTCCCTGATGAATGTCCGGCTGCGCCGGCAGTGTAACAGAGGGCTCGCGGTGCCGAGCCCTAGAGCACCCGGTCGACGACCAGCCAGCACCAGACGGCGGCCAGGAGCGCCGCCGCCAGATCGAGCACCACTCCGGTGCGCGCCATGCGCGGGATGGTGACGTAGCCGCAGCCGAAGACGATGGCGTTGGGCGGCGTGCCGGCGGGCAGGGCGAAATCGCAGGAAGCGGCGATGGTCGAGGCGAAGAGCACGGTGGTGAGCGCCTCGGGCGCCGCCGCGTCGCGCAGCACCACCAGCATGATGGCGATGGTGGCGGTGTTCGAGGCGATCGCCGAGATGGCGACCGTCACCACGCTCGCCAGGAGCACCTGTTGAAAGGGTGGCATGCCGCGCACCGGCCAGCTGCTCGCCCGCCCACAGCGAGAGCCCGCTCTTCTGCACCGCCGCGGCCATCGCGAATCCGCCGCCGAGCAGGAGCAAGGTCTCCCAGGGCACGGTCTCAAGGAGCGCGGACGAAGGACCCGCTCGCCGCCGCTCACCAGGACCAGCAGGGTGAGCGCCGCGGCGACGGCGATCCCGCCCTCGACGTGGGCCGAGCCGAAGCCCTTGCCGAATCGCCCTTGGAGTTGGTCGGTGAGCGGCTTGGCGCAGACCCAGAGGGCCGCAGTGAGCAGAAACACGCCGAGCACGACCGCCTCGCCGCGGCGCATGGCGCCGAGCTTCTTGATCTCGCGCTGCAGCGTTTCGCCGCCGAGATCCCCGGCCAGCTCCTCGCGCCGGCCGATGCGCCACAGCACCCACCACGCGAGCGGCAGAAACATCAGGACGAACGGCAGCCCCACCACCATGAACTGGAGAAACGAAATCGGCGTTCCGAGCCGATCGAGGAAACCCGCGAACTGGGCGTTCGGCGCCGTGCCGATCTTGGTGCCGATGCCGCCGATGTTGGAGCCGTAGGCGATCGCCAGCATGATCGCCATGCCGTAGTGCGGCAGCCGCCGGCCGACCTGGCTTTCGAGCTGGACCATGAGCGCCAGGCCGATGGGAAGCATCATCGCCGCGGTGGCGGTGTTCGAGATCCACAGCGAGATGAAAGCGGTGGCGGCGAGGAAGCCGGCCAGCAGCCGCGGCGGCTCGGCGCCGATCTTGTCCATCACGCCGAGGGCGATGCGGCGGTGGAGGTTCCACTGCTGCATCGCCGCGGCGATCGCCATGCCGCCGGCGAAGAGAAAGATGTAGGGATCGACATAGGGCGCCGCCGCGGCGCGCAGGTTCTCTGCCCGGCCGCCCGCGAACACGCCGAGCGCGGGGAAGAGAACCAGCGGCACGCAGGCAGTCCAGTAGATCGGCACCGCCTCGGTGAGCCACCAGAGCGCCATCAGCGCCACCACGGCCGCGGCGTGCGCCGGGCGGTTGCCGTACTCGCCGAAGCTCTGCAGCGGTGTCGGCGAGAAGGCGATCACCGCGAAGGCGGCGAGGCCCAACGCCAGCCCGATGGGTTTGATCTTGCGTTCGCTCATGACGGCGCGCGGAGTATCACGGGCGCCGCGGCGAGCGTCAAGCGCGAGTCAGCGCTCGAGTCGCAGGCGCAGCAGGCCGCCGCCGCTCGATGCGGCGTAGATCACACCGGGGTCGCGCGGGTCGAAGGCGAGGTCGATGAAGACTCCCTCCAGAACGCCCGAGCCGACGAGCTCCCACCCACCTCCGTCACTGACGAAGAGCTGGTGGGGAGTGAGGGCGTAGACCCGGCCGGCGTCGAAGGGATCGGGATAAAGGTCGCCCGGGACGTTGTCGGCGAAGGGTTTCCAGGTGTGGCCCCGGTCGGTGCTGATGTCGACCCGGTAGGGCAGCTCGCCGACTTCCATGAGCCCGAAGAAGACGTTGGGGTCGGCACTCGAGATGCTGAGGGCGACAGGATTCCAGGCAGTCACAGGCGACCAGTGGTCGCCCCAGTCCTCCGAGCGCAGCAGTCCGTCGCCGGTACGGGCGTAGAGATCGCCGCTCGGCGGATGGACGGCGAGGAGGGTGCCGGGCACCAGGCTCTTGGCGCAGCCCCAGCTCGCTCCGTCGTCGAGGCTGCGAAAGATCGCGCAGGCGTTGGGCTGCAGGCCACAGGCGCCGATCAGGTAGCCGCCGGTGACGAAGAGCCGATCGCGGGGCGCGTCGGGAAAGACGGTGAAGGGCAGGAAGCAGCCGAAGTCACCGAGCGCATCCCAGCTCCTGCCGCCGTCTTCGGTTCGCGCCAGGGCTCCGCCGTTGGTCATCGTCGCGTAGTTCGCGTAGAGACTCGACTCCAGGGGATCGAGCGCCAGGGACGAGGGCGCTAGCAGAAGCTCGCCGGCGGGAGCGAGCCGCACGGCGCGGCTCCACGAATGGCCGCCGTCCTCGCTGCGCAGTATCTGTTCGAACCGATCGAGCGCGTACCGGTCATCGGGATGCTCGGGATCGATCTCGAGCTGTAGCCAGGAGCGGGCACGCAGCCCGCGCTGCGACGCTGCGAAGGTGGCGCCGTTGTCGGGCGAGCGTTGGATGCCGAGCTCGGTCGACACCAGGATGCCGAAGGGGAGCGCGGTCACGTCGGCCACCGACCGGTTCGCGAGCCGGCGCGCTCCGGGCGCGAAGCTACGGCCATGGTCGTGGCTCACCCACAGGCCCGAGGAGCTGCCCACGAAGAGGTGGCGTCCACTCGCCGCGAGCGAGCGCACCGAGACCGCGCCGGGCAGGCTCGTTGGCCGGAACGTCTCGCCCAGGTCCTGGCTGCGCAGCAAACGGCCCGAGGTCGAAGCCAGGTACACCGTGTCGCCGTCGCGCGGATCGATCGCCAGGGTGAGCGGAATACCGAATGATTCCGGCAGGTCGCCGGCGGGCGAGTGCCAACGGCGTCCGCCGTCGAGCGAGCGCAACAGCCGACCATCGTCGAGCGCGAAGACGTGGCTGGGGTCCGCGGTGTCGAAGACCAGTTGGCCGACGTAGAACGGAAGACCGCGCATGGGCCCCTTCCAGGTCACGCCGCCGTCGGTCGAGGAAAAGGCACCCGAGTTGCCATGGAGGTAGATCTGCATCGCCCTGCGAGGGTGGGCCACCACTCCGAACTCGTCGCCGGGCGGGGTATCCAACGGCAGCCAGTGCCGGCCGCCGTCCGAGCTCACGAAGAGCAGCCCACCGGTCAAGGCCCAGACCCGCGACGGATCCCGGGCATCGACGGCCAGCGAGCAGTACGGATAGGGCGGCAGATCTCGGCCGGCAAAGCTCCAGGTGAGCCCGCGGTCGAGACTGCGATAGAGGCCGCCCTCCGCACCGCCGGCGTACACCACCGCGGGCTTCGAAGGCGCCGATTGGAGTGCGCAGATCGAGCCGCCTTCGGGGCCGATGCGCTCCCAGAGCGGCAGTTGCTGTGCGCCGGCGCGAGTGGCTAAGTAGACGAGCGAGGAAAAAGCGAGCGCTGCGAAGCTACGGCGTCGATCCATTACAACGACCTCCGACCCGTTTGTACGCCGGAAAGGGGTCGGCCGTCCAGGGGACGGGTATCAGACGCAGCGACTCACCAGCCCATCTTCTCGATCGAGTAGGGCAGCATCTTCCGCCACCACGGCCAGTCGTGGTTGACGTCGTGACCCCAGACCTCGAGCAGGTGGGGAATGCCGCGCCGGTTGAGGGTCTCGCTAAAGCGGCGCGAGGCGTCGGGGGCCTCGTAGGCGCCCTGGCCGGTGAGGATGTGGATGCGGCAGGACTGCTGGAGCAACTCGAGCGAGTGGCCGGAGATGTTGGGCACGTACCAAGCCGGATTGTTGAAATAACAGTTGTCGTCGCTGTAGCCGTGGAAGTAGTCGGGCGCCAGGTCGTAGAAGCCGGACATGGCGATGACCGAGTCGAAGAGATCGGGCCGCCGGCACAGCGTGTTCATGGCGTGGAAGCCGCCGAAGGAAGCCCCCGAGGTCGTCACCCGGATGTCCGGCGTGCGGCAGGCGTGCCGGATGTACGGCACCACCTCTTCTTCGATGTAACGGGCATAGAGCGCCTGGCGGCGCGCTTGCTCCGGCACCGGGATGTTCTTGTCCATCCAGGCCTGGCTGTTGATCGAGTTGATGGAGAAGACGCGCACTTTCCCCTGCAGGATCTGCGGCTCGACTGCCTTGACCAGGAAAAAGCGCTCGTTCTCGAGGAAATCGGCCGCCGCGGTAGGGAAGAGCAGCAGCGGATGACCGAAGTGCCCGTAGGTGACGATCGGCATCGTCTGGCCGAGGATGGGCGAATGCCACTCGTCGACCACCTTGGGCACGGCATCGTCCAAGTACTTGAGATCCATGGCACGGCCTCCTCGAAACGAAGGCTAAGGCTATCGCAACCAGCGACCGTCGGCTGCGTATCCATGACAGGCGGCGACGGCCGCCAGTCTGGAGTGTCGATGCCTTCACGCGCATCCCACGTGCCACTGGTCTCACTCGACATGCTCGCCGCGCAGGGGGTGGCGGTCCGCAATCATCTACATGGCCTCGAGCTCGATGTCTACGAGCTGGCGACCAGGGCGCCGGTCGCGTTCCCTCGCCACCGCCACGACCTTGCCCACTTCTCGTTTCTGCTGCGCGGCGAGATGGCCTGGGCGGGAGCCACCAAGCGCTACGAGCAATCTCCCTGGCTGGGGCACTACCATCCCGCAGGCGTAGAGCACGCGGTCTATCTCGGCGGCGGCACTCGCTGCTTCACCGTCGTCGTGGGGCCGCGCTGGATCGAGCGCCTCCACCGAGCACAGCGATCCTCCGCCGAGCCCGGTAGAGCTCGACGAAGGCTCACGCCCCGCCGCCACCCGGCTGCTGCACGAGTTCCGCACCCTGCGGCCATGCTCGCTGCTGGTGATCGAAGGGCTCGCCGCGGAGCTCTTGGCCTCGGCGGCGCGCTGCGCCTCGCCTGAGTGCGGCAGGCCGCTGTGGATGAACGGGCTCATCGACCGGTTGCGCGCCGAGTTCCACCTGTCGCTGCGGCTCAATGAGCTCGCGTTGTCGATGAACGTCCACCCGGGCCGCCTGTCGAGATCCTTCCGCAAAGCCACCGGCAAGACGATCGGCGACTACGTGCGCGGCCTGCGCGTCGAGTTCCTGTTGCGCGAGCTGGCGGCCGGCAGCCAGTCGATCGCGGAGCTTGCGCTGGCAGCGGGATACTTCGACCAGAGTCACTGCACACGCGAGTTCAAGCGCGCCACTGGCATGACGCCGGCGGGCTATCGCGACCTGACTTTCACTCCAGGTGGGCGCTCCGCGAGTCTCCCATCTCGACGCCACCGTCCGGAAAGTATTCCTTCCAGCGCGCGGTGACTTTGGCCGCCGTTGTCTCATCGCAGAAGAGCTCGGCCGGGAATCCCGGCTTGAGGCGCGCGTCGATGGCGATGGCGGCGAGAGGGCAACGTGGTTGCGCACCACGGTCTGCTTGGCGGCGTGGATGTCGGCGGCGGGCTCGAAGCGGGTGAACGTGGTCCAGAGGAAGTTCATCGGGCTGCGCGCCGCCCGTTGGGGTTCGTCGCTGATCACCAGCAGCGGCCACTCGGCGAAGGCGGGATGGGCCGCGATCTGGGCGGCGAAACCCGGCCGCGTACTCGCTGGCGGGCCGCCGACCACGAGACAGCCCGGGCAGAACACCGCCACCGAGGTGACCTCGGGAGGCGGCTCGATGCGCGGGCGGAACTCCCTCGGCAGCTCGCGCACCGGATCGCCGAGCCCGAGCCACACACCCTTGGAACCTTCGTTGACGCGCGGTCCGGTGTAGTCGAGGGTATCCATCGACAGGTTGGAGACCACGAAGAGATCGCTTTCCGGCTGGGTGCGCTCCAGGAGGTGGACGAGCGTCGCTCTGAAGTCGCGCAGGTCGACCGGGCGGTCGAGCACCAGCAGAAACTTGGTGAGCGCCAGCTGGCCCTCGCCGAGGATGCGGAACGCCGAGGTCATGGCCTCGCGCCGGTAGCGCTCGCGCACCACCGCGGCGGCGAGCGAGTGATAGCCGGTCTCGCCGTAGGACCACAGGTCGCGCACGCCGGGCATCACCAGCGGGAAGAGCGGCGACAGCAGCTCCTGCAGCAGGTCGCCGATGTAGAAGTCCTCCTGCCGCGGCTTGCCGACCACGGTGGCGGGATAGATCGCGTCGCGGCGGCGGCAGAGGTGCGAGATCTCGAACACCGGATAGTCGTGGGCGCAGCGAGTAGTACCCGTAGTGATCGCCGAAGGGCCCCTCCGGCCGCCGGACCTTGGCCGGCACCCGGCCGACCAGCGCGATCTCGGCTTCCGCGATCAGTGGGTGCGGCCCGGGACCGCCGCAGAGCGCGCAGCTTCTCGCCGGCGAGCAGCGAGGCGAGCACGAGCTCCGGCACGTTCTCGGGCAGCGGCGCGATCGCGGCGAGGATGAGCGCGGGCGGTCCGCCGAGAAACACCGTCACCGGCAGGTCCTCGCCGCGCGCCTCGGCGGCGGCGTAGTGGAAGCCGCCGCCCTTGCCGATCTGCCAGTGCATGCCGGTCGAGCGCGCGGCCGTGCACCTGCATGCGGTAGATGGCGAGGTTGTAGCGCCCGGTGGCTTCGACTCCGGGTGCTCGGTATAGACCAGCGGCAGGGTGAGGAACGGCCCGCCGTCTTCCGGCCAGCAGGTGATGACGGGCAGTCGGTCGAGACGCACGTCAGTCGGTTTCGATCTCGCGCACGGCGCCGGTTCGGCCCTGGCGCGTGCCGACCCGCATCAAGGCGCCGAGGAGATCGCGCGCCCGCCACAAGCCTGCCGGCGCTCGGCGGCAGCGAGCTCTCGGCAAGCCGACCAGGCGCTCGATCAACTGCCGCGGCCGACGGCCGAACGCCAGCTCGGCGCGCCGGGCGGTGCCGAAGAGATTGGTGACCAGGGGCAGCTCGGCGCCGTCGACGCGGGTGAAGAGCAGCGCCGGACCGCCGGCGGCGATGACGCGGCGATGGATCTCGGCGGCCTCTAGACGAGCCGAGACCGGCGCCTCGACCACCGCCAGGTCGCGGTCGCGCCGCAACTGGTCGACGAAGGCGCGCAGGTTGGAAAACGTGGGCTCGGCCGCGCTCAAGGGCGGCTAGTTTATCCGCCGCCAGAGGATGGCCAGGCTCGCGGCGAGCGCCACCGCGATCGCGGCGAGACCGAGGCCGGCGCGCCGGCGGAACTCCGGCGATCCCACCGACACCGCCACGCCGAGCTTGAGCAAGGTGTTGGCCAGGATGCCGATGGTCAAGGCGCGCGCCGCGGCCGCCGCTGCGGTCTCCGTCGAGCGCGCCATGGAAAAAGTCAGGGCATCGAGATCGGTGAGACCGAGCACCGCTGCCGTGCCGTAGAGCGCACGCTCGGCGAAACGGCGCTTCACCCAGGCGACGGCGTAGAGCACGACCTGGAAGAGGAGCGCCATTTGCAACGCAGCGCCCAAGCCGAGCGGATTCTTCGGCAGCTCGGCCTCGCCATCGCCCTTGGCGCCGCGGCCGTGCGCCAGCCACACCGTGGCGGCGCCAACCAGGAGCGGCAGCGCGAAGAAGGCGAGCGCGCGCCACGCCAGATCGCGCCGCAGGACAGCGCAAAGGACGGCAACGCGGATGAAGAGCACCGTGCAGGCAGCGAGGACTCCCGAGGCCAGGGGTCCGGCGAGCGTTTTCTCCTCACGGCTCTGGCGCGCGAACGAGAGCGTCACCGCGGTCGACGAGATGAGGCCGCCGAACAATCCCGAGAGCATGTACCCGCGCCCCGCACCCGCGACCCTCAGTCCGATGTAGCCGGCGAACGACAGGCCCGAGAAGAGCAGCACCAGGATCCATAGCTCGCGCGGCCGGAAACCGGGCTCCGGACCGTAGGGCCCGGTCGGCAGCAGCGGCAGGACCACCATGGCGAGGACCGCAAAGCGAACGCCCGCCTCGATCTCCACCGAGCGTAGGCCGTGGACGAGATCGTGGATGCGGCCCTTTTCGATCAGCACCAGGGCGACGGTGGCGGCGATCCCCGAGGCGAGCGCCAAACGCCCGTTGCCGGCCAGTGCGCCGGCGGCGATTACGACCAGCGCGGCCACCTCGGTCGTCGCGTCGGGCTCCTGGCGATTCGCGGTGGCGACGTAGGAGGCCACCACCAAGCCGACCGCCGCGATCAAGAGGGTAAGGGCGAGGACGGTCCAGCCGCTGCGCTGCAGCTCGCCCCCGAGCCCGCCGAGGAGTCCGAGCAGCAGAAACGTGCGCACGCCGGCGAACTCCGGCGGCCGTTTGCGTTCGCGCGCGGACCACTCGCGCTCGACTCCGACCGTGAGGCCGCACAGCGCCGCGACCATCAGATGTACCGCGACGTCGGGAAGCGGGATCTTCATCGTGGCGGACGAGATCGGCGGCCGACGCCGTCTATTGCGCGCGCTCGATCGTTACCTGAGCGTCGCCCCACTCGTCGCGGCGCACGGTGACCTCGCACGGGTTGCAGCAGACGTCGCAGTCCTGCACCAGCGTGCCGAGATCCTCCGGCTGCAGATCGAGCTCGAGCTGTTCGCCGCACCAGGGACAGAGAACCTCGAAGTACTCGCTCATCCCGAAGTGAGGATAGCGCGGTCAGATTCTGGTTCAGCCCCCGCCCAGATCCTTCGCTGCGCTCAGGATGACAGTCGGATCATCCAGCCCCACATTGTCATCCTGAGCGGAGCGAAGGATCTGGGGGGCGGTTGCTGTGGTAGGAACGTCCGACATGACCTTCAAGGACCATTTCTCAGACGTCGCCTCGGGGTACGCACGCTCGCGCCCCGGCTATCCGCCGGAGCTCTTCGACGCCCTGGCGTCCGTGGCGCCGGCGCGCGACCTGGCGTGGGATTGCGCCACCGGCAACGGCCAGGCGGCGCTGCCGCTCGCCGAGCGTTTCGCGCACGTGGTGGCGACCGATCTCTCAGCCGAGCAGTTGGAGCGCGCGGTGCAGCACCCACGCATCGAGTACCGCCAGGCTCCGGCCGACCGTTCGGGCATCGCCCCCGGCACGGCGGATCTGGTGACCGTGGCGCAGGCCGTCCACTGGTTCGATTTCGAGACCTTCTACGGCGAAGTCCGGCGGGTCCTGCGGCCTCGCGGCGTGGTGGCGCTGTGGACGTATCACCATCTCGAGACCGACACTCCAGTGCTCGAAGTCCTCCTGCGATTTCGCGCCCGGGTCGGCGCGGACTGGCCGCCCGAGCGGCGCTGGGTGGAGGAGCTCTACGCCACGCTGCCCTTTCCCTTCGAAGAGATCGCCGTCGGTCCTTTCTTCTACGAAGCCGATTGGGATGTCGAACGACTGCTGGGATATCTCGCCACCTGGTCGGCGACGAGCGCCTACCGCCGGCGCACCGGCGAGGATGCGGTGGCCGGGCTGCGGCCGGAGCTCTTGGCGGTTTGGGGCGATCCCGAGCGCTCGCGGCGCTTGCGCTGGCCGATCCACCTGCGGGTCGGCCGAGCATAGACTAGCCACTCGCCTTCCACCGCGCCGACGGAGAAGCGGCGCGGCCACGACATGAAAGGAGACGCAACATGCGACGCACTGTCACTGTGCTGACTCTCGCCCTGGGTCTGGTCGCCGGAGCCCTCGCCGCCGCCGACGCGCCGGCGCCCACCGGCTTTCGCGCCGACCTCCTGGCCTCGCTCGACGACGCGGCCGGCAAAGTAGTGCAGCTCGCCGAGGCCGTTCCCGCCGACAAGTACGGCTGGCGCCCGGCGCCCGGCGTGCGCTCGTTCGCCGAGGTCGTCGCCCACATCGCCGGCGGCAACTACTTCCTGCTCGGCTTCGCCGGCGCCAAGCCGGCCGCGGCGCCCGCCGATCTCGCGAAGGAAACCGACAAGGCGAAACTGGTCGCCGAGCTCAAGAAGTCCTACGACTTCACCCGCGACACCGTTCGCAAGATGCCGGACGCCGACCTCGACAAGCAGGTCAAGCTGCCGTGGGCCGAGACCACCCAGCGCGGACTCCTCATCACCGTCGCCGGTCACACCCAGGAGCACCTCGGCCAGTCCATCGCCTACGCGCGCATGAACGGCATCACGCCGCCGTGGTCGGCGGGTGGTGGCAGCGGCCAGTGATCGTCACCAGCGCGCCGTCGCTCGCCGAGGTCGAGGCGGCGGCGGCGCGCATCGCCGGCTGGGTCCGGCGCACGCCTCTCATTCGAGCGGCGCCGCTCCTTGCACCGGTGGCGGGTGTAGAGCTCGCTCTCAAGCTAGAGAACCTTCAGGTTACCGGCTCCTTCAAGGCGCGCGGCGCCTCGAACAAGGTGCGCTCGCTCGATCCCGAGCTCGCGCGGCGCGGTCTGGTGACCGCCTCGGGTGGTAACCACGGCATCGCCGTCGCGTACGCCGGCTGGCGCGCGAGAGTGCCGACCACGGTGTTTCTCCCGGGCCGCACCTCCGAAGAGAAGCAGCGCGCCATCGAGCGCTGGGGCGCCAACGTCGAGCGGCGGGGCGACGTCTGGGACGACGCCCATCGTGCCGCGCTCGCTTTCGCGGAGGAAAGCGGTCGCCCGTATCTGCATCCGTTCGCCGACTCCGCGATCGTCGCCGGTCAGGGCACCTTGGGACTCGAGATCCTCGACGATCAGCCGGCCTGCGAGCTGGTGGTGGTGGCGATTGGCGGCGCCGGCTTGATCGGCGGGGTGGCGCTCGCCGTCAAGAGCCGCCGGCCAGGTGTGCGCGTGGTCGGCGTGGAGCCGGAGGGCGCCCCCACGCTCCATGCCAGCCGAAAGGCCGGCCGCGTCGTCGAGCTGTCCGAGATCACCACCGCGGCGCTCACTCTCGCGCCGCGCCAGAGCGCGCCGCTGAACTTCTATCTGGTCGAGAACCACGTGGACGAGATCGTGCTGGTGAGCGACGACGAGATGCGCGATGCGGCGCGCTGGCTCTGGCGGGAGTGCGGTGTGGCAGCGGAGCTCTCGGGAGCCGCGGCGGTCGCGGCGCTGCGGGCGGGCAAGATCGAAGGGGCGCCGCGGGAAACCTGCGCGTTGGTTTGCGGCGTCGGTACCGACGGGATCGAGTAGCCCCGCCCTATTTTCCGGCCAGCAACTCCTCCAGCTCGGCCCGCGTCTGCGGATCGGTTTCGAATGCGAGCGCCCTGCGGAAGCAGCGCTCGGCGTCGGCGCGCTGCTCGAGCTCGAAGAGGTAGATCGCGCCCAGGGTCTTCCAGAGATCGCTACGCCGCTCGGCGAGGCGCAGCGCGGATTCGTAGATCTGCGCCGCCTCGCGGACGCGGCCGAGATGATAGGCCGCGCGCGCTGCGTTCTCGAGCGCTACGGTGTCTTGCGGATCGCGGCGCGCCGCCTCACGAAAGTCGCGCAGCGCCTCCTCGAGCCGGCCGGCCTCGGCGAGCGCGGTGCCGCGCTCGAGGTAGAGCTGCGGCGCGCGGCCGCCGGCGGCGAGCGCCTTCTCGAGCGTGGCAAGCGCCGCGGTGGCGTCGCCGCGCTCACGCTCGAGACGGGCCAGGTTCGAGGCCGCCTCGGGGAGCGTCGGGTCGAGCGCGAGTGCGCGACGGTACTCTTTCTCCGCTTCGGCGCGGCGGCCGAGCTTGATCAGCGAGCCGGCGGCGTTGGCGATCGGCACCGCCGAAAGCTCGTTCTCCTTGCTGGCACGCACGAAGAGGGCATAGGCATCCGCCTCGCGCCCGGCGGCGCGCAGGCATTCACCGGCCAGCGTCAAGGCGGGAAAGTTGTGCGGATCGCCGCGCACGATCTCCTGCAGCTTCGGCAGCGCCTCGGGACAGCGGTCCTGCTGGATGTCGCGCGCCGCCTGATGGAGCGCGAGCGCCACCGCCGTCATGCGTCGCGGATCCGGGAGCGCAGCGCTCACCGCGCCGCCACCGCCGCCGGCGAGATAGCCCAGGCTCTCGAGCTGGGCGCGGGTTTCGGCGTCGAGCAGATTCTCCGCCCGCATGTCGGGCTCCAGTGGCTCTCCGGCCGTGGCGAGCACGGCGCGCAGGCGCTCCTGCCACTTCGCTCCCGCCTCGGGATGCTCGACCAGCAGGTCGTGAGCCTCCTCGGCATCGCTCGCGATGCGGAAGAGGCTCGGCCGCGGCGCCTGCAAGTAGAGGAACTGGCCGTCGGAGACCGAGCGCAGCGGATACCACTTGTAGGCGAAGAAGGGCAGGAAGCTCTCGCTGTAGCTCGAGCGCGCACAGTTGCCGCCGCGCGACGGCAGCGGAAGCAGCGAGGCTCCGTCGAGTCCCGCCGGGACGGGGGCGCCCGCCAGCTCGAGCAGCGTGGGCGCGAGATCGGCGGTGCGCACCAGGCAATCGTCGACTGCCTTGGCCGGCACGCCCGGGCCGGCCAGCAACAGCGGCACGCGCCGCGCTCCGGCCGCGAGCAGCAGGCCGTGCGAGGTTTCGCCGTGGTCACCGAGCATCTCGCCGTGATCCCCGACCACCGCGACGACGGTTTGCTCCGGCAGGGCGGCGAGCAGCTTGCCGATCGCCTGGTCCATGAAGGCGATCTCGGCGTCGTAGAGGCGGTGTGGCCCGCGCGCGCCGTCGGTCCATAGGGTCGGCGCTCGGTACTCCTCGTGGGGGTCGAAGTAGTGCACCCAGAGCATGAAGGGCGAGCGCAGCTGTGCCATCGCCGCCAGGGCTGCGGCGGTGGTGGCCTCGGCTGGGCGCTCGCCGACCTCGGTGCCGGCGGCGTAGCCCACCCCGAGATCGTCGTCGTAGATGCGGAACCCCTGATCGAGCCCGTGGCGCCGTTGCAGCACGACCGCCGACACCACCGCGGCGGTGTCATAGCCGGCGGTGCGCAGGCGCTCAGGTACGGTCTCGAACGTTTCGGCGAGAGCGAAGGTGCCATTGTCACGCACGCCGTGTCGCGGCGGATAGAAGCCGGTGAGTATCGTCGAATGGCTGGGGAGGGTGACCGGCGCCGCGGTGTCGCAGCGGGAGAAGCGAACGCCGCGCGCCGCCAGCGCGTCGAGCACCGGCGTGCGGGCGTGGTCCCAACCCCAGGTCCCCAGGTGATCGGCCCGCGTGGTGTCGAGCGTGACCAGCACGATGTTGGGACGGGCCGCGGGCACCTCCTGCGCCTCCGCCACGGCCCAGGCCGAAAGGCCGAGGGTGGCCAGGGCGAGAAATCGATGTCCCATGGGGCGGTGAGTATAAGCCGCCACTTGCGGGTCCCAACGAGCGGGGTCAAGAACAGCTCCCGGATCAGTTCATGACCCCGCTCGAGGAGGCGTCGACGGCTCAGATAGTGATCCACCCAATGCATAGCCAACGCCCGATGTCTGAAAGGTCGCCCCATCCACTCAATCACTTAGACGGTGACGGTCACTGCATTTCTGCGGCTGGCGCGGGACTTGTAGTGCACCGAGTCCCAGTCGAAGCCTGTCCCAGAACCCACGATCCCAGGATCGTTACCCTCAGGAGGGGAAACCAGCCATGTCCCGCCGACTGACTCTCGCCGCCCTCGCGGTGGCCCTGGTCGCGACGCTCTTCGCCGGTTCGGCGTACGCGTTCGTCGCGGCGAAGGAGAGCAAGGCCGCTCTCGCCAGCCGTTCGCTGGTGAGCAGCCGGACCTCCATCTTGTCCGAGATCGAAGGCTTCGAAAGCGTGCGGCCGATTGCCGGCGCGGCGATGCAGAACGGCTGGGAAGCGTTCCGCATGGGCATCAGCGGCGAGTGGCAAGGAGAGATCGACAAGCGCAGCGGTCGCATCGGCTACGCCGAAGGAGCGGGAATCCCCTGGGTCCCGGGACGCGGCAACGACTTGCGGGTCGACGCCATCTACGCCCACAGCCGGACCGGTCAGGTCGACCTCGCGGCGATGGAGTCGGCGGCGCGTGCCTTCCTGCCGCGCGTCGCGGAGCTGCTGGGCGTCGATCCCTCGCAGCTGCGGCTCAACCAGGGCGCGCTCGGGCCAGCCGGCCGACCACGTCTGGTTCGTCGACTTCGACGTCGTGCGTCGACGGCCTGCGTGATCGAGGGCGCGCGGGTCGTCTTCCGCGTCAACAACGGCAACCTGATCCAGTTCGGCAGCGAGAACCTGCCGGCTCGCGACGCCGAGGTCCCGGCGCGCAGTTCTAACCGCGCAGCAGGCCCGCGCAGTCGCTCGCCGACTACGTCGGCGGCTTCGAGCGTCGGCGACACGCTTCGTCGACGCCGGCTCGCTCCGCCTCCTGCCGGTCAATCGTCAGCGACGACGCAGCCGCCGACGGCTTCGGCTCGGCAAGGGCCGCGGCCTCGCGCTGGTCTGGCAGTTCACCTTCCGCCGCGAGGGCCAAGTCGGCACCTGGCGCGGCCGCGGATCGACGCCGACGAGCGGCGAAGTGCTCGAGTTCCGCGACGTCAACGACTACGGCTCGGCGACCGGCGGCGCCTATCCCACCGACAGTCACGCCTCCGAGCCGGTGCTCCGTTGCCCTTCGCCAACGTCGCCACCGGCGGCTACACCAACTCGGCCGGCGTCTTCTCCGGCACCACGGGCACCACGACGCTCAACGGCCAGTACGTGCGCATCACCGACAGCTGCGGCGCGATCTCCAAGGCCGCCGACGCCAGCGGGCGACATCGCCCTCGGCACCTCGGCCGGCACCGACTGCACGACGCCGGGCACCGGCGGCGCCGGCAACACCCACTCCGCGCGCACCCAGTTCTACCACGTCAACCGCGCCAAGGAAGTCGGCCGCGGCTGGCTGCCCTCGAACACCTGGCTCAACGCCCAGCTGACCGCCAACGTCAACATCAACCAGACCTGCAACGCCTTCTGGAACGGCTCGACGATCAACTTCTTCCGCTCCGGCGGCGGCTGCGGCAACACCGGCGAGATCGCCGGGCGTCTCGCTCCACGAGTACGGCCACGGCCTCGACACGCAACGACGGCAACGGCTCGTCGCCCGACAACGGCACCGGCGAGACCTACGGCGACTTCACCGCCGCGCTCGCCACCCACAACTCCTGCGTCGGCACCGGCTTCCTGGCCTCGCAACTGCGGCGGCTACGGCGACGCCTGCACCTCGCTGCACCGGCGTGCGCGACATCGACTGGGCCAAGCACACCTCGCAACACGCCGCTCGACGGTCGCCAACTTCACCCAGACCACCTGCCCGCTGCCCCACGCAGCCCCAACTACAGCGGCCCCTGCGGCCGCGAAGGCCACTGCGAGTCCTACGTCTCCTCCGAGGCGCTCTGGGACCTCGCCAACCGCGACCTGCCGAACCCGGGCTAGCGGCGCGGCCTGGGCCATCGCCGACCGCCTCTGGTACCTCTCGCGCTCGACCGCCACGGCGGCGCTTCGCCTGCACCGCCAGCGGCACCACCTGGACCTCGAACGGCTGCGTCACCGGCTCGCTATTGCCGCACCATGCGCGCCGTGGACGACGACGACGGCAACCTCGCCGACGGCACGCCGCACGGCGGCGCCCTCTCCGCCGCCTTCAACCGCCACGGCATCGCCTGCACCACCGACGCCGGCGCGAACGTCACCTTCGCGCGGCTGCACGCCGCCGGCCGTGCCGGCCCTCAGCGTCACGCCGGGCAACAACTCGGCGGCGCTCTCCTGGAGCGGCTCCACCGGCGTCTACGACGTCTACCGCAACGAGGCGCGGCTGCAACGCCGGCTTCGTCAAGGTCGCCAACGACGTCGCCGGCACGTCGTACAACGACACCGCGGTGGCCAACGGCTTCACCTACTACTACCAGGTCGTCGCGCAGCCCGTCGCGGCAACGAGGCCTGCGGCCTCGGCGCCCTCGACCTGCCTGTCGGTGACCCCGGCGGCCGGCCCCTGCACGCCGCCGGCGGCGCCGACCGGTCTGTCGCGCCACCGCGGCCTCGCAGAGCCAGATCAACCTCTCGCTGGGTCGCGCGTCCGCGGGCGCCACGTCGTACAACATCCTGCGCGCTCGACCACGAGCGGCGGACCCGTACACCCAGGTCGGCACCTCGGCGACGCACCTCGTTCTCCAACACCGGCCTGTCCTGCAACACCACCTACTACTACGTGGTGACCGCCTCGAACGGCACCTGCAGCTCCGGCAACTCGACGCAGGCCACGGCGCTGACCTCGGCCTGCACCGGCAACGTGCTGACCAACGGCGTGCCGGTGAGTGGAATCTCGGGCGCCACCGGCAGCCAGCAGTTCTGGACGATCAACGTGCCCGCCGGCGCCACGAATCTGGTGGTCAACACGACCGGCGGCTCGGACACCGATGCGGATCTGTACGTGAGGTTCGGCTCCCAGCCGACCACGACGGTGAACGATTGCAAGTCGGAGACGGCGACCAACAACGAGAGCTGCACCATCGCGACGCCCTCGACCGGCACCTACCACGTCCTGGTCTATGGCTACTCCGCGTACTCGGGAGTGACCTTGACCGGCAGCTACACCTCGCCGTGCACGCCGCCGGCAGCGCCCACCGGTGTCGCCGCTGCGGCAACGGGTCAGACGTCCGCCAGCATCTCGTGGAACGCCTCGGCGGGTGCCACTTCGTACAACATCTCGCGCTCCTCGACCAGCGGCGGTCCGTACACGTCGGTCGGCACCGACAACGCCTCGCCGTTCTCCAACACCGGCCTGTCGTGCAACACCACCTACTACTACGTGGTGTCGGCTTCGAATGGCAGCTGCAGCTCGGGCAACTCGGCCCAGGCGGCGGTGACCACCCAGGCCTGCACCGGCGGCACCGAGCTGCTCACCAACGGTGCTTTCGAAACCTCGATCACGCCGTGGGTGATCTCGGGTAACGCCTATCACCAGCCGAACGGCGCCTATCCGCACGGCGGCACGGGCTACGGCTACCTCGGCAACGTCGACAACGCCAACGGCACCATGTACCAGACCGTCACCATCCCGTCCGGCACGACGCCGACCTGGAGCTTCTGGCTCAACGTCACCTCGAGCGAGACCACCACGACGACGGTCTACGACCGCCTCTTCGTCGAGGTGCGCTCGTCGACCGGCGCGCTGCTTTCGACGCTCGCCACCTACAGCAACCTCAACAAGGCGACCGCGGGCGTCTACACGCAACGCAGCTTCAACCTCGGGTCCTGGGCCGGCCAGACCGTGCGGCTTCAGTTCCGCTCGACCACCGACACGTCGCTCATCACTACCTTCCGGGTGGACGACGCGTCGGCGAAGTAGACGCGCTTCGTCAACCGATCACCGGGGCCCGCTCCCAGCAATGGGGGCGGGCATTCTTGCTTTTCAGGGATTCAGATCTTCCAGTAGATACGCCGCCGATCCAGCCAGGCGAGGATGGCGAACCACAGCCCGACCTGGGCGAGCCCCCAGGCGAGCGAGGCGACGTAGTCCGGCAGGTGCGGCGCGAAGAACGAGCCGTAGAGCCATTTCTGGAGACTGATCTTGCCGCTGGCCGCGGTCGCGTCGGCGAGCTTGATCACCGCCAGCAGCCGGGCGAGGATTGCGATACCGACGAAGGCGAGGATCGCGTTGCGGCCGAAGATCGTGAACGGTCGCGCCCACCGCGGCGGCTGCGGCCGTTCGTCGATGAGCGCGTGGAGGGCCGCCAGGAAGAGCAGCGCCGCTCCAGTCGTGAACAGCACGTAGGCCGGAGTCCAGAGGTTCTTGTTGATCGGCTGCAGGCGATCGAGCAGCAGGCCGGCGGCGAGCGACGCGGCGCCGCAGGCCAGCAGGCCGCGCAGCCGCTCGGCGCGGGTGCTGGCGGCGCGCAGCCAGTCGCCGGCCGCGATGCCGGCGAGACAGGACACGATCGCGCCGAGGGTCGAGAGGATTCCCTCCGGATCGCCGGGGCCCGGCGAATAGCGCCAGACGTGGGCGCCGAGCACGAAGTGGTCGAAGGCGAACGCCACGTTGCCGGCGGGTGAGAGGTCGCCGGCAGTACCTCCCGGCGACGGCACGAAAGCGAGGATCAACCCGTAGCCGGCGAGCAGAGCGGCGGCGAGCAGCGCGCGCCCGCGCGGCCGCAGCCACAGGTAAGCGAGCGCAGACACCAGATAGACGATCGCGATCCGCTGCAGCACGCCAGGAATGCGCGCCCGCGACCAGACCACGGTGTAGTAGGGAAACCAGTTCACCGCCAGGCCGAGCAAGAACAAAACGGCGCTGCGCCGGCAAATGGAGCGCACCAGCTCGCCGCGGGGTGTCGCCTGCTGCACCCGGCCGAGCGACAGCGTGATCGACACCCCGACGATGAAGAGGAAGAACGGAAACACCAGGTCGGTGGGCGTCCAGCCGTGCCAGCTGGCGTGGAGAAGCGGGGCGTAGGTCTTCTCCCAGTCGCCGGCGTTGTCGACCAGGATCATCGCCGCCACGGTGGCGCCGCGAAAGATGTCGAGCGAGACGAGCCGTGACGACGGCGCCGGGCCTGGCGGGGCGGACGTCACTACTCGACGAGACGCCGGAACCGCGGATGATCGCGCAGGCTCTCGAAATCGCTGTCCTGCGCCAGCCACTCCTTGCGCCCGAAGCCGCCGCCCATCGCGCGCTCGAGGCAATCGAGGGCGCGCTCGTTTTCGCCGGCGAGGGCGTAGATGCCGGCGACGTTGTAGATCACCACCGGCTCGTCGGGCGCCAGCGCCAGGGCGTGCGCCGCCCACTCCAGGCCGCGCTCGCGCTCGCCAAGGCGCACGCAGGCGAGGCCGCCGAGGTAGAAGGCGCGGGCGTCGTCGGGGTTGAGGGTGACGTGGCGCTCGGCGACGTCGAGCCCGCGGCGCAGGGCGGCGAGCGATTCGTCTTCCTGGCCGAGGGCGCGCCGGGCCATGCCGAGCAGGATGGGTGACTGATAGTCCTCGGGCCGCGCGCCCATCGCGCGCTCGAAGAGCGCCGCCGCTTCCTCGACGCGTCCCTGCTCGAAGCGCATGCGGGCGTAGAAGTAGAGCGCCTCGAACTGCATCGGGTCGAGGGTGAGCGCGAGGTCGAACTCGGCCTCGGCCTCCGGGTAGCGGCGGTTCAAGAAGAGCGCCAGGCCGCGCGAAGCGTGCGTCGAGGAGAGTCCCGGAGCGAGCGCCAGGGCCCGGCCGCTCGCCTCTTCGGCCTCGCGCAGCGTCTCCGGTCCGCCGGCCCACATGCCGGAGAGAAACGAGCCGCAGTCGGCGAGCCCAGCGTAGGCGAGCGCGTAGTCGGGGTCGATCTCGGCGGCGCGGCGGAACATCTGCGCCGCGAGCAGCAGGCTCTTGCGGTCGAAGCGGTAAAAGAACTGCCGGCCGCGCAGGTAGCACTCGTAGGCCTCGACGCTCTGGGTCGGCGCCGGTCGGCTGGCGCGGCGTTCGATCTCGGCCAACACGCCGCGCAGCGCCTGGCCGACTGCGAGCGCGATCTCCTCCTGCACCGCGAAGACGTCCTGCAGCTCGCGGTCGTAGCGCCCGGTCCATTGCTGGTAGCCGCTGCGCACGTCGACCAGTTGGAGGGTGATGCGCAGCCGCTCGCCGGCCTTGCGCACGGAGCCCTCGAGCACGCTCTCGACGCCCAGGCGCTCGCCGACCTCGCGCATGTCGCCGGCGTGGCCCTTGAACTGGAAGGTGGCGGTGCGCGAGGCGACGCGGATGCCGGGCAGCCGCGCCAGCTCGTGGATGAGCTCCTCGGCCATGCCCTCGCAGAAGTAGTCCTGGTCTTTCGCCGGACTCATGTCGGCGAACGGCAGCACCGCGATCGATGGCGGCGTGGGGCCGGCCGACGCCAGGCGCACGCCGGATCCGGAAGAGAGATTCTCGATCTCGGCGATCAGGGTGCGAGCCGAGGCGTAGCGCTCGCCCGGCGACTTGGCGAGCGAGCGGCGCAGCACGCGCTCGAACGACTGCGGAGCGTGGAGGCCGCTCGCGGCGACCCGCGGCGGCTCTTCCTTGAGAATCGCCGCCATGGTCTCGGCCGCGGAGGCGCGGCGAAACGGCGCCCGGCCGGTGACCATCTCGAGCAGGATGACGCCCAGCGCGAAGAGGTCGGAGCGCGCGTCGGCCGGCTGGCCACGCACCTGCTCGGGCGACATGTAAGCGACGGTGCCGAGCACCAGGCCGGGCTCGGTGCGGGGCTGAGTCGGGGAGCCGGCGATCTGGGTGGAAATCTCCTCGGGCGCGATCACCTTGGCGAGGCCGAAATCCAGGATCTTGGGATGGCCGTCGCGAGTGAGGAAGATGTTCTCCGGCTTGAGGTCTCGATGAACGATGCCGCGCTCGTGCGCCGCGGCGAGTCCACGGGCAAGCTGCAGCGCGAGCTCGAGGGCCCGCGGAGCGCCGAGCGGACCGCGCTCCAGGCGATCGCGCAGCGTCTCGCCCTCGAGCAGCTCGGTCACCAGATAACGCAGGCCGTTCTGCTCGCCGATGTCGAACACCGTCAGCAGATTGGGATGCGATAGAGCCGAGGCGGCACGCGCCTCCTGCTCGAATCGCCGCAGACGGTCGGGGCTCGCGGCGACCTCGGAGGGCAGCACCTTGAGCGCCACTTCCCGCCCGAGCCGCGAGTCGCGCGCCCGATAAACCTCACCCATGCCGCCGGCGCCGAGTGCGGCGACGATCTCGTAGGGTCCCAGGCGGGTTCCGGTTTGCAATGCCACCGCCGCGGATTCTAAACCTGCTGGTAATCTTGCGCGCTCCGACCGACCGATGAGCATTCACGAGCCCATGACCCTCGCCACCGACCTGGTGCTCGGCGGTGTCGCCGTGGCTCTCGCCCTGCCCTTGCTCGGTCCTTCCACGCGCGGCCGCCGGCCGCGGCGGATGTGGGGTTGGGCGCTCGTTCTCACCGGTGTCGCGGCGTGGACGGGCGGCATCTGGCACGGCTTCGGACCGGAGATGGCGCCGGTGCTCGCCACCGTGCTCTGGAAGACCACCGTGTTCGCGATCGGCGGCGCGTCCGCGGCGATGCTGGCAGGGGCTATCCTGGCCTCGCTCCGGCCGCCGGCCTCGACGCTCCTGCTCGCGTTGGTGGCGGTGAAACTGGCGCTCTACGTCGCCTGGATGAGCCGCCACGACGACTTCCGCTACGTCATCTACGACTACGCGCCGGCCATGGCCCTGGTCTTGTGCCTGCAGATCGTCGCCGCGGCGCGCGGCAACGGGCGCGGATCGGGGTTCATCATCGCCGGCATCCTGCTCTCGTTCCTGGCCGCCGCGATCCAGCGCAGCGAGGCGACCTACGCCACTCACTTCAACGCCAACGACCTCTATCATCTGGTGCAGATCGGGGCGCTCGTGCTGTTCTACTTCGGCGCGCGGCGGCTCGAGGACGCCTGAGGAGAGCGGAGACCGCAATGCTCGACACCATTCGCCACGACCAGGTTCTGGAGCTGCGCCTCAACCGGCCACCGGCCAACGCGCTCGATCGCGATCTGCTCGCCTCTTTGCAGCGCGGCATCGAGGCGGCGCCGCGCGAGGGGGCGCGCGCGGTGGTGCTTTCTGGAGCACCCGGCATGTTCTGTGCGGGCCTCGACGTTCCGGCGCTCATCCAGCTCGACCGTGCCGGCATGCGAGCCGCCTGGGAGAGCCTCTACGACACCATGCGGGCGCTCGCCAACTCGCCCTTGCCGGTGGCGGCGGCGATCACCGGCCACAGTCCCGCCGGCGGCGCCGTGCTGGCGATCAACTGCGACTACCGGGTGATGGCGCAGGGCGACTTCAAGATCGGCCTCAACGAGGTCCGGGTAGGCATCCCCTTGCCGCCTGTGCTGCTGCGCGTGCTTCGCCGCGTAGTGGGCGAACGGCAGTCCGAGCGCCTGGCCGTGGCAGGACTGATGGTCGACGCGCAGGAGGCGCTGCGCATCGGGCTCGTCGATGAGCTGGTGCCGGTCGAGCAGGTGACCCAGGCGGCGGCCCTCTGGTGCCGCTCCATGCTGGAGCTTCCGGCGCACGCCATGCTGGCGACGCGAGCCGGCGCGCGGCGCCCGCTAGTCGAGCTCTTCGAGCGCTCGCAAGAGGAGATCGACGAGGTGCTCGAGGCCTGGTTCATGCCGGAGACGCAAGCCGCGCTGCATGCGCTCATCGAGCGTCTGGCGGCGAGGAAGCGCTGAGCGCACCGGCGCAAAGCGGCCGTACGAAAGGCGCCAGCACGCTGCCGCTGCGCCCTCCGCCGAGCATCACCAGGGCCCGGCGCAGCGCGTCGAGTGTGACGACACCGCCCGCGAGCAGCGCCGCGAGGTCGAAAACGCCACCTGCGCCGCTCGCCAGGTAGGAGCCCGCCAATCCCGCCACCGCCGCGCCGAAGAACGCCGCGGCGAGAATCGAAAGCTGGCTGGCGCGGCGCGGATCGAAGTCGTAGACCGCCGCCAGCCGGTCCTGCGAGCCGATGTCGAGCAGCCCCCAGAGAGGCGCGAACGTTTCGACCCAGGTCGCCTGGCGGGCTCGCTTCGCCTCCCACTCGAGCGCGACCTCGTCGGGCGCCGGCGGGGGTGTCGGGCGCCGCCGGCCGCGCAACAGGTCGACGATCCCGAACAGCAGGACGACCGGCAGCGTGCCGTTGGCTTCACCAGCAGCGAGTGCCGCCCCCAGACGCAGCAGGGACTCGATCATGCAATACGTCGCCGGCCCCAGCCACGCCTCCCAGCCGTCGGGGCTGTCGCCGACGATGCGAGTGGCGAAGATCCGCGCCAGCGCCAGCAGGAAGATCGACGAGGCTACGGCGAGGAGCGAGGCCGCCGACCACGCCGTGGCACGGCTCGCCGGCAGGCCGTAGCGGCGCTCGATCGATTCCTGGTAGCTCGCCGGCAGCAGGCCGACCAAAGGCGCCAGGACGACGAGCGCCGAGGCCGTCGAGCGTCGCCGAACGTCACCCGCGCGCTCGGCGGCCTCGCGCGCGGTAGCCTCCGGCGAGAGCTCGACGATGCGGCGCAGCACGATCGCGTCGTCCCAGGGATCGAGGTAGTAGCTCACCGCGCCGCCGACCTCGCGCGCGGCGACCACTTCGTAGTAGCGCTCCTCGAAAAAGACCGCGGTGCCGGCGAACTGCGCTTCGATCAGACCGCCGGGCAATCGCGCCTGCCACCCCGGCTTCTCGCGCCGGCAATCGAGACGCAGCGCGTGCACAGCGACCCGGTGGAAAGCGGGTCAGGTGCTCGCCGGAGGCGAACGGCTGGCGGGAAACGGGGCGAGCGGTCGCGAAGTCGGCCGCAGCTGTCCGGGCTCACCGCGGCCGGCTACGGGCAGGGGAAGGCGCTGGTGTCGAAGGTCGGCGGATAGTTCTTGTTCTGCGGGTTGTTGTAGACCTTCGATGCCCCGGTCTCGCTGTCGGTGACGGTGAGCTCGACGCCGACATTGGTCAGGCCGGCGGAGAAGACCCAGAACTTGTTGTTGAGACCGCAGCCGTCGAGCACTTTGACCAGCAACTCGACGTTCGCCGGATCGAAGAACCAGAACTTGGTGGCGTCACGGCTCTCGAGCAGCACCTTGCCCGCGCCCTGGCCGTTGCCGCTCTGGGTGGCGTTGTACTTCGCGCTCACCTTGAACCGCCCGCGCTGCAAACAGACCGCGGTCGCCGAGGGCTGGCACTCGAGCGCGGCGGGCGCCAGGCCGACCGCGGGATGAGAGACCCTGCCCGCCGGTGTCGACGTGGACGCCGGTCCCAACTCCTCGATCCCGCCCGGCAGCTCCAGGGTGTAGAAGAAGCTCTGCTCCGCGAGCAGCGCCGTGCCGTCGTCGCGAAATGCCATCCCGGTGGGGAAGACGCCCGCGGCATCGCCGGGCAGCACGAGGTCGAGCGAGAAGTCGTCGAGATCGATACGCTGCACGAACGTCTCGTCCGTGGCGTTGAACGAGGCGTAGTAGAGATCGCCGTTCGGATGCAGCGCAAGAGCGCCGTAGGCCGGTGAAATGCAGCCGCCGCCCTCGCTCAGATCCACCTTCTTGGTGGCGTTGCCGTTCTGGATATTGATCTCGAAGAGCGCCGCGGGGTCCTGGTCGTCGCACGGCGTCGACACGCCGTAGAGTTTTCCGTTGTCCGCGAACGCGATGTCCGAGAGCCGGTGGCCGACGATGTTGGGGAACTCGGTCACCGCCCCGGTGGTGGTGTTGACGCGAAAGAGCAGTGTGCGGTCGGGTTCGGTCGCGTAGGCGATGGCGTAGACGTTGCCGTTGCTGGGATGGGCGGCGACGCCGGAGAGTGTCCCTTCGCCGGTGCCGGTCACCGTGGCTACCGGTGCCAGGAGCGTCTGGGTCGCATCGTCGAGCAGGGCCAGATGGCTGCCCAGTGCCCAGACGGATCCGGCCTGGGCTGAGGGTGGCTGGACGAGCGGGGCAAGAGTCAACAACAGAACGGCACCGCGGGAGGTTCTCACGCGCGGGACTCTAGCAAAGGGCGCAGCGGCAGCGTGGTAGCGTCAAAGCCGGAAGGAGCTCGTCATGTCGGATCTCGCAGCCCAAGAATGCGTTCCCTGCAAGGGCGGCGTGCCGCCGCTCGCTGGCGAAGAGCTCGAGGCGCTGTCGCGGCGCCTGGGCGGCGGCTGGGGCGTCGCCGGTGGCCACCACCTGGAGAAGGAATACAAGTTCCCCAACTTCGTCGATGCGCTCGCCTTCGTCAATCGGGTCGGAGCGCTCGCCGAGGAGCAGGGGCATCACCCCGACATCTATCTCACCTGGGGCAAGGTGAAGCTGACCATCTGGACGCACAAGATCGACGGCCTGACCGAAAGCGATTTTGTCTTCGCCGCCAAGGCGGACCAGCGCCTCTGATGGCGGCGCGATGAGGCGGGGGCGAAAGATGGGAGCGCGCGCCATTCTCGCGCTGATCTGGCTGGCGGCGGTCCCCGGCGCACTCGCGGCTGCGGACCCGGCTCCGGATGTGGTCGCAGCGCGCGCCCTCTTCGAGAGAAATCTCGACGCCATCCGCCAGCGCGACCGCGAGGCCTATCTCTCCTGCTATCTCGAGTCGCCGGGTCTGGTGCGGACGGGACCGTCCGGCTTTGCGCTCGGCTACGACGACGTCGCGCGCACCGCCGGTGAGGGCTGGCCCGACACCTTCGATGCGCAGGACCTTCGGCTGGTATCCATCCAGCCGGGCGTCGTCTATGGCACCTATCGCTACCGGGTGCGCTATCTCGACGATCAGGGCGGTGACGACGAACAGACCGGTCTCTCCGAACGGCTCTTCGTCGAGACGCCGGCGGGCTGGAAGATCGCCGCTTCCACCGCGTTCCCCGCGCCGAAGGGCACGCCGCCGCCGCCCCGCGCCCTGGTCGGCGCGACGCTGGTCGACGGCACCGGCCGCGCGCCGGTCGCCGACGCGGTAGTGATCACGCGCGACGGCAAGATCGAATGCGCCGGCAGCCGGGCGCAATGCCCACCGCCGGCCGACGCGGGCCTGGTGGATCTCGCCGGCAGATGGATCGCGCCCGGGCTCATCGACGCCCACGTCCACTTCTCGCAGACCGGCTGGGCCGACGGCCGCCCGGACTCGCTCGACGTGCGGGACGTCCATCCCTACGAGGCGACCGAGCGCGCCCAGCGCGAGCATCCCGAGCGCTTCCTGCGCGCTTACCTCTGCTCCGGCGTCACTACGGTGTTCGACGTCGGCGGTTATCCCTGGACGACCGGGCTCGCGGAACGAGCCGAGGGCGACACGCGCTCGCCGCGCGTGCGCGCCGCCGGGCCGCTGCTTTCGACCCTCGACCATTGGGTGAATCTCCCCGCCGAGCGCCAGTTCGTCTATCTTTCCGACCCCGAGGCGGCTCGCAATGGCGTGCGCTATCTCGAGAGCATCGGGGCCGCGGCGGCCAAGATCTGGCTGATCGATGAGGGCGAGCGGCCGCAGGCCGAGCTCGAGGCGGTGGCGAGCGCCGCCGGCGCCGAGGCAGCTCGGCTCGGCCTGCCGCTCATCGTCCATGCCACCGAGCTGGCGACGGGGAAGATGGCGCTGCGGGCCGGGGCGAAGCTGCTGGTGCACAGCGTCGGGCGACGCCGTGGTCGATGAAGAGTTCCTGCGCCTGGCCAAGGAGCGCGGCGCGATCTACTGCCCGACTCTCACCGTGCGCGGCGGCTACTACCGGATGTACGACGCCGCCTCGAGCGGCCAGGCTCCGGCGATCGACGACCCCAACGGATGTGTGGACGCGGGAACGCGTGCCCGGGTCGGAGAAACCGTTCGCTTTGCGGACAAGGCGCCCGCGAACTGGAACGCCAGCGCCCCGCGCCGAGCCGTCCGCAGTCAAGCCGAACAGGAAAACCAGGCCGAGAACCTGCGCCGCGTGCACGCCGCCGGCATTCCGGTGGCGCTCGGCACCGACGCGGGCAATCCGCTGACTCTCCATGGTCCAGCGATCTACGCCGAGGCCGAGGCGATGCAGTCCGCGGGGATGAAGGCCGCCGCAGTCCTGGTCGCCGCCACCCGCGATGCCGCGCGCGCCATGGGTCGCGAGAAGGACCTCGGAACGCTGGAGCCTGGCAAGCTCGCTGACCTCGTAGTCCTGAGCGCCGACCCGACGGCGGACATCGCCAACCTGCGCCGCTTGGAGTACGTGATGCGTGGCGGCGAGCTGCGAGCGCAGGCGGAACTGCGCGCTCTGTCGAAGAAGTAGCGCCTCCTACATAATCGCGGCGTGTCCGCCCCGCTCGAAGCTGGGAAGTCCAGCCCTTGGGCGCCGCTACGCAACCGGTTCTACCGCTCGCTGTGGATCGCGGCGGTGGCGTCCAACATCGGCAGCTGGATGCACGAGGTGGGGGCGTCGTGGCTCATGACCTCGCTCACCAGCGCGCCGGCGTGGGTAGCGGCGGTGCAGGCGGCGACGTCGTTGCCGCTGTTCCTGCTCGCGGTGCCGTCGGGAGTGTGGGCGGATCTCTTCGATCGCCGGCGCCTCCTGCTGCTGGCGCAGTTCTGGATGCTCGCCTCCGCATTGTCGCTCGGTGTCTTGGCGCTCGCCCATCAGATCGCGCCGTGGTCTCTTCTGGCGCTCACCTTCGCGCTCGGTCTCGGCGCGGCGCTCTCGGGTCCGGCCTGGCAGGCGGCGCTGCCGGAGGTAGTGCCGATCTCCGAGCTGCCCTCGGCGATCGCGCTCAACAGCCTGGGATTCAACATCGCGCGCGCCTTCGGGCCGGCGCTGGGCGGCGTCGCGATCGCGCTCGCCGGGCCAGGCGCCGCTTTTCTCGCCAACGCGGTGTCGTTTCTCGCCGTCGTTTTCGTGCTCTTGCGTTGGCGCCGCGCGCCGTCGCAGAGCCAGCTCCCGGGCGAGCACTTCTGGAGCGCCTTGCGCTCCGGCCTGCGGTACGTTTCCTTCTCACCGCGCATGCGCACCGTCTTGGTGCGCTCGGCGGTCTTCATCGTCTGCGCCAGCGCGCTGTGGGCGCTCCTGCCGGTGGTGGTGCGTTTCGGACTGCGCCGCGGACCCGGTGGATATGGCACCTTGGTGGCGTGTTTCGGCTGTGGCGCGGTCCTCGGCGCGGCGAATCTCCAGCGCGCACGCCGTCTGGGCATGGACCGGCTCGCGGTGGGCTGCACGGTGATCTTCGCCGGCGCGTTGTTGGTCATGGCGTGGAGCGACCAGTTCAGCCTGGTCGCCGTGGCGCTGTTTCTCGCCGGCGGCTCGTGGCTCACCGTGCTGTCGAGCTTCAACGTCAGCGCCCAGACCGCGCTGCCGGCCTGGGTGCGAGCCCGCGGCCTGGGCGTCTATCTGCTGGCGTTCTACGCCGCGATGACCGCCGGCAGCACGTTGTGGGGTGCGGTGGCGACGGCGAGCGAGGTGCGAATCGCGCTCACCGCGGCCGCGGCCTGCCTGCTGCTGGGAATCGCCGTGGTCCCCAACTTCCGGCTGCGCGACATCCGCGGCTTCGATCTGTCGCCGTCCCGGCACTGGCCGGCGCCGCTCCTGCCGGTCGAGCCCGAGCCCGAGAAGGGCGCCGTGCTGGTGCGAGTGGAGTACCGCATCGATCCCGGCCGCGCCGAGGAGTTTCGCGACGCCATGCGCACTCTGCGCCGCAGCCGCCGGCGAGGCGGAGCGATCCGCTGGAGCCTGTGGGTGGACGGCAAGGATCCGGGGCGGTTCGTCGAGTCCTTCGTCGAGGAGTCTTGGCTCGAGCACTTGCGCCATCACGAACGGGTGACGGCGCTCGACCGCGACATCGAGGGCCGGGTGCGCGCCTTCCATCTCGGTTCGGATCCGCCGGCGATGGAGCACTGGCTGTCGGCGGAAGACGACTAGGAGGCGGCATGCTGCGCATGAGCCGAGAGGACTTCGAGCGCGCCGTCGAGGAGGCGCTCGATCAGATTCCCGAGGAGCTGGGTCAGCTCATCGACAACGTCGTGGTGGTGGTCGAGGACGAGCCCAGCGACGAGGATCTGCGCGAGGCCGGGCTCGACCCGGAGGAAGAGACTCTCTTCGGCATCTACCAGGGCACCGCGCTGCCCGAGCGCGGCCCCGGCACCTTCGGCGGCGGGTTGCCGGACCGCATCGTCATCTATCGGCTGCCGCTGCTCGAGTACTGCGAGTCGCGCCGCGAGCTATTGCGCGAGATTCGCGATACCGTGGTGCACGAGGTCGGGCACTACTTCGGGCTCGACGAAGAGGATTTGCCGTAGGAGGCCCCTGATGGACATCTCGAGCCGCAAGCTCACCAAGCGTTATTCGAACGGCGAGGTTACGGTGGTATGGCAGCCGCACCTCTGTGCCCATTCGACGATCTGTTTTCGCGGCCTGCCCGAGGTCTTCGACCCGCGCGAGCGGCCCTGGGTGCGAATTGGCGGGGCTCCGACCGCGCGCATCGTCGAGCAGGTGAAGCAATGTCCATCGGGGGCGCTCTCGTATGTCATGGACGCTGCCGCCGCCGCCCCGGCTGTGCCCCCAGCCGTATTGGGGGAGCCCGCGCCGGCGCCGCAGGTGCGCATCGAGGTGCGCACCGCCGGGCCGTTGGTGATGCATGGCCCGGTGGTGATCGAACGTCCCGACGGCACACGCGACGAGCGCACCAAGGTGTCGCTGTGCCGCTGCGGCGGCTCGGCGAACAAGCCTTACTGCGACGGCAGCCACCGCACCAATGGCTTCCAGGGCTGAGCGATGAGCGATCCCCACGCCGCTTCGCCCGTGCTGCTGGCGGGCGAACCGCTGGAGAGCGCCCGGGTGGCACTGCTCCTGGTTCACGGCCGCGGCGCCACCGCGGAATCGATCCTCGAGCTGGGCGAGGAGGTGGCCGACGACGGCACCGCCCTGGTGGCGCCCCAGGCAGCCGACAACACCTGGTATCCGCTCTCGTTCCTCGCTCCCACCGAGCTCAACCAGCCGTTCTTGTCCTCCGCCTTGCGCAAGTTGGAAACTACCCTGGCTTCGATCATCGCGGCCGGGGTTCCCGCCGAGCAGGTGGTCCTGATCGGCTTCTCGCAGGGCGCCTGCCTGGCGGCGGAGTTCGTCACCCGCCATCCACGCCGCTACGGCGGCCTGGCCGTGCTCTCGGGAGGTGTCATCGGACCGCTCGGCGAGCCGCGCAACGACAGCGGTTCGATCGACGGCACGCCGGTCTTTCTCGGCTGCAGCGACGTCGATGCACATGTCCCCAAGGAGCGGGTCGAAGAGAGCGCCGAGATCTTCCGCCGGCTCGGCGGCGAGGTGACCCTGAAGCTCTACCCCGGCATGCCCCACACGGTGAACTCGAGCGAGATCGACGCCGTGCGACGGCTGGTCAGCGCCCTCGCCGGCTGACGGGCGGCAACGACGAAGGATCGGCGATGCCCGCGCATCCAACGGGGGCATGCAGAGCGCCCAGCCGCTGGCGATGGTGGCGCCGGCAGCGGGTCGCCGGCGGCCCGGAATGAGCGACCTCGAAACTCCTGAAGCCTGTTGGCGCGAGGACCGCCGGCTCGTCGAGCGCATGCTGGCGGGCGACGAGACGGCATTCGCGGAGTTCTCCGGCGAATGCATACCCGTGGTCTACCGCTTCGCTCGACGCCGGCTCCGTGGCGACGACGAGTTGGCCCGCGAGATCGTCCAGGCGACCCTATGTGTGGCGCTCGCCAAGCTGCGCCAGTTCCGCGGCCACGCCGCGCTCACCACCTGGCTGTGCACCTGTTGCCGCAACGAGATCACGGCGCACTATCGCCGGACGGGCCGGGACCGTGAGCGGGAGACCGATCACGTCGTCGATCTCGGCGCCCTGCCGGCGGCCGGGGACGGGCCCGAGCGCACGGCCCTGCGCCAGGAGGGCGCGGCGCTCGTGCACCGGGCGCTCGACGAGCTGCCGCGGCAGTACGCGCGCGTGCTGGAGTGGAAGTACCTCGACGAGCTCTCGGTCGACGAGATCGCCGGCCGGCTCGAACGCGGACAGAAGGCCGCGGAGTCGATGCTGACCCGCGCCCGTGAAGCGTTTCGTGTGGTGTACGACCGGCTCGCCGGGAGACGGGAAGCGGCGGACGGCATGGACGACGATGCGTCGGTGCAGGTGAAACGATGAGTGACCTTAGGTCCGCAGGCGACCTGGGCGAGTTGCTGCGTGCGGCGGGAAGGCGCCCACCCGTGCCGGACTCGCACATGCAGGACTTGGTGGAGGCCGCACGGGCCGAATGGCAGAACGCGGTCACCGCGCCTCGACGACCTGCCGCGGGATGGTGGTGGGCGGCCGCGGCGGGAGTAGTGCTGGCGCTCGGGGTGGTGATCTGGTGGCGGGTCGCGCAACCCGCCACGCCGCTGCCGGCCCTCATCGCCAGTCTGGAACGCTGGCAAGGCGAAGCGGCCGTCGCCGGCATGCCGTCGCTGACGATCGGCGGTCCGATTGCGGAGGGCGCGGATCTGACGACCGGCCCGGGCTCCAGCTTTCTCGCTCTGCGAGTCGGTGGGAGATCGGTGCGCCTCGACGGCGCTACCGAGGCGCGGCTGGTCGACGCCGGCACTCTCGAGCTGCGCCGCGGCGCGGTCTATCTCGATTCGGGAAGTGCGTCGGTTCCGGGCGACATAGAGGTACGCACGCCGCTTGGCAGCGTGCGCGAGATCGGCACGCGGTTCGAGGTGCGTTTGCTCGACTCCGCGGAGCCCGTCCTTCGCGTGCGCGTGCGCGAGGGCGAGATCGAGCTCGAGGCCGACAGCGAACGAACTCGCGCGCGCGCCGGAGAGGAGCTGCGGCGCCGCCAGGGTGAAGCGCCGGTGCGCGGCGAGGTCGCGTCGCACGATGTGGAATGGCTGTGGATCGTCGCGGCGGCGCCGCCGCTCTCCATCGAAGGTGCCCGCCTTGGCGACGTGCTCGATCACTTGGCGCGAGAAGCCGGTTGGAGTCTCACCTGGGCCGACCCCGAGCTCGAGCGCAGCGCTCGCGAAGTCGTGCTCCACGGCAGCATCGAGGGCATGAAGCCGGCCGAAGCGGTCGAGGTCGTGGTGCGCGGCAGCGGGTTCGAGTACACGCTCGAGAACGGCGTCCTGCGCGTCGAGCGCGCCGGGACCAGCTGAGGAGATCAGAACTCGATGTGAATGCCGATCGTCGGCAAGATCCCCGCCCAGGACTCGGCGTCGCGCATCAGCTCGCCGGTGTCCTCGTCGAGCTCCCAGTCGTAGCCCGCGATGTTCTGCCGGTCGTAGAGGTTCTGGATGTCCACGAAAGCATCCAGCCGCCCCCAGCCCGTGCGCCAGATCCGGCTCGCGCGCAAGTCGAGGCGATGATACGAGTCCAGGCGCAGGCTGTTGATCGGCCCCAGCACGGGCACGTAGTGCACGTCCTGTAGGAGTACCGCTTCCTGGCCCGCGTCGTCGCCGGGCGGCTCCGGATCGGGGCCAGGCTCTTCGGCTCCTCGGGTTCCCCGAAGACCGGCTGCGCCGTGAGCGGCGTCGTGGGCCAGCCGGTGTGGTAGCGCCAGGCGAGATTGAAGCGCCAGCGCTCGCCGCTCCAGTCGAGGTCGAGCTTGACCGCGTGGCGCTCGTCGTAGAGCCGCGGAGTCCAAACGCCTTCGAACCGATCCTCGGTCGAGGCGTGGGCGTAGTTGAGCCACCAGCTCCAGCGCTTGCCGAGCGTGCCCCGCAAGAAGAGCTCCGCGCCTTCGGCGCGGCTTTCCTCGGGGGAGAAGCGCACGCGGTCGGGCTCGACCTCGGGGAAGGTGTTGATCGGCTCGTAGAGATTCTCGTAGCGCGGGCGAGGGTTCTCGACGTCCCGCCGGTAGGCCTCGACCCGCGCCGCCAGTCGCGGCCGCGCCGCTCCCCCGACCAGCACGGTCTCGAAGCTCAACACGTGGTGCTGCGAACGTTCGAGGGGAGCAAACGTCTGCTCGCCGTCTTCGACTTGCAGCTCGTAGAGCCGCTGGCTCTGATCGAACCGTCCCCAGGCCAGCCGCACGACGCTCGCCGAGCCGGCCGCCCAGGCGAGGTTGACCCGCGGGCTGGTCGAGTCTTCGCCGCGCGCGCGATAGTGGTCGTGACGCGCCCCGAGCTCGATGCTCAAGGAGGGCAACGGGCGGAAGCGGTCGCTGGCGTAGACCGCGCTGTGCTGCTCGGCGAACTCGCCCACGAACACCGTGTCGTTGCGCCCGAAGTCGTGACGCAGGCGGGCCAGCGGATTGTCGAAGTCGTGGGTGCCGGCGTAGTCGTAGTCGCTCGAGAAGTTGCGCCACAGCAGGCCCCAGTCGATGACCTGCTCGCGTGGCGCCGCCCAGGTCCAGTCCTGACGCAGCTCAGTGACCTCCATCTCGCGCTCGTCACGGACTAGGAAGCGGACGTCCTCCTCGACTTCGGCCCCCCGGCGGTCGCGCTCGATGCGGGCCGAGGCAGCGGCGCTCTGCACCAGGATGTTGGCGCCAATCAGGTTGTCGAGACCGAGCCAGAGGTGGGCGCTGGTGTACTCGGTGTCGAAGCGCTTGCTTTCGCCGCCCACCCGCTCGTCGAAGGACAGCTCGTCGTCCGCGAAGAGCACGTTGCCGCGCAGGTGACTGGCCTCGCCGGCGCGCACCTCGACTTTCGAGTAGACGTCCCAGTAGATCGGATCCTCCTGGCTGTCGACCAGTTCGCTCACCAGGTCCGTCGCGCCGCGCCGCCCGGCCGCGAGCCAGGTGCCCCGTCCGCCGGCGAAACCGCCGGAGCCGCCGAGCTGCGCCGACATTGCGCTTACCCCGACCCAGTAGCGGCCCTCGCTCTCCGGCCGCACGGTGGTCATGTCGAGCACGCCGCTCATGCGATCGCCGTAGCGCGCCGCGAAGCCGCCGGTCGAGAGATCGGCGGCCGCGAGCGTCGTCGAGGCGATGGAGCTCGCCGCCCCGTCGTAGTCCTTCAGATGGTAGACGTCGAAGATCTCCTGGCGGTCGAGGAAGATCGCGGTTTCGTCGCGGCGGGAGCCGCGGACGTAAAACTGCGCCGAGACATCGTTGCCCGTCGCCCCAGGGAGGAGCGTCAGGGCGCGGAAGAGATCGTCGCCGAGATGGGGCAGGGCGAGAATCTCCTCGCGTCCGAGACTGAGCGGCGCGAGCGGCGTCTCGCGCAAGAGCGAGATCTGGCTGGGTGTCACCGCCAACTCCTCGGTGAACACCGCGGTGGGAAGGGACGCTTCGGCCGACGAGTCCGGCGGCGCATGACCGCGTACGACCACCAGAGTCTCGCCCGGACCTTCGCGGGCTGCCAATCCGTGCGGCTCCAGCAGTTCATCCAGGATGGCGCGCGGCTGGCGCGCCGTGGGCTCGCTGCCGACCGTCATCGCCGGCTCCACAAGGCGCTCGCTCCAGACCAGCCGCAAGCCGCGTTCCCGCAGCGTGGCAAGCGCGGCGGCCAGTGACTGGCCGGCGAACTGCACGGTGACCGGAAGCGGTGCGGTCTCGGCAACGGCCGCGGGCGCGGCCATCGGGACTTCTGCGGCGAGGGCCACTGCAAAGAGCAGCGACAGGCGTCGCGCAGGCAGAAGGATTTCTCGCATCGCCTCATCTCACAAGATAGCAGGGCCGCAGCGGCCCGCGCGAAAGGAGAAAACGATGCGTGAAACGAGGTGGTCGAACCTGCGCTGGGGAGCCGTGGGAGTCGCCGTGGCACTGCTGGCCCTTGTCTCCGCGACGGCAGCGCTTGGCCAGGATGAGGAGCCCGAGTTCACCAGCGAGTTTCATCTCGAGGACTGCACCTGGGATACGAATTCGGGCAAGAACTCCCTCTTCCCGCTGCGGCCAGGCTGGCAGTTGATCCTCCAAGGCGAGGAGGAGGGCGACGAAGGAATCGAGGAAGTCGAGGCGCAGGTAACCGTTCTGCGCGAGCGGCAGCGCGTGAGCTTCAACGCCTCTAACGGCAAGCGCGTGAGCGTCGTGACCCGGGTGGTCGAAGAGCGCGAATCGGTCGACGGCGAGCTGGTCGAGGTGTCACGCAATTTCTTCGCGATCTGCAAGGAAACCGGCGACCTGTTCTATTTCGGCGAGACGGTCGACAACTACGAAGACGGCGAGATCGTCAATCACGACGGCGGCTGGCGCGCGGGCGCGGCAGGCGCCAGGCCCGGCCTGATCATGCCGGGAAGATTCCTGCTCGGCTCGCGCTACTTCCAGGAGCAAGCACCGGGAGTGGCGCTCGATCGCGGCGAGAACGTGGCGATGGAGCTTACAGTGGAGACCGAAGCCGGCACCTTCGACCATTGCGTCATGGTCATCGACACCAACGCTCTGAATCCCGAGGCCGAGGGCGACGAGAAGGTCTACTGCCCGGGGATCGGCAACGTGGTCGACGAAGACCTCGAACTGGTCGAGTACGGATTCGTGCAGCCCGGTGACTGAGCCCAGGCCGCCGGGTCGTTTCACCGGGCCGCGTCCGCTGTGGACGCGGCCCGCTTTCGTTCAGGCCGCCGCCGTCTTCGGTTTCGGCAGCTCGAGCCCGTGCCCAGAGGGGCTGTTCTCACGCCGCCGCAACAGAGCGGTGAACACGAAGCCCATTGCCGACAGGGTGAGGAACATCCACAGCATTGGGGTGTAGCCCGCGGGATTGTCGGCCCCAGCGTTGTTGCTGTCGTTGAGCCAGCCGGCGCCCAGGTTGGCGAGCGTCAAGCCGATGTTCTGCAGCATGGTCATCAGGCCGTAGGCCGTGCCGAGCCGCGCGGCCGGCACCAGGTAAGCCACCGACGGCCAAAGCACCGCCGGCACCAGCGAGAAAGAGATCCCGATGAGCACGGTCGAGATCCACAGGTTCGCCTGGCTCCAGGCGAGGATCGGGAAGACCGCGAAGAGCATCAGCGTGCCGACTGCCATCCACAGCGAGCGCAGGCCGGTGCGGTCGACCAGCAAACCGAACAGCGGCGTGGCGACGATGGCGGCCAGGAAGACGTAGCCGTTCATCGTCCCGGCTTCCTGGAGCGACAAGCCATGGGCGTGCTGGAAGTACTTGATCGCGAAAGTCGAGCGGAAGGGAAAGATGACCGAATAGAACGTGACGCACAGGCCGAGCACGTACCAGTAGGAGCGGTCGAATTTCAGCAGGTCGCTCCACACGAACTTGTCGCTCTCGGACGGGCGCGGCACTGCGTAACGGTGGGCGGCGCGGCGGTCGACGACGTAGTAGGCGAAGGCCGCGACCAGAGCCAGCGCGGTGATACCTGCCGCCAGCCACAGCGGCTGCTGCCAGCCCGCGTCGTAGAGCGGCTTCGCCCAGGTCGTCGACATGTCGGCGCCGTACGAACCGGCGCGGGCAATCGACAAGTTGATGCCGAAGGCGAAACCAAGCTGGCGGCCAGCGAACCACTGGCCGAGCAGAGTGGTCACGGCGACGATCATCGACTCCGCCCCCAGCCCGAACAGCAATCGGCCAGTCGCCATGACCGGAAACGACGGCGAGAGCGCGGTGACGATCGTGCCCACCAGGCAGATGGCGGTGAAGGCCAAGGTCGCGCGACCCGCTCCCAACCGGTCGACGATGATGCCGCCGATCAGCACCATGATGATGTTGGGAAAGCTGTAAATCGCGTTGAGCGTGCCGAGCTGGGTATCGCTGTAGCCCAGCAGCCGTTGCAGATTGTCCGCCAGCGGCGCGATCGCGTCGTAGGCGTAGTAGTTGCCGAACATCGCGATGCTCGCCAGCACCAGCACCGTCCAGCGCAGAGTGGCGGGCGGCGGCGGCAGTTTCGTAGCGGGCATCGCGGTAGGCGGTGAGGTCATGGCATCGCCTTTCTGGGTAGCCTGCGGATCCTACACTCGAAGAACCCCGGGCTCACTTCTTTGCGGTGTGTCTGGCGTAGATCACCAACTCACCCGTGCCCGGCGAAGGGTCTGAGAAGCGAGCCACCGGACCATAACGCCGCCGAAACCAGCGCGTGTCGAGGATCTCCTGCATCCTGCCCCGGGTGTGGAACACGACGTAGTCGGTTGGCGCCGCTCGAAAGGCGCCCACGATGTCGTGACGGGCGACGAAAGGAATCGCGTTGGGCGAAACCAGACCCTGGAGGTCGTAGATGTAGCGCTCGCTGTAGTAGCCGAGGATGCCGATCTCGACGTAGGCGACGCGCGCCTCCGCCGGCGAATTCGCGCGCAGCCAGAGCCCGGCTTCGCGATAGGTCGCCATGTGCGGCGGCGGCCACGTCGGGCGATCGAGAAAGTGCAGGGTTCGTCGCAGCGGGCCGGCGACGATCGCGACGAGCAGGGCGATCGCCCCGGCCGCGGCGGCCCAGCGCGCCGCGCGACGCGGCGTTTCTCGCAGGGCACGACGGCAGAGCCAGGCCATCGACCAGGACACACCGGCCAGGAGCGCGAGAATCGTGGGCACCGCGTACCAGGAGTAGAACGGCACGCCGAGCAGCGGGTAGGCGATGGCTAGCACAGAAAGCAACAACGAGTGAAGAATTGGAAGATGCATTTGATGAGCATTTAAAACAAACAGAACGTCATGTAAAAAGATTGGAAAAAGTGTTTCGGCTCGTACGGCAAAAACCAGAAGGAAAAAAATGCGAAGCAATGGAAGGATTAATTAAAGAAGCAAGATCGATAATCAGCGAAACGAAAGAAGGAAGCATGACAAGAGATGCAGCTTTAATAATTGCTGCACAAAAGATAGAGCATTATGAAATTGCGACTTATGGAGGACTGGTTCAACTTGCTATTACTATGGATCTCCATCGTGCTGCTGAATTGCTTGACAAAACCTTACAGGAAGAAGAGGATACAGATACAACTCTTACGCAAATAGCGGAAACATCCATTAATGTTCAAGCGGAAAATGAAGGTGCTTATTCCTGGCAACAGGAACAAAGTATGATGGATGCATAAACACGTTTCTTTGTAACACTAGCGGAATATTGCAGCACTGAAAAACCCGGTTATATAACCGGGTTTTATTTTTTGAAATTTTATTTCAAAATTTCAAAAAGCTATGGTGCAGCATTTCCTGATTCCTTAAAAATATTCCGAACGCTTTTCTTTACATCCAGGTCACTAAGGCCTCCACTTAATCTCTCTGTCGTCCATCCCTGCCATATCCTTTTATCTGTATCAGCATCCATCATGGTTATAGTAACTGTTGCTTCCCTTACAGGAACCTGGTATTGCTGGTATCCCAGAAATTGCGAAGGGAAATAAATAGTTGACCATCTTCTTGTATAAGGGTTATAATAAAAGCGACTATACGGTTGAGAATATACCGGGTCACTTTGTGTTTCTACATTTCTTTCCACCAATACATCATAGCTTACTAATACATCCGGGTTATCTGTTACTTCCTGCCAACCCCATTTATTAAGCTCTGCATTTACTGAGTTATGAACACTTAGATCGGCAAAAGCTGTAGCCCGGCTTGAAGCATCGTTCTCACTTGCTTTTACATCTACCCACGCATAGGTCTTATAATTAGTTAGATCAGTGCTGCTACCTTTTTCAACATATGCAGGAGAAGAGCAACTGTAAATTATTGCTGTCGCACATAGTACCATTCCTGCAAACCCTATCTTTTTCATAAAATCGGTTTTACGTTAAAGATTATTTGATACCCGAGGCGATTTTTCTTCAACCGGAGCTCCATCATGATATTCTTCAGGATTACCATTCGGAATTTCTTCCGGATTAATATCATCTCTTCCCCGCGGCCTGTTACCATGTTTTCTTTTTAATTTTTCATCTTGTATATCTGGTTCATGCTGGCCAGTAGAAGGAGATGTATTGGCTTCCTGTTCCGGTTCTTTATTTATTGATCTATCTGGTGGCGGATTTTTTTTAATATCCTTTGCCATAGCCTATATTTTAATGAATTAAAAAATTAATCAAAAAACAATAAACTCACCAATATCTTTTTTGAATGGCTTTTGCTGAATCAAGATGCATTTTTAAAGTCGGTAAGGTTTTATCAGCAAAATTTTTAACATCAATATCCGATGCATTTGATCTTGTATCCTCAAATAAAGAAACTCCATCATTATGAGCTTTGACCATCATTGATATATAGTCTTTATCAAATGCTTTACCTGTCTTTTTATCCATATCATTATACATTTTTTGTTTATCATCCGATATAGTTGCAGGTAGTGCCACGTTTCGCTGATCGGCAAAATTTTTAACTTGCTGGTTTACTGAAGTATGATCTCTCTCCAGCATTGCCGCAAAATTTTTAACTGCATCTATAGTCGCTTTTTGCTGTGCAAGCTTAGCTAATTGTATTTCAGCCATCCCTGAATTAGTGACCTTTTTAAGAAATTCAGAACTTTTTTCATCAGTTACAACAGTACTTGTTGTTGTGACATTTGCATCAGTGGTTGTGTTTGTACTAGTACTTGTATTTGTAGTACTTTCAGTAGTGTCATCATCCGTATCATTACATGCTAGAAGCATAAAACAAAACGCTGGCAGCAAAGCAAAAATCTTTTTCATACAAAAACATTTGATTAAAAATTTATTTCCGGTATAAGTGTATCGGAAATCGTGCCATCAGTAAACAAAAAATGAAATCATTTTTGCACATAATCTCTTACTGGCATGATTTTTTAATGCTTATTATTGTAAGTTTCTTTGGGGTGTTTGATTAAAATTAAATCGGAAACGATTTTTTATTCTGAGATAATACCCATCGAACCTGAACCAGGTAATGCTGGCGCAGGGAAGAGAAACTTTAAAAGAGAGTTTCGGCTTCGCCGAAGCTCTTTTTTTTGGACGAATTCTAAAATCTTATGATTAAAATAAATTGGCAAATTGGCTGCTCGGGGTTTCATTATAAAGAGTGGAAGGGAATTTTTTACCCCGAATCACTTCCCCAAAAAGAATGGTTTAAGTTTTATACTCAGAAATTTAATACCCTTGAATTAAATGTTACTTTCTATCGTTTTCCAATTTTAAGTTCTTTGGAAAAATGGTATAATACAGCTCCTGATAATTTTAGTTTTGCTGTAAAGGTTCCCCGTCTGATCACTCATTATAAAAAATTTTCAGATTGTTCCAGGCTTATCGACGATTTTTATACATTGCTCACAAAAGGTTTAAAAGAGAAATTGGGACCTGTACTTTTCCAATTGCCTCCTAAATACGCTTATACAAAAGATCGGCTGGACCTGATCGTAAAAAGTATGTATAAAGAATTCAAAAATGTGATTGAGTTCAGAGATGCTAGTTGGTGGACACCAAGTGTATTTACCAGATTTAAAAAAGAAAAACTGATTTTCTGCGGAATAGATTATCCCGGTCTACCTAATGATCCGATCAAAACAAGCCCGATCGTCTACTATCGATTTCATGGAAAGCCTCGTTTATATTATTCAGCTTACAAAAAAAAGGAGCTCAAAATAATTGCTGATTTAATACTCGCAGATAAAAATGTCGCTAAAGCATATATCTTCTTTAACAATACGGCCACGCCTGCAGCAATTAAGAATGCCAATTTGCTAAAGAAATATTTAATGAACAATCAATAATGACTAGTTATACCGTACCTGGCATCCGCTACAAAAGAAAGTTCGTCTTTTTGTTTTTCCACAATATTTTTTAATAATAGCCAGATTGCACCTTAAACAATTTTTTTTTGTATGAGCCAGCCAGTGTTTCTTCAATGTAAATTCCTTTTTCCATTTTAAAAAATCAAAACTATAATTACGGGCCTCTTTTATAACTGCAGAAAGCTTTGATGCAGGGATACACTCAATTACGTTTTCAGGATGGAGTTTTATACGATATAAAACTTCATTTTTAATAATATTACCAACGCCGGAAAAAATTTGCTGATCAAGTAATGCATCACAGATCAAAGTATCCGGTTTAGCTTTTAATTTTCCTCTTGCCTTTAATGGATCCCACTCATCACTTAAAACATCTGCTTGCCAATCATAAAGGTCATTAGCATCCCGCGAAAGTAATCTTACTGAACAATTATAAAAATAAAGAACATGGTTAGTAACTCTAAGACCAAGCCTTAAACTTCGGGCAGGTTTTTTATTTTCATCAATGCTGTATGAGCCAAACATCAATAAATGGATCCTGATTATTCCTTCTTTGGTGTATATCAATAATTGTTTTCCCCAGCATCGTATGTCACTTATTTTTTTGCCTTTCAATTGACTCATCTTAATCTTTGCGTTCCCAAAAGCTTCTATGATTTTTTTTCTTTTAAATAGCGGAGTAATTAGTTCTTTTAAGATAAAAATAGAAGGTCCTTCTGGCATCGGTGACGATATTAAAATAAAAGCGACTGTATTTCACTTATTTGCTGCTGCTCTTTTTCTGCCAGTTCCTTTTTTCTTTGGGACTTTTGCGCCGGCCTTACGAGCTTCAGATAGACCGATCGCTATTGCCTGTTTACGACTTGTAACTTTTTTGCCACTGCCGCTTTTCAGTGTTCCTCTTTTCTTTTCACGCATTACTTTTTCAACTTTCTCCCCGGCCTTTTTTGAATATTTTGCCATAAAATAAAATTTAGATTTAAAAAATGATGGCTTGTAAATGGATATGTTTTAATGGTATCAACACATTTTAAAAGGAAGAGTTAGTCATAGACATAGATTCTGTCTTTGGTTCATTGCTCCTTTCATCTTCCTCTTCTGCCTGGAAATTGATATATGATTCGGCTATATCGGTTAACTGGCGATCTGTTTCCTCTTCCTCTTGTAATGTTTTATCAAGTAAAGATGCCACCCTGTTTTTTCCAAGTGTTATTGCAAGCTGTACCAGGCCACCATAAGTTGCTATTTCGTAATGCTCTATTTTTTGTGCACCAATAATAAGAGCAGCATCCCTTGTCATGCTTCCTTCTTTGGTTTCATTGATGATCGTTTTTCCTTCCCTGATCAGGCCATCCATTGCCTCACATTTTTTGCCTTCTGGTTTTTCGCCTAATAATTGAAATACTTTTTCTAACCTTTTTACCTGGCGCTCGGTCTGTTTATGATGATGGTCAAAAGCATCTTCCAATTCTTCCGTTGTGGAAGCTGATTTCATTTCGTTCAATGCCTTTAACAGTTGTTGTTCGGCATAATAAATATCTTTTAACTGATCATGGAAAAATTTTTCCAACTGGCTGCCTTTTTTCTGACCATTTGAACTGGTTTTTGTTGCCATAAAATATTTTTTTAAAAGTCATGAAATAAGAAAAATAGAGCCGAAGCTCTATTTTCCATTTATGGTTTCAATGCAGATATCATCTGCTTGAAGAAGAACTACTTTTTTTGCGACCACGTCTTCCGTTGCTTGAAGAACCGCTGCGTCTCCTTGATGACGAAGTACTACTGCGTCCGTTTGAAGAACTGCTGCGTCCATTTGATGAACCACTGCGACCGCTGCCTGAACTGCGTGAAGATGATCTGCTGCTTGAGCTGTTTCTGCTACGCCCATTTGATGAACTACCTCCACGGCCCGAACTACTACGGCTGGAACCACCACGCTGGCTTCTGCGACCAGAACGACTTTCTGATCTTCCATTAGATCCTCTGCGATCATCATCATCTCTTCTGCTTCGTCCGGATGCCTGACCTCCTCTTCTTGCTAATTGTCTAACTCTTTCAGGACTCATAGCACCAAATCCTCTGCGTGAACGACGACCTGAAGAACCATAACTTCCACTTCTTCCGTCTCTCTGGCCCCGGCCATAATCGTCATCTTCATCATCACTATAGCGACCGCGGGAACTTCTGCCATAACCATTCTCATTGTCATATTGACCCCTCATGTTTCCATAATTTCCTCTGCTACCTCTGCCCGCATCTTCATAATCGTCTCCCTCATCTTCATAATCCTCATCATCATAATCTTCATCATCGTAATCTTCTTGATGACGCTGACCTCTGATGTTGTCACCCTCATCTTCCTCGTCATCATAATCCTCGTTGTCATAATCTTCATCATCATAATCCTCTTCCTCGTGCTGATAACGTTGTCCGGTTTGGCCGTAACCTCCGGAACGATTCCGATTATCATCTTCCATATTGGCATAACGCCTACGTCGTGTGCTAATCATAGATTAAGTTTTAAATGTTAAGAATAAAAAACGGGAAACAACAAATATGCCCGACTGGTTTTATAAAATCAAGATCAGAAATTTTTATTTGATAAGCAGAAACAAAACTTGAATGGCATGTTTGTTCTGAAGATGGGAGCAAAAAAAATTTTATTCCTTTATAAATACAAAATACTAAGTGAAATCTTTGTGCAAAAAGATTCACATTGTGTGGAAATTTTGACAAATAATTAATTTAAGAAAATATGATGGTCTTATTCATACCATAGTGTTACAACTTCACCAATGGCTTCGACAAATTTTTCATCGTCCACTCCTTCTATCTTCCAGCTATTTTTTAACCGATGCAACATACCTACATGTCTTCCGTTAAGATTTATATCAAGGTCATAACATACACCATTGCTGCATGCACCCGGAACAGGAATTCCTTCACCTTTATATTCGACATCTTTGTATGTAAATTTTATAGGCACAGGTTCTTTTTTCAAGTTGTGCCACCATTTCTTTTAAAAATTTCAATAGAGTTTTGCGTTGTGTTGGAACAGAAGCACTCCAGTTTCCTTTTGCAGCTCTTTTGTGTGCTATTTTATATTTTAATCCGGACAAAACTGTTGTGTAATCATCTGCATTTAATTTTATAACCTCCTGGTGAGCCAAAATATACCAGTGATAACCGGTACCAACTGGCGCACCAGATCCCTTCGGCACTTTTCCAGCTCTTCGTTTGGTTACCGCGTACCTTATTTCCCAAAGATCAGGTGTGATCTTTTTATCTTTCCATTCACCTTTATCATAATACCATTTATGACTCCGGCCTATTTGCATCCCTACATATTGCGTTCCATTATAATCTTTAATAGTTTCGTAAGAGCCAATCGTTTTTTTTGGCGTTCTTTTTTCCTGATTGATTTCCTTATAGCAGTTTTCATTTTAATCCTCTTTAGAAATTAATTTGCGAATATTAGCTTTTGTCAAATTTTTAGTAGCCGGTCCATTCATTACACGGCCGTCATAGGAATAGCGGGCACCATGGCATGGACAATCCCATGTTAATTCGGCATTGTTCCATTTTACTTCACAGCCTACATGTGTACAGATCGGACTCAAAGCATGTATGCTTCCCTTTTTATCTTTATAAATAGCGACCTTTTCATCTTTAAAGTTTACGATCTTACCCTCCTCTGTTGCAAGTTCTGCCAGCTCATGCAGCTCTTCATGAGAAAACCATTTGCTTGCAAACTGTTTTACCACATCAGCATTGTGATTGATAAAATTTGTAAAGCCTGCAACAGGTTTTAACCTGTTTGGATCATAAAGATCTTTATATGGACTATCCTGATTAGTGATCATCTTAGTTAACAGTAATGCGGCAACTGTACTATAAGGCATCCCATTTCCACCAAAGCCAGTTGCAACAAATATTTTTTTGTGCCCCGGTAATTGACCTATATATGGCAGGCCATCAGGCGATTCATAATATTGTGAAGACCATTTATAGGCGATCTCTTTAACATAAAAATATTTTCGAATATGCGATTCCAGTTTCAAAAAACGGTAACCCTGGTTCTCTTCATGAGCTGTTTTATGATCCTTACCTCCAACGATAAAATATTTTTGTCCATCAATTTCCTGTGAACGATAATAATTATAAGGATCATACATATCATATAAAAGATCTTCAGGATAATCGTCATTCTTTAAAGTAACTGCCATTGCATAACTGCGCATAGGAACGCAGCGGAAATGCAAAAGATTAACGCCTGGCGGGATATGTGTTGCATAAATTAGAAATCTTCCTGTAAATTTTCCATTACTTGTTTCAATAGTGACATTTTCATTTTCCTCAGCGGAAACAACACGGCATTGTTGTAAGATCACTCCCCCGGCTTTTTCAAACTGTTTCGCCAAACTATGTACATAACGAACAGGATTAAATTTTGCCTGCTCACCTACCTGCATTGCTTTTAAAAACTTAATAGGAATACCTATTTCATTTATAAAGCTGTTTTTAATACCGGCATCGCTTGTTGCTGTACTGATCTTGTCAAGCTCGTCAATTTGTTTATCAGTTTTTGCAAATAAGGTTTCCGAAGTTATTGTAAAATCACAATCAATATTATGCGTCTCTATTGTATCGCGAATTGTATTTACTGCTTCTTTCACTGATTCAGCAACGAGCCTGGAATCCTCTTTGCTGAATTTCTTTTCTATTGTTGAATACGGTACATCCAACAACGTATTGATATGTGCAGTAGTACCGCCGGTAGTGCCAAAGCAAAGCTCATGAGCTTCCAATAGAGACAGCTCATACCTGTTTTTTGCAGATGGTATGCAGTACTTATACCTGTTATACCACCACCTACAATAACTACATCATATATCTTATTGCGATCTATTTGATTCGTTGCCAGGTATTCATCTACACTTTCCTGCCATACAGAAATGTTGCAACCATCCCGCTTTATCATAAAAATTATTTATTAAAATGGGGCAATTATCTGTTGCCACCACATCAACTCAAAATATCAGAATGTTGTAGAGACATTTCCCCAGACTATTGGACTAATTAAGCAAGAAATAAATTTTTGCAACCGAAATTAAGCAATCATCCTTCTAAAATGGCATGGCATATCATTTGCCACAGTTTAAAAACTTATAATTGAAAAATATACCAACTATGAAAAAGAATTGGATAGTGATTATTGCTAGTAGTTTTTTGCTAGCTGCATGTGGAGACAGCAGTACAGAAACGAGCTACAATGAAAAAACAACTGACGTCGCACCTACTACCAATGCTACCCCCACAGT
>CAWGFP010000012.1:0-398972 GCA_963821905.1 Thermoanaerobaculia bacterium | reverse complement strand
GTCATATTGGGCCAGATCAGCCTGGTTCCCGGAGCGCATGCGCCTCATGGGTGAGTCTCGAGCAGTGCTCGCCGCCGTCGAGGGCGGCGCAAGCGCGAGCAAGGGGCCGGATCTCGAAGCGAGAACAGCTCGCGTTCGTGACCTATGCGCAGCCTCGCCGCCACACCCAGAGGCGCGACGCCTCCCAGTGCATCCGCGTACGCTGGCTCGGCGGCTTCGATCTCGCCGAGGTCCGCGAGGCCCCCGGCTTTCGCATGGCGTGGCGACGTTTCCAGGGCTTCGAAGTCGTTTCGCTCGTGTGGTCAAGAGCGCCCAACGCCGACACGCTCAGCGTGCGCGACGCTCTCTTAGTGCCCTGCCCGGCGTGCAGGCTGCAGCTCCCGCTCAGATGACGCTCACCCTCTTCTACGACCAGGGCGTCTGTTCCGGCATCCGCTCGCGGCGTCGGGCAGCGCTCGCCGTCGGCAGCGTGTCTGTGCTCTCGTCTTGATCGTCCTCTCGCGTATCTGCGCGCCCGCGTCCTCGTGTTCCTCCTTCCTCCCGCTCGCCATCCTCGGCAGCGCATTGCATCCTGCTCGCGCTTCGGCCAGGGCTCAGCCGCGCCGACCTTCGCGGCCTCGCGATCGCCGTCGGGCTGCTGGTCGATGCCGGCGTCATCATGGTCGAGAACATTTCGCATCGGCTCTCCGAGCAACCTTCGGCATCGCCCTCGCGCATCATCGCCGCGGCCGCGGCCGAAGTCGCGGCGCCGATCGCGACCGCGGTGCCTGGTGACCTGCTGTATTCATTCCCTGCTGTCGATCGGCGGCGTCGCGGGGCGTCTCAACGCGCCGCTGGCGGTGGCGGTCGCCGCGGCGATGGCGATCGCGCTCGTGCTGTCGATGACCTTGGTGCCGGTCCTCGCAGTACGTCTGCTACCGGCCGGTTCCGCGCTAGCCGAGCCGCGCCTGGTGCTAGCCATCAAGCGAATCTACCGGCCGGTTCTCACCTGGGCTCTGCGGCACGCAGTGGTCGTTCAAGTGGCCGCCCTCGCCATCGCGGCGACCGCCATCGCACTGGCACTCCGCATCGGCAGCGACTTCCTTCCCGCGCTCGACGAAGGCGCCGTGTTGGTACAGACCATGCTGCCCTCGGACACCAGTCTCGAGGCGATCGACCGCGCCAACGGCCAACTCGAGCAGGAGCTGCACAACGTGCCGGGCGTGCGCGCCTCGTACCGCCGCACCGGCCGTGGCGAGCTCACCGAGGACCCGATGCCGCACTACGTGTCGGACGTACTGGTCGTTCTGGAGGATGGGGTTCGCGCGGAGCCGGTCGCGCACGCGATCGGAGAGATCGCCGAAGCACTGCCGTTCGGCGCCGAGCTCACCACGCCGATGGGAATGCGCATCGCCGAGGGTATCGGCGGAACGCCGGCCGACATCCAAGTCGAGATCTTCCACTCCGACCTCGACGCCGTAGCGCGGCACGAGGCCGACATTCGCGTCCGGCTGAGCTCGGTCGCCGGCGTCGCCTCGGTGACGCCGGACACCGGGGCGCCGCTGCCGAGCTGGCGCGTAGTGCCGGACGACGACGCCCTGCGCCGGCTCGACGTGCCGCGCGAGCTCCTCCACGACACCGTCGCCGCCGCCCTCCAGGGTCTCGAGCTGCCACCCCGCTACGCCGGCGTGCAGCGCATCGAGCGCGTCGTCCGCTTCCCCAACGACGGCCGCCTCACTGCCGCCGCGCTGGCCCGCCTTCCATTGGTCGTCGAAGAGGGCAGAATCGTCGAGCTCGGCCAAGTGGCGCGCGTGGAGGAATCGCTCACGCCGGCCATGGTGCGGCGAAAGAACGGCCAACGCCGGCTCGGCTTCAACGTGCGCGTCGCGGAAGATCTCGGCGGCACGGCACGGCGGGTCGAGGCCGCGATGCGCGAGCTGGAGCTTCCGCCAGGCGCGACCTTCGCGCTCTCGGGAAAGATCGAAGAAGCCCGCGAAACCCAGCGGCGCCTGTTGATCGCCAGCGCAGTCGCGCTGGTCCTCGTCGTCTTGCTGCTCGGCGCCACCCTCGGCCGGGCGCGAGACGTCGCGGTGGTGATCGCCACGCTCCCGGTGGCCTTCGCCGGTGGGCTCTACGCGCTGTGGCTGGCCGGCGAGACCTGGAACGCGAGCTCGATCGTCGGCCTCATCGGCCTGTTCGGTGTGGCGGTGCAAAACAGCCTGGTCCTGATCGCCCAGATCCGCGGCTTGATCGCCAGCGGCCTGCCCTTCGACCAAGCCCTGGTCGAAGCCTCCGCGGGGCGCGTTCGGCCGAAACTGATGACGGCTGGCGCCGCCATCCTCGGCCTGCTGCCCATGCTCTTCGGCCTCGCTGGTTCCGAGCTTGAGCGGCCTCTCGCCATCGTGATGGTCGGTGGGCTGGTGACGTCGACGCTGTTCACGCTTCTAGTGTTGCCGAGCGTTTACGCGCGATTCGCACGGCCAGTCGCATAGGGGCGTCCTCAGCGCGCCGCGCCGACGTCGCGCGAGACGATGGTGATCTCGTCGGGATAGGTCAGGTCGCCGAGCGGCGTGGAGACAGTGGGCCGCGCCGTGAGCTTGACGTTCCGGGCCGAGCCACCCCCGCCGGCAACCGCGGCGGCGAGATCCACCAGGTCGCGGGCGTTGTCCTCGAAGAAGCGCGCGAGATCGAGCTCTACCGCGATCGGAACGTCCACCGTGCCTCCCGGTGGCAACACGAATTCGCGGTCGAGGCGTCCCTGCACGGTCTCGCGGTCTTCGAGCCACAGCGTCCAATCCAGGCGCAGGAGCCGCGCCGCCACCTGATTCGATTCCGGGTTGCTGGCGTCGACGTGCAGCGTGAAGCTCAAAGGCATCTGGCGCGCTTGCAGCGCCGCCAAGACTTGCACGACATCCGACGCTCGCAGATCCGAGTAGGAGCGCACGCGGTCGAGCGGCACGCCGGCAATCCGACCGTCACTGGTGCCGCCGATGGCAAAATCGACGAAGCGCAAGCTGGCGATCTCCTGGAGCGTGGCGCAGCCGACGGCGAGTGCCGCCAGCAATGCGACGAAACCAGTGGCGTATCTTCGATACCTCACAGGAGCCTTCCCTGCAGGAAACGGACCAGATCAGCGTTGTTCGCGTGATTTCCGGCGGAGCCGCGCCGTAGCTTCCACGCCGCTCCCGGTCGGCTCCTGAGTACAATCTTGCGATGGTCTCGTCGGATGCGAGGGAGACGGACGAGGAGGCGGGCGCGTCTACTTTTCGGCGAGTCTTTGCCCTCGGCGGGCAGTCGTGAGCGACGAACGGCTTCCCGACCTGTTCGAAGAGGCGAGCGCGCTCCACCCGGACGGGCGGCGCCGGCTCCTCGACCGCCTGCGGCGGGAGAGCCCCGCGCTGGCCGACGAGCTCGCCCGGCTGCTCGCCAATACCGAGGGGGAGCCGTCCCCTATCGACGTGCCGGCGATCGCGCGCCATCTCCAAGCCAGCGACGAGCTGCCGCCGCCGGAGCGCGTCGGCCCCTACCGCCTCGTGCGCGAGATCGGCCGCGGCGGCATGGGGCGGGTCTTCCTAGCCGCGCAGGAAACGCCCGATTTCTCGCGCGCGGTCGCGCTCAAGCTGATCGACCGGCCGGGGCCGTACGCCGATGCGGTGCGCCGCTTCCGCGACGAGGCTCCGCATCCTCGCCTCGCTCGAGCACCCGTGGATCGCGCGGTTCCTCGACGGCGGCCTCAGCGCCGAGGGCATCTGGTTCCTCGCGCTCGAGTACGTCGAAGGCGACGACCTGACCACGCACGCATCGCGACAGGAGCTCGACGCCCGAAGCGCGCGTGCGGCTCCTGCTCGCGGTCGCTCGATGCGGTCGGCGTACGCGCACGGGCGCGGCGTCGTGCACCGCGACCTGAAGCCCGGCGAACGTCCTGGTCGGCCGCGACGGCCGGCCGCGCCTGCTCGACTTCGGCATCTCGAAGCTGCTCGACCCCTCGGGCCAGGCGACGACGCGATCGAGACCGCCCAGGGCTTCCGCCCGCTCACGCCGGCCTACGCCAGTCCGGAGCAGTTCGCCGGACGCGCCGTCGACGCCGGCCAGCGACGTCTACTCCCTCGGCGTCATCCTCTACGAATTGCTCGCGGGGCACCGGCCGCTGACCGACCCGAGCGGCGCGTCCAGCGAAGCGAAGCTGGAGCCGCCGAGCACCGCCGGACGCCGGCGTTCGGGGCCGACAGGAGGCCCGGCGTCCCCGGGGCCATCCGGAGCGCGGCTCGGAGCGCGGCTGCTTGCCCGGCGGCGCGCGCGGGACCTCGATGCGATCTGCCTGCGCGCGCTGCGGCTCGCTCCCGAGCAACGCTACGCCGACGCCGCCGAGCTCGCGGCGGACCTCCGGCGCTTCCTGGATGACCAGCCGATCGCGGCTCGCGGGCGGCGTGCGACGGGGCTCCTGGGGCAACGCGAGCGCGTCGGTGGCTTGCCGCCGCGCTGCTCGCTGTGCCGCTCTTCGGCATCGCTGCCTGGGTCCTCTGGACCCGCTGGCACGCCGACTCCGGCGCCGCCGAGGCCCCTTCCGAAGCGACGGTCCCCGGGCTCTTCCCGTTCGATCCGGTCAACCCGCCGCCGGTCGAGGAGAGCGAACGGCGCTTCGGCGAAGCGCCGACGGACCTCGTCGCCGGCGCGGAGCTGGCGATCCGCTTGGCGCGCGACAAGCGGTTGGACGAGGCGCGAATCGTGGTGGCGAGGTTGCGCCAGGTGCCCGGCGCGGAGCTCGATCCGCTCGTCGATTACACCGACGCCAACGTCGCGATCTACGCCGGCGAGGACCAGCGGGCCCAGGTCTTCCTCACCCGCGCCCGGGACAACGCCATCGCGCATGCGCGTTGGGATCTCCTCGGCACCATCCGTTTCACCCTCGGCTCGACGCTCAAGCGGCTGGGACACCGCGATGCCGCGCAGCAGGAGCTCGTTGAGGCGCGGGCGCTGCTGAGCCGCGCCGCCGACTACCGCCCTCTGTATCGCACGCTCATCAACCTGGCCTCGAACCACTACGAGCGGGGCGAGGTGGAGCGGTGCGTGGCGCTCTACCAGGAGGCGATCGACGTCGCCCGCCGGGGCGGCCTCGACAAGCCGCTCATCGCCCTCATCAACCTCGCTGAGGTCCAGCTCTTGCGGGGGCGGCCCGATCTCGCCGAGGCGGCCGCGCGCGAACCGCTGGCCGAGCTCCTCGGCCATCCCAATCCCGCGCGAGGCGCCGACGCCTTGACCGTGCTCGCCACCATCGTGTACGAGCTAGGACGGACGCAGGATGCCCAGTCGTACCTCGCCCAGGCGATTGCGCACGTCGAGCACGCCGACGAGCCGCGCGCGCTCGGCAACGCACTGTTCGCACGGTCGCGCATCGATCTGGAGCAGGGCCGCACCGAGCGCATCGACTCCGTCGTGCGCCGGCTCGAGCAGCTCGCGGTCGCCGACGTCAGCCGGCGCCCGCTGGCGATGGCGCGCTCGATCGCCGGCGGGAGGGCCGCGCTGACCGGCGATTTCGGCGGCGCAGGCGCCGCGTTCGCCGAGGCGCGTCGCCTTTTCCTGGCGGAGGGATTCCGGGACTTCGCCGCGTTTTCCGACCTGGCGGCGGCGGAGATGGAGGTGCGCGCCGGCGATCCGGCAGCGGCCATGGCGATCGTCACCGGGGCGCTCGCGAGCTTCGACGAGGCGTCGGCGATAACGCCGCGCTTCTTCGCCGAGCTCCTGATCGCCCGCATTGACGCGGCGGCCGGACGAGTGCCCGAGGCGGAGCGCCGGCTCGCGGCGCTCGGCTCCGACAACGAGCGCTCGCCGAGCCGGAGCCGCGCCTTGGCCTTCCTGGCGGCGCGGGGCGCCGTCGGGGCGGCTGAGGGCCGGCGCGCCGACGCGCGTCGGGATTTCGCCGCCGCGCTCGCGCTGGCGGTCGAGGACGGGCGCAAGCCCGCTGAGCTGGAGCTGCGGCTCGAGCTTGCGACGCTGGAGGAAACCGGAGCGCCCGCCCCGGCGATCGAGCGGGTGAGGCAGGAGGCGGAATTGCTCGGCCTGGAGGCGATCGCCCGGCGCGCTCGGCAGCTGCTCTAGCGCTCGGAGAGGGATACGTGGTGGCCAGGCCCAGAATCGAACTGGGGACACCGGCATTTTCAGTGCCGTGCTCTACCAACTGAGCTACCTGGCCGGAGGAAGCTCTGGGGGGCTAACGCCCGGAAGTGCGGTTTGTAACAGGTGGAGGGCGCGGGCGTCAACCATCGAGGAGGGCGCCTGTGCCCTTTTCGATGCTGCAGTGGATGGCATCTCCCGCGCGGTCGCAGGCGAGCAGGCGGTGGCCGGCCTCGCCGCACCAGGCTGGGAAGTCGCGCAGCATTTCGGGGTCGTCGCCGATGACCTCGAGGCGCTCGCCCGGGGCCAACTCGGCGACGGCACGGGCGGCCATCAGGACCGGCACCGGGCAGCGCAGGCCGAGGACGATCAGGCGGTGGGCGGCGGGCTCATTCATATAGGCTCGACAATAGGCTTTCTTCCTGGCGCAACGTCCCTATAATGATGAAGATGCAACGCAGAGTCCACCGGCTCGCGGGCGCCGTCGTCGTCGCCCTACTGGGAATCGCTCCACAGCGCGCGACGGCCTGGACGCCTCGTGTGCAGGGGTTGATCGCCGGCCGCGCGGCGGAGCTCGCCCCACCGGACCTGCGACGCCAGCTCGAGCGTCACGAGAAGGAGCTGCGGCGTGGCGCGCTCGAAGCATTTCGCGATCAGGATGCGGGGCGGCACGTCAAGAACAACGACGGCTCGGGAACTCTCGATCGTGTGATCGTCGAGGAGACGGCGCGCGCCATCGAGATGATCCGCGCGCCACGCACCTTCAAAGAGATCGCCTATCAGCTCGGCAGGCTCTCGCACTTCGTGGCCGACGCCAACAATCCGCTCAACGCTTCGCAGGACGATCCGCAGGAAGAGCGCTACTTCGCCGACTATCTCTTCTACATGGAGAGCGCGGAGCCGCGCTTCGCGCCGGTCTTCTACGGTATCGACACGCGCTTCGACCGCCGGCGCGATCTTGCGGGGCTGGCTCAGGCGGCGCTGCAGCGGGGCCGCGGGCTCTATCCTCTGGTGGGCCGCGAGTATCAGCGCACCGGTCAGATCGATGGCAAGGGGTTGTTCGACGACCGCTCGACCGCGTTCGGCGTCGCCGCCGTTTCTTACAGCCACGCCCTCTCCGATGCCGCCAATGCGTTCCGCTACGTCTGGCTCCGGGCTGGGGGGGCGGATCCGCGGCCGATCGTCAGCGCCACCTCTCCGTTGCCGCTGGCGCGGGTCCCCGCCGGACGCTGAGCCGCGCCTCTCGAAGGGCGTCGGGTATTATCCCCGCCCCATGAATCGACGCCGCATCGCGCTCGTTTCCGTATCCGACAAGACCGGCCTGATCGAATTCGCCCAGGGTCTGGTGCGCGCCGGCTTCGATGTGGTTTCCACCGGCGGCACGCAACGCGCGCTGGCGGAGGCGGGCGTGCCGGTGTCCGCGGTAGCGGACGTCACCGGTTTTCCCGAGATTCTCGACGGCCGGGTCAAGACCCTCCATCCGCGAATCCACGCCGGCATCCTGGCCGACCGCGACAAGGAGGCGCACCTGGCGCAGCTCGAGGAGCACACGATCGCGCCGATCGAGCTGGTGGTGGTGAACCTCTACCCCTTCGCTCAGACGGTCGCCAATCCACACGCTTCGCCGGCCGAAGTCGTCGAGATGATCGACATCGGCGGACCCTGCATGGTGCGCGCCGCGGCCAAGAACCACGCCCACGTCGCGGTGGTCGTCGATCCCGCCGACTACGCCGCGGTGCTGGGTGCGATCGAAGGCGCGGGGCTCGACGAGACGGCGCGCCGGCGATTGGCCCACAAGGCGTTCGCCCACACCCAGGCCTACGACGCGGCGATCGCGCGCTGGCTCGCCCAGGAGAGCGGCACCGGGGAGGAGTATCCGCCGCGCCTCGAGCTGGCCCTCGAGCGCGAGATCCTGCCGCGCTACGGCGAGAACCCGCACCAGAGCGCCGCGGTCTACCGCCATGCCGGCGGGCCCGGAGTGCTCGGCGGTATGAGGCAGCTGCAGGGCAAGGAGCTGTCCTGGAACAACCTGCTCGACGCCGACGCGGCGCGCAAGCTGGTCGCCCTCTTCGCCGAGCCCGCGGTGGCGATCATCAAGCACAACAACCCCTGCGGCGTCGGCCGCGGCGCCGACCTGAGCGAGGCCTACGTGCGCGCGCTGGCCACCGATCCGGTCTCGGCCTTCGGCTCGATCGTCGCACTCAACCGCGCCGCCGACCGCGCCGCGGCGGAGGCGATGCGCGAGCTCTTCATCGAGGTGTTGATCGCCCCGGGTTTCACCCCCGAAGCGCTGGCGGTGCTCGGGGCGAAGAAGAACCTGCGGTTGCTCGAATGCCCGCTCTACGCTCCCGCGACCGGCCAGTCTGAACTGCGGCCGATCGACGGCGGGTTCCTCGCCCAGCCGCCGGACGCCCGTCCCGACGATCCCGGCGCCTGGACCTGTCCGACGAAGCGCCAGCCGACCGCCGAGGAGCGCCGAGCATTGACCTTCGCGTGGGACGTCGCCCGCTACGTCAAGTCGAACGCCATCGTGCTCACCAACCAGGACCAGACGGTAGGCATCGGCGCCGGCCAGATGAGCCGCGTGGATTCCTGCCGCCTGGCGGTCGAAAAGGCGCGCCTGCCGGTGGCGGGCAGCGTTGCCGCCTCGGACGCCTTCTTTCCATTCCGCGACGGTCTCGACCTCCTGGCGCAGGCGGGGGTCGCTGCCGTGGTGCAACCCGGCGGCAGCAAACGGGACGACGAGCTCGTCGCAGCGGCTGACGAGCACGGCATGGCGATGCTGATTACCGGCACACGGCATTTCCGGCATTGAGATTGCTAGCCGTTACCCTCATGACTCGCACCCGGCTGGCTACGATCACCCTTGTACTCACCGCCTTGCTCGCCGCATCACCGCCGGCCGCGGCCGACTCGTGGTCGCGCATCGAGGGTCTGCGACGGGCGCTGGCCGAAGATGGCGCGCTGGTGGCGCGCTTCACCCAGACCTACGTCCCGAGCGGTTTTTCGAGCGGCGAAAGCGAGAGCGGCACGCTCTACCTCGCACTCCCCGACTGCCTGCGCTGGGATTACGACGACCCCTACCCCAAGAGCTTCCTGCTCTGCGGCCAGGACGTCTACTCCTGGAACCGCGGGGAGACCATGGGCCGTCGTTCGCGGGTCGACGCGCGCCAGGAGGCCGGTCTCGATCTGCTGTTGCTCTCGGTCGAGGAGCTGCGGGCGCGCTATCAAGCCAACCTCGGGGCCAACGCGGACGATATCTCGCTCGTGCCGCTGCGCGCGCCGGCCGGCGCTCCGGCCCAGGCCACGCTGCGAGTCGACCCCACCGGCCGGCGCCTGACCCAACTCGCGTACGTCGATCGCGAGGGCAATCAGACCCGTTTCGAGCTCAGTGACTACCGGTCGCGCCGGGCCGACGAGCGCGACATTTTCCAACCGCCCGCCAAGATCTCCTGGCAGGAGCAGTGAACCTATAATCCGCCGTATTCGAGGCGGCCCATCGGGGCCGCGTGGTGACCGCTCATGGCCGACAACTCCTTCGACGTGGTTTCGAACGTAGATTTCCAGGAAGTGCGCAACGCCATCTCGCAGGCCGAGAAGGAACTCGTCAACCGCTACGATCTCAAGAAGGCGGCGGCGAAAGTATCGCTCGAGGGCGAGGAATTCACCCTCGAGTCTTCCGACGATTTCACTCTCGACCAGGCGCTCGAGGTCGTCAAGACCAAGCTGGTCAAGCGCGGCGTCCATCTGAAGTCGCTGCGGCCGGGCAAGCTCGAGGCGGCGAGCGGCGCGCGGGCACGCCAGAAGTTCTCGTTCCAGAACGGCATCCCGCAGGAGACCTCCAAGAAGATCGTCGCCGAGATCAAGGCCTCCAAGATCAAGGTCCAAGCGTCGATCCAGGCCGACACCGTGCGGGTGTCGGGCAAGAACCGCGACGACCTGCAGGAAGTCATCGCGCTCTTGCGCGGCAAGGACTTCGACGTGCCGCTGACCTTCACGAACTATCGCAGCGCTTGAGCCGCTCCGCTCTCGTCGCCATGCTCGCCGTCGCGCTGCTCGGCGCCACAGGCGAAGTCCACTCGACACCCGCTGAGGGTGAGAGAGTTTCGATCACCGGCGTGGTGGCCGACCGGGCCGGAACGCCCATCGCCGGGCTCGATGTCGCGTTGGAAGCTTCCCGCACGCGCTTCGACGTCCGCGCAATGCGACGGGAGAAGGCGGAGACCCGGCGGATCAGCGCCCAAACCAACGCCCGCGGCGAGTTCTCCCTCGAATGGCCGTGGACGCCTGGCTTCGACCTCTTCGAGTTGGTAGCGGGTGTGGGAACGCGGGGGGCTTCCGGCGAGGGTTTCACCGCCTTCGCGCGCAGCGATGTCAGCCGGCGAGTCAGCCAGGGCGGCCAGGTGATCGCCGCGCTCGAAGTGCAAGACACCGCGCCCCTGGAGACTCTCCGCACCTTCCTCGCCGGGTTGACCAGCGAGGACGAGCGCCGGATCTACGACGAGATGGGCCGGCCGGACTCGATCGACCGCGTGAATGGCGGCGCCTGGACCGAAGCCACCTGGTGGTACTTCGCCACCGGCCGCGCCTGCCGTTTTCGCGACGGCCGCCTGGAGCAGGTACAGGAATTCGACCCGGTGCGGGCTTTCTGATTTAATTCGGAGTCGAGGCTCCCTTGACGCCGAATCCGCCGCTTCTTGCCCGCAAAGCCCCCCCGGCACCGCCCGCTACGGCGCGCTTTCTCGAGCTCATCGCGCCAAAGCTGAGCGCGACGGAGCGGGTTTTCCGCGAGCATCTAGGCTCCGACGTGCCGTTCATCGCCAGTGCCGGCGAGTACCTTTCGGCCGGCGGCGGCAAACGCATGCGCCCGGCCCTGCTGCTGCTCTCGGCGCGCCTCCTCGAGCGCGACGGCGACGAGGAAGTCACCTACGCGGCGGTCGTCGAGTTCATCCACACCGCCACCCTGATCCACGACGACATCATCGACCACGCGGCCCTGCGGCGCGGCAAGACGACGGTCAATCAGCTCTGGGGCAACAGCCTCACCGTGCTGCTCGGCGACTGGATCTACACCACCGCCATGAAGATGGCGCTCTCCCACGACAATCTGGAAGTGGTCAAGCGGCTCTGCGACGCCACGCTGCGCATGACCGAGGGCGAGCTGCTGGCGCTCCAGCGCCTCGGGGCGCCCGACCTCACCGTCGAAGAGTACTTCGGCATCGTGGATCGCAAGACGGCGCACCTCTTCGCCGCCGCCTGCTCGATTCCCAGCCTGATCCACCCGCAGCGGCTCGAGGCCGGCGCGGCGCTGCACCGCTACGGCATGGCCCTCGGCACGTGTTTCCAGCTGGTCGACGACCTGCTGGACTTCACCGCCCGGGAGAGCGAGCTCGGCAAGCCGGTGTTGTCCGATCTCAAGGAAGGCAAGCTGACGCTGCCGCTGATCCTGCTCCTGCCGCGCGTGGATCCGGCGCGCCGGCGGCTGATCGAGATGGTGCTCGAAGACCGCGAGTTCCGCCGCGTCGAGCCGCAGCAGATCCTCGAGCTGGTCGCCGAGGAAGGCACGGTCGAGGAGGTCGAGGAGATGGCCGAGCGCCACGCCCGCGAAGCGCGCGAGGCTCTACGGTTCTTCCCGGCCGGTGATGCTCGCGAAGCCCTCGAGCTGGCGCCGGATTTCGTCCTCCACCGGCGCTCGTAGCGGCGGGGGCGCGAGCCCCAGCAATCCGGGCGGCGCTGGCGCCGGCGGGTACACGCCGACCAGCGCCGGACCGGCCGCCAGCACGTCCACCCAACGCACGTCCGGCTCACCGGCGATCACCGCGTAGCGAAAACGGACCGGCGCGGCGGCGCGCCAACGCGATTCGCCGTCCAGGGTCACCATCACGTCGTCGGAGGACCGCTCGCGCGGATCCGGCACTTGCCTATCGAGGTAGAGCAACGCCGGCGCGGCGGGACCCTCGAAACCGATGCGCAGAAACCCGTAAACCTCTTCGCCCCAGTCATAGAGCAGCACTCGCGCGGGAGCGTCGGCGCTGGGCCGGGCGAGGGCGTGGGCAGCGACCGGCAGAAGCGGGCGACCGCCCACGTTGCGATCGAGCCGCGGCCGCGGCCTTGCGGCCGGGGGCGCTCCCCAGCGGCCGGTGGGAGGGAGACCCCAGACGCGCGGTGCCTCACCTCCGGCGAGCGGGGTCCAGCCCCGGATGACGCCCGGCGCGCGCCGCCGAAAGAAGCGCCATGAGGGTCCGGTGACGCAATGCCTGGCGCTGCCTGAGTCGACGATCGCCAGCAGCCCCCCGGAGCCGCGTCCCGAGCGCAGCTCTACGGCGATGCGATTGGCGCCCGGCTGCAGAAGATCCGCCACTTCGTAGACATCGAGCGGCGCTCCGGCGCGGTAACGGTTCGAGCCGATCAGGCGGGCGTTTACGTAAACGAGATACTCCTCGTCGGCGAGGATCGAGAGCCGCGCGCCCGCCGGCTCATCGGGCAGCACGAAGTCGCAGGCCGCGAGGAAGGCCGCCGGCAGGGCCCGCTTTTCCCACGCTCCCTCGCCCCAGATCCAGCGCGCGCCGTCCGAAGACAGGGAGCGCGCGCGCCAGTCGTGCAGTCCGCGCTCGGCGACCGCCAGCGACGCAAAACCAAGTGCCAGACTGGCGAGAATCACTCCGCGGCGAGCCTTCACGGCGGCGAATCTAGCACCTGAGATGACTCTGCTTCTCTGATCCCCTCTCCCCCCGGGAGAGGGTAGGGTGAGGGCTCCTTACGATTGACGACCCCGCCATCGCCGCGCTAGATTAAGACGTGCACCCCCAAGCGACAGAGCAAGCCGGCGCGGCGCCGCCACGCGGCATCGTCGGCGCCATTCCGGCCCGCTACGGCTCTCAGCGGCTGCCCGGAAAGCCGCTCCATCCGATCGCCGGCAAGCCGATGATCGAGCACGTCTACGAACGCGCCGCGGCGGCCACCGGGCTCGACCGGCGTGGTCGTGCTCACCGACGACGAGCGGATCGCCCGGGTCGTCGAGGACTTCGGCGGCGAGGCCGAGATGACGCCCGCGGAGTGCGCCAGCGGCACCGACCGCATCGCCTGGGCGGCGCGGCACTGGGACGCCCGCGGCGGTGATCAACATCCAGGGCGACGAGCCGCTGATCGATCCCGAGGGCATCGCCGCGGTCGCCGCGCACCTGCGCGGCGGAGCCCGGCGATCCCGATCGTGACCCTGGCGGCCGCCGGCCGAGCCCGGCGAGCTGCGACAACCCGAACGCGGTCAAGGTGGTGCTCGACCGCGCCGGCTACGCGCTCTACTTCAGCCGCGCGCCGATCCCCTACCCGCGGCAGGCCGGGGCGGCGCCGTCTGCTGAGGCACCTCGGCATCTACGGCTACCAGCGCGAGGCCCTGCTAGCGCCTCGCCGGCCTCGCGCCCACGCCGCTCGAGCGCAGCGAATCGCTCGAGCAGCTGCGGGCGCTGGAGAACGGCATCCCGATCCGCGTGCTCACCGGCGCGCGGGTGTCGCTCGGCGTGGACACCGCCGAAGATGCTGGAGCGGGTCGAGAGCGATCCTGCGACAGCGGGCGCGATGAGTCCGATGAAGACATTGACCGGAGAGGAGGCGCCATGACCACCAAGTACATCTTCGTCACCGGCGGCGTGGTCTCCTCGCTCGGCAAGGGCGTCGCCGCCGCCTCGATCGGCGCCATGCTCGAAGCGCGCGGCTTCTCAGGTCACGCTGATGAAGTTCGACCCCTACATCAACGTCGATCCCGGGCACCATGTCGCCCTACCAGCACGGCGAGGTCTTCGTCACCGACGACGGCGCCGAGACCGACCTCGACCTCGGCCACTACGAGCGCTTCACCCACACCCGCACCTCGCAAGCGCCACAACTACACCACCGGCCGATCTACGAGACGGTGATCAACAAGGAGCGGCGCGGCGACTACCTCGGCAAGACCGTGCAGGTCATCCCGCACATCACCGACGAGATCAAGGAGGCGATGCAGCCGGCTGGCCGACGGCAACGACGTGGTGATCGTCGAGATCGGCGGCACGGTGGGCGACATCGAGTCGCTGCCCTTCCTCGAGGCCATCCGCCAGATCCGCCTCGAGCTGGGCGCGAACAACGCCGTCAACATCCACCTGACGCTGGTGCCCTACATCGCCGCCGCCGAGGAGCTGAAGACCAAGCCCACCCAGCACTCGGTGCGGGAGCTGCGCGCGATCGGCATCCAGCCCGACATCCTGCTCTGCCGCGTCGACCGCGCCGCTGCCCGAGGACATGAAGCAAGAAGATCGCGCCTCTTCTGCAACGTCGCCCCCGAGCAGGTGATCGCCGCCCGCGACGTGCCGACCATCTACGAAGTGCCGCTGATGTTCTGCCCGCGAGGGGCTCGACGAGACGCTCCTCGAGCTGCTCAACCTGCCGCGCTACGACCGCGACCTGTCGCGCTGGGAGAGCGCTGGTGGCGCGGGTCAAGAACCCGCGCCACCACGTGCGCATCGGCATCGTCGGCAAGTACGTCGAGTTCCCGGACTCCTACAAGAGCCTCAACGAGGCGCTGCATCCACGGCGGCATCGCCAACGACGCCAAGGTCGAGCTGGTCTACGTCGACGCCGAGGAGATCGAGGCGCGGCAACTGGCCGCGCGAGATCTTCGAGGTCGACGGCCTCCTGGTGCCGATCGGCTTCGGCGCCCGCGGCACCGAGGGGAAGATCCGCGCCATCCGCTACGCCCGCGAGCACAAGGTGCCGTTCTTCGGCATCTGCCTCGGCATGCAGTGCATGGCCATCGAGTTCGCGCGCAACGTCTGCGGCATCAAGGACGCCAACTCCTCGGAGTTCGACCCGGACACCGAGCAGCCGGTCATCTACAAGCTGCGCGACCTGCTGGGCGTCGAGGAGATGGGCGGCACCATGCGGCTCGGCGCCTACCCCTGCAAGCTCGAGCGAGGGCACGCTGGCGCGCCGCATCTACGGCGTGCGCCGAGATCTCGCGAGCGCCACCGCCACCGCTACGAGGTCAACCAGAAATACCTGCGAGACCCTGCGCGAGCACGGCCTGGTGGTCTCGGGCATGTCGCCGGACGGCAAGTTCGTCGAGATGGTCGAGCTCCCCGACCACCCCTGGTTCCTCGGCTGCCAGTTCCACCCCGAGTACAAGTCGAAGCCGACCGAGCCGCACCCGCTCTTCGTCTCCTACATCGCGCGCCGCGCTCGAGGAGCACGAGCGGCGCGCCCTGCCCGAGCGCGCCAGCGAGCGCCTGGCGATGGAGCCGACGGACGGCCTGCCGGCCTGAGCCGGGCCGGAAACCCCATGGCGCCGCCCGCCGCGATCACCCTCGCTCCCGGTGTCATCATCGGCGGCGATGCGCTGCCGGTCATCGCCGGCCCCTGCGTCATCGAGATCCCGCGAGCAGCTCCACGCCGCCGCCCGCGCCGTTCAGGCGATCGCCCGCCGGCTCGGGCTGCCGCTGGTCTTCAAGTCCTCCTTCGACAAGGCCAACCGGAGCTCGATCAAGAGCTTCCGCGGTCCGGGCCTGAGCGAAGGGTTGCGCATCCTGGCCGAGGTCAAGCGCGAGACCGGGCTGCCGATGCTCACCGACGTGCACGAGCCCTCGCAGTGCGAGCCTGCTGCCGAGGTCTGCGACGTGCTGCAGATCCCGGCCTTCCTCTGCCGCCAGACCGACCTGGTCGTCGCCGCGGCGCGCACCGGCCGGGCGGTCAACGTCAAGAAGGGCCAGTTCCTCGCTCCCGACGACATGCGGCGGGTGGTCGACAAGGCGCGCTGCGGCGGGCAACGACCGGGTCACCGTCACCGAGCGCGGCGTCACCTTCGGCTACCACAACCTGGTGGTCGACATGCGCGCTTTCGCCTGCTTCACGCAGGACGGCATCGCGGTGATCTACGACGTCACCCACTCGCTGCAGCTGCCCGGCGCAGCCGGCGATGAGACCGGCGGCGACCGCCGCTTCGCCGCGCCGCTGGCGCGAGCCGCGGTCGCCGCCGGCGCCGACGGGGTGTTCCTCGAGGTCCATCCCGATCCCGACCGCGGCGCTCTCGGATCGCGCCACGCAGCTCGACCCGGTGCAGGCGGAGGAGCTCCTGACTTCGTTGCTGGCGATTCGACGCGCCATGCGCCCGGCCGAGGCGCGACGGTGAGCGGCGGACCGCGGCCCCCGCGCGAGGTGGCGCGGCAGGTGCTGGAGATCGAAGCGGCGGCAGTTTCCGGCTTGTTGTCTCAGCTCGACGATCGTTTCGACCGCGCGGTCGACGCTGCTCAAGTCGGCGACCGGACGCGTGGTCTGCACCGGCATGGGCAAGAGCGGCATCGTGATGAAGAAGATCGCGGCCACCCTTTCCTCGACCGGCACGCCGGCGCTCTTCCTGCATCCGGCCGAGGCGATCCACGGCGACCTCGGGATGCTCGTGCCGGGCGACGTGGTGCTCGCGGCCTCCTACTCCGGCACCACCGAGGAGCTGCTGCGGCTGGTCGAGACGGTCAAGCGGCTGGGCGTCCCGCTCGTGGCGATGACCGGCAACGCCAGAGCCCGCTCGCCCGCCATGCCGACATCCACCTGCCGGTGGCGATCGACCAGGAGGCCTGCCCGCTGAACCTCGCGCCTACCGCCTCGACCACCGCCACCCTGGCGCTGGGCGACGCGCTCGCCATGGCGCTGCTCGAGGCGCGCGGCTTCACGCCCGAGGACTTCGCCCTGCTCCACCCCGGCGGCCAGCTCGGCAAGCGCTGCTGCGCGTCGACCAGCTCATGCACGCGGGCGACGCCCTGCCGCAGCGTGCGACCGGACGACGCCGATGCGCGACGCGATCTACGAGATGTCGAAGAAGGGGCTCGGCATCACCGCCGTGGTCGACGACGGAGGCACGTCTCCTGGGCTGCATCTCGGACGGCGACCTGCGCCGCCTGCTCGAGCACGACGCGCAGCCGTCTGCAGCGCACCGCCGGCGAGTGCATGCGGCCCGTCGCCGCGCACCATCGCCGCCGGACGAGCTCGCCTCCGCGGCGCTGCAGCAGATGGAGAGCCACCGCATCACCTCGCTCTTCGTCTGCGCCGACCGAGGGCCGGCTCGCTCGGCATCGTCCACCTGCACGACCTCTGGGGCCTGGAGCTCTTCTGAGCGCCGGCTGACCGACGCCGACAGTCGCGCGGCGGGCCCGCGAGCTCGCCTGGCTGCTGCTCGACGTCGACGGCGTGCTCACCGACGGCCGCCTCTACTACGGCGCCGGCGAGCCTCTGGTCGCCTTCGACATCAAGGACGGCTGGGCGCTCAAGGCCGCCCGGCGCAGCGGCCTGAAAGTGGGCATCCTCACCGGACGCAACACGCCGGCGGTCGCGGCCCGCTCCGCCGACCTGGGGCTCGACGCGACCATCCTCGGCCGCGAGGACAAGGGCGCGGCCTTCGACGAGTTCCTCGTCCGCGAGCAGTGCGCGGCCCAGGCGGTCGCCTACGTCGGGGACGACATCCTCGATATCCCGGCGCTGGAGCGCGCCGGTCTCGCGCTCTGCCCGGCCGACGCGGTCCCGGAAGTCCGCGCCGTGGCCCACCGCGTTCTGGCCAGGGGCGGCGGCAGGGGCGCAGCTCGGGAGGCGGTCGAGCTGATCCTCGGAGCCCGCGGCGCCTGGCCGCCGCGGCCGTGACCCTGGCTTGGTTCCTGGCGCGGCTCGCCACGCTGTTCGGCGGGCGCGACTGGACGACCGCGCAACGCTGGGGGCGGCGCCTGGGCGCCGTTGGGTGGCGCGTCTCCCGCCGTGATCGCGGACGGGCCATCGAGCACGTCGGGATCGCCTTTCCCGAGCTCGACGCCGCCGGACGCGAGGCGCTGGCCCGCGAATCCTTCCTCCACCTCGGAACCACGCTCGGCGAAGCGCTCTACCTGCTCCGCCACGACGCCGCCGAGGTCGCGCGCCGGGTGCGCGTCGAGGGCTGGGAGCACGTCGAGCAGGCGCGCGCCGCGGGCAGACCCGTGCTCATCCTCACCGGCCACTGCGGCAACTGGGAGTTACTCGCCGCGACCATCAACGGTCGCGGGCTCGCCATGTCGGTGGTGGCGCGGCAGCTGGACGAGCCCGAGCTCGACACTTTGCTGGTCGGCTTGCGTGCCCGCTTCGGAACCCCGACGATCGCGCGCGGCACGCCGGGCGCCGGGCGCGCCTTGCTCCGCGCGTTGCGCGGCGGCGGGGCGCTCGGCATGCTGATCGACCAGGACACCAAGGTGGACGGCGTGTGGGTGCCGTTTCTCGGCCGGCCGGCGTTCACTCCGGTGGGCGCAGCCGAGCTGGCGCTGCGCTTCGGCTGCGCCGCCATTCCGGCTTTCATCGAGCGCCTCGAGGACGGCTCGCATCTGGCCCGCTTCGCGGCTCCACTCGAGCTGCCCGCCGATCCGGCCGAGGCCACCGGCGTCATGACCCTGCCGATCGAGGCGCAGATCCGCCGCGTGCCGGCGCAGTGGGTCTGGCTGCACCGCCGGTGGCGCCGCCAACCGCCGGCCTAGGCTTCGGCTTCTTTCTTGGGCCGCGTGACCAGATACGCCGCGGCGATGCCCAGTAGATAAAGCAGCAACGCCGGCACCGCGAACAGCGAGAGGTTGAAGATGTCGGAGGTGGGCGTCACCAGCGCCGCCACGAAGACGATGATCAGGACCGCCCAGCGGAAGTTTCTCAGCAGGAAGCGCGGCGTCACCAGCCCGACCTTGGCCAACAGGACGATCACGATCGGCAGCTCGAACATCAAGCCGAGCCCGAGGATCACGGTCATCATGAAGCCGAGATAGCGCTCGGCGGTGATCATCGGCTGGAACTCCTTGCCGACCTCGAGCAGGAACTGCACCGCGAAGGGGAACGCTACGTAGTAGGCGAAGGCGCCGCCGGCGACGAAGAACAGAGTGCCGAAGATCACGAACGGAGCGGCGTAGCGGCGCTCGCGGGCGTAGAGCCCCGGTGAAATGAACTGCCAGATCTGGTACAGCACCACCGGAGCGGCGAGAAAGGCGCCGGCCAAGAGCGCCACTTTCAGATAGAGCATGAAGGGTTCGGTGATACCGAGGAACGCGAGCTTAGTCCCGGGCGGCAGGAAGCGGTACACCGGCACCGCCAGGAAATTGAAGATCGGCTCGGCGAACCCCCAGCAGAGCAGAAAGGCCGCGACCACCGCCAGCACCGAGTAGACCAGGCGCCGGCGCAGCTCCTCCAGGTGCTGGAGGAGGGTCATCCGCGGGAGCTCGTCGGCTTCGGGCTCCGGCGCTTCGGCGACCTTCATTGGGGGTCGAGAGGCCGCGGGCCGCTAGGCGGCGCGGCATCCTCGAGCGGCTCGGCGCCCGTTGCCGCCGTGCCCACCGGGGGGCGCTGCGGCAGCCGGGTGACGGCCGGCCGCTGCACATCTTCGACTTCACGCATCTCGGTCTCGATGGAGCGCTTCAGATCGTTGGAAGCCTTGCGGAATTCGGCCATTCCCTTGCCGATCGTCCGCCCGAGCTCGGGCAGACGCTTGGGCCCGAAGATGAGCAGCGCCAGGATGAGGATGAAGATGAGCTCGGCTGGACCCAGGTTGAACACGACTGGCCTCCCGTGCGGGCATGATACCAGGGGCGGCGGTGGTAAACTCGGCAGCGATGCGACGCCCCTGGAAAATCGTAGCCATCACCGCCTTCACCCTCGCCGTCCTGCTAGGCAGCGCGATCGGCAACCGCGTCCTCGCCGTCACCGACGAAACGCGCGAGCGACTGCGGCTCTACACCGAGCTCGTTTCCGCGGTGCACGAGCGTTACGGCGGCGAAGTGAGCTACCGCGACCTCGTCTACGCCTCCATCCAAGGCATGCTGCGGACGCTCGACCCGCACACCAATTTCCTGTCTTCCGAGGCCTATGCCTCGATGCGCGACCGCCAGCAAAGCAGTTTCTACGGCCTCGGCATCCTGGTCGGCATGCGCAACAGCGTGTTGACGGTGATCAGCCCGCTCGACGGCACGCCCGGCGGCGCGACTCGGCATCCGCGCCGGCGACATCATCTCGACGATCGACGGCGAAGCCACGGATACCATGACCCTGGACGAGGCGGTGCAGAAGCTCAAGGGCCCCAAGGGCACCCAGGTCAAGATCGCCATCGTGCGCCGGGGCCTGGAAGAGCCCCTGCAACTCGACGATCACTCGCGCCGAGATCCCTCAGACCACGGTGCGCTACGCCTACATGATCGAGCCGGGCACCGGCTACATCCTGCTGAGCGATTTCGCCCGCTCGACCAGCGATGAAATGGCCCGCGCCATCGCCAAGCTCAAGGCCCAGGGCATGAAGCGCCTGCTGGTCGATCTGCGCAACAACGGCGGCGGCCTGCTCGACCAGGCGATCGACGTCGCCGACCAGTTCCTGCCCAAGGGCTCGCGCATCGTCGAGACCCGCGGCCGCACCAGGGATTCGTTCCAGACCTTCGACGCCGCCGGCGAGCATCCCGACCTCGACCTGCCGGTCGTGGTGCTGGTGAACGGCGGCACGGCCTCGGCGGCGGAGATCCTCTCCGGCGCGATCCAGGATCACGACATCGGGATGATCGTCGGTGTCCCCGACCTGGGGCAAGGGCCTGGTCCAGACGGTCTACGGGCTTTCCTACGGCGCCGGCCTGGCGCTGACCACCGCCAAGTACTACACGCCCTCGGGCCGCCTCATCCAGCGCGACTACAGCTCTTACTTCGACTACTACTACGCGCGTCAGGAGGACGATTCGACGCCCGTACCGCCGATCGACCCGAACAGCGAATTCGCCACCGATCTGGGCCGCAAGGTCTATGGCGGCGGCGGCATCACCCCCGACGTCCTGGCCCAGGCCACCGAACCGCCGGACTACATTCAATACCTGCTGGCGCGCAACGCGTTCTTCGACTTCGCGGTTGACTACACGCGCACCCAGAAAGTGCCTAATCGGGAATGGCAGCCCGAGTCTTCGGTCCTGGAGCAGTTCGGAAACTGGCTCGTCGAAGAAAAGATCGGTACTCGCGAGGAAGTGACGCAGGGGCTGGCCGAGCCCGCGGCCGGCGATTTCGCGTTGCGCCAGATCCGCGCCGAAGCCCTCAACGGCGCCTTCGGCCTGGAGGCCGGACACCAGGCGATGACCGCCGGCGACAACCAGATCCAAGCGGCACTAAAACTCTTCGACCGCGCCGCCGCCCTGCTCGCCTCCCGCCAGGAACAAACCCAGCCCAAGCCGCCGACCACCGGCACGCCGATCGGTTGAGGGCGCCGCCAGCAGAAATGAAAAGGGCCCGCGTGAGCGGGCCCTTTCGTTGCGGCGAATTGCTGAGAGATCGAGCCGTTCGGGTTTCCGACCCGGATGTCGAACTTGCCGATCGAGGCGTCGAAGAGCAGGAAGTCCCGCACCTTGACCTCGATCGTGTGGCGGCCGTTCGATAGCGTGGTGGTGTCGAAGTCGAAGCTATAGCCGGCGAAGGCATGACCTGGGACGCTTGGGTTGCGCGACTTCACGAACGCCGGCGAGCTCAGGCCGTACGTCGCCTGGCCGCGGAAGACACCGTCGATGTAGACGTCGACAGCAAACACGCCTTGCAGGTCGAGCGCCCAGCCCTTGATCGAGATGATCCCGCCGTAGAGCAGGGCCTTGATCGGGTACTGGATTTCACCTACCGCGCCTTGGTTGGCAAGATCTTCGACACAACGGAAGTTCACATGCTGCTCGGCGATGTTGGCATCCTGGTCGGCGTGGTCGCCGGCGCGAATGGTGAGCAGGTGATTGCCTCGGGCGTAGAAGCCGCTGCCGACCAGCGCGCCGACATCGATGACGAAGCGGTAGCCGGCGTGGGTGGCGTTCTTGACGCCAGGGAATTCACTCTCGATCGGGAAGCTCTCCATGCCGTAGCAGTTCGACAACCCGCCCTGTGCGGCAACGAAGTTGCAGTTGACGCGCGTGTTGGACCACAACGCGCGATCGATCAACAGTTCGACGTAGCCGACGCCGGTGTCTTCCTCCTGCACTCCGACGTCGAGGGCATAGCCATCGATCACGCTGTATATCGGCGGCCCCGAGTTGCATCGACCCCACATCTCGAGCTGCGCCTGCGGATAGTCGATGCGGCCGAACGGTACCAAGCTATGAGTGTCGTTGAAGAACTGGAAGACGCGCGAATTGAGGAAGGAAACCTCGCCCGAGACGCTCGTCACCCGGACCTGCACGGTGTGCAGGCCGTTGGTGAAGCGCGTGGTGTCGAGAGAGTAGGCATAGCCGGCGCCATCGGCGTTGGGGAACTCCGGGTACTGCTGCAACACCCCGGGCCGGCTGCGGCCGTAGACGGCGCGGCCGACCACCACCCCATCGACGAGGAAGTCGACGGCTCGTACGCCGTCGTCATCCAGCGCCCAACCTGTGAGCCGCAGGATGCCGTTGGCACCGTTGCCACCGTCCGGACGGCCGCCGAAGCGACCGAACGGAGGCGCCGCCCAGCTGACGCTGGCCAGCGCGACGCACGCCAGTACCGCTACGATGATGACGTTCCGCCTCATAGCTCTTCCTCCGCTGCCGGGCACACCGAACCCGCGAGTCGCATCCGCCGGTCCGAGAGCCCCCACGAGCAGTCCCGAGATCACCCCTGCTATCTGAAGTTTTACCTTAACTAACGACTCGATGTTAGCGATAAAGACAGAGAAAAGTCAACGTCGCTCCTGGCCGCCCAGGGCCAGGACGTGGGTCGCCGCCAGCGACCCCAGCGCGTCGAGGTCGTAGCCGCCCTCGAGCACCGCCAGGATCCGTCCCTCGCAGACCGTTGCGGCAAGGTCCCGCAGCCAGGTTCCCCAGTCGGAGAAAGCCGCCTCGGTGACCTTCATTCCGCCAAGCGGATCGCTCTGCCAGGCGTCGAATCCGGCCGATATCACCAGTGCTTGTGGCGCGAAGGTGGCGAGAGCCGGCAAGACCTCCTGCCGCAGCGCTTCCTGGTATCCCGCATCGCCGGTGCCCGCCGGCAGCGGGACGTTGAGGGTGGCGCCGAAGCCGGCGAGGATCCCACGCTCGTGGCGCGCGCCGGTGCCGGGATAGAACGGGAACTGGTGGGTGCTGGCGTAGAAGACCTCGGGGCGCTCCTCGAAAAGATGCTGCGTGCCGTTGCCGTGATGGACGTCGAAATCGAAGATCGCCACCTTCTTGAGGCCGTGCCTTCGAAGCAGATGCTCGGCGCCGATCGCGGCGTTGCCGAAGAAGCAGAAACCCATCGCCAGAGCGCGCTCGGCGTGATGTCCGGGCGGCCTCACGGCGGCAAAGGCGGTGCGGCCGGGAGCGCCGGCCACCCAGTCCGCGGCATGGAGCGTCGCCTCGACGGCGCCGAGCGCCGCCTCCCAGGTGCGCTCCGACAGCGGGTTGTCCGCCGAGTCGAGCAACCCGTCGCCCCGCCGCACCGCAGCTTCGAAACGCCGGACATACTCCGGCGCGTGCAGGGCGGCGATCGCCGTCGCGGCCTCGGGATGAGCTCCGAGCTCGGCCACCTCGACGCCGCGCCGGCGGAGCTCGGCCAGGACGACCTCCAACCGGGCTGGACTCTCGGGATAGCCACGCGGCGCGGCGTGCTGGAGACATCGCTGGTCGGTGAACGCCCGCAGCATGCGGCGATGATAGCCGAGCGCACCTGAGCGTCTTCGCCTATCGACGCGTGACGTCGATCCCGGCCTGGGCCAGTTGCCGTCGAGCGCGAAAAACCAACGTCTGAACCGCCGAGTAGCCGGCCCGCGGCCCGAGCACGTCGGTGATCTCGTCGGTGGTCCAGCCGTCGACCAGGGCGCGGCGCAGAATCCACGCGTTGCGGCGGGACAGCGGGCCGCGGCAGAGGGAGCGCAGCCTGGCGAGCACCAGCCGACGGCGCTCGCGGCCGAGAGTCCACTGCTCAGGGTTCGGATCACCCGCTGCGATCCGGTCCTCGTCGGTGCGCCCCAACTGCCGCCACTCGGCCCGGCGCTTCTTGGCATGCGCAGCGCGGAGGACGTCGACCGCCGTGTTCTCGGCCAGGCGATACAGGTAGCAGCCAGCCTGGCCTTCGCTTTGTCCGCGAAAACGCCCGAGCACGCGGCCCCGGCGTTCCCACAGACGGCAGCAGATCTCCTGCACCAAGTCCTCGACGGCGTCGCGGCTTTGGTCGGCGCCGGCCCGGCGAAGGGCACGCCGGACCCCGGCCTCGAGACGCGAACCGTAGCGGCTCAGCAATTGGGTCCACGCAACGTTGGCTTCGCAGTTTCCGGCTTCTACTTGCGGGCTATCCCCACAGCGGCGCAGCAGCGCGGCGGCGGAATGGGTCTCCAAGGTCCAGCTCCTTTCGAGCTGAACCGGAGAAAAAGAAAACGCCTAGGAGTGGCCGGGCACCCGGCCCGAGGCAGGCTCGCAGTTACGCGGTAAGCGGGCGCACACTACCACACGCGCCGGAAGGCGCGCGTGGCAATGTCAGGAAGGAAGCGAAGGAAGAAGGGGGGAGATTAGCGCAGCTTTTCTTCGACGTACTCGACGTGCTTGCGCACCTTCGGGTCGTACTTCTTCAACCGCAGCTTCTCGGTGCCGGCCTTCTTGTTCTTGGTGGTGGTGTAGAAGTGGCCGGTTCCGGCCGACGACACCAACTTGATCTTGTCTCGCATCTGCCTGTCCTCAGCCCCGAATGGGCTCGTTGGTACCTACCTGGGCAAATCTGGCGGGGCCGACGGGACTCGAACCCGCGACCTCCGGCGTGACAGGCAGGCGTTCTAACCAGCTGAACTACGACCCCGCTGTTTGCTGCCTCGACGATTGCCGCGCTCGTCCCTTCTCCGTGGTGGGAGGTGAGGGATTCGAACCCGCGACCCCCTGCGTGTAAGGCAGGTGCTCTAACCGCTGAGCTAACCTCCCCGCGCCGAGCCGGCGTATCTTATTGGCGTCACACCGCAAGAGTCAACGGCGCCCACTATAATCGCGAGGGAACATTCCACCCCTCCGCGAAAGGAGCCGCCTTCCATGCACGAGCTGCCCAAACTTCCTTACGCCTTCGACGCGCTCGAGCCCCATATCGACGCTCGCACGATGGAGATCCACCACGACAAGCATCACGCGACCTATGTCGCCAACCTGAACAAAGCCCTTGAGGCCCACCCCGACCTGCAGTCCAAAGCCGCCAGTGAGCTGGTGACAGACCTGGCGGCCCTGCCAGAGGGCATCCGCAACGCGGTGCGCAACAACGGCGGCGGCCATCTCAACCATTCGCTGTTCTGGGAAATCATGGGACCGGGCGGCGGCGGCTCCCCCAGCGGCGACCTCGCGGCGGCCATCGACCAGGCTTTCGGCAGCTTCGCCGCCTTGAAGGAAAAGCTGACCGCAGCCGCGGTGGGCCAATTCGGCTCCGGTTGGGGGTGGCTGGTGGTCAAGTCCGGCAAGCTCGAGGTGGTCGCCCGCCCCAATCAGGACAGCCCGCTGATGGACGGCCTCAAGCCGCTCCTGGGCGTGGACGTGTGGGAGCACGCCTACTACCTGAAGTACCAGAACCGGCGCGCCGACTACCTCCAGGCTTGGTGGAATGTGGTCAACTGGAGCGCCGTTCAGGACCGTTTCCGCCGCGCCGGCGGCTGAACCCACCAAACTCTCGATCTCACCTGCGCCCTCGGGGACTTCGCCGGGGGCGCTTGTTTTTCGTGCGAAACCACCGTGATGGCCTAGAAGTGTGGATATAGAGAACTTTGTAATGAAATGACTATTTCATACGCAACGCCGATGTATAATCTGTCGACAAAGTCAAGCTATTGCCAACGACCGGCTCCTATTCTGCACCCATGGACAGATCGATGAGCAGCGTGACCCCCACTCTGGAGCCCGTCATGGACCACACCTTCGAGCGTGCGGCCCGCGCCCGCAATGGCCGGCAGATGACCAAGGTCTTCAAGGCCCTGTCGGACGGCACGCGGCAGGAGATCCTCCGCCTTCTCGAGCGCCATCAGTGCACGGTCGGCGAGATCGTGGGGAACTTCTCGCTCTCGCAGCCCACCATCTCCCGCCACTTGTCGGTGCTCAAGGAAGCCAACCTGGTCAGCGACCAACGCCAGGGGCAGAACGTGATCTACCGTCTCAACGAGGACGCCCTGGCGGGCTCGATGCGGGAGTTCTTCGGTCAGTTCCGCAGCTGTCAGCAGTCACTGCGTTAGAGCTCAGTCGCCCCCGTCCTCGTCGTCACCGAAGAAGAAGAAATCGGCGCACTGCCGGTCGCAGAACGTCTTGCCGTGCCGGCGCACCGCGCAGGCACGGCAGTAATAGCGATGGCAGATGGAGCATTTCTCGAGGCGGACGAGCAGCGATGTCCTGCCACACTTGAAGCACTGATGGTCGGCTGTCGGTGGCACCTGGAGTATTATTCTAGCGTGCGGCGACAAGATTACTCACGCCGCGCGGCCACTTCCCCGCCAGGGTAGCTCAGCCGGTTAGAGCGGCGGTCTCATAAGCCGCAGGTCGTGGGTTCGAGTCCCGCCCCTGGCACCACCATATGGCCCTGCTCGAAGCACTCGAGACCTTCTTGCGCCCGCTGGTCGCTCCCGGCGACCTTCTGCTCGTCGCATTCTCCGGCGGGCCCGATTCGACCGCAATGCTGGAGGCGCTGATCCGGCTGCGGTCCGGCCTCGCCGTGCGGCTCCACGCGGCACACCTCGATCATCAACTCGATGCCGACTCGCCCCGCCGCGCGGCGACCGCCCGCCATCTCGCCCTAAGACTCGGCGTTCCCTTTTCGACAGCATCAACGCCCGTGCTGCTGCGGCGCCAGCGAGGCGAGAGCCTCGAGGAGGCGGCCCGTCGCGAGCGCTACGCCTATCTCGAACAGACCGCCGTAGCCATCGGAGCGCGCTGGATCCTCACCGCTCACCACCGCGACGACCAGGCGGAAACGGTGCTTCTCCGCTTGCGGCAAGGCAGTGGCCTCGAAGGCCTGGCGGCGATCCGCCCGCGGCACGGCCGGTTGCTGAGGCCGCTGCTCGAAGTCCCGCGCAGCGCTCTGGTGGCCGCGCTACCCACCGCCGACGATCCCGGCAACCGGGACTTGGCGCGGGCTCGCAACCTCGTCCGCCACCGACTGCTGCCACGGCTGGCCGAGGACGAGCCCGATCTCGTGACCCTGCTGGGCCGCGTGGCCGGCGCAGTTTGCCGGGCTCAGCCGGCAATCGACCGCCATTTCGAACGCGCCATGCGTCCGGTCATCGGCAAGCATCGAGTGACCGTCGAGCGCGCACGGCTGCGCGCGCTGCCCGCGGACCTGCGGCCGGCGGCGATCGCCTTTCTGCGCCGGCTAGCCGGCGCGCCCCGGCCGTTGTCCGGCGCCAGCCAGCGGGAGCTGTGGCGGCAGGCCGGCACGACACGAACGATCGGCTGCGACGCCGGAAGAGGCTGGCGTTGGAACGGCAGCGGCGAGCTCGTGACGCTCGCGCCGGTACCCGCCGCGACTCCTCCTTTCACGTATACTTTCGCCGTGCCGGGCCACTGCGACGTCGCCGAGATCGGCTGCCGCGTCCACTTGCGCCCGGCAGAAGTTGAGGACTGGATGCTGCGCGGCGATCCGCGGCGAGCCGGCCTCGCGCTCGATCTGCCGACCGGCAGCCAGGTCACGGTACGCAACCGGCGGCCGGGTGACCGCGTACATCCTCTGGGGGCCCCGGGAAACCGGCGGTTGAAAGAGTTGCTGGTCGACCGGCGTCTGCCACGCGCCGAGCGCCAGCGTCTTCCCCTGCTGTGCATCGACGGCCGGATTGTCTGGGTGCCGGGCGTGACCATCGACGAAGCATTTCGGCTGCGACCGGATCGGCCGGTTTGGCTGGCCGAGATCGAGGATCTTTGAGACCGCAAATCGACGTGCTGCACGACGAGGCCGCGATCCGTACTCGCATCGCGGAGATGGGCAAGAAGCTCGACCGCGAGCTGCGTGCCGAAGACCCTCTCGTGCTGTCGATCATCGGCGGTTCACTCATGCTCCTCGCCGATCTTCTGCGGGTGGTGGCGGCGCCGCTTCGATTCGAGCTCATCCACGTCGACTACGGCACTCCCGCGCGCGACCAGGCCCTCCAGATCCATTTCCCTGTGCCGGTGGACGTCGCCGGCCAGAGCCTGCTGTTGCTCAAGGACGTGGTGAGCACCGGCATCATCGAAACCTACCTCGCCAACGAGCTGCGCGAACGCGGCGCCCGCGCCGTGCGTTTCGCTGCCCTGGTCGACGTGCCCTCGGAGCGCAAGACCGAGCTGGGCGTCGACTATCGCATTGTTCACCGAAGAACGCCAAGGCGCCTTCGTGGGTTACGGCCTCAAGCACGACGGCCGCCACGGGAACCTGCCGTATCTCGGTCGCGTCCAAGAGAATCGGGTAAACCGGGAATCCTCCGGCTAGCCAGAACGTTCTCGCAGACGAGGAAGGATTGTTTTGAGCTCGACTCTTAAGACCCTGCTGCTTTGGACCGTCATCTTCGTGGTGGTCATCCTCCTGTGGACGACCTTCCAGGCCGGGCGTGTGACGCGCCACGAGCTGTCGTTCAGCGAGTTCCTGGACAACGTCGCCAGCGGACGCGTCAAGGAAATCACCATGCGCGGCCAGGAGGTGCACGGCACCTTCAAGCGCGGCGGCGCCTACCCCGAAGGCGACGAGTTCCTCGTGCTGGTGCCGGACTATCCCGATCTGACCGACAAGCTGCTCGCCGCTGGCGTCGCCATCAAGGTGGAGAAGCCGGCGACAATCCGCTCCTCTCCATCCTCATCAGCTGGGCTCCGGTCCTGCTCATCGTCGGCCTGTGGATCTTCTTCATGCGCCAGATGCAGATCGGGCGGCAACAAGGCGCTGTCCTTCGGCAAGAGCAAGGCCAAGCTGCTGTACGTCGACCGGCAAGAAGGTGACCTTCAAGGACGTCGCCGGCATCGAGGAGGCCAAGGACGAGCTCCAGGAGATCGTCGAGTTCCTCAAGGAGCCGCAGAAGTTCCAGAAGCTGGGCGGCAAGATCCCCAAGGGCGTGCTGCTGATGGGCCCGCCGGGCACCGGCAAGACCCTCCTCGCCCGCGCCATCGCCGGCGAGGCCAACGTGCCCTTCTTCTCGATCTCGGGCTCCGACTTCGTCGAGATGTTCGTCGGCGTCGGCGCCTCGCGGGTGCGCGACCTCTTCGAGCAGGGCAAGAAGAACGCCCCGTGCATCATCTTCATCGACGAGATCGACGCCGTCGGCCGCCACCGCGGCGCCGGCCTGGGCGGCGGGCATGACGAGCGCGAGCAGACGCTCAACCAGCTCCTGGTCGAGATGGACGGCTTCGAGACCAACGAGGGCGTGATCCTGATCGCCGCCACCAACCGGCCGGACGTGCTCGACCCGGCGCTGCTGCGGCCCGGCCGCTTCGACCGCCGCGTGGTGGTGGACCGTCCGGACATCAACGGCCGCCTCGGCATCCTCAAGGTGCACACCAAGAACATCCCGCTGGCCGAGGACGTCGACCTCGAGGTGATCGCGCGCGGCACGCCCGGGCTTCGCCGGCGCCGACCTCGCCGAACCTGGTCAACGAGGCGGCGCTGATCGCGGCGCGGCGCAACAAGAAGAAAGTGGAGGCCGAGGACTTCGAGTTCGCCAAGGACAAGGTCCTGATGGGCGTCGAGCGCAAGACCATGATGCTCACCGACGAGGAGAAGCGGATCACCGCCTACCACGAGGCCGGGCACGCGCTGGTCGCGGCCTTCTGCCCGGGTTCCGACCCGCTGCACAAGGTGACCATCATCCCGCGCGGCCGGGCCCTCGGCGTGACCATGCAGCTGCCCACGGAGGACAAGTACACCTATCGCAAGAAGTTCGTCGAGGCTCAGATCGCCATCCTGATGGGCGGCCGGGTCGCCGAGGAGCTCACCCAGGACGACATCACCACCGGCGCCGGCAACGACATCGAGCGCGCCACCGACCTGGCCCGCCGCATGGTCTGCGAGTGGGGCATGTCGGAGCTCGGGCCGCTCTCCTTCGGCGCCAAGGAGGAGCCGGTCTTCCTCGGCCGCGACTTCGCGCAGCGCGCCGACTACAGCGAGGAAACCGCGATCCGCATCGACCGTGAGGTGCAGCGCATCGTCGATGCCGCCTACCAGCGAGCGCGCGACATCCTCACCCAACAGCGCGCGTCCTCGACCGCATCGCGCATGAGCTGCTCGAGCACGAGTCGCTGGACGGCGAAGTGGTCTACGCGATCATCGAAGAGATGACCGGACGCAGCGTCCGCCCTGCGCTGCCGCAGCCCCGCCCGCGACCGAAGACGGTGGCGCCCGAGGCTCCACCCGAGCCGAGCGGCCCGACGCCCGAGCCGTCACCGGCACCGGCCTAAGCACATCAAGTCAGGACGTCCCCTCCCTCATCCCGAGCGCAGCCGAGGGATCGGGGTGGTGGCGTCCGTTGGCCCGCCCCCGCCCGCGTCCTCGTGACGCGATCGACGCGCCGCGCTCGATAGCGCTCCATCCGTGCTACACTTGCGTTCGATGGCCGACGTCGACTTCGATTCTCCCGCGCTAGGGGTCGCGGCCTCTGCGGCTAGCTGGGAGCTGCGCCTGCCGGGCTCGCGGCGGCTGGTGCTCGGCGGACGGCCGTTGGTCATGGGCGTCGTCAACATCACGCCCGATTCGTTCAGCGACGGCGGCCTGTTTCTCGATCCCGAGCGCGCCGTCGAGCACGGCCTCGAGCTGCTCGACGAGGGCGCCGACCTGCTCGACCTCGGCGCCGAGTCGACCCGCCCGGGCGGCGGGGTCTACGGCGCCGGCGCCGCCGAGGTCCCGGCCGAGGAGGAGGCCGCGCGGCTGCTGCCGGTGCTCGACGCGGCTGCGCCGGCGCACCGGCGCCCCGCTCTCGGTCGACACCCGCAAGGCCGAGGTGGCGCGCGCGGCGCTCGCCGCCGGCGCCGACCTGATCAACGACGTCAGCGCGCTGGCCGACCCGAGATGGCGGGCCGCGGTCGCCGCGGCCGGCTGCCCGCTGGTGCTCATGCACAGCCGCGGCGAGCTGCGCACCATGCAGCCGGACATCCAGTTCGCGATGTCGTCGCCGAGGTGCGCGACGAGCTGCGCGCCGCGCTGGCGCGCGCCGAGCGCGCCGGCATCGACACCCGCCAGCTCGTGCTCGACCCCGGCATCGGCTTCGGCAAGACCGCCGCAGCAGAACCTGCGCGCTCATCCGCCGGCTCGACGAGCTGCGCGAGCTGGGCCGGCCGCTCCTCGTCGGCGCCAGCCGCAAGAGCTTCATCGGCCACCTCGACCGGCGAGCCGCCGGCGCGGCGCATCGCCGGCAGCCTCGCCGCCGCGGCCTGGGCGGCGCGGCGCGAGGCGGCGATGCTGCGCGTCCACGACGTCGCCGAGACCGCGCAGTTCCTCGCCGTCTGCGAGGCCATCGCGCAACGCCGAGGGCTCGCACGGCGTGACGATGCAGGAGCTGATTCGCCTGCTGACCTGGCGCGACCTTGTCGACGTGCTGCTGGTCGCGGTCGTGATCTACAACCTGCTGCTCCTCATCCGCGGCACGCGCGCGGTGCAGATCCTGCTCGGCATCCTGTTCGTGGGCGTCGTCTACTACCTGGCGCGTCTGGCGCAGCTGCCACCCTCGAGACGATCCTCGAGAACTTCCTCATCGTCCTGCCGTTCGCCATCATCGTCCTCTTCCAGCACGAGATCCGGCGCGCGCTGGCCAACTTCGGCCGCAACCCGCTCTGGGGCCGCGCCACGGCCAGCGACGAAGGTCGGCAGCCTTCAACGACGTCGTCGCTCGCCGCCACCACGCTCGCCGCGCGGCGCATCGGCGCGCTGATCGTCATCGAGCGGCTGGAGGGGCTGCGCAACTACGTCGAGAACGGCGTCGCGCTCGACGCCGACGTCTCCTTCGACCTGCTGATCAACATCTTCACGCCCGACACGCCGCTCCACGACGGCGCGGTGATCATCCAGCGACGACCGCATCGCCGCCGCGGCCTGCTTCCTGCCGCTGACCCCCAACCCCGAGCTGTCCAAGGAGCTCGGCACCCGCCACCGCGCCGCGCTCGGCATCAGCGAGGAGACCGACGCCGTGGCGGTGGTGGTCTCGGAGGAGACCGGGGTCATCTCGGTGGCCTTCGACGGCGAGCTGATCCGCGACCTCGACGGCAAGACCCTGCGCAACACGCTCTACAAGTACGCTGGTGACCGACCTCCACCCGCAGGCGGCGGCCGCCGGATGAGCGACCGCCCGCGCACCTGGGGGCTGCGCCTGCTGGCGCTGGCGGTCGCCGTCGCTGGTCTGGTTCTTCGTCTCCGTCCAGAAACGCGAGGAGATCGCCGAGCGGCAGATCGACGCTGCCGGTCACCTACAACCCGCCGCGCGGCTCGATCATCCTCGATCCGGTGCAGCGCGTGCACGTGCGCCTGCGCGGGCGCACCAGCAAGATCCGCCACCTCACCCCGTCACGATCGACGTCGTGGTCGACCTCACGCGCAGTGAACGCGGCAGCGAGCGAGATCCACCTTTCGGCCGAGAACGTCCTCGTGCCCGAGGGGATCGAGGTGGTCTCGATCGAGCCCAACGTCCTGCACGTGCAGCTCGACCGCGAAGTGCAGCAGATGCTGCCGGTCGACCCGCGGCTGGTCGGGGAGCCGGCCGCCGGCGCCATGCGTCGGGGCACCGAAGTCGCGGCCGAGCCGGGTGCTGGTGAGCGGCCCGGAACCCACCTGCTCGAACTCGGATCGCTCTCGCACCACCGCCATCGTGCCTCGACGGCCAGCCCTCAACTTCGAGGAGACGGTCGCCGGTGCTGACCCCCGACCCGCTGGTCCAGGTCGTGCAGCCGGCGGTCGTCACGGTGCGCGTCCCGATGCAGCAGCCGCCCGGCCGGGCCGCAGCGCGAGAACGAAACGTGAACCGCCTCTTCGGCACCGACGGCATGCGCGCGCCGCTTCGGCGAGCCGCCGCTCGACCGCGCCACGGTGACGCCGCTCGCCGCGCATCTGGGCCGCCTCCTCGCACGAGCGGCGCCGCCGCGCCCTGCGTCGTGCTCGGCGGCGACACCCGCGACTCGACACCGGAGATCTGCGCCTGGCTCGCCGCCGGCCTGCGCGCCGCCGGGGCCGAGGTGCGTTGCGCCGGCGTGATCCCAACTCCGGCGGTCGCCTGGCTGGCCGGAGCGCTCGGCGCCGCCGCCGGCGTGTCGTCTCGGCCAGCCACAACCCGCACCCGGACAACGGCATCAAGCTGCTCGACCCGCAGGGCTTCAAGTGGAGCGAGGCGGACGAGGCCGCGCTCGAGCGACGTCTCGCTGCGGACCCCGGGTTCGCAGCCGAGGCCCACGGTGGGCCTCCGCCAAGCGAGCGGCTCCTGGGAGACCAGTACGTCGCGGAGCTTGCCGCGGGCGCCGAGCCGGACGCGCTCGCCGGACTGAAGCTGGTGCTCGACGGCGCGAACGGCGCCGCCTCCGCGTTGCGCCGCGAGCTGTTTCGCAGCGCTCGGCGCCGACGTCACGGTGATCGACGCGCAGCCGGACGGCGCGCAACATCAACCGCGGCTGCGGCTCGACCCATCCGCGCGCCATGGCCGCGCGGGTCGCGACGGCCGGGGCCGACCTCGGCCTCGCCTTCGACGGCGACGCCGACCGCTGCATCCTCGCCGACGAGCGCGGCGAGGTGCGCGACGGCGACGCCATGCTCTACCTCTGGGCGCGCGACCTCCACCGCCGCGGCGAGCTCGGCGTGCCGGCGATCGTCGCCACCTCGATGAGCAACCTCGGCCTGGAGCGCGCCCTCGCCGCGGAGGGCATCGCGCTCGTGCGCTGCGACGTCGGCGACCGCGACGTGGTCGAGACGCTGCGCCGCCGCGGACTGCGGCTGGGCGGCGAGCAGTCGGGCCACGTCGTCGACCTCGCCCGCTTCCACCACCGGCGACGGCCTGCTCACCGCGCTCGCCGTCGCGCTGCTGCGCGCCCGCGCCGCGGCGCCGCTCTCGACGCTCCTCGCCGGCTTCCGCCGCTACCCGCAGATGCTGCGCAACGTCCGGGTGCCGCGCAAAGCGCGACCTGCGCGAATCTGCCGCGGGTGGTCGAAGCGCAACGCGACGTCGATGCACGGCTCGGCGCCGACGGCCGCCTGGTGCTGCGCTACAGCGGCACCGAGCCGCTGGCGCGCATCATGATCGAGGGCCCCGACCAGGCGACCATCGACGAGCTCGCCGATCTGCTCGAGAGCGCGATCCGCCGGGACCTCGGGATCGCTCCCGCGCCGCCGGCCCGCTGACACGGAGGGCACCCGATGCTCCATCTTTCGGTCAACATCGATCACGTCGCCACCCTTCGCCAGGCCCGCCGCGTCGAGTATCCCGACCCGGTCGAAGCGGCTCGCATCGCCGAGGCCGCCGGCGCCACCGGCATCACCGTGCACCTGCGCGGCGACCGCCGTCACATCCAGGATCGCGACGTCGAACGGCTGCGCGAAACGGTGCGCGGCAAGCTCAACCTCGAGATGGCGGCGACCGACGAGATGTGCCGCCTGGCCCTCCAGTGGCGCCCGCATCAGGTGAGCCTGGTGCCCGAACGCCCCCACGAGATCACCACCGAAGGCGGGCTGGACCTGCGCGGCAATGGGCCCCGCCTGCGCGAAGCCGCCGAGCGCCTGCGCGGCGGCGGCATCGCGGTGTCGGCGTTCGTCGATCCCGACCCGGCGCAGATCGAGGCGCTGGCCGCCATGCCGCCGGGATTGTTCGAAGGCTACGAGATCAACACCGATGCGTATACCAGGGCGCGCGAAGCCGTTCCGGCGAAGCGCGCGCTGGAGCGCGTCGGCAGCGTCGCCGTGCTCGGTCCGCAGCTCGGTCTGCGCGTCTACGCCGGGCACGGACTGACGGCGTTGAATGTCGGCCTCGTCGCCGCGATGCCGGAGATCGAAGAGCTCAACATCGGCCACGCGATCGTCTCGCGGGCGGTGCTCGTCGGATTGGAAGCGGCGGTGCGCGAGATGCTGGCCGCGATGCGTGCGGCGCGGGCTTAGCGCTCGATCTCTTCGCCGGCGCCGAACTCGGCTTCAGCCTGCGCCGCGATGATCACCGTGCGCTCGACCGGCATCAGCACGCGATGCGTGCGGTCGCCGAACGACAGGTTCAGCTCGTAGTAGCCCTCGCGTCCGATCGACAACAACCGTCCTCGGGAGCCCTTGATCCCCAGGATGTCGTTGTGCACCATGACTTCAGCCGGCAGTTCCATAGCCCCTCACTCCGAGAAGTAGCCCTGCGCCTTGTAATCCTTCAGCTTGCGCTGCAGCGTTCGCAGTCCGATCCCGAGCGCCTGCGCAGCCTCGGCGCGGCGCCCGCCGGTTCGATCCAGCATGGCGAGGATGGCCTGCCGCTCGATCTCGTCCATCGTACGCGGCGCCGCCGGCGTCGTCGAAACGGGTGACGGCGCCGCGGCGACCGGCCCGAACAGGCTCGCGGGTACGCCTCCCCGCAGCTCGGGCGGCAGATCGCGGGCCTGGACCTCATCGCCCTGGTGGAAGATCGACCAGCGACTCGAGAACGTTGCGCAGCTCGCGCACGTTGCCCGGCCACGGGTAGCCGCGCAGCCCCTCAGCGCCTCCGGCAGCACACGCTTCACCGGTTTGCCGTGTTCCTGGCAGAACTGGGCCAGGTAGTAATCGACCAGGAGCGGGATGTCGGCCTGGCGTTCGCGCAGCGGCGGAATGCGCAGCGTCACCACCTTCAGCCGGTAGTAGAGGTCCTCGCGGAAACGGCCGTCGGCGATCTCCTTCTCGAGATCGCGGTTGGTGGCGGCGATGAGACGGAAGTCGACGGAAAGGTAGTCGCTGACCGCCGACCCGCATGATCCGCCGGTCCTCGAGCACCCGCAGCAGCTTGACCTGCAGCTCGGGATAGAGCTCGGAGATCTCGTCGAGGAACAGCGTGCCCTTGTGCGCGAGCTCGAACTTGCCGATCTTGCGTGCCACCGCGCCGGTGAACGAGCCGCGCTCGTGGCCGAAAAGCTCGCTCTCCAGGATGTCGGAGGGTATAGCGCCGCAATTGATCGCCAGGAAGCGCTCGTCGCGACGCGGACTGGTGCGGTGGAGGGCGTTGGCCACCAGCTCCTTGCCGGTGCCGCTCTCGCCGATGATCAGCACGTTGGAACGCGTCGGCGCCACCAGCCGCATCTGCTCGAAGAGCTGCTCCATCGGCGCCGAGCGGCCGATGATCGCTCTCGAAGCCGTAGCGCTTGTCGAGCAGCTGCCTCAGCTCGACAACTTCTTCCTTGAGCCGCCGGTTCTCGAGCAGGTTGGAGACCCGCTTGCGCAGCTCGTAGAGATCGACCGGCTTGGTGAGGTAGTCGTCGGCGCCGACCCGCATCGCCTCGACCGCCGACTCGATCGAGCCGAAGGCGGTGACCAGAATCACTCCGAGGTCGTAGCTCTGCTGGCGCACCTCGGCGAGGAAGCCAAGGCCGTCGATGCCCGGCATGCGGAGATCGCAGATCGCCAGCCGCACGCCGTCGTTCTCGGCCAGGAAATCGAGCGCCTCGCGGGCGTCGTCGAAGGTGCGCACCGGCAGGCCGGCCTTCTCGATGGCGATCGCCATCGACTCGCGCGAGCCGGTCTCGTCGTCGATGACCAGTATCAAGGGACTATCGCCCCCCGTTTCGGCAGCCATTCGCGCATTCTATCCTCGGCAAAAAATGGAACGAGCCTCGCTCGGGATTGAGCGAGGCTCGGGTGAAGTGACGGGAGCTTAACGCGGTTGGTCGTCGCCGCTCGGCTCTCCAGGCGCCGTCTCGTCCCACGGCTTCGACTCGTAGGACGAGGTGCCGTAGTCCGGCGGCGAGGCGTCCGCGGCGGGCGCCACCATCGGCCCCGGCTCGGGAGCCGGCTCGACCGGCGGAGGCTGCGGGGGCGGAATCACTCTGGCGATCCGCGGCCCGGCGCCGAACCGGGTCAGCAGCGCGGCGCCGAAGCCCACCGTCCCGGCAGCATACTGGACGAGGAAACCGAGACCGCCAACATCACCGAGACGAAACCGAGCGGCCGGAAGTCGAGCGCCCGCGACACGAAGCCGAACACCGCAACCAACGCCAGGCCCACCACCGAACCCAGTACTCGTTGTGCGGCTGCCAATGGAAGCGATCCTGCGCCCACGGCCGACGCGCTAGGCGACCGCGACGAAGCCGAGGAAGGCCCCACTACCAGTCCGACGATCACGAACGGCACCAGTAAGAGCAGCGGAATGCCGATGATCGACACCAGCGAGCATGATGCAGGTCGACGGCCAGCACCGGCAAGAACGCGATCTGCGCGACCAGACCTATCAGGCCTGTCTCCACGGATCGCGCACCTCGCGCTCGATGCGCTCCATCGGCGCCTGCCGCCAGCAGGAGAGAGCCAGGCGAACAGCCGGTAGACCGATGAACGCGAACATCTTGAACACGCAGACCGATGAAGTGGCCGTACCGCGAGAAGTCCCAGCACGTCGTCGCCAGTCCTCGTCGTCGTCGTCAATCCCTGTCCCGACACGTCGCCGCACCCGCGCAGGAGGCCGGAGCCCGCCGGAGCCCGGATCGCGCTCATTTCCCGCTCCTGACCGCCGACTTCGGCCTCGGGATCGCGATCACCTGACCGCCGATGCTGATCACGTCGCCCTCCGACCTCGGCGTCCGGTCCCGAGGGTGACCGTCGCCGCCCACGGCACCACTTCGCCCGTGACCGGCCATCGATGGTCACGGACCGCCCATGGAGACCGCGTCGCCCTGCACCTCGCCGTCCTCCCGTCCGACGGTGCCACCGATCGCCACCGCGTCTTCGGTGACGATCTCGTCCTCGGATTCGATGTGGATCGCCGCCACCGACGGTGACCTTGCGTCCGAGTGCACCCGCGACGATCGGGCGGCGCCGGAGCGCCGACATCGCGGCGACTCGGAGGAGCTTCCGGAGCACTGCCAGGGGCGCCGGGAACACCCGGAGCCGGCAGCCTCCGGCGCGGCCGGCGGAGCCGGCGGTTCCGCCACCGCTCGAGATCCTCGGCCTCGGGCAGGTCGGACGCCTCGGCCGTGGGACGAACAATTCGCGACCTGCGCCTCGTCGAGTCGAGCGCGCCTTCACGGCGCGGATCGCGTCCGCGGTCCGAGCAGCCGCCAGCGCCAGCTCTCGTCCGGCTGGACTTCTCGCCATCGATGAAGCACCGAGCCGTCGGAGGCCATTTCGAGCGCGCGAACGTCGGCATCGCGATCGCGCGGCTGGAGCACAAGCCCGGAGCGCACCGCGAGACTTCGTAGCTCGTCGGAGCTCGTCCGTCGGATCTCGCGCGGCGACAGTCCCTCGTCCGCGGCGCGAGATGGCCGTGGGAGACGGCGGCGCAGACCAGCGCCGCGAGCATCGCCCGCAGAGTACGAGGCGAACGGCGAGATCCGAACGCCTCTCGGATCGATCGATCGATGCGATCGAGCGGCAGCGTTTCCGAACGTCCAACCACGGGAAAGACTCCTATCGGAGGACAATCAAGCGATTCAAAGCGGCACCGAGGCGCTCCAGCCGCGACCGCCAGGCGGTCGCAGGACGGCGACCGTCGAGGGCGCCGACAATCGACCGGCGGTATCGGAGACCAGTCCGCCAGGCGATCCACGGCGGAGGCACCGCGGCCGACCCCGCGAGCCAGCGACTCGCGCGACCCACGGCGAGCAGCAGCGACAGGGCGAGGCCAGGTCCACCAGCGAACCAATTCCAGGGCTCCCGGGGCCAACCAAGGCTCGCCGCGAAGGCCAGCCGCAGCCGAAGATCGATGAGGCCGCGCCAAGCGGGGGAACCAACCGCGAGAAAAGTCCGCGCGGCGGAGCGCGGCGCCGGCCGGGCGGAAGACCACTCCACGGCCCAGCGCGGCCTCGGCACCCGGTCGGAGGCGAGGTCCGGGCGGGGTCGGGGCTCCAGCGCCGTGAGGAGCTCTACCAGCCAGTTCCAGCCCGTCGAAATCGCCTTTTCCAATCGGCCGGACCGGGACGGAGGGTCGGTTCGTCCACGCAACTCGCCCTACGCACCCGGTTCCGAGGAAGTTTCGGGGGATTTGGATGGTATCGCCAGGGCCGACCACGCCCGCGGCCCCCAATAGCGGCCGTCAAGGCTCCTCCATCTGCCGGCGGGCGCGATGGAGATAGGTCTTGACGGTGCCCAGAGGCATACCGCTCATCTCGGCGATCTCTTCGTAGGCAAGGCCTTCGCTGAAACCTTAGCAAGACTCGATCTCGCGATATTCAGGTCGCAGCCGGCGACAGCGCCTCTTCCATTGCCCGGCCAGCTCCACGCGCTCGCGCCGCTTCGCCGGCGTCAGCGGCGCCGGCGTCGACCATCGTGCGCGGGGCCTCCGCTCGCCTTCGCCGTCGCTCTCGAGGCTCTCGACCTGCCAAGCACCGCTGGCGGCGGCTCCAATCGATCGTCGCGTTGTGCGCGATCTTGAACAACCAGCTCGAGAACTTGCGCCCGCGTCGTAGCCGCCGAGCGAACGGAAGACCTTGACGAAGACCTCCTGCGCCAGATCTTCGGCCGCGCGCGAGTCGCGGACCATCCGGCGCGACGAGGGCGTAAAGCGGCCGCTCGTAACGCCGTCACGATTTCGCGAATAGGCCTCCTGCGAGCCCGCTCAGCGCCTCGCCACCAGCTCGGCATCGGTCAACAGCGTCGCTCCTCCCGCGGCTTTCTACGGCTCGCGGCCGGCGGTGTTGCCGCGCGGCTTCCACTGCTCGTGAGGTAGCCGCTAGACTCGCATCGAATTCCGGGCGGCGCAACTTCCGGCGCCGCCGATCGGAGGCACCATGAAGCGCCTCGCGATCCTCGTGCCTGCTCGCCATCGCCGCCACCGCGCCCGCCGCCGCCGGCACGCTCGCCGGAGTCACCTTGCCCGACACCGCGCAGGTCAACGGCCAGCAGCTGGTGCTCAATGGCTTGGCGCTGCGCAAGAAGCTCTTCGTCAAGGTCTACGTTGCGGGACTCTATCTCCGCGCAAAGCGACGGGACGCCGCCGCGATTCTCGCCGCCGACAGCGCCGCGGCGCGGCGTCATGAGCTTCATCTATCGGTGGGCAGCGGACAAGATCTGCAACGAGGGCTGGAAAGAAGGCCTCGCCGCCAACACCCCGAACGCCTCGAGCCGAGCTGAAAGCCAAGTTCGACACTCTCTGCGTGCTACATGGAGGACATGAAAGAGGGCGAAGAGCTGTCGTTCGACTACGTCCCGGCACGGGCACCAGCGGTGACGGTGAAGGGCAAGGCCAAGGGCACCATCGCCGGCAAGATCCTTCGCCGACGCCCTCTTCGGCTGCTGGATCGGTCCGAAGCCCGGGCCCGGCGAGGACTTCAAGAAGGCGCTGCTGGGCGGCTGAGGGTCCACACCGGCAAAAAAAAGGAGGGGCACAAGGCCCCTCGTTGGGAGGGATGAGGAGCGGATCGATGTCCTCTCCTCGACCAGCAATCTAGACCTCTCATTTACGAATGTCAATAGGGGAAATTATGATTACCGGACGACGGCCAGAATGACGATCCCCAGCACCACGCGGTAGACCGCGAAACCGAGGAGGCTGCCCCGGCGCAGCCAGGCAAGCAGCCCGGCGATCACCAAATATCCCGACAAGCCCGAGACCAGAAAGCCCACCGCCATCGGCATCAGCTGAGCCGTGGCAACCTCGCCGGTGGCGATGTCGAGGGCGTCCTTCGCCGCCACCAGGAATCCCGCCGGCACCGAGAGCAGGAAGGAAAAGCGCGCCGCGGTCGGCCCGGTCGATGCCGCGCAACCGGGCCGCGGTGATGGTGATTCCCGAGCGCGACGTGCCGGGCACCAGAGCCAAGGCCTGCGCGCAGCCGATGACCAGCCGTCGCCGAGGGTCAGCTGCGTCAAGTCGCGATCTTTGCGCGCCCCAAGGTCGGCACGGCCAAGAGCAGACCGAAGACGATCGAGCGTCGCGGCCGACCACCAGCGGGTTGCGGGCCGCGCTCGCGATCCATCCGGCCAGCAGAAGACCGGCGATTGCCACCGGGCGGTGCTCCAGATCAGCCACCAGGCCAGACGGCCCGACCGCGCGATCGTCCGCCGCGGGCGCTGCGCGCAGCCGCTGCAGGGCACCGCGGCCGAGCGCCGCGACGTCGCGGCGAAAATAGACCAACACGGCCGCGAAGCGTGCCGAGGTGGGCCGCGATATCGAAGTCCAGGCCCTGATCGGGCCAGCCGAGCACGCGGGGCACCAGAATGAGATGGGCGAGAGCTGAAACCGGCAGGAACTCGGTCAGCCCTGCACGATGCCGAGGACGATGGCTTGAAGGAGGGTCATGGAGCCGCGCGGCGCGCCGCCGGCGGATTGTACGCGATCGGATATACTGCCGATGGCCGCGCGCGACAATCCGCGGCCGCGAGTTTCTTACCCACGATGAGCACTCGGATCGTCACCGGCGGCGCCGGCTTCATCGGCTCCAACTTCGTCCGCCACGCCCTCGCGCGAGACGCCAGGCGCCGGGTCGTGGTCCTCGACAAGCTCACCTACGCCGGCAACCTCGAGAGCCTCGCCGACGTCGCCGGCCACCCGCGCTTCGCCTTCGTCCAGGGCGACATCGCCGACCGCGACGCGGTGCGGCGCGCTGTTCGCCGAGCACCGGCCCGACGGCGGTCGTCAACTTCGCCGCCGAGAGCCACGTCGACCGCTCGATCGACGAGCCCGGCGCCTTCGTGCGAGACCAACATCGTCGGCACCTTCGAGCTGCTCGAGGCGGCCCGCGCGTACTTCGCGTCAGCTGGGTCGCCGACGCAGCCGCGCGCGCTTCCGCTTCCTCCACGTCTCGACCGACGAGGTCTACGGCACGCCTCGGCGACGACCGGGCCGTTCTCGCGAGGACACGCCCTACGCGCCGAACTCGCCCTACGCCGCCTCGAAGGCCGCCGCCGACCACCTGGTGCGCGCCTACTCACGAGACCTACGGCCTGCCGGCGCTGATCACCAACTGCTCGAACAACTACGGCCCCTACCAGTTCCCCGAGAAGCTGATCCCGCTGATGATCCTCAACGCCGCTCGAGGGCAAGCCGCTGCCGATCTACGGCGACGGCGGCAACGTGCGCGACTGGCTCTACGTCGAGGACCACTGCGCGCGGCATCCTGCCGGCGCTCGAGCGCGGCCGGCCCGGGCGAGAAGTACAACCTCGGCGGCGGCAACGAGCGCACCAACCTGCAGATCGTCGACGCGCTCTGCCGGCTGCTCGAGAGCGGCGGCCCGGCGCCGGCAAACCCGGCGCTGGCGGAGCGCGGCCTCGCCTCGCTACGGCGAGCTCAAGACCTTCGTCGCCGACCGGCCCGGGCCACGACCGCCGCTACGCCATCGACGCCGCGCAAGGCCGCAGCGCGAGCTCGGCTGGGCAGCCGCGGCACGACTTCGAGAGCGGCCTGCGCAGCCACGGTGCGCTGGTACCTCGACAACCGCGACTGGTGCGAGGCAGTGCAGTCCGGCAAGTACCGCCGCGAGCGGCTCGGGCCTGGCGCGAGCGCATGAAGATTCGCGCCCACCGCGCTGCCCGAGGTGCTCGCTCGTCGAGCCCGAGGTCGTTCACCGCGACGCGCGCGGCTTCTTCCTCGAGACCTACCACGCAGCGAGAAGTACGCCGCGGCCGGCATCGCCGGCGGTCTTCGTCCAGGACAACCACTCGCGCTCCGTCGGGCGGCACCCTGCGCGGCCTGCACGCGCAGCTGCGCATCCCGCAGGGCAAGCTGGTGCGCGCCGTCGAGGGCGAGATCTTCGACGTCGCGGTCGACATCCGCCCCGGCTCGCCGACCTTCGGACGCTGGGTGGGCGATGTGCTCTCGGCCGAGAACTTCCGCCAGCTCTGGGTCCCGCCGGGCTTCGCCCACGGCTTCTGCGTGCTGTCGCGAGCCCGGCGCACGTCGAGTACAAGTGCACCGACTTCTACGACCGCGACGACGAGATCGCGATCGCCTGGAACGATCCCGGCGATCGGCATCGCCTGGCCGATCGAAGCACCGCTGTTGTCGGCCAAGGATGCCGCCGCGCGCCACGCTAGCCGCGCTGTCGGACCGCCTCCCCACCTACGGCTCCCCCACTCACGCCGGCCGGACGCGATGAGCGCCGGCGCGCTCTCCGCCGCCGATCTCGCCGAGATCGAGGCGCGCGGGATCGAGCCCCGGGAGATCGAGCGGCAAATCGCGCTGCACGCCTCGCCGCCGCCGAAGATCGAGCTCGACCGGCCCTGCACGATCGGCGACGGCATCGAGGCGCTCGACGCCGGGCGGGCTCCCGAGCTCGAGCGGCTGGCGTCGGAAACCGCCGCTGCGGGCCGCGTTCGGGTCTTCATTCCCGCCTCCGGCGCGGCGACGCGGATGTTCGAGAGTCTCCTCGCCTGGCCGCGGCACGAGCCCGTGCCGGCAGCCGCTGAGCTGCGCCGGCGGGCCGCGGCGGGGGACCGCCCGGCGGCCGACCTGATGCGCGTGGCCGACGAGATCGAGTCGTTTGCCTTTCACCGCGAGCTGCGAGAGGTCGTGGCGCGGCGCGGCGGCAACCTCGCGAGCTCGCGCCGCGAGGAGCGTCACAACGAGGTTCTCCGCGCTTTGCTCGACTCTGACGGCCTGGCGCTCGCCGACTTGCCCAAGGCCCTGGTGCCCTTCCATCACGGCGAGCAGAGCGCGCTTACCGCGCTCGAAGAGCAGATCGCCGAGGCCGCGGGCTACGCCTGCGACGCGACCGGCGTCTGCCGGCTCCACTTCACACTCGCCGCGGAGCTTTGCCGATCGCTGCCGCAGCATCGCGGCGCTTTTCGCGACCCGGTTTGGCGTGCGCGCCGAGATCGAGTTCTCGCAGCAGGTCTCCGGCCACCGACACCCTCGCCGCGACACTCGATGCGCGGCCCTTTCGACTCGCCGATGGCCGCCTGCTCTTCCGCCCCGGCGGCCACGGGGCGCTGCTCGCCAACCTGGCCGGCATGGGCGCCGATCTGGTAGTGATCAAGAACATCGACAACGTGCTGCCCGCCGCCAGGCGGCATTTGGTGGTGCGCTGGAAGCGTCTGTTGCTGGGCCGGCTGCTCGAAGCGCGCCGCGAGATCGACCGCCTGCTCGGACGCCCTGGCGACGAACCGCGCCGGCGCCGTGGCGGAGGCGCGCGACTTCGTCGTGGCTGAGCTGGGCGGCGATCCGGGGCCCGACCACGATCGCCTGTCGGCACGGCTCGACCGGCCGCTGCGCGTTTGCGGCATGGTGCCCAACTCGGGCGAGCCCGGCGGCGGACCCTTCTGGATACGCGGCGAGGACGGCCTCAGCAAGCAGATCGTGGAGTCGTCACAGATCGATCACGACGATCCCAGGCAGGAGGCGGGCTGGGCGGCGGCGACCCACTTCAACCCCGTCGATATCGTCGCGGCGCTGCGCGATCGGCACGGCCGGCCCTACGATCTGCGCCGCTTCGTCGATCCGCAGGCGGTTTTCATCTCGACCAAGTCGCACGGCGGCGAGTCGCTGCGGGCGCTCGAGCTGCCGGGCCTCTGGAACGGCGCCATGGCGGGCTGGAACTCGATTTTCGTCGAAGTCCCCGCCGCGACCTTCGCGCCGGTGAAGACGCTCCTCGACCTGCTGCGTCCCGAGCATCGACCCTAGTGGACCTGCACGTCGTCCTGGTCGAACCCGAGATTCACTGGAACACCGGCAACGCGGGACGCACCTGCCTGGCGGCCGGCGCGCAGCTCCACCTCGTCGATCCGCTGGGTTTTTCGCTGGCCGACAAGCGGGTACGCCGGGCCGGGCTCGACTACTGGCCGCGCGTCGACCCACGGCGCTGGCCGTCCTGGGAAGCGTTCGAGACCGCGCTGCCGGGTCTCGGCGAGCCCTATTTCTTCACCGCCGACGGCGAGCTCGACTACTGGACAGCGCGTTACGCGCGGCCCGCGGTCCTCATCTTCGGCAGCGAGTCGGTCGGGTTCTCGGCCCCGCTTCGCGCGCGCTATCGCGACCGATTGGTTCGAATCCCGATGCAAGATCCGGAGCTGCGGTCGCTCAACCTTTCCACCAGCGTCGCCCTGGCGCTCTACGAAGTGATGCGCCAACGGCGCAACGGCATTGGAGAAGCCTAGGGCTCCGCGTCAGCGTCCCATCAGCCGGCGCCAGTCGGCGAGCGAGGCGACACGGAGATAGGCGTTGTCGCGCAACTCGTCGGCGATGGTCGAGGTCGGCGTGGGACCGTAGTGATGACCCGGAAACAGCACGGTCGAAGGCGGCAGCTTGGCGAGCTTGCCGGTCAGCGTGTGGTACATCGCCTCGGGATCGCCGCCCGGCAGGTCGACCCTGCCGCAGCCCTGGACGAAGAGAGTGTCGCCGGCGATGAGTCTCTCGTCGAGCAGGAAACACTGGCTGCCGGGCGTGTGTCCAGGGGTGTGGAGAAAGCGCAGCTCACGTTCACCGAGCGCCAGCCGGTCACCGTCGTCGACCCGTCGCAGGTCGCTCTCCTGCACCGAGGTGACGCGCTTGAGGCCGTCGGCTTCGTGCTTGTTGACGTAGATCGGCACCGCGGCACGCTCGAGCAGCGTCGCCAGTCCTTCGATGCGCAGTCCGAAGAGGTCGCCGCCGACGTGGTCGGGGTGGTAGTGAGTGACCAGGGCGCCGGTCACGCGGTATCCGTCCTGCTCGGCGATGTCGAGCAGCCCGTGGACGTCCCAGGCGGGATCGACGATGACCGTCTCGCGGCGCACCGGATCACCGATCAAGTACATGAAGTTGGCCATCTGCCCGGCGGCAGGGTGGGTTTGCGCCACCTGGCGGCCGGCGAGCAATTGCCGGAAATAGATCTCGCCGGTGGCGGAGGTCAAGGTGGGCTGAGCGGCGAGCTGGCGACGTCGCCGTCGAGCGGAGCGTCGCTCTGGCGGCCGCGCCAGCGCTCCTGGAAGGAGGCGAAGTCGCCCCGCCCCGCCGTCCAGAGCGCGTCGGCAAACGCCGCGAGTCCCGCAGCCGACGCGTTGCCGGGCGCCAGTTCGGTCTCCCCGCCGACGACATTCGCCGACGACTGGGGCGTCACCGCCGCCATCGGATCGAAGGCATGCAGGGCCTTCGGATCGAGATTCTCACCATCGATCGCAACCACGATCTCGCCGTTCATCGCGGCCCCTCCAGGATCGCCGTCCGAGCCACGACGAAACACCAGACCGGAAGCGCCCTCGGGAAAGAGCTCGGCAAGCTGGCGTCGCACCTCCGAGGCGAAGCGTTGCGCGGCAGGACAAGGATCCGTGCTGCAGCCGAGCTCCGGGTACGCCTCCACGACGGGCCGGCTGGGCTGCGCGATGTCCAGCTCGGGAACGATGCGCACGTGGCGGGCCTTGGCGAAGGCGACGATCTGTCGCACTTCCTCGTGCGAGTAGATCTGGCCCGGGGTCTCGCCCAGCCGCGGATAACCCGCCACCTCCAGCCGCCACGCCTCAGGGCCCCCGAGCTGCCAGCGCACGGCGTTGAGCTTGAAGCGCGCCGCGAGGTCGATCCAGCTCTCGAGCCGCTCCACCGGCAGGGCCCCGCGGTCGACATCGAGGTAGAGGCCGCGATAGGCGAAACGAGGCCGGTCCTCGAAGTGCAGCGACGGAATCGGCTCCTCGCTGGCGAGCAGCTGCCGCAGCGTCTGCAGGCCATAGAAGATTCCCGCCGGTGACGGCGCGGAGAGCCAGATGTCGTCGAGGCTAGCCTCCAGCTCGTAAGACTCCACGCTGCCGCCGCGCGGCGCTGCGGTCAGCGACAGGTGCAGGATGCCGGGGCCCTGGTTGGTACCGGCGCCCTCGGGCACGAGAGTGGGCCGCAGCCCGTAGCGTTGACGCAGGATCTCCGCCGCCAGCTCGCCGAGACGATGGAGCTCGGCATTGGCCGGCTGTTCCAGAACGATGCGCATGCCGCCGGGCGCGGTGTAGTAATCGTAAAGGCGCTGCACGGACGACGGGTACGGGACCAGGTGGAGACGTGTCTCCGCGCCCCGCGCCGCGACCGCGGCGAAGACGAGCAACGCGGCCGGCAGCGCGCGGCTCAATGTGAATACGAAACGGGCGCGGATCGGCTCCATCGGGTCCTCGGCGCGGCTCGGTCTGAGATACGTGCGACAGCGAGAGACCTGAGTATATCGAGAGCCGCCTATACTGCCGCCATGGCCGTGGCGATCGTTCCCGCTGCCGGGCGCTCGAGCCGCATGGGCCGTCCGAAGCTCCTTCTGCCGTTCGGAAGCGGCACGATCCTCGGCTCTACTGTGGAAGCGCTCCGCGAGGGTGGCGCGGATCGAGTCGCCCTGGTGTGTGCCCCGCAGGACCACGACCTGCAGGCGTGGGCCGCGGAAAGGGACGTGTTGCTGGCGATCAACCCCGAGCCGGATCGCGGCATGCTGAGCACCATCTGGAGCGGGCTCGACGCCTTGGGAGGCGCCGCGGCGCTGGCCGCCAACCGGACAGATCTCCTGGTCTGCCCCGGCGACCTGCCGCGGCTGCGCGGCGCAACCGTCGCCGCCCTGTTGCGTGAGGCCCGCCTCGCCGAGGCCTGGCTGGTGGTGCCCCGATGCGGCAGCGAGCGTGGTCATCCTCTGGTGGTGAGCGGCGATCTGCTGCTCGAAATACCGCGGCTGGACCCCGAGGTCGGTCTGCGGCAGCTCCGCCTTCGCTATCCGGAACGAACTCTCGAGGTCGAAGTCGCAGATCCCGGCGTGGTGCTCGACGTCGACACGCCGGCCGACTACGAACGCGTGCGCATCTAGATCGCCTTCCAAAGCCACTGCGCGCGTGCCATGCGGCCGAGGATGCGCCGCGTCCTTGCGGCGTAAGCCCGGCTGGACGAGCCTGGGTGCCACGACGAAGGACGCGGCAAGCCGGCGGCGAGCTGCGCCGCCTGGTGCTCGTCGAGCGACACGGCCGGCACGCCGAAGTAGCGCTGGGCGGCCGCCTCGGCGCCATAGACCCCCGGACCGAACTCCGCGATGTCGAGGTAGATTTCGAGGATGCGCCGCTTGCTCAGATGACGCTCGAGCTGGCGGGTCAGGATCGCTTCTTTCACCTTGCGCAGCGGGTTGTACGACGGTGACAGCCAAAGATTCTTCGCCACCTGTTGGGTGATCGTCGAGGCGCCGCGCGGCAGCTCCCCCGCTTCCCACGCCTTGGTGAGCGCCTGCTCGATCTCGCCGGACGCGAAGCCCTGATGGGTGAAGAAGTCGATGTCTTCCGCCACCAACACGGCTCGCTTGAGATGGGGTGAAATGCGCGCATACGGCACCCATCGCCATGCTGCCCGGCCCGGCCGACCGGCGCGTCGTTCGCGCTCTAGGTAGCGCTCGATGAAGGCCGTGGTGCGCGGATTGGTCACCGCCACGGCCGGCACATCGGGCCAGGTTGCCGCCTCGTAGAGTCCGATGGCGGCGACCGTCAGCACTCCGGCGACGACGAACAGGCGCAAGGCGCGGCGCACCGGCGGAGACTAGCGGGTTTCCCACCAGCCCGGGCTAGACTGGGCGCTCAACCATCCTCGAGTCGGGAGGTCCTCCATGACTCACTTGACACGCAGCACCCGGCGGCCGGCGATCCTGGCCTTGGCCATCGGGCTCGTGCTGCTCGGCTGCGCCACGACGGCACCGGCACCCGCCCCGGCAAGTCACGGCACCGAGGCCCTGCTTCTGACCTGTATGGACTACCGGCTCACCGATGACACGAGTCGTTACATGGAGGGCCGCGGCCTACACGACCGTTACGATCACGTCGTGCTGGCCGGCGCGGCCCTCGGCGTGAATACCGAACAACGGCCCGCCTGGGGACAGACCTTTTGGGAGCACCTGGATGTGGCGCTCCAGCTCCATCACGTCAAGAAGGTGATGGTGCTGGATCACCGTGACTGCGGGGCCTACAAGACCTTCCTCGGAGAAGACTTCGCCGCGGCGCCGTCGCGAGAGACCGAGATCCACTCCGAGAAACTCCGGCTGCTGCGCGACCAGATCGTCGCCAAGCACCCCGAGCTGAAAGTGGAACTGCTGCTGATGTCCCTCGACGGCGCCGTGGAAACGGTCCGCTAGGAGCCGAAAAGCACCACGTGAAGATGCGCGACCGGCGGCGGCACCGGGGGCCGCGGAATCGCCGGCAGCGTCAGGGCGTGGCGCACTTCGATGCGCAGTGGCGCGTCGAAGTCGCCGTACTCCACCCAGCGATTGTCTCTCAGAAGCCAGGCGCGATCTTCCCGCCGCGGGTCGAAGGCTACGTAATATCTCTGACCCTCGACGACTGGCGAGCCGAACTTCTTCGCCAGCCCAGGCGGCACCCCGCCCTTCTTGGCCAAACCCGGCGGCGTGCCGCCGTGGCCCGGTGGGGTGTTGCCATGTCCGGGCGCGTATTCGGACGCCGATTGCGGCGAGGCGGCCGGCTTGCCCTTGTCCTTGTCTTTCCCCTTGCCCTTATCGTCAGCCAACGCCGGGCTCGCGATCGCTACAGCCGCGGCCAGCATCCACACTCCGCATCTCCGCATCGTCATCGAATCTCCTTTCGGGCAACGAGCCCGTGCGAAATGTCGTTGCGAGAGTCGTGCCGTGCAGGGGGTCAGGTCTTGAAATAGCTGTCATTTCAAGACCTGACCCCGAATTTGCGCCGGAGTACACGGTCGAGGGCTGTGGCAGAATTGCCGGCCATGCTGCATCACGTGCTCATCACCGGCGGGGCCGGGTTCATCGGATCGCATCTCACCCGGCGGTTGCTCGGGCAGGGAGAGCGGGTTACGGTGCTCGATGACTTCAACGACTTCTACGATCCCGCGCGCAAGCGGAAGAACATCGCGGAGTTCGTCGGTCGGTCCGACTACCACCTCGTCGAGGGAGACATCCGCGACCAGGGCCTGGTCGACACCCTGTTCTCGCAGGGGAAGTTTGACTCCGTGGTCCATCTCGCGGCGCGCGCCGGCGTGCGGCCGAGCCTCAAGGAGCCGATCCTCTACGAAGACGTCAACTGCATCGGCACGCTGCGGCTGCTCGAGGCGGCGCGGCACTTCGGACCGAAGAACTTCGTCTTCGGGTCGTCATCCTCGGTCTACGGCATCAACACCAAGGTGCCGTTCGCGGAAACCGACGAGGTCAACCTGCCGATCTCGCCGTACGCGACGACCAAGCGCGCCGGCGAGCTGCTGTGTTTCAACTACCACCACCTATACGGCCTGCGCACTTCCTGCCTGCGCTTCTTCACCGTCTACGGACCGGCGCAGCGGCCGGAGATGGCGATCCACAAGTTCACCGACCTGATCGCCCGCGGCCAGCGCGTGCCGATGTACGGCGACGGTTCGACGCGGCGCGACTACACCTTCGTCGACGACATCGTCGACGGCATCGTCGCGGCGCGCGATCTGGCGCCGGGGTTCGAGATCTTCAACCTCGGCGGCGCGGAGACGACCTCGCTGGCCGATCTCGTGACTTGGATCTCGGAAGAGCTGGGCGTCGCGGCGAATGTCGACCGCCTGCCCGAACAACCAGGCGACGTGCCGATCACCTACGCCGACGTCGCCAAGGCGCACCGTATGCTCGGCTACTCGCCTAAAGTTCACATCCGAGAGGGTTTGAAGCGCTTCGTGCGCTGGTATCGCGAGTCAACAGGCTAATCGCGTCGTCCAGGCGCGATGATCCGCCCGGTGGGGTCAATTCAGCAACGGAAGGTTGCCGGGGGGCACGGGTTCCGATAAGTTTCGTCGGCTATGAAGATTTGCGTAATCGGCTCCGGGTACGTGGGGCTCGTCACGGGCGCCTGCCTGGCCGATTTCGGCATGACCGTGACCGGCATCGACAAGGATGCCGCCAAGATCGCGGCCCTCGAGCGCGGAGAGATCCCGATCTACGAGCCCGGGCTCGAGGAAATCGTCGCCAAGAACGTACGCTCCGGGCGGTTGAGCTTCGCCACCGGGCTCGAACCGGCGCTGCGCGATGCCCGGGCGGTGTTCATCGCCGTGGGCACGCCACCTTTGCCGGATGGCCGCGCCGATCTCTCGTTCGTGCGCCAAGTGGCCGAGGCCATCGGCGACAACCTCAATGGCTACAAGGTGATCGTCACCAAGTCGACGGTGCCGGTGGGCACCGGCCAGCTCATCGAGCGCATCGTGCGTGAGCGCTCCGGCGGCCGCCAGGAGTTCGCCGTGGTCTCCAATCCGGAGTTCCTGCGGGAGGGCTCGGCGATCGAGGACTTTCTCCATCCCGACCGGGTGGTGATCGGGGCCCGCACCGAGCGGGCGGTGAATGTGATGCTCGACATCTACGCCCCGCTCAAGGCTGCCGGGGTGCCATTCGTGGTCGCCAACGTCGAGTCGGCAGAAATGATCAAGTACGCCTCGAACGGCTTCCTGGCGACCAAGATCTCTTTCATCAACGAGGTGGCCGAGATCTGCGAGGCGGTGGGCGCCGACGTCGAGGTGGTGGCGCGCGGCATGGGGCTCGACAACCGCATCGGCCATCGCTTCCTCCATCCCGGCCCCGGTTTCGGCGGCTCGTGTTTTCCCAAGGACACCCGCGCCGTGGCGCAGATCGCCGAGCAACACGGGCTCCGTTTCGAGATCATCGACGCTGTGCTGTCGGCGAACGAGCGCGTCCAGCGGCGCATGGTGCCGAAGATCGAACAGGCATTCGGCGGGCTCCAAGGCAAGACGGTCGCCCTCCTGGGCCTGGCCTTCAAGGGCGACACCGACGACATGCGCGAATCGCCCGCGCTGGCGGTGGCCGAAGGCCTCCTCGCCAGCGGCGCCCGCCTGCGGGCCTACGATCCCGCCGCCATGGAGCAGGCCAAGCCGCTGCTGCCGCCGGACGTCGTCTATTGCTCGAGCGCCTACGATGCCGCCAAGGGTGCCGACGGCGTGGTGATCGCCACCGAGTGGAACCAGTTTCGAGCGCTCGAGCTCGAGACCCTGTGCGCTCTCCTCCGGCAGCCGCTGCTGGTGGATCTGCGCAATCTCTACGACCCCCAACGCGTCGCGGCGGCGGGACTTCGCTACGTCTCGGTCGGCCGCCCGGCGGCCGAGGTGGCGGTGCGCGCGTGACCACTTCCCTGGTCACCGGCGGCGCCGGCTTCCTGGGCTCGCACCTCTGCGAGCGCCTGCTGGCGGAAGGACATCGCGTCCTGGCGCTCGATAACCTGATCACCGGCAACCGGACGAATATCGCCCGGCTCGAGAGCCGCAACGATTTCCGTTTCATCCTGCACGACATCTCGCGGCCGATCGAAATCGACGAGCCGATCGACAACGTCCTGCACTTCGCCTCGCCGGCGAGCCCGATCGACTATCTCGAGCTGCCCATCCAGACCCTGAAAGTGGGCTCTCTGGGAACGCACAATTCGCTCGGCCTCGCGAAGGGCAAGCGCGCCGCATTCCTGCTCGCTTCGACCTCCGAGGTCTACGGCGACCCGCTGGTCCACCCGCAGCCGGAGAGCTACTGGGGCAACGTCAACCCGGTGGGCCCGCGCGGCGTCTACGACGAGGCCAAGCGCTTCGCCGAGGCGATGACCATGGCCTACCACCGCTATCACGGCCTGGACACCCGCATCGTGCGGATCTTCAACACCTACGGCCCGCGCATGCGTCCCAACGACGGCCGCGTGGTGCCGGCCTTCATCCAGCAGGCGTTGCGCGGCGAGCCGCTCTCGGTGTTCGGCGACGGCGCACAGACCCGCTCCTTCTGCTACGTCGATGACCTGGTCGACGGCATCTACCGCCTGCTGGTCTCGGGCATCCACGATCCGGTGAACATCGGCAATCCACACGAAATGACCATCCGCCAATTCGCCGACCGCATCCTCCACCTCACCGGCTCCGCGAGCCCGCTGGCCTTCAAGCCGTTGCCGGTCGACGATCCCAAGACTCGCCAGCCCGACATCAGCACCGCGCGCGCCAAGCTGGGCTGGGAGCCGCGGGTGGCGCTCGACGCCGGTCTGACCAGGACGATCGATTACTTCCGCGCCTTGCTGACCGAACCCGCCCGCCAGGAGTCCCGCTCGTGACCACGCTCTCCTGCCCTCGTTGCGCGCGCGCCGAGGCGCCAGCGCTCGACGGGCCGCCATTTCCGGGCAAGCTCGGCAAGGAGATCGCCGACCGCGTGTGCCGCGACTGCTGGGCCGACTGGCAACGCGCCGAGGTGATGGTGATCAACGAGCTGCGCTTGAATTTCATGGACCCCGCGGCGCAAGACGTGATCACGCGCCATATGCGGGAGTTTCTGCTGCTCGATCCTCCCGCCGGTTCCTAGGGCCGTGCCAGAACAGAACGCGGAGCGAACCGAGGCGCCGTCAGGTCCGCCGCGGCGCGCGATCGTCCGTTTCATTGTGCTGGCGCTCCTGGTCGGCGCCGGATTCGCGGTCCTGCGCTTCACCCCGCTGCGCGACCAGCTGACCCGCGAGGCGCTCGCCGCGACGCTCGCCGGGCTGCGCGACGCCTGGTGGTCGCCGCTGGCGCTCGGCGGCCTCTACCTGCTGTTGGCGCCGCTGGGCCTGCCGATGAGCCCGCTGGTCTTCGCCGGTGGCATCGTCTTCGGATTTTTCGAGGGCACGCTCTACAACCTGGCCGGCCTCTTCGTCGGCGCCACGGCGAGCTTCGGACTCGCCCGCGGCCTCGGCCACGAGCTCATCGCGCACTACCTCGGCAAGCGGTTGCAGCGCGTCGAGCGCATGGTCTCACGGCAGGGCTTCTGGACTCTGGTGCGGGTACGCCTCGTCCCGGCGCCGTTCGCGCTCATCAACTACGGACTCGCGTTCGCCGGGGTGCGCTGGCCGGCGTTCCTGGTCTCGACCGCGCTCGGCTTGGTGCCCACCACCATGCTGTACACCTGGGTCGCCGCGGCATTCGCCAACGCCGCCGCCGGCGACCGGCGCGAGCTGGCGCGCAACGCCCTGCTGGCGGTCCTGGCGCTCGCCGCGGCGAGCGTGGTGCCGAACCTGGTCAACGCGTTCCGGCGGCGGCAGCGCTATCGCGCGCACAAGACGCGGCGAGGAGAACGGCGCTAGCGGCCGACGGCCGCCTGGAAGACCCGTCTAGCCCAGCGCCTGCTCCACTTCGCCGACGTCGAGCAGCAACGCGCCGTCGCGGGTCGCGGAGGCGGGATCGAACTCGAGGTCGCTGACCACACGCCGGAAGACTTCCTTGAGCGCGCGGGCGCCGAGCCGCGGCTGGCGCGAGGCTTCGGCGGCGATGCGGCGTACCGCGGCGGGCGAGATCGCGAGGTGGATGCCGCGGGTTTCGAAGTAGGCACGGGCTTGCTGGAAGCCGGACTCCGGGGTCTCGAGGAAGACCCGCACCAGGGCGTCGTCGTCGAGATCGTCGAGCAGCACGATAGCGTCGAAGCGCGACAGGAACTGCGGCGTCATGCCGTAGTCGAAGAGGTCCTCGTTGCGCAGCCAGTCGCGCAGCGTGAAAACCACCTCTTCGCGCACCTTGCCACCTTCGACCCGGGTGACCGGCTTCAGCGCGCCGCGGTCGCGGCCGATGGTCACCCGGTTGTAGACCGAGTCGTAGAGACCCTCGAAAGCGCCGGCGCAAACGAAGAGCAGGCCGGAGGAATCGACGGTGATGGTCTCGCCGCCGGCCCAGGCCGGGAGCACGAAGGGCACCGACTCGTTCTCGATCAGTGTCAGCAGCGCTTCCTGGGCGCGGATGCCCGCCACGTTGGGCTTGTCGCCGACGTGCGAGCGGATCTTGTCCACCTCGTCCACGAACACCAGGCCGGCGCCGGCGCGGGCCAGCAGGTCGTCGAGCCGCGCCGCCGGTCCGAGCTGTTCGCGGGCCCGCTCGAGCAGGCGCCGCAGCACGGCTTCTCCCGGGCGGCCGCGCTCCGCCTCCTCGCCCAGGACGTTGGCGTGGATGCGCACCACCGTCGAGCGCATGGCCAGCTCCTGCTCCCCCGCCAGGTAGGTCTCCACGGCCCGCATCAGCGTCGTCTTGCCGGTGCCCGACGAGCCGATCATCAGGATGTTTCCCACCCGCAGGCCGGCGAGCTTCTTCGACAGCGCCGTCGCCATCTCCTTCACCGCGTTGGGCTGGCCGATCACGCGGCGCTCGAGTGCTGCCGCGATCTCGACCGGGCTCGGCGCGCTTTGGGCCATGGGCGGCATTGTAGACTACGAGCATGTCGCGAAGCGTCGTTTGCTGGGTTCTGTTGAGCTGTCTGGGAGCCGGCTGGGCCGGCGCGGCGAAGCCCACGCCGGAGGCTGCCATGGCGCGCGCCCAGGAGCTGCTCGACGACGGACGGCCCGAAGACGCACTCGAGCTGCTCGAGCCCTTGGCGAGCGGTGGCAAGCCCCAGCCGCGGGCGCTCATGATGCGCGGCACCGCGCGGCTGATGATCGGCAAGACCGCCGATGGCCAGAAGGACCTCGAACGCTCGCTCGCCCTCGATCCCAGTCAGCGGCAGGGCTGGCTCAACCTCGCCGGCTTGCACATCTCGGAGCGCCGCTACGATCAGGCCCTGGTCGCCCTCGAGCGCGCCCAGCAACTCGATCCGCAGGCGCTCGACAACGCGCTCAACATCGGCGCGGTGCTGCTGCTCCAGGGCAAGCTGCCGGAAGCGAGCCAGAACTTCACCCGCTACCTCGGGCAGAACGCCAGCGCCGACGGCTACTACCTGGTGGCGACCAACTACGCCCTCGCCGGCTACAACGCTCTCGCGGTGCAGCATCTCAAGCAGGCGGTGGCCTTGAACGAGCGCGCGCGGCTGCGCGCCCGCACCGATCCCAACTTCGCCCAGCTCGCCGCCACGCCACAGCTGCAGGAACTGCTGGCGGTGGATTCGTGGGCCCCGCCGGCCGGGGCGCTGCACGCCACCCAGCTCTATCCGGTCGCCTACGACGGCAAGGGCAAGCTGCTCAACGCGGTCCTGACCTCCCTTCAGCTGCTCAACGAGCCCTTCGACCCGCGGGTCGAGGTCGCCGCCGACTGGGCGCTGATCTGGGCCGAGTTCCGGGTCAAAGTCTCGACCGGCCCCGAGGGCAAGGGCCGAGTGGAGCTCTTCGCGAGTCCCGGGCAGATGACCCCCACGCAGTGGCAGCAGCGCACCGAGAGACTGTTTCGCGACATCTTGCTTCGCCTCGCGACTTGAGCGGGAACTAAGCGCCGGGTTGGCGAGTCACATGGGAACGAAAGGAGCGTTCCCATGTTCGAGACCTCGCTCGCCGCGTCCCGCCCGCAGTTCGCCAAGCGCAACCGCAAGCTGCTGCCGGCCGCCATCGCGTTGCACGGTGCCCTGCTCGCCGGCGTCGTGCTGGCGAGCTACTGGAGCGTCTCCGAAGTGCCGGAGCTCGACCGCATGGTGGGCGTCGTCTTCCAGGCCGCCGGCCCTCCGCCCCCGTTGGGCAACAGCGATCGGCCGCCCTCTCGCCCACCGTCGGCGCCCGTCCGCACCCCCGCGGCGACGCCGCCGCCCGTCGTCCAGCCGCAACTCGCCGAAGTTCCGGACGCCCCGCTGGTGCTCGACGCGCCGATCGACGACGGCGCCGGCGACGACTCCTCGGTCACCCTGCTCGGCGATCTGGGCGGCGGCGGAGTGCCGTGGGGTGTCGACGGCGGCACCGGCGACACCAGCGGCAGCGGTGGCGACAGTCCCGCGGTCGACCAGGACGCCCCGATCGTCATTCGCGCTGGCGTCACCCCGCCACAACTTCAAAACCGCGTGCTGCCTCGCTACACCGAGTCGGCGCGCCGCATGCGCCGCGAGGGCAGCGTTTTCCTCGAGGCGATCATCGACCGCGACGGCCGGGTGGCGAACATCCGCGTTCTGAAGGGTCTCGGCTTCGGGCTCGACGAAGAGGCGGTTTCGGCGGTGCAGCAATGGACCTACGAGCCGGCGCGGCTCGGCTCGCGGGTGATCTCGGTCTATCTGACGGTGCGGGTGGATTTCAAGCTGCAGTAGCCGTTACACCCGCAGCAGCACCGCGCCCCAGTGCAAGCCCGGCGCCGAGCGCGGCGAAGGCGACCAGCGAGCCCTCGCGGCGCCTTGCCGGCCTCGCGCGCCTCGTGGAAGGCAGAGCGGCAGCGTCGCCGAGGTGGTGTTGCCGTACTTCTGGATGTTGTTGTGGACCTTCGCGTCCGGCAGGCCGAGCGCCTTCTGCGCCGCCTCGTTGATGCGCAGGTTGGCCTGGTGCATGACCAGCAGGTCGAGGTCGTCGAGGCCGTAGCCGTGGCGCGGCGAGCAGCTCGCGCGTGGCCTCGCGGCATGCAGCGTCACCGCCAGCTTGAAGACCTGCCGGCCGTCCATCACCGGCACGGTCTCGGCCGCGTCGATCATCTCGCGCTGACGCACGGCCGGCGCTGCGAGCCGACGCCCGGCACGTAGAGGATTTCCTTGTGGTCCGCCGTCGCCGTAGAGCGCGCGAGCCGAGAATTCCGCGGCCGTCGTCGTCGTCGCCGGCGCGTGAACACCATGGCGCCGGCGGCGTCGCCGAACAGCACCAGCAGGTGCCGGAACCGCGAGTTCCAGGCGAACTCCTCGGCCGGCAGCGGGCCCGGGTCGCGGCCGTAGCAGCACGTCCCAGGTGCGCTGCGAGAACGGCATCAGGCAGGTGTGGACGTCGCATGCCCACCAGCAGCACGTTGCGCGCGATGCCGCTGCGCGATCAGCGCGTCGACCACCTGCAGGCCGTAGGCGAAGCCGGCGCACTGCTGGCGGATGTCGAGCGCCGGCAGACGGCGCGATGCCGAGCTTCTGCTGGATCAGCGTGCCCGAGCCCGGGAAGTAGTGGTCGGGCGTCATCGTCGCGCAGACCATGTAGTCGATCTCGGCCGCCGCCATGCCGGCGTCGGCGAGCGCGGCGCGCGCCGCCTGCGGCGCCGAGGTCGGACGAGCCGCACCCCCGGCTCGACGTAGTAGCGGGCTGACGATGCCGCTGCGCTCGCGGATCCAGTCGTCGTTGGTTTCGATGATCCGCGCCAGCATGTCGTTGGTCGATCACGCAGCGGCGGCACGGCGATGCCGGTGCCGGCGAGCAGGGCGCGAGGCTGCGGCATGCTGGGCATCCTGTCGGGTCGGGCGCTCAGCGGATGCGGGCTCGAACGATCGTCGCCGCGCTGCGCGACGCGGCCGCTGAGTAGAGGACGGTCAGGTCGCCGCGCTTGACGAAGCGATACCACCGGCGCGCGGCTTGCCGCCGTCAGCCCCAGGCCGGCACGTCGGCGTCGTAGGTCCAGACCTCGAGCGCGCGGCTCGCCCGCGCTGCGGCGATCTCGAAGTCGCATCTCGCTTTGGGCGCGCCGTAGAGCATGTAGATCGTGCCGCGGTCGGTGCGGCGGCCGGCGTAGCCGGCCTCGGAGAATCGGCTGTCGGCCTCCGCGCGCGCGCTCTCGAAGAGCTCGCGCAGCGGATTGCCGGCTCGCCGGGTCGGGTCGCGTCGCCCAGAAGGCCTCGATGAAAGCCTGGCGCCGCGGCGTCGTCGGCAGCGCCAGGTAGCCGTCGATCTCCTCGCGCGTCGCCATGCGCGCGACGGGCCGACCAGCCACTGCGAGTAGCTCCGGCCCGAGGAACGGGTTGGTGAGCTGCTCGACCGGCGGTGGCGGCGCGCCGGCGCAACCGGCGGCGAGCGCCAGCAATGCGGCCACGGCGAGAGGACGAGAGCGAGCCTGCTCACGGTCGCCTCAAGCAGGTCGAGGAACTCCTCGCGCACCGGCTTCTGGTGGAAGATGCCGCGGATGGCCGAGGTGACGGTCAACGCGCCGGGCTTCTTGACGCCGCGCATCTCGACGCACAGGTGGCGCGCCTCGATCACCACCATGGCGCCCTGCGGCTGCAGCTTCTCCTCGAGGAAGCCGACCACCTGCTCGGTGAGCCGCTCCTGGAGCTGCGGCCGCTTGGCGTAGAACTCGAGGATGCGCGGCGAACTTCGACAGCCCGAGGATGCGGTCGTTGGGGATGTAGGCGATGTGGGCGTGGCCGTAGAACGGCACCAGGTGGTGGGCGCACATGGAGTAGAAGGGGATCTGCTTCTCCATCACCATGGCGCTGTACCCTCGTCGTTGGGGAAGGTGGTCACCTGCGGGCTCGGCGCCCTCGCGCGAGTCCGGAGAACATCTCGACGTACATCTTGGCGACACGCCGGTCGGTCTCGGCGCAGGTTGGGGTCGGCGAGGTCGAGGCCGAGCTCGGCGAGGATGCCGCGCACGTGGCCGCGATGCGCTCCTGACGCTCCGCGGCCGCGACCGGCTCCGCCACCGCGGTGAGCGGCACGGTGCGCAGCGGACGTTCGGAATCGTGAGCCATCGTGACCTCCGGTTCGATCTTACCCCAGCGCGCCGGGCGGGCTAGAATCTGCGGTCTCGACATGCAGCCGGAAGATCTCGGAACGCCGCCGCCGGAGATGGCGGTCATCCTCTCGGGTTATCCGACGGGATTGTTCACCCTCGAGCTGCACCGCGGAGCCGAGCTCGCCGACCGGTACGCTCTCGCCCACGGCCGTGCCCTGCTCGAATCGCTGGGTATCGCGGCCGAGTTGGAGGAGCCGGCGAGCGCCGCCGAGATCGCGGCGCGGCGGGGATTCGCGTCCCGTTTCATGCCCGCCCTCGAGGGTCTGCTCGAGCGGGCGGCGGCGGCGGGCGAGCTGATCCGCGAACCGGCAGGGCGCTACCGGCGGAGCGGGCCGCTCGCCGGTCCGCCGCTTGCGGAATGGCGCGAGGTGGCGGCGGCGATCGACCCCCGGCATCTTGCCACCCTCGACCTCCTCGACGCGGCGGCGGCGGTGTATCCCGGCGCCGCGGAGGGCTCGCTCGACGCCGAGGCGGCGATGTTCGCGCCCGCCAACGTCGCGCTCTGGGCGCGCTACTTCGACAACGACAACTCGATCTACGCGGTCAACAACCGGCTGGCGGCATTCGCGGCGGCCGCGCGCCTGCCGGCGGCGGGCCCGCTGCGCGTGTTGGAGGTCGGCGCCGGTTTCGGCAGCGGCAGCTTGGCGCTCACCGACGAGCTGGCGGACCGCGGCTGGTTGGGGCGGGTCGAGTCCTATCTGCTCACCGAACCGAGCCCGTTCTTTCGCCGCCGTGCGGAGCGCGCGTTGCGCGGCCTTCGGCCGGAGCTGCCGCTCACCGCCGCGGGGCTCGACATCGACGGCGATTGGGGGGCGCAAGGCGCCGCGCCCGGATCGTTCGATCTGGTCTATGCGGTCAATGTTCTGCACGTGGCAAAGCGGCTCGACGCCAGCCTCGCCGCGGCCTGGCGGGCATTGCGTCCCGGCGGTTGGCTGGTGCTCGGAGAGTGCCTGCGCCCGCTTCCCGATCAGCCGCTGTGGCCGGAGTTCATCTTCGCCCTGCTCGACAGCTTCAACAGCGTGCAGCTGGATCCCGCGGCGCGGCCCAGGGCGGGCTTCCTGACTCCCCAGCAATGGCGCAGCGCGGTGACCGCGGCGGGCTTCGTCGAGCTCTCGATCGAGCCCGACGTCGAGCTGGTGCGCGCACACCACGAGCGTTTTCTCACCGGCGCGATCAGCGCGCGGCGCCCGCCGCGCGTTCCCCTATAATCACCGCGGAGGTCGCGTGCACGAGATCGTCATCCAGTACTGCGTGGTCTGAAACTATCGCCCCCGTGCCGCCGGTCTGGCGGCAGACATCGAACGGCGCTTTCAGATCCAGCCCAGGCTCGAAAAGGGTTCGAGCGGCGTTTTCGACGTCCGCTTCGACGGTCATTTGGTCTTCTCCAAGCACGACGTCCACCGTTTTCCTCTCCCCGGCGAAGTCGAAGATCTGCTCGCGCAGCGCCTCGCGGGCTGAGGCGCGGTGATCTGGCTCGCCGTCCTGGCGGGCGCAGCGCTGCTGGCTCGGGCCGTCAGCGTGGCGTTGCGCCGGCGAAGCGCGCCACCCCTTCCCACCCCGCTGGCGGATCCGCCGCCGACGCTGATTCTGGTCCCGATGCGCGACGAGGAGCCCAACGTCGACGGCTGTCTGGCGAGCCTGCTCGCCCAGACGGCGCCGGCGCGCATTCGCGTCATCGACGACGGCTCCACGGACCGCACGGCAGAACGCGTTGCGACGATCGCTGCCCGCGAGCCGCGGCTCACGCTGATCGCGGCCGGCCCGTTGCCCGACGGCTGGCGTGGCAAGGTGAACGCCCTGGCGCGCGGTCTCGAGGGCGCGTCGGAGGAGTGGATTCTGATGACCGACGCCGACACCCGCCACGAACCCGACCTGCTGTCGCGCGCTCACGCCGCCGCCCGCGAGCGCCAGCTCGACGCGGTCTCGCTCGCCGGCTGGCAGGAAGCGCAGGGCAGCGAAGCATGGCTCACGCCGGTGGTGTTCGCCCTGCTCGACGCCATGCTCGGCGACTGGCGAGCCGCGGCGGTAGGCGCCGGGCCGGCGGTCGCCAACGGCCAATACATCCTGGTGCGCTCCCCGGCGCTGGCCGCGGCAGGCGGCCTCGCCACGGTGCGCAACGAGCCGCTCGACGACGTCGCGCTGGCGCGGGCGTTGCGTGGCAGCGGCGCTCGCACCGGCTTCTGGCGCGCGCCCGGACTCAAGGTACGCATGTACCGCGGATTCGTCGCGACCTTCCGCGGTTGGCGGCGCAATCTGGCGCTCATCTTTGGCGCCGATGCACCCGCCACCGCGGGCGCGCTCGGCTGGTTGCTCCTGCCGCCGCTCGGCGCGCTCGCTCTAGCCGGCGGCGGCGCGCCGGCCGGGGCGCTCGTGATCTGGGCTGCGGGAGTGGCGAGCTCGCTGATCTTGCGCGCCAGCAGCCGGCATCCGCTGTGGCCGGCCCTGCTCTACCCGGTCGAGGCGCTGGCCGCGTCTGCTCTCCTGGTGAGCGCGATCGCCGATTGGCGGCGCGGCGACCTCGCGCCGTGGAAGGGCCGTGCGATCAAGCTCGCAGCGCGGCGGTGAAGCTGCAGCTCTGGCCGCTGGTCTCCTCGACCGATACCGACATCTCGTCGGCACCGCCGCCGACATCCGGCGCCAGGCCGTGCCACAACCACTCGGCGAGCAGCTCGATCGACGTGTTGCGCAGCGGCAGCTCCAGCACGTCGGCGACCGGAAAGAGGTAACGGCGGTTCTCGAAGCTCACCTCGACACCGTCGCCGTGGCGCACGATGGTCACTTCCGCCGCACCGGCGGGCACCAGAACGCGTCCGTCGAGCGCCGCGCAGGCGGCGCGGATCGCCACCTTGGCGCGCTCGAACGACACCAGCAGCCCGTGGCTGTCGAGCCGTTCGCCGGCGAGCTCGACGCGCACGCGGTAATTGTGGCCGTGGAGCAGCTCGGCACCGCCCTGCGGAAAGAGCGTGAAGTGGGCCGCCGAGAACTTGAAGTCCTGCTTGGCCAGCGTGACCACGAAGCGGGCCATGCGCTCAGGCTCCCCCGCCGGGTCCGTCGAGCGCACGCCGCACCGCGGTCGCCAGGGCCTCGGGCGTGAACGGCTTCTTGAGAAACGACGGCCCCGGCTCGTCGCGCGGCGCCTGCATGCCCGCGCCGTCGGCATACCCGGACATGAACAGGATGGGCAGCTCGGGCCGGCGCTCGCGCAGCCGGCGTCCGAGCTCGACGCCCCCGAGGCGCGGCATGATCATGTCGGTGACCACCAGCGCGACGTTCGCCGCCTGGCCGTCGAGCAGCTCCAGCGCCTCGCCGCCATCGCGCGCCTCGACCACGTCATAACCGCGGCGCTGCAACACTTCTCGGGCCAGCGAGCGCACGGTGTCCTCGTCCTCGACCAACAGAACGCGCTCGGCGCCGCGCGGCCCGGCGGCCGAAACCCGCGCGGCGCGCGTCTCGACGACCTGCATCGAGATCCGCGGCAGGAAGACGCGGAAGCAGGCACCCTCGCCGGGCGCGCTGTCGACTTCGACGTGGCCTTCACTCTGCTGCACGATGCCGTAGACGGTGGCCAGGCCGAGACCGGTGCCCTTGCCGGGGCCCTTGGTGGTGAAGAACGGTTCGAACACCCGCTCGCGAGTGTCGGCGGTCATGCCGTGGCCGCTGTCGCGCACCTCGAGCAGCACGAAGTCGCCTCCGCGCCCGCCGACGTTGCGCCGCGCCGCGTCGTCGATCCGCTGGTTGGTGGTGCTCAGGCGCGCCACCCCACCTTCGGGCATGGCATCGCGGGCATTGATCACCAGGTTGAGCAGCACCTGCTCGAGGCCGCTGGGATCGGCACGCACCCGCCAGAGGTCGGCGGCCAGCTCGAGCACCAGCTCGACCCGCGGCCCGGCCGCGGCGGTGAGGATGCCCAGCGACTCCCGCAGCACCTGATTGAGATCGAGCACGCGCGGCTGCAGCTGTTGGCGGCGGCTGAAGGCGAGCAACTGGCGGGTGAGGTTGGCGGCCCGCTCGCCGGCGCGGCGGATCTCTTCGACGTCGCCGCGCAGCGTCTCCTGCTCCGGCGGCAGCCGCTGCAACAGCAGCTCGCTGTAGCCGTTGATGGCGGTCAGCAGGTTGTTGAAATCGTGGGCGATGCCGCCCGCCAGCCGGCCGACGGCCTCCATCTTCTGTGAATGGCGAAGCTGCTCTTCGAGGCGCTTGCGCTCGGAAAGATCGGTGACCACACCGATCATCGCCACCGGCAGCCCGTCGGCGTCGTGCAGCGGCGAACCCGAAAGGTAAACCGGAAACAGCGTTCCATCCTTGCGCCGGTTGACCACCTCGCCGCGGAATCCTTCGCTCATCGCCTCGCGGGCGATGCGCGATGCCGTCTCCTCCTGGCCCTCGGTGGGCCGCACCAGCGAGACGTGCTTGCCGAGCATCTCCTCACGGCTGTAGCCGTAGATCTTGAGCCAGGCGTCGTTGACGAAGAAGATGCGCTCCTCGAGATCGGATACGCAGACGCCCTCGCTGATCGAGCGCAGCGCCTGGGCCAGCCGGTTGACCTCCTGCTGGCTGGTGCGCAGCTCGGTGACGTCGCGCACCACGCCGACCACGCCCAGCACCTCCCCGGAAGCCGAGGTGTGCGGGGCGTAGATCCCCGCCACCCAGCCGGAGCGTCCGGTTCCCGGCACGTTGAAGCGCACGTCCGGCGCCACTATCGTCTCGCCGCCCAGTGCTCGGCGCAGGCTGGCCTCGACACCGGTCTGGCGCAGATGGGGAAAGAGGTCGAGGGCGGACTGGCCGATCACCTGCGCGGCCGGCACGCCGGTGAGCTCCTCCATGAAGCGGTTCCAGACCCGGTAGCGCAGCTCGCGGTCGTAGACGATGAGACCTTCGCGCACGCTCGAGATCACGGTCGACAGGAAGTGCTCGTATTCGCGCAGCGTCTCCTCGGAGCGGTGACGGTCCGAGACGTCCTCGATCGCGCCTTCGTAATAGAGCGCTTGGCCGTCGGGTCCGCGCACCACCGTGGCACTGTCGCGGATCACCGCCACGCTGCCGTCCCGGCGATAGACGCAGAACTCCCAGTCGCGCACCGCCCCTTCGCGCTCGAGGCGCTCGCGCCAGCGGTCACGCTCCTCAGGCTCGAGGTAGAAGCCCGCGACGTCGCGGCCGACGATGGCGGCGGAATCCGGGATGCCGAGAATGCCGGCGAAAGCGGCGTTGGCCGCCAGCAGCCGGCCCTCGGGCGAGGTGCGGTAGAGCCCCACGGGCAGCCAGTCCCAGGGTCGATCCAGAACGCTCAGACAGCCTCCGTCGATCGCAGTTGCGCCACCAGCTCGAGATGGCCGCTTTGAGGAAAGAGGTCGGCGAGAGTCAGGCTCTCGAGAGTGTAGAGCTGCAGCAGCTCGCGCAGGTCGCGGGCCAGGGTGGCGGCGTGACAGGAGACGTAGGTCAGCAGCCGAGGACGCCGATGGGCGAGCACCCGCCGAACGGCGACTCCGAGGCCGGCGCGAGGAGGATCCACCACCACCCGCGGCGCGCCGGGCGGCAGCTCGCGGATCCATACCTCGAGCGCCCGGTTCACCGCCTCCACGTTGTCGATCTTGTTGCGCCGCGCGTTGAGGCGCAGGAAGCGCGCCGCCGCGGCGTCGCCCTCGACCCCGACCACTCGCCCATAGCGGCGCGCGAGCGGCAGCGTGAAGAGCCCGGCGCCGCAGTACAGGTCGTACGCCACCTCGCCCTGCGCCTCCCCGACCACGCGCTCGACCAGCGCCGCCAGCAGTCCGCGATGCCCCTGGAAAAAGCTGCGGGCGTCATAGCTGTAGACGAACTCACCGACCCGGCAGGAAACCTCGCCGTGCGGCAGCGACTCGACCAGCGGCGCGGCGGTCCACGCCCCGTCGTCGCCGGCGGCGAGGTCGAGCCGTTTCAACGGCTGGCCGGCCAGGGATCGCGGCAGACTGGGTAGCTGCGCTTCGAGCTCGGGGACCAGGATCGGACAGCGGTCCACTTCCACCAGTTGGTGGCTGGCGCGCGCCATGTAGCCCACCGCGGCCGGCTCGCCGGGCTGCACGTGGAGGCGCGTCCGCAGCCGGTAGCCCCAGCTCTCGCCGGTGAGCACGGCGAGATTGGCTGGCGGCGGCACGCCGCCCAGGCGATGGAGCGTCTCGAGCGCCGCCTGTGCCTTCAGCCGCGGCTGCAGGTCGTCTTCGAGATGCTGCAAGTCGCAGCCGCCACAGCGGGCGAAGTAGGGACAGGGTGGCTCACGGCGGCCGGGGCCAGGCGCCAGAACCTCGACGATCTCGGCGCGCGCGTAATCGGGTCGCCGCTCGGTCAAGCGGACGCGCAGGCGGTCGCCGGGCGCCGAGCGCGGCACGAAGACCGGGATGCCCTCGTAACGGCCGAGGCCGTCGCCCCCTTCAACCAGGCGCTCGACTTCGAGCACGAGCTCTTCGAGCTGCGCCAGGCGCACGGCGATGGGAAGCGTCTCGGACATGGGCGATCGGGCGTCGCGTGGCGACGCGGGTGATGGTACACCAGCCCTTTCGGCGGCCGCGCCGCTCATTCCTCGACTCCGAAGAGCCGGACGCGGCCGGCGATCCCGGGCAGCGCGCGATCGACTTCGCGTCGCCACTCGTCCCCCCGGTAGCGCCGCGAAGCGTGGTAGAGCACGATCGCCTCGTTGCGCGAGAGCGCGTCCAGGCGGCGCAGGTCCTCGAGGTGGAGGTGGCCATAGCGGGCCGCACGCTCGCGGTGGGCATCGCCGAGGAAAGTGCACTCGAGCATCAGCACCCGGCTCTCGTAGAGCCGCGGCTCGAGCTCGAAGACGCCGGCGCCGGTGTCGCCCGGATACGACAGCCAGATCTCCTCGCGGATCTCGTCGACCGGCTCGCCGGCGGCCCGGCGAGCCGCCAGCGCGGCGCCGTCCTGGTGAGCGAGATCGGCGCGCAGGCGGTGACGCGAGCGCAGCAGGTGGTAGCCGAGGCTGGGAACGCGGTGGTCGACGGCAAACGCCTCGACCGTGAGGTCCTTTCCCACTGCGACGCGCTCGCCGGCCACGACGCCTTGCAGTTGATAACGGTACTGCGCGCCCCTCCAGGCGCGCCGCGGCGGCGAGCAGCGCTTCGACGTCGCCCGCGATCGGGCGCGGGCAGACCACCCGCGTCGACTCGCCGGCCAGAGTGCGCAGCGAAACCACGAACGGCAGGCCGAGCGCATGGTCGAGATGGCCGTGGGTGACGAAGACATCGGCGGCACCGCCCAGCTCCGCGTCGCCGCGGCCGGTGTCGAACGCCAAGCCGGGAGGATGGACGCGGAACCAAGTCGCGTCGCCGGCGCGCGAGACGCCTTCGAGCGACAGCTCCCCGAGCCGCAGCTTCGTCGTCAGCTCCGTCCGGCGGGGCGAGCCATCCGCTCAGATCTCCCGGTAGAGCCAACGGCGCAGCGGCTCCAGCCGCGGCGCGACGCTCTCCTGGTCGGGATCGACCAGCCAGAGCGCGGCGGCGATCGAGGAGAGCAGTGAGTTGCCGTCCTGGGGCGTGAAGCAGAAGCCGTAGACCTCGCGCCGGTTGCGCACGTTCAGGGTGGGCAGCACCACCACGGTCTGCGACAGGATGCGGCCGTAGTAGCCGTGATCGCGGCCGAAGCTGAAGATCAGGTTGGCGGCCTCTTGTCGGTCATCGCCACGCGCGGGTTCTCGCGCAGGCGGCTGGCTCACCTCCTCGAGCGTGGTGTCGCGGTCGAGCATCGAGGTTGAACCACAGCGAGTGCATGTACTGGGTGTTGAGCTTGACCGCGCTCGAGAAGAGGTCGAGGTCCTTGCCCAGGGTCTCGAACACGCGGTGGGCGTCGTGGGCGTGATGGGTGCCGAACTCGGGATCGTCGTGCTTGCCCACCGTCGGCGCGGCGACGAAGTCGTTCGTCTGGGTGACGTCGTTCGCCCGCCGCATGCAGACGAAGATGCCGCGCTCGAGCGTAGAAATCGCCGCCGTCCCTCGTCGCACACGGTGCGGATCAGGGTGGTGATGTTGTGGGTGTTGCACGACACCATCTGGATGAAGCGATCCTCGCCGCGGCACCAGCGCCTCGTCGTTGACGCCGCGCGCGTAGGGCTTGCCGAAGCCCTCCTCGCTGCCCTGGGCGAGGAAGCCCTTCGGCCGTTCGAGAGCTTGTAGGTAGCTGTCTCCTTGTTCTCGTTGCCGGCCGGCGTGCAGTCGATGACCACGGTGGCGCGCTCGAGCGCCTCCTGGGCATCGTAGCTCACCGTGTGGCCGAGCTTCTCGAAGGCCGCTCGCTGGTCGGCGTCGGCGGCCAGCTTGGCGCCGCGCTACATCAGGTGCGCGAGCTTGGGCCGGTCCGCGGCCAGCGGCGTGCGCTTGTGGAAGGTGACCTCGTCGAAGCCCAGCTTCTCGCGGAAGTCGGTGAACAGGCCGATCAACGGCTCGCCGATCGTGCCGGTGCCTACGATGTGGACGATCTCTTGCCATGCTTGACCTCCTCCTCGATGCGAAATCCGCGGCCGCGGCGATGCCCGCGGAGCGTAGCAGAATCTCCTCGCCACTCGCTCGTGGCCGGCTCTTGCCGCCGCGCCACTCGGGATCGCGGCGCGCGAAGTCGTCGAGCTCGCGCGGCACCTCGATCAGGGTGCGGGTGACCGCGGGGTCGCAGCGCTGGTTCTCGCACTCGTAGGTGTAGACGTTCCATTCGCCGCGGCGCGCGAAGCTGCAAAGCGTCTGGTAGGTCTCGCATTTGCCGCACTTGACGGAGATGTCGCGGATGTTGATCATGTCGGGGGCTCCAGAGGTCCTGCTGCTACAATCCCGCCCAATCTACGCCGGATCCGGGGGGCCGGGCCAGCACAGAATGGCCTAGTCATTGCAGTTTCCAAATACAACGATGACGTTTACCGTGCACTCATCCGCCCAAAGCATGCAGCCTCGGCGCGCCACACTGGCGGCAGGGCTCCTCCTGGCAGGCCTTTACGGCGCAGCGGCCTGGGCTCAGGACGGCCGCTTCACGGACACCGTGGCGGTCGGCTGGGTCTACGTGCCGGTCGTCGGTGCGCACCGACGCCGGATACGTGCGTGGCCTGCGACCAGGAGGACTTCCGTCTCCTGGTCGACGGCAAGGCGGCCGGCATCGAGAGCTTCGAGATCCGGCGCCCAAGCGCCGGTCTCGGTGGTCTTCCTGCAGGACCTCTCGGGCAGCATGGGCACCGGCTACAAGCTCGCCGCGAGCCGCGAGGCGGCGCGCTACTTCTTCGACGAAGCCAGGACGGGCGACGAGTTCGCGCTGGCTTCCTTCGGCGCCGGCAGCGTCCAGGTCGACGTGCCTTTCACCCAGGATATCGAAGCGGCGCGCGAAGCCGTCTCGAGCTGGGAAGCCTGGGGCACGACGGCGCTCCAGGACGCCGTCGCCTGGCTGCCCGAGATTACGCTCGAGAAGACCAGCATCAAGCGCGCCGCCATCGTGGTCACCGACGGCCTCGACAACGCCATCGTCGGTGGCGCCGGAGGCGGCGCGTGACCTGGTGCGCCGGGCCGCAGCTGCCGGTCTACGTGCTGGGTATCGAATCCGGCAGCCCATACGACCTCGACGAGCACGGCAAGAAGCTCTATCGCAATGCCGACATGCTGAATCTGCTGGCCGCCCTCTCCGGCGGCCGTTATTACCCGATCTCGAGCCCTGACGACATGAAGGAAGCATGCGCCGCGGTGCTCGAGGACCTGCGTCACCAGTACGTTCTCGGTTTCTCGACCGGCGGCGGCGGCGCGGCGCGTTTTCACCCCCTGCGCGTCGAAGTCGATGGCCGCAATCGCAAGGTGGTTTCGTTCCGTCGTGGCTATACCGGTCCGGCGCCCTCCGGCGGGGTCGGCCGTCGCGTCAGGAGGAAAGTGAGAGGGAGATGGGGTCCGTCCAACTACTGACAGGAGGACTGGAGATGAACAAGTCATTTCGCACCACAGCGCTGCTCGCCGCCGCGCTGGCGCTGGTGGCCACGGGTTGCGCCACCAAGAAGTACGTCGGTGAACAAGTCGGCGCCTCGGAGGCCAAGACCGGCGAGCGCGTCGCCGGCGTCGAGACCGGGCTCGAGCAGGCCCAGATGAAGCTCAAGGAGCACGACGATCAGATCGCCACCACCTCGAAGACCGCCCAGGACGCGCTCGACCGCGCCATCGCGGCGGGCAAGCTCGCCGAGGGCAAGCTCCTCTACGAGACCGTGCTCACCGACGACAAGGTCAAGTTCGGCTTCGACAAGTCGGATCTCTCGGACGAGGCCAAGGCGGCGCTCGACGAGTTTCGCCGGCCAGCTCAAGGCGCGAGAACAAGAACGTCTACGTCGAGATCCAGGGCCACACCGACAACATCGGCGGTGACGCTCTACAACGAGAAGCTCGGCCAGCAGCGCGCCGAGGCGGTGCGGCGTGTACCTTGAGCAAGCACGGGTATCCCGCTCCACCGCATGCAGCTCGATCTCCTACGGCGAGAGCGGCTCCGGTCGCCGACAACAAGTTCGCGCGACGGCCGCTCGCAGAACCGGCGAGTGGCGCTGGTAGTGCTCGAGTAGTAGACAGTCGGAGTTTCTGGGGGGCCGCCTCGGCGAGGCGGCCCTTCGTGTTTCTAGCGCCGCTTGCGCGGCCGCGCCTCGCGTGCCGCGCGCCGCAGGCGCTTACGCGACCTGGCGAAATCCTCGACGTCGAGGTCGTGGTAGATGTCGGGGCGATAGCCCAGCGTCTCCATGAGCCCCTGCCAGCGCGGGCCGTGCCCGGCCTTCAAGCCCGCGACGACGTGACACAGTTCGTGCACCAGCGTCGGCACCAGCTCCTTGGGATACCGGTCGAGCAGCCGGGGATTGAGGTAGATGTGCCCACCGGAGGGGTCGGAGCGGCCGATGGCGGTCCGCATGCGGTGGTTGAAAATCACCCGCACGCGCGGCGCGCGCTGTTCTTCTCCCAGGCGCCGCAGGAACGAGCGCACGATGAGCTTGAGCGCCGGTTGGGTCAGGGTGGAAGGCGGTCGCTTCAATCGAAGGTCTCCTAGACACCCGCCGCCGCGAAAACCTCACGGAGGCGGTCGGCATCGGCTACGCCGGCTTGGAAGTACGCCACTCGGCCCTCCTTGTCGACGATCATCAGCGTTGGCAGAGCCTGGATGCCCAGCCGCGGCGAGAGCTCGTCCGACGGATCGAGCAGCACCGGATACGTGAACGGCTTCTGATCGACGAACTCTCTGACCGTAGCGACGTCCTCGCCGAGGCTGACGGCGAGGAACTCCGCGCCGCGGCCACGGTACTCCTGGTAGAGCGGCTCGAGAATGCGCTGCTGGAGGTGACAAGGCCCGCACCAGGTGGCCCAGAAGTCGATCAGCACCACCCGGCCGCGATAGTCGGCGAGCGAGACATCGCGCCCTGCCAGATCCTGCTTTCGCAGCTCGGGCGCACTGGCGCCGATGCGCACCGCTCGCGTGTCGCGGCAAGACGCGAGCAGGGTTGTCACGGCGATCAGAGCAAGAAGTTGGAGGGGCCGCCGACTCATGGGAGCCGCGAGCATACGGCAGGGAAATGGGGGAAAAGAAGGGTCTAGTTTTGCCTAGTTTTACCGGGAAACAAAAGAAAACTATGGCACGAAAAATGAGCCGCCCTTTTCTCCGAGGAGAAGACGAACGGCTCTCGATTGTTACATCCCCCGCCTTGACAGAGGTCAAGGCGGGGGTTAGTTTGCGGGCCGGCCTACTAGCGCTTCTTGGCGGCCTTCTTAGCCGGCTTCTTGGCCTTGGCGGCCTTCTTTGCAGGCTTCTTCATTGCCATGAGAATTCTCCCGCCCCTTCATGGGGCCGTCAGACCCGAGGGCCTGACGTTGCGCAGGGAAGCCCCATTGCTCCCTGCAACGCAGGGCCGTCCAAGGCCCTGCTGGAGGGCCGGCGGGGAGTGGACCCCCGCCGGCCGTATCCACGGGTAAAGACTGCTCGCAATCCAGGTGCGCTGTTCGACTTCCGGATCGTCGCGTTCACGCATGACGGGCCGGGCAGAGAGTTGGTCCGCTCTCCCCGGCCTGAGCCGGCAGCACCCACAGGGGCTGCATTCGGTTCAGCTGCAGCCGCTCGTCGAGCCGCAGTTCAGGCACTTGTAGCAACTGCCGTTGCGCACCATGATCGAGCCGCACTCGTGGCAGCTCGGAGCGTCCTGCTGGTAGAGGAAGGTCGACCTTCGGGCTGCTCGACGCTGACCGCCTGCGGCCACCGGCTCGAGCCGGCCGCCGCCCAGGAGCGGCTCGAGACCGGCGTCGGCGGCCGGCGGATCTCGTCGCGCAGGATCACGCCCACCGCCTGCTTGCTCCTCGCGCGACAGGAACTTCGAGGCCAGCCAGCGGAAGATGTAGTCGGTGATGCTCTTGGCGATCGGGATCTCCGGGTTCTTGGTGAAGCCCGAGGGCTCGAAGCGCATGTGGCGAGAACTTCTCGACCAGCGCCTCGAGCGGCACGCCGTACTGCAGCGCCATCGAGATCGAGGTGGCGAAGGCGTCCATCAGGCCGGAGATCGTCGAGCCCTCCTTGGCCATGACCAGGAAGATCTCGCCCGGCTTGCCGTCCTCGTACATGCCGACCGTGATGTAGCCCTCGTGGCCGGCGATCGAGAACTTGTGGGTGATCGCGCGGCGCTCGTCCGGCAGCTTGCGCCGCACCGGCCGCGGCGCTCCGACGCACCGGCGCCGGCGCGCGGCCAGCGCCGGCGCCTTCTCGTCTCGTCCTTGACGTGCGACAGCGGCTGGCTGCGCTTGCAGCCGTCGCGGTAGACCGCCACCGCCTTGAGGCCCAGCCGCCAGGCCTCGATGTAGGCGTGCTTGATGTCGTCGGCGGTGGACGTCCTCGGGCATGTTGACCGTCTTGGAGATCGCGCCCGAGAGGAACGGCTGCACCGCCGCCATCATCCTGATGTGGCCCATGTAGTGGATCGAGCGCTTGCCGTTGGCCGGCGGAAGGCGCAGTCGAAGACCGGCAGGTGCTCGTCCTTGAGGTGCGGCGCGCCCTCGATCGTCTCCTTCTCGTCGATGTACTCGACGATGCCCTCGGACCTCGCTCCTTGTCGTAGCCGAGCCGCTTCAGCGCCTCGGCACCGTCTGGTTGACGATCTTCATCATGCCGCCGCCGACCAGCTTCTTGTACTTGACGAGCGCGATGTCGGGCTCGATGCCGGTGGTGTCGCAGTCCATCATGAAGCCGATGGTGCCGGTCGGGCGCGAGCACCGTGACCTGGCTGTTGCGGTAGCCGTGCTGCTCGCCCAGCGCGAGCGCCTCGTCCCACGACCGCGCGCGCCGCCTGCAGCAGCTCGAGCGGCACGAGCGCGGCGTCGATCTGCTTGACGCGCGTCGCGGTGCTTGTCGATCACCCGCAGCATCGGCTCGCGGTTCTTCGCGTAGCCGGCGAACGGCCCCATGGCCGCGGCGATGCGCGCCGACTGGGCGTAGGCCTCGCCGTACATGAGCGCGGTGATCGCCGCCGCGTAGGCGCGGCCGGCGTCGGAGTCGTAGGGCAGGCCGCGGGCCATCAGCAGCGCGCCGAGGTTGGCGTAGCCGAGGCCGAGCGGCCGGAAGTCGTGGCTGTTGCGCGTCGATCGCTCGGCGTCGGGTAGCTGGCGTTGTCGACCATGATCTCCTGCGCCGTGATCATCGATCTCGCAGGCGTGGCGGAAGCTCGTCGACGTCGAAGCTCGCCGTCTCGCGTCGTGGAACTTGCATCAGGTTCAGCGACGCCAGGTTGCAGGCCGTGTCGTCGAGGAACATGTACTCGCGAGCACGGGTTGCTGGCGTTGATGCGCGCCGGTGTTCGGGCAGGTGTGCCAGTCGTTGATCGTGGTGTCGAACTGCATGCCGGGGTCGCCGCACTCCCAGGCCGCCTCGGCGATCTCGCTCATCAGGTCGCGGGCCTTGTAGGTGTCCATCGGCTCGCCGTCGATGCACGCGCGTGGTCTGCCACTCGCCGTCCTCGAGCACCGCGCTGCATGAACTCGTCGGTCACGCGCACCGAGTGGTTGGCGTTCTGGAAGAAGACCGAGTCGTAGGCGCCGCCCGCGACGTTGAAGCCGCCGTCGTAGCCGGCGTCGATCAGCGCCCAGGCCTTCTTCTCCTCGTCTGCCTTGCAGTTGATGAACTCGTCGATGTCCGGGTGGTCGGCGTTCAGGATGACCATCTTGGCCGCGCGCCGGGTCTTGCCGCCGCTCTTGATCACGCCGGCGAAGGCGTCGAAGCCGCGCATGAAGGAGACCGGGCCGGAGGCGGTGCCGCCGCCGGCCAGCGGCTCGCGCGAGGAGCGGATGGTCGACAGGTTCGAGCCGGTGCCCGAGCCGTACTTGAACAGCATGCCCTCGGTCTTGGCCAGGCCCAGGATCGACTCCATCGTGTCCTCGACGGAGTTGATGAAGCAGGCCGAGCACTGCGGCTGCGCCTCGATGCCGACGTTGAACCAGACCGGGCTGTTGAAGGACGCCTTCTGGTGGAGCAGGAGGTGCGTCAGCTCGTCGCGGAAGGTCGTCGGCCGTCCTCGGCGGTCGCGAAGTAGCCGCCCTCGCGGCCCCAGCCGGCGATGGTGTCGGCCACGCGGCCGATCAGCTGGCGCGACGCTGCGTCTCGCGCTCCGGCGTGCCGAGCTGGCCGCGGAAGTACTTCGAGACCACGACGTTGGTCGCGGTCTGGGACCAGGTCTTCGGGACCTCGACGCCGTTCTGCTCGAAGACCTTCTCGCCGCGCTCGTCGGTGATCACGGCGTCGCGCAGCTCCCACTCGACGGCGTCGAACGGGTCGACGCCGGGCGTGGTGAAGTAGCGCTCGAACCGCAGGCCCGCGACCGCGGTGCACTCGTGCGCGACCGCTCCCGGGTTCGATCCAGGATGCTCGGGATGCTCCGGGGTTCGCCGGTCGACGGCGTTGCCATCGAGTACATGCGCTCCACGGGTCGAGTGCTCGGGTCGTTCATGCACGAAAGTTTCGTTTGACAAGTACCACGGCGCTAAGGTACGGCATCGTTGCAGCGGATGTCAAGACGTCTACCGCAAGATCGTAGTGGTGGCCCGGAGAGTGCAACGCAAGCTGTGGCCGCCCTAGTGGCGGACGTCGTGACAATGCACCAGCAGACCGCCAGGGCCTCGCGCCAGCCCGTCCGCGCGCATGCGGCATAATCCGCCCACCATGGGCGAGCGCAAGACCGGCGCCGCGAGCCGCCCGCTTTACGGCGCCGGTTCGCGACGACGGCGGGGATTTCGCTGACGACCAGCGGGTCGGCGACCCGGGAGCGTTTCCCGTACACCCGCGGGCTCTATCGCCGACATGTACCGCGCGCGCCTGTGGACCATGCGCCAGTACGCCGGCTTCGCCATCGCCGACGAGTCCAACCGCCGCTACCGCTACCTGCTGGCGCAGGGGCACCACCGGGCTCTCGGTGGCCTTCGACCTGCCGACCCAGATCGGCTACGACTCCGACCACCCGCTGGCGCGCGGCGAGGTCGGCCGGGTCGGCGTGGCGATCGACTCGCATCGAGGACATGCGCCGGCTCTTCGACGGCATCCCGCTCGACCGGGTCACCACCTCGATGACCATCAACGCCACCGCGCCGATCCTGCTCGCGCTCTACCTCGCGGTCGCCGAGGAGCAGGGCGTCGCCTGGGAGCAGGTCGGCGGCACGGTCCAGAACGACATCCTCAAGGAGTACGTCGCGCGCGGCACCTACATCTATCCGCCCGGCGCCGTCGCTCGCTGGTCACCGACGTCTTCGCCTTCTGCGCCGAGCGGGTGCCGAAGTGGAACACCGATCTCGATCTCCGGCTACCACATGCGCGAGGCCGGCTCGACCGCGGCGCAGGAGGTGGCCTTCACCCTCGCCAACGGCCTCGCCTACGTCGAGGCGGCGCTCGACCGCGGGCCTCGCGATCGACGAGTTCGCGCCGCGCCTCTCCTTCTTCTTCAACGCCCACAACAACTTCCTCGAGGAGGTGGCGAAGTTCCGCGCCGCGCGCCGGCTGTGGGCCGAGCTGGTGCGCGAGCGCTTCGCGCCGCGCGACGCGCGCTCGCTCTGGCTGCGCTTCCACACCCAGACCGCGGGCTCGACCCTCACCGCGCAGCAGCCGAGAACAACGTGGTGCGGGTGGCGATCCAGGCGCTCGCCGCGGTCTGCGGCGGCACCCAGTCGCTCCACACCAACTCGCTCGACGAGGCGCTCGGGCTGCCCACCGAAGAGGCGGCCCGCCTCGCCCTGCGCACCCAGCAGGTCATCGCCCACGAGAGCGGCGTGGCCGACGTCGCCGACCCGCTGGGCGGCTCCTACGTGATCGAGGCGTGGACCGACGAGATCGTCGGCAGAGGCGCGCGCCTACATCGCGCCGGATCGACGAGATGGGCGGCGCGCTGCGCCGCCATCGAGCAGGGCTTCCAGCAGCGCGAGATCGCCGACGCCGCCTACGCCCACCAGACGGCGGTCGAGGACGGGCGAGGCCAAGGTGGTGGGCGTCAACGCCTTCACGCCGAGGAGGAGACGCGCCGACGGAGGTCCTGCGGATCGACCCGGCGATCGAGCGCGAGCAGGTCGAGCGCCTGCGGGCGCTGCGGGCCCGGCGCGACGCCGATCGCGCGGCGCAGGCCGCTCGCGGCGCTCTGCGCGCGCGCGGCCGCGCGAGGACCGCAACCTCGATGCCGCCGATCCTCGACTGCGTCCGCGCCGAGGTGACCCTCGGCGAGATCGCCGACGACCCTGCGCCAGGTGTTCGGCGAGCACCGCGACGAATCCACCGTCTGATCCCCACAATCGGGGTCAGGTCTTGAAATAACTGTCATTTCAAGACCTGACCCCAAATTTGAATCAGGGATTTGGATCCGGCGCGGGCGCGGCGGCGGGCGGGTTCGTTTCGCCCATTGGCTCGGCTTTGCGAAGGGCGTCGAGCTTGGCGCGGACATCCTCGATGACCGACTGCGGCAGGAGCAGAACCGCCTCGCGGCCGCTGGCGGTCACGGGCACCTCGCCGTTCGGAAGGGCCGGGTGGAACGAGAGCGACTCCGCCGTCTTGTCGCTGGCGGTCAGAGTGACGGTGAGCTCGGCGGCACCGAGGGTGACGTCCTTCTTCTCCGCCAGGCGCAGGGCGGGGGTGCTGTTGATCGCGTAGAGCAGGTCCGAGACGGTGGTGAACGAAATGGTGTCCTTGCCCCGTTTCCAATCCGGACCGCTGCGCTCGACGTCGACTTGTCCGGCGGCGTCGCCGAAGCTCGCCTTGTCGATGCGATAGACCTCGAAGCCGCTCACCGCCAGCGACCGCCACGAGTCGGCGGGCCTGGCGGCGGAGTCGAGCAGCTTCGAGTCCGTCTCGAAGATCAACGTGCCCAGACGCGCGTAGCGACGCGCGGCGGGCGGCTGACCTTCCGGCGCTGCCACCGCGGCCGGCGCCGCCTCCGCACCGAGCTCGACGCGGAAGGGCTCGCTACTGCCCTCGAGCACGACCTCGACGACGCCCTGCGCCGGCTCGAGGCCCATTTCAGCGGCGCTCCGGGCGGGCTCGTCGATGAAACTCACGGCACGCAATCCAGTGATGTCACTCAACAGCCGGCCGAACGCATCGCGGTCCGCGCGGTCGGCGACCGGGGTCTCGAGCCAGAACTCCTCTCCCCGCTTGCCGAACAGCACCTTGTGGCCGCCGCTCTCGAGGCTCACCCGGGCGATCTTCTCGCGCGTCCCGGTGAAGAGGTCCTTGCTCCGCCAATCGCCGGGCGGCTTGGTGAGATCGGTCCACAAACTCTTCGCAACCACGTAGGCCGTAGGCTCTCCTGCCACGGCCACCGCCATGTTGGTCGAGGCCGGCAGCTCGGCGCCGATCTCGAGCGTTGTCTTGCCGGCGGCAGTGACGAGATCGACCTTGGCGCGCGGCGTCTCGAGCCCGAGCTCCTTGCGGTCGGCCGCCTCGAGCGTGCGCTCTTTGCGCAAGCCGGTCAGCGATTCGACCAGGCGGTCGACGGCGGACCGGTCCGCGGTGGCCTGAAGCGGCGCCGCGATACGCCATACCGCCGGCGGCGCCGGATCATCCGGCGAGCCTTCGCTCTTGACCGGGGCGGGCTCGCGCTCCAGGCGCACCTGCTGCCCGTCCCACGTGATGTCCACCGCGTTGACGTCGGCTGACTTCAACGCCACGACGTTCTTGGCGCGTTCGGCCCGCTCGTCGGAGGAGGGCAGCCTGCGCTCGTAGAACCACACGAACGAGCCGGCCGCCGCCAGCAGCACGGCCAGCACCAGGAGGGTCTTGGGCTTCATCGCTCAGCGCCTCCGGCGGAGGAACACGGCGACGCCGGCCACCACACTGAGCAGCGGCAGCACGCCGACCACGAACCAGAAGATCGCCGATAGCTGACCGCCGGCGAGCGTCAGGCGCACCTGCTCGGGAGTCTTCGGCGCGATGCCCAGCGCTTGCTGGCGCTCCACCAGCCAGTTGAAGGTATCGGCCACCAGGGTCGCGTTGCCGGCGTTGGCGATCTGCGCATTGCTCGCGAAGTCGGAATCACCGAAGACCACCAGCCGCGGCTTGGGTGTGGCAGTCGCATCGGCCGGCGTCGGCGTGGGCTCGGGCGGCGTCTTGGCTTCTTCCTCGAGCCCCTCTTCGTGGGGGTCGGCGTCCGTCGCCGCGTCCTCGACCGGCTCCACCACGACCGCGAGGGTCACCGGGCCAGCGAGGTCCGTCGGATCCTTCTGCACCGCCCGCAGATTGGCGAGATCCGTCTCACCCCAGCCCTCAGGCGAGGTCTTCACCAGGTCGTTCACTTGATACCCGGGCGGCACGGCGCCCTTCCCCACCGACCGCGCCAACGCCAGAACCGATGGCACCTGTGCCTGCTGCAACGACTTGGTGATGTCGTGGCTGCCGTAGTGCGAGGAGAAGATGGTTTCGGCGCCGAAGAAAGGCAGCGGATTCGACGGGTCCACCACGATGTCGTCGCCCAGCTTCACGCCGTAGGACTCCAGCCAGACACGCAGCCCGGTATCGACCAGGGCCGACGAGCCGCCGGGCAGCGTCGGGTCGATCATCGCCAGCAGCCGGCCGCCCTTGGCGAGATAGCGCCGACAGCACGTCGAGCTCGGGCTGGGTGAAGCCGGAGGTCGGACCGGCGATCACCACCAGATCGGTGCCGTCGGGCACCGCGTTCTTGCCCAGTGAGGGCCACGACTCGAGATCGAAGTTGTCCTTGCCCAGCAGATCCTGGGATTGCGACAGCCCATGCGGCTCGAACGAGTCGAGGCTCGCCTCGCCGTGGCCAGCGGTGAAGAGAATCTTCGGCTTCTTCGCCTCCTGCAGCTCGAGGATCGCGCCGGTGAAGCGCTGCTCGCCCTTGAAACCCGTCATGCGCGGGGCCTCGCCCATCTGCATGCCGGAGTAGTCGAACTCGGCGAGATCGGCGGTTTCCACCACCCGGCGCTCGTCGCCGGCCTCGAAGACCACCACGTTGGCGGCCTGCAGGCCGTAGCGCTGCGCCACTTGCTGCGTCTCGGCGAGGTTCTTGTCGGGATCGACCATCCGCACCTTGACCCGCGAGGAAGCGGCTCCGTAGCGCTCGAGCAGCTCCTTGGTCGGCGTATAGAGCTCCTCCGAGGGCCGCATGAAGACCACCGCCTCGACGTCCTTGTCGAGCGCCGAGAGCACGTTGAGGCTTTTCTCGGAGAGCGTATAGAGCTTGCTGCCGGTCCAGTCCCAGCGCTCGTGATACTTCCAGCCGAAGTAGTTGATCAGCACCAGGAGCGCGGCCACCACCACGACGCCGGCTCCCAGCGTCGAGGACTGCACGACCTGCTTTTTCGTCGGCGCGGCCATCGCTATCTCCACTTGTTGGCCGCGAGGGCGCGGGTCGAGAGGAAGAGGAAGAAACCGCTGGCCGTGAGGTAGTAGACCAGCCGGCGGCTGTCGACGATGCCTTTCGAGAACTCGTCCATGTGCTGCCAGAGGTCGAGATAGCCGAAGACGCCTTTCCACAGCGGCGCGTTCATCAGGTTCTCGAGCAGCCCGAAGCTGAACAGGAAGACCAGCAGCACGAAGGTCAGCACCGCGGCGACGATCTGGTTGCGGGCCACCGAGGAGGCGAAGGCGCCGACCGCGAGAAACAGTGCGCCGATGCCGGCGACGCCGAGATAGCCGGCGGCCACCGGGCCCCAGTCGACGCTCGAATAGCGGGCGATGATCGCCACGTAGACCAGCGTCGGCACCCAGAGGAAGAGATAGAAGAGCAGCGCCGCCAGGTACTTGCCGAGCACCACCTGGGTCTCCGACACCGGCGCCGTCATCAGCACCTCGATGGTGCCGCTCTTGCGCTCCTCGGCGAGCAGCCGCATGGTGAGCACCGGGGTGACGAAGAGCAGCACCAGCCAGAAGAAGATGGTCTGGCCGAAGAACAGCTCGAGCGGCGCTCCGACGCGCGAGCGCGGATCGGACAGGTAGCCGACGATCACCCAGAAGATGAAGCCGTTGACGATCAAGAAAAGCGTCAGGATCGCGTAGGCGAGCGGCGAGAAGAAGTACGCCCGCAGCTCGCGGCGCAGGGTGGCGAGGGCGCCGTTCATTGCACCACCTCCTCGACCGGATGCGCCGGCTCCTCGACCACGTCGGCAGCGCGGTCGTGCGTGGTCAGTCGCACGAACACGTCCTCGAGCGATGCCTTCTCCTCGCCCAGGCCCAGCAGGACCCAGCCGTTCTCAACCGCGGCGCGGAAGATCGGCTCGCGGACGTCGGCCGTGCGGTCGCATTCGAGATGGAACGTCGACTCGGGGCCGTCGCCGACATCGCCGCGCACCGAAACCACGCCGGGCAGCGAGCCGAGCACATCCGCCGCGCCTTCCGGCTGGCCGCCGAGCACCACCCGCACCACCGCGTTGCCCAGCCAGCGCTCGCGCAGTCGTCTCCGGCGTGCCCTCGGCGACGATGCGGCCGCGGTCGATGATCAGCACCCGGCCGCAGAGCAGCTCCACCTCGGGCAGGATGTGGGTCGAGAGCAGCAGCGTGTGGCGCTTGCCGAGATCGCGGATCAGCTCGCGGATGGCGATGATCTGCTTGGGGTCGAGCCCCACCGTGGGCTCGTCGAGCACCAGCACGCGCGGCGAGTGCAGGATGGCGGTGGCGAGGCCGACGCGCTGCCGGAAGCCCTTGGAGAGCGTGCGAGATGATCTGGCCGCGGACGTCGGTGAGCAGGCAGCGCTCGACGGTCTCGCCGATGCGCGTGCGGGCGTCGGCGCGCGACAGCCCCTCGAGCTGGGCGCGATAGGCCAGATACTCGCTGACCCGCATCTCGGGATAGAGCGCCACGTTCTCGGGCAGATAGCCGATGTCGCGGCGCGCCTGCGGCCGGATCGGCGAAGAGGTCCTTGCCGTAGACCGTGACCTGCCCTTGGGTCGGCGGCAGGAAGCCGGTGATCATGCGGATGGTGGTCGTCTTGCCGGCGCCGTTGGGCCCCAGAATGCCGACGATCTCCCCCTCACCCACTTCGAAGGAAACGCGGTCGACGGCGAGGAAATCGCCGTAGCGCCGCGTCAGTTCTTGCGCTTGGATCATCCGTCCCTCCTCAGTCGCGCGCGGATTTGTAGCAAACTTCGGGCCGGTCTGAACAGAGGTTCAACACTAGATCGTTCAAGCCTCGAAAGCCACACGCTCCGCCCTCCCGCCCTTCAGGTAGGGCCGGAACGGCGCCTGGGCGTCAGTTTGACCGGGCGTTAGCGAGCCCTTCCAGAATCGCGGGCGTAACTTCCAGCAGCGAGGTCAGCCGAGCGAAGTCCCCTGCCGACGGTCCGACCGCCAGCAAGGGCACGGGGTTTCGCGTGTGAACGCGGTGAGTCGAGTCCTCGAGGTTGCCATGATCGCTGGTCAGAACCACCGTCAGATCGTCGGGCAGCGCGCCGAGCAGACCCTCGAGGAGGCCGTCGAGCCGCGCTAGCGCATCGTCGACGCGTAGTCCCCAGCGGCCGTGCGCGGCGAGGTCGGTGAGGAAGGTCTCCCAGACGGTGAGGTCGGCACCGGCGGCGATGGCGGCCAGTGTCCGGCCGGCGTCGGTCGGCTGGGTGAAGCCGACATCGTACCCAGCCCGGGCCGCGAAGTGGTCACCGCTGACGTCCCACGCCACCGCGCGGCCAGCGCGCAGGTCTTCCAGGTCGCGCATGACCGTGCGGCCCCCGGCAATCGCCGCCCAGGTGGTGACCGAGCCGCGGCGCTCGCCGTTCTCGACCGCGGCGACGAAGCTCTGCGGAAGAGGATTGGCGAACACGGCCCGCCGGCCGGCGTCGACCACCTGCTTGAAAATCGAACGCTCGGCGATGAGTTTACGCAGCGTAGGTCCCGGGAAACGCCGGCACGTGGTGGCCGAGGATTACGGCGCCGTTCTCTCCGGCGAAGAGCGCGGTTTGCCCCGTGCCGCTCTGCGGCAGGCCGGGCACTCCCAGCGTGGCATCGAGCGGCACGAGCACCAAGCCCTCGCGCTCTTGCACCTGCTCCAACGTCAAGGGTCCGCCGAGCAGCGCGCGCACGGCCGGCATGTCGACCACCGACAGCGGGTTGGTGACTCCCGCCGGCGCGAGTCCGATGCCGTCGATGAAGAGCAGGAGAATCCGCGCCATGCGCGGAGGATAGCGGACGGACTACAATCGGCGTGTGAGCGAGAAAGACGCCAAGGACCGCGCGCCGCGAGTGAAATCGGCCTACGAGCTTGCCCTGGAGCGGCTCGATGGGCAGGGCATCGAGCGTCCGGAGTCACTCAGCGACGCGCAGCGCACCCAAGTCGGCGAGCACCGCCGCCAGGCGGAGGCCAAGCTCGCCGAGCTCGAGATCCTGCACCGCGACCGCCTGCGCAAGATCGGAGATCCCGAGGCGCGCGAGAAAGAAGAAGAGGAATACGTGCGCGAACGCCGGCGAATCGAAGAGCAACGCGACGCGAAGATCGAGCGCGCTCGCCGCGCCTGACGAACCCGGCGCCGGTCAGGCCGCCGGCGCCATTCGACCCAGCACGTGGCGCGTCATGCCCTGCGCCAGCTCCTGCTCGCCGATGAACACCACGCCGACGTTCTCGCTGCGCAGCATCGCGGCCTCGGAGTCGTTGTGGGTGCGCACCACGACCTCGATCTTCGGGTTGAGCTTGCGGGCGACCTCGACCATCTTGCGCACGTTGAAGGTATCCGGCGTGGCGATGACCATCATGGCGGCGCGCGCGATGTGGGCCTGGATCAGCACCGCGGGGTCGCTGGCGTCGCCCGACACCGCTGGAATGCCGAGCTCGCGCAGCGTCTCCACCTTGTCGCGGTTCTGCTCGGCGACGACGATGGCGATGCCGCGCTGACGCAGCGCGTCGGCGATTCGCCGGCCCACCCGGCCGTAGCCCACCAGGACCACCTGACCGGTCAAGAGGCGCTCGTCGGTCGACATCGGCAGCTCGGCGAGCGGATCGAGGCGGCGCTCGAGCTTGCGCGCCAGGCTCGAGCGCTCGCGGATCCAGCGCTGTGCCGGCTCGACGGCGGCGAAGATCAGTTGGTTGAGAGCGATCGACACCAGCGCGCCCACGAGGACCAAGCTGTGGCCTGCCTTCGGCAGCAGCCCGAGTGAGACGCCGAGGCCGGCGAGGATGAAGGAGAACTCGCCGATCTGCGCCAGGCTGGCGCCGACCGTGAGCGCGGTGTTGAGCGGGTAGCGGAAGGCGAGCACCAGGGTGATGGCGGCGAGTGGGTTGCCGATCATGATGATCGCCGCCACCGCCGCGACGCGGAGCGGCTCCTCGACCAGCACCCGCGGCTCGAAGAGCATGCCGACGGAGACGAAGAACAGCACCGAGAAGGCGTCGCGCAGCGGCAGGGACTCGGCGGCCGCGCGATGGCTGAACTCGGACTCGCGCATCATCATGCCGGCGAAGAAGGCGCCGAGAGCGAAGGAGACGTCGAACAGCTTGGCCGCGCCGTAGGCGACGCCGACCGCGGTGGCGATGACGCAGAGCGTGAAGAGCTCGCGCGAGCCGGAGCGCGCCACCCAGTAGAGCAGCCGCGGGAAGAAGCGCCGCCCGACGATCAGCATCAAGATGACGAACCCCGCCACCTTGGCAAGCGTCAGGCCGAGGGTGAGCCATACGCTGCCGCCGCCGTCGACCGGCCTTCCCCCGAGCAGGCCGGCGAATACCGGCAGGAGCACCAGCACGAGCACCATCACCAAGTCCTCGACCACCAGCCAGCCGACCGCGATGCGACCGTTGACCGTGTCGAGAATGCCGCGGTCTTCGAGCGCTCGGAGCAGCACCACGGTGCTGGCGCAAGACAGGCTGAGCCCGAAGACCAGGGCGGCGCCGTGCGACCAGCCCCAGGTCTCGGCCAGCCCCATGCCGAGGCCGGTGGCGACGAGGATCTGGAACAGCGCTCCCGGCACCGCGATGCGCCGCACCGACAGCAGATCGTCGAGCGAGAGGTGCAGGCCGACGCCGAACATCAGCAGCATGACGCCGATCTCGGCGAGTTGTTTGGCGAGCTCGAGGTCGGCGACGAAGCCGGGCGTCGCCGGGCCTAGCACTATGCCGGCGAGCAGGTAGCCCACCAGCGGCGGGAGCTTCAACCGCGAGGCCACCAGACCCAGCGCCAGCGCGAGGCCGAGGCCGCTGGCGATGGTCGTGATCAGCGCGAGTTCGTGAGGCATCGTCGTTCCGCTTGTGGCCGCAGTCTAGACCAACGACGCTCGACGCCGCCGGTGGCCGGAGCTAGCATGCGCTCCGGCATGGATCGCGTTCGCCTCGACAAGTGGCTGCACGCCGCGCGCGCCTTCAAGACCCGCACCCAGGCGACTCACGCCTGCGATCTCGGCCGAGTGCGGGTCAACGGCCAATCGGCCAAGCCGCACCGCGCGCTGGCGATCGGGGATCGCGTGGAGATCGACGCCGGTGACTGGACCCGCGTCTGGGTGGTGCGCGAGCTGCGGGAGAAGCCGGGGCCAAAGGCCGAAGCCGCGTCCGCGTACGAAGATCTCAGCCCACCCCGCCCGACTCCGGACCCTCTGCAGCGCCTCCTCCGGCGGCCTCCCGTGATTAGAGAATCGGGCGCCGGCCGGCCCACCAAGCGCGAGCGGCGCGATCTCGAGCGGCTGCGCGGCCGGGAAGACGACGACTAGAGCCTTCGCGGCTGCCGGCAGGCACGATCGTTGCCTCATGCCTCGCCCGAGAGAGAGGAGACCGGTAAGCCGTGGCCATGAACGCTTCCGCCCGCCGCTCCGCCCTCGGAGTTGGATTGACAGTCCTGAGCTTCATTCCCGCGGGATGCACGACGGCCGAGCCGTCGCGATTGCTAATCTGCGCCGCATGAACCCGACTACGAGCCGGTTCACGGCCGCGATCTGCGGCGGTCTGCTCGCCGCCTGCGCGGTGGTCGAGCGCCCGCCGCTCGAGGTCGCCACCCTCGCGGCCGGCGCAGAGCAGGCCGCGGCAGCGCATCGCGAGACCGTGGACCGGGTCATCGAGGCGCTGGCCTCGCGCGCGCTGCGGCGGGGCGACGGACATCTCGACATCCTGCTGCTCTCCGGCGGCGGCCAGAACGGTGCCTACGGCGCCGGCTTCCTGCGCGGCTGGCGCGAGCGGACCGACGATCCGATGCCGACCTTCGACCTGGTCACCGGGATCAGCGCCGGCTCGCTGCAGGCGCCCTTCGCGTTGCTCGGCACCGACCAGGCGGTGGAGAGCCTGGCGCGGCTGTTTCGCGACGCCGACCGCAGCATGGCGCCGAAGTTCGACCGGCTGTTCTGGCTGCGGCGCACCGGCGGCGTGCTCTCGACGCGCGGCTACTACGCCGCGCTGCGAGCGATCTTCGATCAGGGTCTCGCCGACACGCTGAAGCCGGAGTTCGCGGCCGACCGTCAGTTGCTGGTCGGCACCACCGACGCCGACCTCGGCGTCGGCCGGGTGTGGGACATCGGCCGCGAGCTGGGTGCCACCCACGGCGTGGAGCGGTTCCAGCAGGTGCTGATGGCGTCCACCGCGATTCCAGGTGTCTTCCCCGCCCTCTTGCTCGAAGGCCACTTGCACGTCGACGGCGGGGTGATGGGCAGCGTGCTGCCGGTGCTCGCGCTCGAGGACTACCGCCGCCTCGGCGCCCGGCTGCGCGAGCGCGGCGCCGGTCCCACCGCGGTGCGCCTGTGGGTGGTGCTCAACGTCTCGCCGCACGCGCCGCTCAACGTGGTGCCGCCGGCCTCGGCCCGGGCGATCGCCGCTCGCGGCGCCAACTTGTTGATCTGGGCACAGCAGCCTCAGATCCTGCGCGGCCTCGCCGAGCTCGCCAGCGCGGTCGGCGCCGAGGCCTCCGGGCTGACGCTCGAAGTGCGCGCCACGGCGATCCCCGATCGCCTCTCCGGCGAGGCGGCGGCGGCCAAACTGTTCGACCCGGAATGGATCGAGCGCCTCGAGGCGGTCGGCTACGAGCGCGGCGTGAGCGCCACGCCCTGGGATCCCGTGCCCTCGGCTTTCGCGCGCTAGGAGATCAGCCGCCGGCGCCGCCGGCGCCGTGGATGCCGCCCTCGGTCTGGGCCCGCGGGTCGAGCGCGGCGTCGAGCTCGGCGGGCGACAGCACGCCCTTCTGCGTCGCGACTTCGCGCACCGTCCGGCCCGAGGCGTAAGCCTCCTTGGCGATCGCGGCCGCTGCGTCGTAGCCGATCTTCGGCGCCAGGGCGGTGCACCATGGCGAGCGACTGCTCCACCAGCTCCTCGCAACGCTCGCGGTCGGCTTCGAGACCGTCGACGCAGCGCTCGGCGCAGCAGCTTGCGCCGCGCTGGCGAGGATCTCGATCGACTGCAGCAGGTTGTAGGCGATCACCGGCATCATGACGTTGAGGTCGAAGTTGCCCGCCATACCGCCGAGCGTGATCGTGGCGTCGTTGCCGACCACCTGGGCGGCGACCATGAGCACCATCTCGGGGATCACCGGATTCACCTTGCCCGGCATGATCGAGCTGCCCGGCTGCAACGAGGGCAGGCGGATCTCGCCGATGCCGCAGCGCGGGCCCGAGCCCAGCCAGCGGATGTCGTTGGCGATCTTGGTCAGCGAGACGGCGATCGTCTTGAGCGCCCCGGAGGCCTCGACCGCCGCGTCCTTGGCGGCCAGCGCTTCGAAGCGGTTCGGCGCCGGCACGAACGGGATGCCCGCTCGCCGCGGCCAGCCGCGCGATCACTTGGTCCGCGAAGCCCGGAGGCGCGTTGAGCCCGGTGCCCACCGCGGTGCCGCCGAGCGCCAGCTCGGCGAGCCGCGGCTTCGACCGCGCGCAGGCGCTCGATGCCGTTGCGCACCTGCTGGGCGTAGCCCGAGAACTCCTGCCCGAGACGGATCGGCACCGCGTCCTGGAGGTGGGTGCGGCCGATCTTCACCACGTCGTCGAACTCGCGCGCCTTCGCCTCCAGCGCCTCGGCGAGCTGGGCGAGCGCCGGCTCGAGGTCCTCGCGGATCGCCGGTCAGCGCCGCGACGTGGATCGCCGTCGGAATGACGTCGTTCGACGACTGGCCGGCGTTGACGTGGTCGTTGGGATGCACCGGCTTCTTCGAGCCCATGACGCCGCCGAGCATCTCGATGGCGCGGTTCGAGATCACCTCGTTGGCGTTCATGTTGGTCGAGGTGCCGGAGCCGGTCTGGAAGATGTCGAGCGGAAAGTGCGCGTCGAGCTTGCCCTCGGCGACCTCGCGCGCCGCCGCCGCGATGGACTCGGCGAGCTTGGCGTCGACGATTCCCATCTCGGCGTTGACTCGCGCCGCCTCGCCCTTGATCAGACCCAGGGCGGCGATGAAACGGCGCGGAAAGGTGAGCCCCGAAACCGGGAAGTTGCGGCGCGCCCTTTCGGTCTGGGCGCCCCAGTACACGCCAGACGCGACATCGATGTCGCCGAGGCTGTCCTTTTCGATACGCGAGGAACTCATGGGGTGTCTCCGGAAATGGTGATCGAACGTGAGAGAGGCGATCTTAGCGCGCCTTTCCGAGCGAGCACGACTCAGGGCACGAAGCGGTAACCCACGCCACGCACGCTGAGGATGTGGCGCGGCCGCGCCGAATCCTCCTCGAAGGCTTGGCGCAGCGCGACGATCACGTTGTCGACTACCCGCTCGTTGGGATGGTGCGGCAGTTGCCATACCTCGGCCAGCAGCTCGCGGCGAGTGATCACTTCGCCCGGCCGCGCGAGGAAGGCGCGTAGCACGGACATCTCCTTTTGCGACAACTGGGCGACGCCCTCGCGAGTCTTGGCTTCGTAGCTGTCGAAGTCGACCCAGTAGTCGCCGAAGGTGTGGCGCTGCGGCCGGTCGGTTTCGGTGCCGCCCTCCTGGCGCGACCAGGCCTGCCGGCGCAGCAGGCCCTCGACCCGCGCCAGGAGCTCGGCGAGATCGAAGGGCTTCACCACGTAGTCGTCGGCGCCCATCTTGAGGCCGAAGATGACGTCGTCCGGCTGGCTGCGCGCCGTGAGCATGAGAATGGGCGTGAAGTTGCCCTCGGCGCGCAGGCGCTGGAGGATGTCGAAACCGCTCACTTCCGGCAGCCGCACGTCGAGCACGATCAGGTCGAAACGCGCCACCCGCACCTTGGCGAGGGCCTCCTTGCCGTCACGCGCCAGCTCGACGACGTGCCCCTTGCGCTCGAGGTTGAGCACCACGCCCTGGGCGATGGCGTCCTCGTCCTCGACCACCAGGATGCGCGACGGCCCGCTCACGGAGCGCTCTCGACCGCGGGCAGGTCGATCACGAAGCGGCTGCCCGGCCGGTCTTCCTGCGAGTAGGCGTGCACCTCGCCCTGCATCTCCTCCACCAGACCGGCGACGATCGACAAGCCGAGCCCGGTGCCCCGGCGGAGAGGATCGCTCTCGCGGCCGACCTGGTAAAAGCGATCGAAGACGTTCGGCAGCTCCTTTTTCGGAATGCCCTCGCCGTCGTCCTCGACCTCGATGCGGGCCACTCGCCCGTCGCCGCGCAACCGGCAGCGCACCTCGCCGCCCGGCCTCGAGAAACGCACGGCGTTGTCGATCAGATTGTCGAGCACCTGACGCAGCGCCTCCTCGTTGGCCATCACCGTCACCGTCTCGTTGGCCTCGCCGCGGACCCGGATGCCCCGGGCCTCCACCGGCGGCCGCACCTCGGTGAGATAGCGCGCCAGGAAGTGCGACAGGTTCACCGGCCGCAGCTCGTGCGTGCGTCGGTGGGCGAGCAGGCGGCTGCTCTCGAGCACGTTGTCGACCAACCGGCCCATGCGGTCCGCCTGCTGCACGATGTGGCGCAGAGAACCTTCGCGGGCCGCGTCGGCCAGGTCATCGGCTTGCAGGGTCTGGGCGTGCAGCTTGATCGCCGCCAGCGGGGACTTCATCTCGTGGGTGATGTTGGAGATGAACTCCTCCTGCTTTTGCGCATAGCGGCGCGCCGCCAGGGCCTGGGCGAGCTGGTAGGTCAGCCCGACGATGAGGAAGAAAAGCAGGGCGCAGCCGATGGAGAGCAGGATCCAGTTCAGCCCGCCCTCGGCGGCGACACCTACGCGGCGTCCGAGCGCCTCGATACGGGAGGCGGAGCGCACCACGTAGACCACCCACACCACGAGCAGGCTCATCGTCGCTGCGAGCGAGAGAACGTACATCGCGACGAGCTTGTGTCGGCGGGAGGCCATGGCAGATCGAACCAGAGGATGCTAACTCAAGCCCCACCGTACATTTCCGTGACAAAGGCCTGACCGCGGTTGACGCGTGAGCCGGCATACTGCCAACCATGATCGCAGCGACGCTCGGCCCCATCGTAGACCCCATCGCCGCCCACGAAACCGACGACGAACAAGCCTGGCGGCGCCTCTTGGCGCCCTACAAGCGGCCCAGCCTGCGCCGGGCGGTGATCCAGGTTCTCGATACCGCGCTCCCCTACGCCGCCATTTGGGCGTTGATGGCCTGGACCCTGCAGTTTTCGTATCTCTGGAGCCTGTTGCTGGCGATCCCGGCGGCAGGGCTCTTCATCCGGCTGTTCATCATCCAGCACGACTGCGGCCACGGCTCGTTCTTCCGCTCGCCGCGGGCCAACAACCTGCTCGGCAGCATCCTCGGCGTCATCACCTTCTTCCCCTACGGCTACTGGCGCCGCACCCACGCCATCCACCACGCCACTTCGGGCAACCTCGACGACCGCGAGTTCGGCGACATCGCCACCAAGACGGTGCGCGAGTATCAGGCGCTGCCGTTCTGGGGCCGGGTGGGCTACCGCTTCTACCGCCATCCGCTGGTGCTCTTCGTTCTCGGACCGTTCTACCAGTTCGTGATCAAGCACCGCTTCCCGTTCGACATCCCTCTGGCCTGGAAGCGCGAATGGGCGAGCGTGCTGTGGACCAACGTCGCTCTCGCCGGTCTCTCCGTGGGCATGGCGGCGCTGGTGGGCTGGAAGACCTTCCTGATCGTCCACTTCACGATCGTGATGTTCGCCGGACCGATCGGCGTGTGGCTCTTCTACGTCCAGCATCAGTTCGAGGAGACCTACTGGGATCGCGAAGACGCCTGGGACTTCTACCGCGCCGGCGCGCACGGCAGCTCCTACTACGACCTCGGACCGGTTCTCCACTGGTTCACCGGCAACATCGGTTACCACCACATCCATCACCTCTCGAGCCGCATCCCCAACTACCGGCTCGCCCAGGCGTTCCGCGAAAACCCCGAGATGCAGCGGGTGACGCGCCTGACCCTGCGCGACAGCCTACGCTGCGCTCGGCTGCGGCTGTGGGACGAGGACAAGCGCACCATGGTGGGATGGCGGGAACTGCGCCACGCGGCCACGCGGCCCGTGATCGTCTCGTCACCGGCAGAGAACCCGACGGTCTGACCTTCGTCCTAGTTCAGGCCGCCGTCGGCAAGCGGCGCGGCACCAGGGCCGGCACCTGCGCGGCGTAGGCCTCCCAGGTCGGTCCGAATGTTTCCCTGAGAAGACGGTCTTCACCTCGCACACGCAGCCAGGTGCCTGCCAGCTCGAGCGCCAATCCGCCGAGCAAGGCGCGCCAATCACCGATCGCGAGGGCGGTCGCCACCAGCATCGCGACCATCGCCGAGTAGATCGGATGCCGCACGATGGCGAAGGGTCCGCCAATGACCAGCTGATGGTTTTCGAGCACCCTCGCCTGAATGCTCCATTGCCTGCCGAGGGCGCGAACCGCGCCAATCACCGCCCAGGCCGACCACCCGGCGAGCAGCAGAGTCAGACAAAAGAACGCCGCTTGCGGAATAAGGCCGTGACCGAGAAACGGACTTCCTACGGGCTGTCGCTGCAGACTCCACGCCACGCCGTAACCCGCCATCTGCAACGCGATGCCGAGCAGCGACGGCCAATCGCGGCGTGCGGTGCGGCCGCGCGCCTCCCGGCGCCGGAGCGCGAAGCCGACGCTGAACCCGATCCAGCCAAGCACCATGACGACGATCGTCGCCCGGCCCAGCAGATCGGTCACCGCTCTGCGCCGTCCAGCAAGCCGCGGCGCCTAGCGACGTTCAGGACGTGGTGGAGATTGTGGTACAGGGTGAAGAAAAGCATCTCGCGCACGGTGAGCTGACCGAGAGCCGGATGAGGCAGGCGGAAGCGATCGAGCGCCCGCTCGCCCCAACCCTCGACCGCCGCGTGGAGGTTTGCCGCCACCGCCTGGCGCCTGGCCATCAATGCCTCGCGAGCCACTTCCGGATCTCCGTGCAGCGGCTCAGGCCGCGGTGCGAAACGGCCGGCCTGGACCTCTCCGGTGGCGAGGCGGGCGCGGTAGGTTTCGCGGATCTCGACATAGGTTCGCGAGGGCCGCAGCGCGAAACCCCGCCCGGGCACGACGAGCGCCAGCTTCGGCAGTCCCAGGGCGCGAGCCACCGGCCGGCACGACTTCACGAGATGGCGAACATTATCGGCCGGCGACCACGCGTCCCCGAGCGGAGCGAAAAACTCGTCCGTCCCGAACCGGTTCCAAAAGAGAGTGCTCTCGTCGTGCAGGCTGCGCAACTCGCGCAGGAGATCCGGCGCGCTCGCGGGTTCGCGTACCGTAGGGATGGAGACGCTCATCGAAATCGGAACGCCGAGATCCTATCTCCCCACACACGTCCCGGCTTCACCAGTTGGGGTCAGGTCTTGAAATAACCGTCATTTCAAGACCTGACCCCGAATTTGAACGGCAAGCCTCAGCGGCAGGTGGGGCGGCGGTAGGGGTCGGGCGCGAAACCGGATTCGCTGAATCCCCGCGCGTCGTCGCGCCGCGCCAGCCGGCCTTCGACCGGGTCGCAAGGCAGCGGCAGGACGCCGAGCTTGATGAGGGCGTCTCGGTATTCGTAGCGCAGGGACAAGGTCGCGGCCGCCTTGGGCTCGGCGTCGAAGCGCACACGCTCGACCCGGTGATCGACCTCGCGTCCGATGCCGGTCGCCGCCAATTCTTCCGAAAGCTCTGCCGGCGAGTCCGCCTCGGCACCGGCCGCATTCTCGCGGTCGCCGGCCTTCGCCTCGCGCTGCTCCGGCTTGGCGGCGGCCGGCGGGGGTGCGCTTTGAGGCTCGGCTGCGGCGTCACGGCGCGGCATGCTGGGCAAGATCCTCTTCGCCAGCGGCACACGCTCGCGGAAAATCGCCGCGGCGACGATGCCGAGGTTGCTGGTGTCTCCGAGCCAGGCGCCGTACGAGGCAGTCTCGGTCGTAAAGTAGAAGCGCCGGGCGTTCGACGAGCTGGTCTGCCAGCCATCGATCGTGATGACCTCGTAGGGACCGAGAATCCACTTCGATCCCTCATCGGCGGCGCCGGACTTGGCGTCGATCGAGTTGAGGCCGTCCACCGCCAGCGCGATCGCCACGCGGCCGCCGGTGTGGTTCGATAGACGCACCGAGTACTCCTTGCCCGCCAGAGCTTCGACGTAGGCGCGGCCTCGGGCGTGGTACTCGCTCAACGGCTGGCCGTCGACCAGGATCTCCATGCCAAAGGGTCCTTGCTCGATGGCGCGCGCCGGCGACAGCGCGGCGAGCAGCGCGGCGACGAGCCACGTCGCCCACAACATCCAACGGATCGGGTTGACGGCGGTTCGGGTCATGGTCGTTTTCTCCTGCGGGTTCTCCCGCGACTGAAAGATCGGACCCGAGGGAGGGCGAGAAAGTTCCGCGCGCGCGGCGGCGACGTTCTAGATTCGCTCCGCCTGCACGACGTATCGCTCGCGGCCGCCCGGTGCCATCGCCGCGAACGGCCAGCAGGTCACCAGGGTGAGCAAATCGCGCTCCGCAGGCGCGAGGATCTCGCTCCGCGCGCGATCGACGATTCTCGCCGAGCGCACCAAATAGCGCGCTTCCGGACCGCCTGGCCTCTCCAGCTGCAGCTCGTCACCGGGGCGCAGGCGCTCGAGAAACGCGAAGTGAGTGTCGCGATGCCCGGCGAGAACCGTGTTGCCGTGAGCGCCTGGCGCCGCGGTGCCGTCGACATGGCCGGGCGCGAAGGCCAGCGTGCTTCCGGTCGCGTTGGCGAGCACGATCAAGTCGACCCCCAGCCGCGGCGCCCGCAACCGCGCCACCGGCCAGCTGTCCGCCCCCACCCACGGCCGCACTCGCGAGGTGCCAGCTGATTGGTTCCAGGCTCGTTCGAGGAGCGCCTGGGCGAGTACCGCCTTGGCGGGAATCCATAGTCCGCGGCCCGACACCAGGAGGGCGGAAACGCCTAGACCGAACGCGAGTTGCCGCCGGGTCACGGGTGGTTTCCTCGCGGCCAGGCCAACCATGCCGCGGCGAGCAGCATCCCGATGCCGCAAGCGAGATAGAGGCGCGCCGGCGTAGCTCCCTGCGGCAGCTCACCGAAGGCCGCCCCGTTCCATCCGGCGGGAAGGTGGACCGGCACATTGCGCGTCATTGACGGTCCTCCCGGCGCTGTCGGTGTGACATCGACGGCAACCAGACTCGTATGACGCGACACGAGACCATGGGCCAACGCCACCTCGACGATCGCCGCGCGAATCTCGTCCGCGGAGACCCCGGCGAGCGAGGTGTCCTCGAGCTCCGCAATGCGGCGCCGGGCCCACACCGCGTGGATACCCCTCCCCGCCACCGCCCGCTCGGACTCGACCCGGTCGCTCCACGACTCCTGCCCCGATCCCGAAACCGTGGCACCGGACGGGTTCGCCAGCTTGGCGACGACGACTAGAGGCTCGCCGGCGTAGAGATCCGGCACGCGCTCGGGAATCGGAGCCGCGCCGGCTTCGTCCCAGACCACCGCGACGTCGGCTAGCACCGGGCTTTCGAGCTTGCGCAGCAGCACCGCCATGTGCGTACGCACATCCTCGGGCCGGCCGATGAAGGTATAGCTGCCGCGGCCGGCAACTGCAGCCTGGCGCAGGAAGTGGGCGTTGGGCGCCGAGCCGATGCCGACCGTGAAGAGCCTGGTCTCGCCGAGGCTGGCGCGGATCTCGCGGAAGATCTCGTCCTCGTTTCCGACGCAGCCGTCGGTGACGAAGACGACTTGTCGTAGCCGCTGCTCGCGGCGGACGCCTTCGGCCGGACCGTCCAGCGCCAGGAGCAGCGCCGGGAGAATCTCCGTGCCCCCGTCGGCCTCGAGACTCTCGACCCAGCGCCGCGCTTCCTCGACGTGCTCGACATAGGCCGGCAACGGCTCGGGCCACAAGCGCCGGGCCTGCGAGTTGAACTCGATGACGTTGAAGCGGTCGTCGGGTCCCAGGCGGTCGAGTGCCAGGCCGAGCGCAGCTTTCGCCTGGACGATGGACTCACCGGACATCGATCCCGAGGTGTCGAGCACGAAGATCACCTCGCGCTCCAGCCGGCTCGAGACGCCAGCCGCGCTGCCTGGCGACGGCGGCTGGACGACCAGCAAAGAGTAGAACTCACCCTGCCATTCCTCGGTGAACACCGCGGCTTGCGGCTCGGCGCCCCGCGCCGGCGTCCATTCGAGAGCGAAGTCCCGGTCGGCCCGTGCCGGTCCAGCCAGTGACACCTCGTAGTCGCCCGGCCGCAAGGTGCGAACGTCGATAGCGTGCGATGGGCTTTGCAACCGGGCCACCGGAAAGCCGGCCCGCAGCGCCACGCTCAGCCGCACGGGATGGATCGGCGCCGCGTCATCGCCGCCTGCCGCCCGGGCGAGGAGAAGCGGCGGCGATATCCGCGCCGCATCGTCGGCGCTTCCAGGACCGGAGGCGAGCGTCATTCCAACGGAGTGCGGCAAGGTCAGCGGGGAGAATCCAGGCGTTAGGGGTTTCGGCGAGGCCCTCGGCACGTACCGAGGTCCCACCACCATGGGAAACCGCAGGTGAAGCGTTCCTTGGTCGAACCGCAGCTCTTCCTGGTATTCGAGCTCGACCTCCACGACCTCGTCCGGGCCGAGTTGGGCGATCGAGGTGGTGAAGACGTTGGGCCGTTCCTGCTCGACCAGCGCGGCCTTCTTGCCCTCCCGATTCGCGTCGTCGTATATCTGTTTGGCGGCGCGGCGCTCGTGGATCTGGCCTTCGATCGTCCGCTCGCCGATGCGCAGGCGGAGGGTGTCCACCGCGGCAGCGTCGGGGAGAGGAAACACGTAGACGCCTTCCACCCACTCCCCCGCAGGATTCTGGAATCGCTGCCGCACCCGGGTGCGGGCGACGAAGCCGGTGACCTCGATGGTCACTTCGGTGTCGAGCGCAGGCGCCGGCAAATAGAGCCCGGGCTCCGCCGTGGGCAACAGGAGGGATCCGCAGCCGACTCCGTCGAGCGCGACCGGCGGCGGGAGCTCCTCGGCCCGCGTGGACAGCGCCGCGAGCAGCATCATGAGGAGCAACACGACGAACAACTCGAGGTAGGCACGAAGCCGGCTGCGGAGAGGAAGGTTGCCGTTCGCGTTCATGCCGCCATTGCACACCCGCGCGGGCGCACTGCGGCGGAATCACGGCGGCAACCCGGCAGCAGATTGTGGCGAAGCCGAGGCAGCGGTTTCTCAGCCGCTCACATCCAGGTCTCTCTCCCCGGCTGCGCGCCAACGGCCGAGGGCCAGGAGTGCCACCAGGTTGACCCCCGCCAGCGACCCCAGCACGACCGCGGGCATTTGCAGGGGCATCAGCGCCCCGTTCACCGCCAGCAGCACCAAAGTCGCCCAGACGGCCCGCCACCATGCCGCGTGATCGCCGGACGCGATGCCGCGCGCTGTCCAGGCGCAGACCACGCCCGGCACGGCGATGAACAGGCCCACCAGGATGAGGGATACGAAGCGGAAGTCGTAGACGAAGGGGTCGACTCGGAGCGCCCGCCGCAGCACGGCTGCGAGGTGGATCGAGATGAGGGCGAAGTTCAGCAGCCCGCTCACCAGGTCCACCACGCCCATCGCGATGAAGCCACCGCGCCCGCCGCGGCGCCGCGCGTCCACGACCAGCCAGATGGCGGCCATGATCGTACCGCCGAGAATGAGGATCGTGCTGCCGAGCTCAGAGCCCATGGGTCGAGGATCGCCGCGTCCAGAATGTCACATCCACTTCTCGCTCCCCGGGTAACGCGCGGGCTTCTGGTGCGGAAAGCGGCGCTTGAACTCGACGTAGCGGTGATAGAGCACTTCATAGCGCCGGTCCGACATGCGCAGCGGGCGGTGCTTCGCCTCGCGCAACCAGTCCTCGACGTGCCAGACATTGCGCTGCGAGTAGCGCCAGTCGTACGCGCCGAGCTCGCGCAGATCGCACGGCGCGTAACCCTTGATGCGGCCCGAGAAGTCGACGTAGGGCGCGCTGTAGCTCCAGGCCAGGTCGCGGATCGAGCGGAAGACCGGCCGGCGGCCGTGGAGACCGGGGTCGCGCGAGCGCGCCACGGATCCCCAGCGGCCCTTGATCTTGAAGACGTAGATCACGTGATCGAGAAGATCGACCGACTCGAGACTCACCACCAGCGGCGGAAAGCCGTGGTGTTCCAGAATGGTGGCGGCCGAAAGCGCGGCCTCCATGCAATGCGCCTGGCCGTGTTCGACCACACACCGGAAGGTGCGCTGGGTCTTGCCGCCGCGCTCGTAGTTGTAGGGCAAAGAACGAAGCCAGAGCTGCACTTGGCGCGGCGTCCGCAGCCGCTCGATGATCGCGCGCTCGGCTGCCGTCGGCTCGGCGGGCGTCACCAATCGGCCAGCGCCTGCTCGAGATCGCGCACCGCGCCCTGGTAGCCGTCGAGCTTGGGGCGCAGCAACATGCGCTCCGGTACCGCCCTGTCCTGGATCGGCGCGAATTCCGCTTCGAGCTGAGCGAGCCGTTTGCGATCGCGCTCCAGGGCGCGCTCGATCGCACTCTTGACCGCCGCGTCCTTGAGCCCGAGATCGGCCAGGAAATCGAGGCTGTTGGTGGCGTAGCTCAGGGTGTCGTCGTCGTGATGGTCGAGGGCGTCGATGACCTGGGGCAGCGCAGTGGTCCTCAACGCCGCGGCGCTGCAGTGAGCGGCGCGCACATCCTTGGCATCGCGGCGGCCGGGCCCCGCCCACAGGTCGCAGAGCCGCAGCACCTCGCGTGCGCCCGACCAGCGCTCCCGGGGCTCGCTCGCCGCGAGCCGGGCAAGCGCCGACTCGATGGTCGGCGGCTGCCGCGGCGTGGAGGGCGGTGGGGACGGGTTGCGGTTGTGCTCCGCCAGGATCTTCGCCGTCTTGGCCTCGAACTCGCGCTCGTGTTCCGGGCCGGCGTGCTTCGCGTAGAGCTCCGAGAACTGCTGCCGCAAGGTGAAGTTGGTGTCCTCCCTGAATGCCGCGCCCCAGGCGGCGTTCATCTCGTCCCACTGCTTCCGGCCACCGGCAACGCCGGCGTCCCGCAGGCGCTTTTCGATCGCCGCGGCGTCGTTGGGGACCGGGGGACGCGACAGCGCGACGCTAATCCGGGCGTAGTCGTCGAGCGTCACGCCGGCGCGCTTCTCCTGCGCCCTGCTCGGGGTGTCGGCAAAGTTGAGCTCGTTGACGTACTGGCTGTTGAGGGTATGGAAGCGGGCTTCGAGCTCGCCCGTTGGATCCGCTTTCCAGCGCTTCCACCAGAGATTCCACGCCGCGTCGTAGTTCTCGCGGGTCTGGCCACGATCGACGAGCCAGGCTGCGAAGCGAGCGTTGCCCTCCTTCTCCCCGTACTGGCTCTTGAACGTCGTCCAGTGAGCGAGTGACTTCGCGAGCAGGTCGAGATCGAAGCCGACGAAGGATTCCTCGGCTGCGGCGGCGGGAATCGCCGCCATGACCAGGCCGAGTACGACGAGAGACGCCAGGCAGCGCATCGTAGTGACCTCCCAGGGAGTGAGCAGTATTCACCGGCCATCGCCGCCGGCGCAAACCGTCACGGCGTGAGGCGGGCTCCGATCCAGTTCCGGACCCGCCGCTCGAGATCGCTCCAGAACGGGTTGTAGGAGAGCCGCGTCCACTGCTCCGGCGCGACGATCAGCAGACCCTTCTCGCCCCGCGGCGCCATGACCCCGAGGTGGACGACGCCGCCGAGCGCGAGGTCGGGCGACGAGCCGTAGAGCGGGTCGTCGGGAGGGAACGGCAGCGCGACGTGGGACAGCGAGTAGACCTGCGGCGGCCAGGAGAGTCCGAGGGGCTCGAGAGCCGGGGCCGACTCGCCGGGCGCCCAGGTTCGCGCGGCGACCTCGGTGCCGGCGGGGTCGGTGGTGCCGATGATGGTCAGCCGGTAGCGCCTCGCGGGAGCCGTGCGAGCGGCATCGAGCACGGAGTCCGGATAGGAGGCGAAGAAGGGCCGCAAGTCGGAGCGCCGTGACACGTCGTAGAGCACGAGATCGCTGGCGTCCGGCAGCGCCGCGAACAGATCCTCCACCACGGCGCTCGCCGAGACGGTGGTGTCCACGGCGGATTGAAACGCGAGCAGCGGCGGGAGCGCGTTTCCGGCGTCGGCCACGCGGTTTGCCACTCGGCGCGTCAGCCGCGCCGTCTCGCCCGCCGTATGCATCGGGAACGACTGATACTTGAACGGGTTGTACTCCGGCAACACGCTCTGCCAGCGCGCCTTCGCCAAACCCGGGACCACGCCCAGCGCGCCCGCAAAACGCGCGATGTCGGCGGGCGCGTCGATGCCGATCATCGGCGACAGCACCACGATTCCGGCCGGCTGACGGGCCCCCGGCCTGGCTGCGAGATCCAGTGCGGCATCGATCACCAGCGCGCCGCCATTCGAATAACCGACCAGGAACAGCGGCTGCTCCGCCGGCACCGACGCGGCGAGCGACCGCCACCCGATCCGCACCGCCGCCGCCCAGTCCTCCCAGTCGGCTTCGATCAGTCCGCGCGGCGTCGTGCCGTGTCCCGGCATGCGGAGAGCCAGCACGGTGCACCCTTCGTCCGCGAACACCCGCGCCAGGGAGCGCATCGAGTACGGCGAGTCCGTGAGACCGTGCACCATGAGCGCACCGCAACGCTGCACCGCCGGCACGACCCGGTAGGTGCGATTCCAGTCCTGCGCGAACCGCGCCGCGTGCGAGATGCCGTCGCGCCAGTAGCGATTGCCCAGCGTCCGAGCCGCGGGCGCCAACCTGTCCTCGATCTCGCCCCGTAGCTGCGCGAAGACCCTCTCCTCGCGAGCAAGGTAGTCCTCCAACGTGACCTTCTCGTCGAGATCCCGCGCCTTGCCCTCCGCCGGAGGAGCCCAGCGATGCCAGGGCTCCAAGTCGGGCAGCGACTGGGCGCTCCACGCCTGGTAGATCACGATAGAAAGCAGGCCGAAAACGAGCCCGCCCATCGCGTACGCGGCGACGCGCGCGGCCCGGCGCACAAAACGTGAGGTCACCGGCGCATCCTACGCCGCGCCGGCGACCTCACGACCCCCTCATTGGCGGCGCAGCACCAGCACCGCCGAGCCGGCCAGAAGCACCGCCAGGAGCGCGAACCCGTACTCACCGAGCGTGGGCACGTCGACCACGGCGGCGCCCGCGGTGTTGGTGAGAGCGAACGCCGCGACGATGGTCTGCTCGATCGACGTCTCGAAAACCGTGGCGGCGACTTGATACGAGCCGGCGAGATCGTTGGCGGTCGCGGTTACTTCCGCGAAGCCGTTGAGATCGGTGAGCGCGCTGGCCGCGGACAGCGTGGCGCCAGGACCGGACACCGGCGCCACGAAGTAGACCCGCACCTGAGGCGTCGGCTGTCCCAGGTTGTCGGTCAGCCGCACGCGCAAGGTCTGCGTGAACGTGTTCATGAGCTGCGCTTGCTGCGGCGTGCCCCACACCGTGGCGATGGCGCCGGGCAGGGGCGCGTAGTTGCGGAGGCTGATCGATGCCGGCTGCACGGCGGCGTTGTTCTGCACCCCGACCTTCACCGAGTGCCAGCCGACGAAGGCGTTGGCGGTGGCATCGATCTGGGCGTGGCCGGTGCCGTCGGTGACGGCAGTGCCGGCCAAGAGCTGTGCCGCGGCGCCGCTCGCCGCGTTGGGCTCGGCGGCGAAGGTCACGGTGGCGCCCGCCACCGGCGCCGCGGAGCTGTCGACAACCTGGACCCTGAGCGGCGCGAAGTCGGTCAGGATCTGCCGCGCCTGCGGCGAGGTAAGCAGCGGCACCACGATCTGCGCCGCGGCACTCGGCGGCGCCGTGTTGGTGAGCGTGAGCGCGACCGGCGGCACGCCGTTGGCCGTCGCCACCACGTTGTAGACACCGGCCACGCCGTTGGCGTCGGCATCTACCGAGGCGATGCCGAACGAGTCGGTGATCGCGGCCGGTCCTGGCGTCATGAAGGCGCTGGCTCCGGAGGCCGGCGGGTGGAACGTCACCGCCACTCCGGGCTTGGGATTGAGGCCGGCGTCCCGCACCGTCACCTGCAGCGAGACGATGAACGTCGTGCCAACCAGCGTGCTCTGGTTGTTGCCGCCCGACACGGCCATCGTGTCCGAGCCCACGTTGCAGAGATCGAACACCGCCGGCTGCGCGATGCCCTGCGCGGTGACGCTCACCTGGTAGCAACCCAGCGTGTTGTTGGCGGTGGCCGTCGCCTGGGCGGTGCCGGTCGGGCTGGTTCCCGAGTCGGCCGGCGCCAGCAGCGCCGTCGGACCGGAGCCCGAGCCCACCCAGCTCAGCGGCACGTTCGCCACGCCGACGTTGTTGGCGTCGACCACCTGGATCGTGAGCGGCGCCGGAAACAGGGTGCTGAATGGCGTCGATTGGTTGTTGCCGCCGGTGATCAGGATCTTCGAGGCGGGTCCGCTGATCGTGCGGAACACCGCGATCTTGTTGGGATCGTTAGCTGTGCCGAGGATGTCGGCGCGCAGGTCGCCGTTGAAATCGGCGGCGGCCAGCATGCCGGTGTCGGTGCCCCAACCGATGGTCTGTTCCAGAACGAAGGTGTGCGCCGCCGTCTGCGTCTGCACCTGCCCGGCGACCGCGAAATCCTTGCGGCCGTCGAGGTTGAAATCCTCCACCACGATGGGGACCGGGCCGAAGCCGTAGTTGACTTTGAGAAAGGCCGCGTGCACCACGGGCGCCTGGAAGGTGCCGTCGCCGTTGCCCTTCGCCAGGTTCGCGTACTCGGGGCTCGAGTACAAGTAGTCGAGCTTCCCGTCGCCATCCATGTCGACCGCCTCGGCGGCGCCGTTGAAGGCGCTATGAGGGCCGAATGGGATTTGGCGGGCCTCGACCGGAGGCTGAAAGGTTCCGTTTCCGTTGCCCTTCATGAGGAAAAGCGAGCCATCGGCGTAGACCACGTCGGCCTCGCCGTCGCCGTCGAAATTGCCCAGCGTCAACATGCGGCCGTTGGTGTTGCCGAGGAAATCGAGGTCGTAGTCGACCGGCGAGCCGAACGTCCCGCCGCCGAGGCCGAGCAGCACGGTCGCGTGCATGCCCCCGAGGTCCAGAAAGTCGTCGCCGTAGTCTCGGCGGATCATCACCAGATCGACGCGGCCGTCGTGGTTGAGGTCGCGCGCCAGGATGCGGATCACGCCGGGAGCCGAAGTGGTACCGGGCAGCGCCGGGCGTTGCGGGCTGGCCGCGATGAAGTCGGCGTTCGCGTTCCCCTGGCCGAGGAAAACCGACAGGCCGAGCTCGTCGCCCACCAGCAGGTCGAGCTTGCCGTTGCCGTTGACGTCGGCGGCGGTGACCCACGAGGGATGGACCAGCCCGAAGCCGTACTCGTGCCGCAGATGCAGGATGCCGATCGGATCGGTGGTGTAGACGATCAGCGTGCCGCTCGTGTAGTTCACCACCGCGGCGTCGGGATACCCGTCGGCGTTGAAATCGCCGGTGGCCGCGGCCTCGGGGTTCAATGTACCGGCGGGCGGCGACCCGAGGTAGGCCGGCTGCACGCCCGGCGGCCCGAACAAGGTGATGGCGCCGGCACTGCCCGTGGCGAGCAAGCCGCAAAGGAAGATGGCGAGTTTCGCGAACGATCTACCAGCTGCCCCCGTGATCTTTCCAGCCGCATGTTGGTTGACGAAGTGCATGCCCGCCTCCTTGGCTCATCGTGTCGGGTGCTGTCATCGACACGGTAAGCACGGAGGCGGCGGGCAACAAGCCGCATGGGGATGCGTAATTCGCTGGCCAGATCGGCCTCGAGCGCTGGTCCGGACTCTGCGCCCGCATGAGTATGCGGGCCGAGCGTTGCCCAGGTGGGTGCACCCGATTGTTGGGATTGGTCGAGCTCGCGACAGTGTCGATTCGTCGCCCTACACCAGGTGCATTCGGCTGCGGCCCGCGCCAGTGAGCGCACCCACCGCCTGACCCACGGCGTTCGCCGAGATCAGCGCCGCCAGCCAGCCGCGGTCGGCGACCGACGGCGATTTCCCCGCCGCCCCGGGCCGCAGGGCGGAGGCGCTCAACCGATAGAGCCGGCGCGGCGAGCGCGGCAACGCCCGCCACCACTCTCTTCGTCGGTCGGCGGCCCACTGGCGCACCGAAGCGCCGTACGAGCGGCCGCTGTGGAAGTGCACCGCCAGCGCCGCGGCCGGCCCCCAGCTCTGCAGATGCTCGATCAACGCGTCCTCCGCGACCGCCAACTCGCCGGCAGCCGACAGGCGCGCCAGCAGGTCGTACTCGAGCCAGCCGGAGTCGGGGACTTCCCGCGGCAGGATCGATCTCTTGAAGGAGAGGTTGGTGGGGACCGGCAGCCGGCCTTCCGGCACGGATTCGAGCGGCGGGGCGAAGGATCCCAGGGTGAGCGCGAAGTTGGCGCGATCCACCGCCCGCCGCGAGCTGGCCGAGTGATTGCGCACCGGACCGATCAGCGCCGGCGCCAGCTTCTGCCGGTGGGCGGTGCTGGTCCGCGCGTACCAATCGGGCGGCGCCACGCAATGATCCTCGCTCAGCAGGACCACGTCACCGCGCGCCGCGGCGAGGCCGACGGCGCGCAGCCGGAAGACGTCGGCGCCGGGCTCGCGCAGCCATCGCACCGGTGGCCGCGGCTCGCGGTCTAGTCCAGCGCCGTGCCCGTCGAGGACCAGGACCTCGAAAGTCTCGTCGAATTCCTGCCTCAAGCTCGCCGCCAGCGCCTCCTGGATCTCGGGCCAGGCGCGGACGGTCGGCAGGAGAATGCTCAGTCGTGGCCGCGAGACGTCGCCGGTCGGGTTCGCGCGGTCGGCTCCGGCCGGGGGAGCCTGTGCCGTCATGGGATCCGCGGCGGCCGCAGGTGGGTTACCGGCTGGCGCCGACGGCGGAACCGGGCACTGCCGCCGCTCGATGCAGCTCCTGCAGGGACCGCACGTCGAACGTCCCCCGCCGCAACGCCGCGATCCCCTCGGCGCAGGCTAGTGCGCCGGAGAGCGTCGTGATGCACGGAATGTCGTGGCGCAGCGCGGTGCGGCGAATGAGGGCATCGTCCTGCTGAGATTCGCGACCGAGGGCGGTGTTGACCACCAGGTCGATCTGGCGATCGATCAGCAGGTCGACGATGTGAGGGCGTCCTTCCTGCACTTTGAGGACCGGTCTCACGTCGAGCCCGTGTTCGGCGAGGAACTGTTGCGTGCCGGAGGTGGCGACCAGCTCGAAGCCGAGTTCGGCGAGGCGGCGAGCTACCGGCACCAGGGCGCCCTTGTCGCGGTCGTGGACGGAGAGAAACGCCGCACCCTCGAGCGGCAATCGATGGCCAGCGCCGAGCCAGGCCTTCGCGAAGGCGGTGCCGAAATCGGAGCTGTGGCCCATGACTTCGCCGGTCGACTTCATCTCCGGGCCGAGCACCGGATCGACACCGGGGAAGCGGCGGAACGGGAAAACCGGCGCCTTCACGAAGACGCCGGGCACCGGCGGCTCCTCGGTGAAGTCGTTCTGCTGCAGCGTCTGACCCGCCATGAGGCGGCAAGCGATAGCCACCAGCGGCCGGCCGACCGCCTTGGCGATGAAGGGTACCGTGCGCGAGGCGCGCGGATTGACCTCGAGCACGTAGACCTGACCGTCGTGCAGCGCGAACTGGATGTTCATGAGGCCCACGACGCCCAGCCGCAGAGCCAGGCGGCGGGCGATCTCGCGCATCTCGTCGAGCTGCGCCGGCGGCACGCTCCATGGCGGCAGCACCGCCGCCGAGTCGCCGGAGTGGATGCCGGCTTCCTCGATGTGCTGCATGATCCCGGCGACCACCGCCGTTTTGCCGTCGGCGATGCAATCGAGGTCGATCTCGATGGCGTCCTTCAGGTAACGGTCGATCAGCACCGGTTGGCCCTCGGACACCTCGGCGGCAAGACGCATGAACTCCGCCAACGTCGACTCGTCGTAGCAAACCGCCATGGCGCGGCCGCCGAGCACGTAGCTTGGCCGCACCAGCACCGGGAAGCCGATGCGCCGCGCCACCTCCTTGGCCTCGTCGAGCGAGGTCGCGCTGCCGTTCTCGGGCTGGCGGATGCTCTCCTCGACGAGCAGGGCGCCGAAACGGCGGCGGTCCTCGGCGAGGTCGATGGCGTCGAACGAGGTGCCCCAGATCGGCACCCCGGCCTCGACGAGCCCACGCGCCAGCTTCAACGGCGTTTGGCCGCCGAGCTGCACGATGACGCCCTCGGGCTTCTCGCGCTCGACGATCGCCAGCACGTGCTCGAGAGTAAGGGGCTCGAAGTAGAGGCGATCGGAGGTGTCGTAGTCGGTCGAGACCGTTTCAGGATTGCAGTTGACCATGATGGTCTCGAAGCCGATGTCGGAGAGGCTGTAGGCGGCGTGCACGCAGCAGTAGTCGAACTCGATGCCCTGGCCGATGCGGTTCGGCCCGGAGCCCAGGATCATCACCTTGCGCTTGGTCGTGACCTCGGCCTCGTCTTCGACGCCCCAGGTCGAATAGAGGTAGGGCGTCTCGGCCGGGAACTCGGCGGCGCAGGTGTCGACGCGCTTGTAGACCCGCCGGATGCCGTGCGCGCGCCGGCGATCGAGCAGAGCCGCCGGCTTGCAGCCGAGTAATTTCGCGATGCGGATATCGGTGAGACCGGTTTCCTTGGCGCGGCGCAGGAGCTCGGGCGGCGCCGAGGCGAGGTTCCAACACTGCAGCTCGGCCTCGAGGTCGACCACTTCGAGCACCTCGCGCACGAACCAGGCGTCGATGCTCGTCGCCTTCGACACCTCCTCCACCGTCCAGCCCTGGCGTAGGGCGGCGAACACCGCGAAAAGACGTTCCCAGTTCGGAACCTGAAGCCGTTGGCGCAGCCGCAACGGATCGGCCAGGCGCTCCTCGCGGCGGGTGATATCGCCGTCGAGCTCGAGCGCCGACAGCCCCTTCATCAACGCTTCGCGGAAAGTGGTGCCGATGGCCATCACTTCGCCCACTGACTTCATCGAGGTGCCGAGCACCGGCTGGGTTTCGGGAAACTTCTCGAACGCCCAGCGCGGGATCTTGACCACCGTGTAGTCGAGGGTCGGCTCGAAGGCGGCGTAGGTCTTGCCGGTAATGTCGTTGCGGATCTCGTCGAGGGTGTAGCCGACGGCGAGCAGCGCGGCGATCTTGGCGATCGGAAAGCCGGTCGCTTTCGAGGCCAGCGCCGAGGAGCGCGAGACGCGCGGGTTCATCTCGATCACCACCCGCTCGCCGGTCTCGGGATTGACGCCGAACTGGATGTTCGAGCCGCCGGTTGCCACGCCCACCCGGCGGATCACCGCGAAGGCGTCGTCGCGCATCGCCTGATACTCGCGATCGGAGAGCGTCTGCTGCGGCGCGCAGGTGATCGAGTCGCCGGTGTGCACGCCCATGGCGTCGAAGTTCTCGACCGAACAGACGACGATGGCGTTGTCCGCGCGATCGCGCATGACTTCGAGCTCGAACTCCTTCCAGCCGAGAACCGACTGCTCGAGCAGCACCCGCCGGTTCGGGCTGGCGTCGAGCGCCACCGAGACGATCTCGTCGAGCTCCTCCCGGTTGTAGACCACGCCGCCGCCCTCGCCGCCGAGCGTGAAGCTCGGGCGCACGATGATCGGCACGCCGATCTCCTGGGCGATCGCCCGCGCCTCCTCGAGGGTGCCGGCGTAACCGCTCTTCGGCACCCCGAGGCCGATCTCTTCCATCGCCCGCTTGAACAGCAGGCGGTCCTCGCCCAGCCGCAGCGCGGCGACGCTGGCTCCCAGCAGCTCGACGCCGAACTTCTCCAACACGCCCATCTCGTCGAGGGCGATCGCCAGGTTGATTCCGGTCTGGCCGCCGACGGTCGGCAGCAGCGCGTCGGGGCGCTCCTTCTCGATGATCTTGGCCACCACTTCCGGCACTAGGGGCTCGACATAGGTGGCGTCGGAGAACTCCGGGTCGGTCATGATGGTCGCCGGGTTCGAATTCACCAGAATGACGCGATAGCCCTCGCCCCGCAGCGCCCGGCAGGCCTGGGTGCCCGAGTAGTCGAACTCGCAGGCCTGGCCGATGACGATCGGGCCGGAACCGACGATGAGAATGGAGCGCAGATCGGTCCGCTTGGGCATCCGGCGGAGTTTAGCTCAAGGCCGAGACGGCACTTCGCTTGCTCCGGCCGCTCAGCGTGAGAAATTTGTTCTTTTCCTGTAACCCCGCGGGCTTTCGGCACTCTGTTCTAACGGGAGGCGCTGAAACGCCCGGGAGGTTCACACATGCGCAGAGTTCACGTCCTCGCGTTGCTAACGGCCGCCAGCGCCTTGCTCGCCGCCGCGACTCGGCCGACTGCGGAAAAGCCCGCAACTGGCCCCACCCAGGATCAGGCGCCCGCCGGCGCCATCGCCGCCCACGAACCGGCGAAGGACACCTTCGACCAGACCATCGAGCGCAACTCGCGGCAGATGATCGCCGAGGGCCGCAAGATCTTCCGCGACGACACCTTCGGCGACGAAGCCTTCTGGGGCGGCTCGCTGCGCCTCCACGAGGCGATCGCCGGTGAGGCGCTCGGCGGCGTGGGCCCCGGCGTCAGTCCGCGCACCGCTCTGGCGGTCGGCCTCAAGGTCGACTCGGACCGCCTGCCGTCCGATCTGATCGCAGCCCTCAAGCGCGGCAAGGTCGACCTCGACGCTCCAGCGACCACGGTCGCTCTCCTGCGCCTCAACGCCGTCGTCGGCGTCACCGGTTTCTTCGACAAGGGCAAGCTCAGCGCGGTCGGCATCCAGTGCGCGCTGTGCCATTCCACGGTCGACGACCAGCTGGCGCCGGGCGTCGGTCGACGCCTCGACGGCTGGGCGAACCGCGACCTGAACGTCGGCGCGATCGTCGCGCTGGCTCCCAGCGTGCAGCCTTTCGTCGATCTCCTGGGCGTCGACGAGGCCACCGTGCGCACGGTCCTCCACAGCTGGGGCCCGGGGAAGTTCGACGCCGAGCTGGCGCTCGACGGCAAGGCCTTTCAGCCCGACGGCCGCTCCGCCGCGACGCTCATCCCGCCCGCGTTCGGCCTGGCAGGCGTCAATCTGCACACCTGGACGGGCTGGGGCGGTGTCTCGCACTGGAACGCCTTCGTCGCCAATCTCGAGATGCACGGCAGCGGCACGTTCTTCGACCCGCGGCTCGACGACCCGGTGCAGTTCCCGGTCGCAGCGCGCGCCGGCTTCGGGAACGTTCGCAACACGTCCGGACCTCATCACGCTCGAAGCTCGCGGCGCTCCACTTCTACCAGCTCGCGATCCCGGCCCCGCGACCGCCCAAGGCGAGCTTCGACGGGGCAGCGGCAGCGCGCGGGCGGACGACCGTTCAGGGCCGCAATGCGCGACCTGCCACGTGCCGCCGCTCTACACCGAGCCGGGCTGGAACATGCACACGGCCGAGGAGATCGGCATCGACGATTTCCAGGCCAATCGCTCGCCAGACCGGCGCTATCGGACGTCGCCGCTGAAGGGCCTGTGGACGCATACCAAGGGCGGCTTCTACCACGACGGCCGCTTCGCGACGCTGGGCGACGTCGTCGACCACTACGACGGCTTCCTCGACCTGGAGCTCACCGCGGAGGAGAAACAGGATCTGGTCGAGTACTTGAAGTCGCTGTGAGCCCTTAGAGGTAGCCGAGCGCCTTGAGCTCCGCTTCGCTCTCCTCGGCGCGGCGCAGGCGTTCCTGCGGCGTGGCGTCGCCCTCGCGCTGCTCCATCCAGGCGCGCAGCGCGGCAGCGAGGCGATCCCGGTCCGCCGGCCGCGCGGCGGCGAGATCGTGGCGCTCACCGGGGTCCGCGCCGAGGTCGTAGAGAGCGTAGGTCTCGCTCTCGATGTCGTAGCGCAGCTTGAGCCTGCCGTCGCTCACCACCCGCGCCCTGCCCTGGGTGGCATAGGCCAGGCGGTTCACCGGAGCCGCCGATTCGATCAACGGACGCAGGCTGCGGCCGTCAAAGGCGCTCTCCGGGTAGGGCACCTCGAGGTAGTCGAGCAGCGTCGGTACCAGATCGAGGTTGAGACTCAGCCCGTCGCGCACCACGCCGCGCGGGGCCCCTGGGAGCCGCATGACCAGGGGCGTGCGCACCAGGTTTTCGTAGACCAGGTCGCGGCAGTGACCGATGTGGCCGTGGTCGAGAAGCTCCTCGCCATGATCCGAGAGCAGGACGACCGCGGTGCGGTCGGCGACTCCGCGCCGCTGCAAGTCGTCGAGCAGCTCGCCAAGGCGGGCGTCGAAGAAGAGGATCTCCTCGTCGTAGAGGTCGACGAAGTGGCGCCTGTCCTCCTCACCGTACTCCGGCCCCGGCTGGCGGTCGTAGAGCTGGCGCGCGATCGGCCGCGGATCGCCGACCCGCACCCAGCGCTTGTCGGGGCGCGCGGTGGCGAAGCGCCGCTCGTGCCAGTCCGGCGGCTGGTAATCCTGGTGTGGCTCGAGGTAGTGAAGATAGAGGAAAAAAGGCTCCTGCATCCCATCCAGCGCCTTCATGGCTCGGTCGTTGACGCAGGCCGCCGAGCGCTCGCGGCAGCTCTCGTCGAAGCTCTGGAAGCCGCGTCCGAAACCGCCTTGCCGGTTGAGTTTCGAGGGCGTGTTGCGCACCACCAGGCTGGCCGAGACCGCGGCGGTCGAGAAACCGCGCCGTTCGAGAAGCTCGGCGAGGGAGGGCGAGTCCTCGGGGATGCCCATGCCGGTCTTGCGGCGCCCGGCGAGGAAGAACTCCGGCGGGCGCGACGTGAGGATCGAGTTCGCCGACGGCCAGGTGCAACCCGCCTGGCTGTGGTGACCCTTGAAGAGAATCCCCTCGCGGGCCATCGCGGCGAGGCGGGGGCTGGTGTCCCGGGAATAGCCGTAGACCGAGAGATGGTCGGCACGCAGCGTATCCACCAGGATCATCACGACGTTCTTGGGCGCCTGGGGGGCCTGCCGGCAGCCGGCGGCGAGCATCATCGCCGCCAACGCGATCCCTAACCGGTGGGTCATCGCAACCAGCATAACCCGCGACTCGTAACGGTTCCGGCGCCTGGTGAAACCTTCTGCCATGGCCTCTCGTTGTACTCCTTAGACGGAGAGGAGACTCCTATGAAATCTCGTTTGTCGGCTGGCTTCGGTTTGGCCCTGGCTCTCACCTTGTCCACGGCGGCCACCGCCACGGACTTCGCGCTCGACCGCACCCTGCGCCTCGACCCGGGCGACAAGTTCAGCGTCGACAGTGACGTCGGCGGCATCGTCCTGGTCGGCGATACGGAGAGCGATGCCCGCATTCGCATCACCGCGGCACGCGACCTCAACGAGCGCTACGACATCCGCTTCGACCAGGATGCCGGCAACGCCAAACTCACCATCGAACGGAAGGGCGGCTGGCTCGGCCAGGTCTTCGGCGGCGGCTGGAGCGGATCAAAGGCCCGCATCGAGGTCCACGTGCCGCGCTCGACCAGCGTCGACCTGCGGACCTCCGGGGGAGGCATCGACATTTCGCAGTTGCGCGGCACGGCTTACCTGCGCACATCGGGCGGCGGCATCGACGTTCTCGATGTCGAGGGCTCGGTGGACGCCTCGACCAGCGGCGGCGCGGTGAACGTCGAGCAGGTGCGAGGAGAGGTCGTGGCGGAAAGCTCCGGCGGCGGCATCTTCGCCGATGGCGTCGACGGCTCGATGCGCGCCGATACCAGCGGCGGCGGCGTCGAACTGGTCAAAGTCAGCGGTGAGATCTACGCCCAGTCGAGCGGCGGCGGCGTGCGCGTGCGGGACGCCGGAGGGCGTGTCGAGGCGTCGAGCTCCGGTGGTCCGGTGAAAGTCTCCTTCGCCGCCGGCAACGGTCAGGGCGGTGACCTCTCCTCCTCCGGCGGCGGGGTGCACGTCGAGGTGGATCCGCAGGTCGGGTTGTCCGTCGATGCGTCCTCGTCCGGCGGCGGCGTCGACTGCGACTTGCCGGTCACCGTCCAGGGCAAGATCCGGCGCGACGCTCTGCGCGGCAACCTCAACGGCGGCGGCGCGCCCCTGCGCCTCGAGTCGAGCGGCGGCGGCGTCCACATCGGCGCCGCGCGTTGACCAATCGGGTGGCACTTCCCATCTGGGGAGAAGTGCCATCCGTTTCGTAATCTCCGAAACCTAAGACTTGCCGACCATCTCCAGGACCCGCTTGCGGTGGCGGCGCGAGAGCGCCAGGTGGGTGCCGTCGCGAAGGGTCACGTCGTAGCAGCCCGACGAGCTCGGGCGCAGCTCAGCGACACGGTCGAGATTGACGATCGTCGAGCGGTGGATGCGCGCGAAGCGGCGCGGGTCGAGCCGCGGCTCGAGGCCGACCAGGGTCTGGCGGTAGAGGTGCCGCGCGGTGCCGAGGTGCAGCTCGACGTAGTTTCCGGCGCCGCCGATCCAGTCCACCTCGGACAGACGCACCACCAGCCAGCGATCGCTCTTGCGGATCAGCAGCCGGTCGAGCGCCCTCCCGGTCGCCGCAGGCTTCGGTGGCATGGCCTCGGCGATCTCCCATGCGGCGCGGGTGTCGAAGGTCGCCGGGCGCGGAATCCTCTCCACGCGCGCCGGTTGCGGAAAGCGTTCCGGACTGAATCCCCGATTCATCGCGAGTGCCTCCGGTGTGTGATGTCGAACCACTTCGTCCAGTGACGCCGCTGTGCGGCGACGGGGAGAGTGTGGGCTCGCCAGTGGTATTGTTGCAATAGCCAATCTGAACAAAAACAACATGACCATTTTGACCAACCGATGAAGCGCCGGCCGCACGACATCGTGGCGGTCGTGGCGGTCGAGCGCGACTCCCAGATCCCGCTCTACCGGCAGATCTACGACGCCTACCGCAACGCCATCCTGGCCGGGCGCCTGCGGCCGGGCGAGCGCTTGCCGGCCACACGCGCCCTGGCCCTCGAGCTCGCGATCTCGCGGCTGCCGGTATTACAGGCCTTCGAACAGCTCGTGGCCGAGGGTTACTGCGACAGCCGGACCGGCGCCGGAACGTTCGTCGCGCGCTTGCAGCCCCACCAGTCTGCGCCGCGGCCACGCCCGGGAGCGCCGCGCGCCGGGAGGCGGCCCATGGCGCGCGGACCGGTCGCACGCATCCAGCGGGCGGCACATTGGATGACCCCGGGACAGCCCTTCGCGATCGGCGCCACTGCCGTCGACCACTTCCCCGCCGAGGTCTGGGCGACGATGGTGGCGCGCCACACGCGACGACCGGACCGCGCGGCCCTGCGCTATGGGCCCGCCATGGGCTACCTTCCGTTTCGCGAGGCGATCGCCGACTACCTGCGCGCCGCCCGAGCGGTCCGTTGCGAGGCCAGCCAGATCATGGTCGTCGCCGGCTCGCAGCAGGCCCTCGAGCTGGTCGCCCGCTCACTGATCGATCCCGGCAACACGGTTTGGCTGGAAGAGCCCGGCTACTGGGGCGCGCGCGACGTCTTCGCTCTCCACCGCGCCCGTCGCGTGCCGGTGCCCGTGGACGGAGAAGGGATCGACGTCGCGGCCGGCGTCGAGCGCTCGCCCAAGGCGCGGCTGGTCTACGTCACGCCTTCGCACCAGTTTCCGCTCGGCGTCACGATGAGCGTCTCGCGACGCCTGCAGTTGCTCGACTGGGCGCGCCGCGCCGGTGCTTGGATCGTGGAAGACGACTACAACAGCGAATATCGCTACGAGAGCCAACCGGTCGGCGCGCTCCAGGGCCTCGACCGCGACGCCCGCGTGCTCTACATCGGGACCTTCAGCAAGGTGCTGTCGCCGGCCCTGCGCATGGGCTACCTGGTCATCCCGCAAGATCTGGTGCCGCGTTTCACCATGGCGCGGTGGTCGATGGACATCTGTCCGCCGATTCTCTACCAACAGGCGCTCGCTGATTTCATCGCCGAAGGCCACTTCGCCCGCCACCTGCGGCGCACGCGCGAGCTCTACCGGCGCCGCCGCGAGACGCTGCTATTCGAGCTGCGTCGCGTCCTCGGCAGCCAGATCGCGATTCTCGGCGAGCAGGCGGGCATGCACGTGGTGATCACGCTTCCGGCCGGAACCGACGACCTGGAAGTCTCGCGCCGTGCTTCTGCCGAGGGCCTTACCACCTTGCCGCTCTCCACCTGCTTCCTCGGCCGCGGGATCCGGCCCGGCCTGCTGCTCGGCTATGGCGGCACCGACGAGAGCCAGATCCCCGGCGCGGTCGTTGCGTTGCAACGCGCCATCGCTGCGGTACCGCCTGCGGCGCCTGGCCGTGCCCGCGCCGCCTCCTGAGCTCCGCGGCTCACCCTCTGGCGGAGCGTTCCCTGGTCCAGGCCGCGGAGACTTCACGGCCCGCCTCGAGGTCGTCCACCACCAGGATCAACTGATTCTGGTGATCGCTGTAGAGGGTCTCGATGTTGACACCTGCCTCGGCCATACGCCGCGCGATGCGGCCGAGCTGACCGGGCGTCGATTGATCGAGCCGTTGCACCAGCACGTCGCGCACCGCCAACACTCGAATGCCGGCGATTTCGAGGGCGCGGCGCGCCGCCTCGCCGTCGGCGACCAAGAAGTGCGCCGCGCCGCGGCCATCGACCACCCAGGCTCCGCCTCCCTCGACGCTGACACCGGCGGCGCCGAGCGCCTCGCCCATCTCAGCCAACGCCCCGGGTCGGTTCTCCAGATCGATCGTCATGTCCTGCATCTCAGTCTCCTTCCAGTCGCTCGATGACGGGCGCCACCCGAATGGGCATGCGGCACGAATTGGCGATGAAACACAGCGCGTGCGCGGTGGCGTGGAGCTCGGTCGCCAGCTCGGAGGAGCTTTCGACCGCCACGGTTACGCGCGGCCGCAGCACGACGCCGGTGAAAGCGCCGCCGCCATCCGCGCGCGTTTCCATTGCGCCCTCGGCCGCATCCTCGTACGCCAGCACGCGCACGCCGTGGCGAGCGCAGAGCGACAGGTAGAACAACATGTGGCAGGCGGCGATCGCGGCGAGAAAGAGATCCTCGGGATTGTGCCGCGAGGCATCGCCGCGAAACGCGGCATCGGCGCTTCCGGCGAGCTCGGGCCGGCCGGCGATGCGCACGGCGTAGTCACGTCCGTAGGCGGCGTAGCTCGCGGTCCCTTCGCCGTTGTTTCCCTGCCAGACGACGTGCGCGGCATAGGGGTGGACTCGGTTTGCGTTCATGGGCCCACTGTAGGCCTTGTCCGGTGACGACGCTTCGACTACCATCAAAGTGTGCCCGACAGATCGGCGACCCCCGACATCGCCGCTATCGCCGGACTGCTCGGCGATTCCACCCGGTCGCGCATGCTCACCGCGTTGATGCAGGGCCGCGCCCTCACCGCCACCGAGCTGGCGCTCGAGGGCGGAGTGACGCCGTCGACCGCCAGCAGCCACCTGACCCGCCTGCGCCGCGCCGGTCTATTGGAGATCGCGCGTCAGGGCCGCCATCGCTACTTCAGGCTCGCCGGCGGTGGCGTCGCGGCGGCGATCGAGGGTCTCATGCGGATCGCGCCGCCGGCCAGCGGCGGAAACCGGCTGCGCACCGGTCCGAGCGATGACGGCCTGCGCCGCGCCCGCGTCTGCTACGACCACCTCGCCGGCGAGGCTGGAGTGACTCTTCTGGATGGCCTGCGGTCCCGCCGTCTGATCGTCGGCGGCGGCGAAGAGGCGATGACACTCAGTCGCGAGGGAGTCGCCTGGTGTGGGCGGATCGGCATCGATCTCGGAGCCCTGCGCGTGCTTCGGCGGCCGCTAATGCGTCCCTGTCTCGACTGGAGCGAACGGCGCAGCCATCTCGCCGGCGCGCTCGGGGCGGCGCTCCTCGAGCGCCTGTTGACGCTGCGCCTGGCGCGCCGCGAGCTCGACAGCCGCGCGCTGCGGTTTTCGCCCAGAGGCGAAGCCTTCCTGGCCCGTCTCGAGCTCGCACGCTAGCCCCGCTTCGGGGACCGGGTGAGTATCATCACCTGGTGTCCGAGCAGCCCATCCCACCACCCCAGCACAGGGCGGCGCGCGAGATCCTGCTCTATGGACTCTCCTGCGGCGCGCTCATCGTCGTGCTGCGTGTGCTCGAGCTCCGCTTCCTCGCCTTCCACCACTCGATGGAGATCTACGCCGCGTTGATCGCGCTGCTCTTCGCCGGGCTCGGCATCTGGCTCGGTCGTTCGCTGCGCCGGCGCAAGACCGAAATCGTCGTCAAGGAGGTCCCGGTCGCCGGGCCGTTCGTGCGCGACGACGCTCGCCTCGCGGCATCCGGACTGACGCCGCGCGAGCTCGAGATCCTCGAGCTCATCGCCGCCGGACTGAGCAACCGCGAGATCGCCGCCCGGCTCTTCGTGAGCGAGAACACGGTCAAGACCCACGCTTCACGCGTGCTCGACAAGCTCGGGGCCAGCCGGCGCACGCAGGCGGTTCAGGTCGGGCGCGCCGAGCGCCTGATTCCCTGAGCCGCCCGCCGGCGGCGCGCAAAGCGCCAGCGACACAGCGACGACCAGGAGTGCGCGGCGGGTCATCGAGTCTCCTCCAACGCCAGCTGCGCGCGTCGGCGACGTTCTCCACGGCGCCGCATGATGGGCAGGAAGAACATGTAGAGGCCGGTGACCCAGAGCGCCAATAGACCGAGCCCGGCCGGCAGGAACACCCCGAGTTTGCTGACGTCCCCAGCGAAGTAAGACCCGTCGTGAATGGACTCGATGAGGTCCGACCGGCGATACGCGGTCTGGAGGACGCGGCCCGTGCCGAGGTCCACTTGCACTTCCCAGCCGTTGCGCAGCCAGACCTTGACCATGCCGCGCGAAGGGCGGACATCGAGGCGGTTCACATCGTCCCAGCCCTGAACGCCCATCCCTGGCTCCGTCTTGACGGCGCGCAGAACGTCTTCCAGGTCGATTTCCGGCTGCGTACCGTTCCCGCGCTGCTCGGCGGGCTGCACCCACGTCCATTGCTTCTTGAGCTGCAATAGAAACCCGGTCGAGACGATCACCAGCACCGGAATCGCCAGTACCGCGGCGAGCCAGTAGTGGGTCTTGCGATAGACGAGATGAGATCGCATGGCCGAATTTGCTGCGCGCAATCTATCGAGAGCCGGTCCGCGAGGCCAGTGGCGAGGGACGGCGCTACTCGGCCGCGGCGGTCTTCGGCGTCCGGGCGCCCCGCGTGCTCACGCCACGCAACCGGCGACCAGAAATGGCGCCAGAGAGCCTCTCACTTCAACTCCATGAGGTACGACGTCAGGTGCCGGATGAGACCGCCGCGCATCAGGAAGACGTCACAGAACACGGCGTGCAGGAAGCCGCCGTCTGCCCTGCGCGCGCGGACGGCGCCCTCGGCGACCACCACGTCGTCCTCTTCGATCACGCGCTCGAGCTCGATGACCGGGCGGCCCACGAAAGCGGGGTTCTCGATCTCGCCGTCGAAGGCCGTCTTCCCAACCAGCCGGAAGGCGCCGGGAATGACCCACTCCACGTCGTCGGTCAGGCACGACAGCACCTTGGCGTGGTCCGACTCGCGAAAGCCGTCGAGGTACCTCGCCACCGTGCGCTTGTTCTCGCTCACGTCGCTCACCATGCCGGGCTCATCCGCATGACCGCGCGCAGGGTTTCGATGCCCGCGAACAGGTTGCCCAGGCGAAGGTTCTCGTCCTCGGCGTGCTGGTTGTTGTCGTGATTGACGATCGGCACGGAGACGGTCGGCACTCCGAGGCCACGCTCGATGACGATCAACGGCAGGCTGCCGCCCGACGTGGGCAGGGCGACGACCGGCCGCTGGCGTGGCGGATTGCGACGGCGGCCAGCACGGCCTTGGCGAGCGGCGTGTCCATCGGCGTGCGCACCGCGTCATAGCCGGCGCCGCCGACCGACCGTGGCAATCAGCGTGTGCGCGCGCGCGCTCCTCCGGCGTGGGAGCGCGATCGAGAACCAGATAGCCCTGGCGCTCGATGTGGCGGACGAGACGCTCGATCTGGCGCCGGTGACTGACGTCCCTCACCACGCGCAGGTCGAGAGTCGCCATCGCCGTGGTGGGGATCACGTTGCGAGCCAGCTCGCCGACGTCGGCGCTGCGGATGCCGTTGACGTTCAGCGACGGCTCGTTGATGAGCTCGAGCAGCGATCGGCCGGAGTTGTCGCTCGCCGCCAGGCCGAGCTCGGCGCGCAGCGCGCCGTCGTCGGCGCCGACGGCCGCGATCGCGGCGCGCTCCGCGGCGGAGAGCGGAACGACGTCGTCGTACCAGCCGGCAATGGTCACCCGGCCGGCGGCGTCCTTCATCCCGGCGAGCAGCTGCGCCAGCCGCATGGCGGGATTCGGCGCCCAGTTGCCGTAGTGGCCGCTGTGCAGCGGCCGCGTCGGGCCGTAGACCGTGAGGTCGACGTTGACGTCGCCGCGCACGCCGAAGACGACCTGCTTGCGGCCGTCGCCGATGCACCGGCCCGTCGCACGAAGATCCAGGCGTCGGCGCGCAGCAGCTCGCCGTGCGCGCGCCAGGATGTCGGCGAGGTGCGGCGAGCCCGCCTCCTCCTCGCCGTCGAGGAAGAGCTTGACGTTGACGCTCGGCGTCTGGCCTTCGCGGCGCAGCGCGGCCAGCGCCTGCACGAGCGCGACGACAGCCCGCCTTGTCGTCCGAGGCGGAGCGGGCGTAGATGCGCCACTCGGGATCGATCGGCTCACCGGGCGCGGGAAGCGGCGCGCTCTCTCCGCCGGCCAGGAGCGAGCCGGCGCGCAGCACGGGCTCGAACGGCGGATCGGTCCAGGCGGCGGGATCCACCGGCTGGCCGTCGTAGTGGGCGTAGAAGACGACCGTGCGCTTGGCGCCGGCGACGGGCCATTCCCCGTACACGGCGGCCGGCGCCTGCGGATCCGACGCGGTGAGCAGCCGCGGCTTCATCCCTTGACGCTCGAGCATCGCAACCAGCGCATCCGCCGTGCGCCGTAAGCCCCGCCGGATCGGCCGCAACGTTGGGGATGGTCAGGAAGTCGCGGTATTCGGCAAGCAACGCGTGGCGATCGACTGAGTCCGGCGCGGCGGCCACCGGTTCAAGAGCGATCCATGACGACATGGCTACGCCACCCACCAACGCCGCCCTCAGTAAACGGTGACTCATTTGGGCATGATGTTACATGTCCGCGAGCGGCCGTACCTCACACTCACACTCGAATGCCGGCCAATGGAGCCGGTGGAGCTCCATGAACTGCCGCGCGAACTCCAGGGCTTCCTCCCTCGAGCTGACATCGACCATCGCGTAGCCGCCAACGACCTCTTTGGCCTCGCTGAACGGCCCGTCGGTGACCTTCAGCTTGCCGCTGCTCGAGCGCACGCGAAAACCCTCGGCGGTGCCTTTGAGGCCGGCGGTGTCCTTGAGGACGCCGGTCTTGAAGCCCTCGGCGACAAACTCACACATCGACGATCGAGTGCCGGCCGGATCGACACCGGAGCCTAACCGGGTCTGCCGGCTAGCACCAAAGGCCTATGCGAGGCGGCTCCGTTTGGATGTATCGTTGCTTCATGAGACATGCGAAGGCGGCGTCCACCGGAGTCATCCTCTCCCTCCTGATCCTGGCCGGCGGCAGCGCTGCCGTCGCCATGAAAATCAAATCGCAGAAAGACGAGACGGTGGATTTCAGCCGCTTCCACAGCTACGCCTGGAAGATCCCGGGCACGCCGGGCAGCGGCAGCCCGTCCGCCGACCCGCACGTCGACAAGGTGGTGCGCAAGACCGCCGACGCCGAGCTGGCCAAGATGGGTTTCAAAAAGCTCGAGAGCGCCGACCAGAGTCCCGACATCTTGCTGACCTATTCGGTCGGCTGGAGCTCGACGTTCGCTGACGAGGGCTGGTTCATGACCCCGGGATGGCTGGTATTCGATTTCTCCCGCACCACCGACAGCGCCGTCCTCCTGCTCGAGTTCACCGATGCCTCCACCGGCAAGGGAGCCTGGTTCGGCTGGGCGCGCCAGAATGCCAACACCCCACAGGCCGTCGAAGCGCTGAAGCGAAGCGCCGACGACGCAGTGATCAAGATCCTCAAGCAGTACCCGAAGCGCTAGGCGCGCCGGGATCTCTGCTGCCCTACTTCGACCACGACTGCAGCTCGATCACGTTCCCCTCCGGATCGGTCACGTACACCCACGTCACTTTCGATCCGGCCGCAGTCGTAAGCGTTACCACCTCCCCCACCGGTTGCCCGCCTGCTGCGAGCACCGCCTCGCGCGCCGACGGCACGTCGTCCACCACGAACGCGATGTGCCCGAATCCCGGGCGGTTGACCGCCACGTCCGGCTTTTCCTTCAGAATGTTGTAGTTGAAAATCTCGAGCGTCGGCCCCTCCGCGCCGTGGCCCGGCAACCGCAGATGCGCGCCGCGCAACTCGGCACCCGGAATCCCGCGTCCCACGCTCGAGATCCGCCCCCTTGAAGTCACGCTCCGGCGGAACCGGGGTGCAACCGAACTGGTCCTCGTAGAAACACGCCAGCGCTCTCCAATCCTTGGCAATCAGATTCGTGTGTCCGTACTTTGCACCTGCGATCATTGCATGTCCTCCGCTAACGATATGCGCACCTCGGGAGCCCACCCGAAGGGCGTGTGTCGGTCCAACGGTCTTCAAGTTTAAGGCGGGACCGCCGGTGGTGATCGCCGGAGGTGGCCCGACAGGGCTGATGTTGGCGGCGTAGCGGGCGACGAGCTTTCCTACTCAGAGAGCGGCGGCGTGGGCGAGATTAGCCAGAACCAAGGGCCTGCCAAAAGATGCCTTCGGTTCGTGAGTAGCGACTCGCCCAGTTAAGCATTGCGAAACCGAACAGGGCACTTCCGAGCACCTGAAGTAGCGCAGACAGTTCCGTGCTCGCCGAATGCCCGGCGAAAACAGCGATCTCTTGCGGGGCAAACAGCAGTCCAACCCCCGCAACGAAATAGACGGCGGAACTCGATGCGAGAAGCAGGTTTAGTCGCTGGTGCATGACAATCGAGTAACTCTATCGAGATCCCGCTCCTGCGTTGTTAGCCGGCTCACCCTACTCGGCTTCGAGAAGTACACGCAGTTCTCTCGGCAACGCAGCGAGAGAGTCCATCTCAAGAACGCAGGCTGGTTCGTATGACGGGAGCACGTCGCAGTAGGTCGCAACCCACTCGAAGCCAGGCGAGCCTAGCCTCTTCAGCCCGAAGGTTACGGCGTCAGCACACTCGCGAACGACGATGGTGGCGACGTACTCGGGCTCGGTAAACACGCACTTCGCCGCAGCAGTGTCACCGGTGGCGAGCACCAGGAGGACGCCGCAGGCGAATACCGATGTAGGGCCCTTCAAGGCTCTCCTCTTTGCGGAGCGACGCCTAACGGATCATGCGCTGTCGACGAAACAGTGGACGCGCTTCTGGTTCGGGTCGCCGCCTGAAGCAGGGCATAGACGTGGAAGTCTCGCGCAGCGCCTCTGGCGATGCGGTACTGCCGCAGAGTGCCCTCGCGCTGGAAGCCGAGGGCCTCGAGGAGGCGAATCGACGGGTTGTTGCTGGTCATGACGAACGCGTGCACGCGATTGAACCCCGCCATGTCGAATGCCCAGGTCAACACCTGCTGGGCGGCGGCGCGCATGAGACCGCGACCCCAGAACGCAGGTGCCAGGTCATACACCAGCTCAGCGTGCGAGTGGGTCAGAGACCAGTTGGAGAACCCACAGGTACCAACGAGGTGGTCATTTGCGTCTGCGAGCGCCCAGCGACACGAGCTCGCAGCTGTGTAGCCTTCGATCTGGCGAGCGACCATGCCCTGGACCGCAGCGAGCTCGAGCTCAGGAAAGCTGGTGTGCTCGATGACTCGCGAATCGGAGAGGTAGGCATGCCAGGCAACCGCGTCTGAGAGGCGGAATGGACGCAGCCGGAACTCGCCAATCGACCACGACGGAGGGGTGGTCCCCTCTTCAACAGACGGCTTGGTGGTCACTATCGCCTACCGCGACGCCTAACGGCAGGAGTGGCGTCCACTGCAACGAGGGGTTAGACGTCACACCGTTACCGTTGAGGTTGCTTTCCGGTTCCACAGGCAGCTTCGATCTGTTGTCTCGTGAGCCCGCTCTCTTGCATCGTCAGGATCTGGTCAACCGAGCACGATCTGGTCGGTGCGGCGTCTGGTTGAAGCGCCGCCACGACTGGCTTGGCGGCCAGTAGGCCTTGCAGAATATCGGCAGTTGCGGCTGCGATATTGCGCCGCTCTGGCCTCTGCGCGGCATTGAGTTCGTCGCCGCCGGCTAGGGCCGCTTGCCCGAGTAGGATGCCCTGCTTGTCGAACACCGCTAGCCGGATGTCGTAGTGCAGGGTCGTTTGCGAGTACGTGTCTTGATTCCACTCCATGACCTGGAACAACAAGAGTCGATTACTCCCGGTGGCTTCCAGTTGATCGATCGCGACGTCCTCGGACTTGAACGGAGAGGCTGTCACGACTGTAGCTCGAGTTCCCCGGGCCGAGAGGCCACGAGCGATCAGGCCCGCGAGGTCCGCCGCAAAGGGCTTTCCCGAGGTCGAGTTGACAGGGTAAGGGATTCCGAACAGCGATCGCTGGTGGCCAATGAGAGTCTCCTTTCGGTCGCCGCTGAGCACGTCGGGGCGTTGATCGTGCACTGCGACCGAAACCTCACCCGCCCCTGTGTAGTCGAGCGCAAAGCTCGGTGGGGCGGTAACCGGAGATGTGTTGCCGACCGCGCATCCGATCCCAAGGGAGGCCGTGATGGCGAGCAATAGCGTGGAGAGGCGGCTGCCCCTGGACATCGTTCCTCGGTCAGCTCTCGCGGGCGATGATGCGGCCTGGGGCGCAGTAGCGGCCGAAGTTGGTCCAGTAGTCGAGGTTGGTTTCCACCAGGCTCGGGCAGCCCTGGCAGGCTTCGATGGTGACTTCGGCCAGCTCGACGCTGTCGGGGTCGTGGTGCCAGTGCCAGGGGGCGTTGAAACCGCCGTCGCCGGTGCGGAAGACGCCGGTGACCCAGATCTCCTCAGGATTTCCGATGCGCGCCGTGGACTGGGCGATGACCTGGGGATCGCGGGTCATGAAGCGGAATCGTTCGGCAATGCCGTTGACGGGCGGGCAGGAGTCGGCGATGGCGAGGAAGACCGCTGTCTCGGCGTCCGGCTCGGTGGGCCGGGGATCGCTACAGGCGGCGAGGGCCAGTGTGGCGGCGAGGGCGAGCGCGCCGAGCCTCAAAAGATCGCCTCGTCGGCGGAGGGGCCGTACATCGACGGCACCTTGGCGCCGGCCAGCCGTAAGTAAACACTGAGCTGGCCGCGATGATGGGCGAGGTGGGTGAAGGTGTCGGCGATCACCACGTGGCGCGGGTTCTCGACCACGGTCTTCCCCGCTACCTGAAGCTTCCAGAGGGTCGCGAGGTGTGCCTCGGTCGTGCCGCGCAGCGCGTCGCGACCGTCGCCGACCGCCTTCTCATGCACTGCGAGCAGCTCGGCGTTCGTAGCCCACGACGGCGCCTTGTAGCCCGAGCCGTCGACCGGCGCCAGATCGAGTAAATCCTGGTGCACCGCCATGGCGATCCAGGCTGGCATCGTGGCAACCAACGTGGCGAGATAACCCATCTGCATCGATTTCTCGTGCGGCTTCCAATCGTTACGGCCTTCGGGCACACGCTCCAAGGCGCGCCGGGAGATTGCCGACTCGCGCTCGAGCAAGGCTTCAAGAAGTTCAATCGTCGTCATTGGATTTCTCCATCTCGATCCGTCCGAATCCCAGTTTGCCACGTTCACACCGCGATCCAATCCCCCGGTCGCGGTCCGTGAGACACTGCCGCTGCAAAAGGGAGGCCGGCCGTGAGTGAAATCCAGACCCACCAGGACCTCGAGGCCTGGTTCCGCGCCAATAGAGAGCGGATCCGCGAGGAGCTGTTCGAGTTTCTGCGCATTCCGAGCGTCAGCACCCAACCGGAGCGCCGTGGCGACGTCGCACGCGCCGCGGAGTGGTTGGCGCAGGCGATGCGGAGCGTGGGACTGAGCGCCGAAATCAACCCCACTCCCGGCCATCCTGTGGTGCTCGGCGAATGGCACGGAGCGCCGGCCGGCGCTCCGACCATCCTGGTCTACGGCCACTACGACGTCCAGCCGGCCGAGCCACTCGAGCTGTGGGACAACACCGCCCTTCGAGCCCGCGCTGCGCGGCGGGCGCATCTACGCGCGCGGCGCCACCGACGACAAGGGACAACTGTTCCTCCACCTCAAGGCGATCGAGTCGCTACTCGCGCTGCGCGGCGCCCTGCCGGTGAACGTGATCGCTGCTGGCGGAAGGAGAGGAAGAAACCGGCAGCGAGCACCTGGCGGATTTCATCGCCACTCACGCCGGCCGGCTGCGCTGCGACGCCGTGGTGATCTCCGACTCGACGATGTTCGCGCCGGGCCTGCCGGCGCTTCTGTCGGCGCTGCGCGGCATCGCCGGGTTCGAGATCTTCGTCGACGGCCCGTCGGGCGACCTGCACTCCGGCACCTACGGCGGCGCGGTGGTGAATCCAGCAATGGCGCTGGCAAGGATCCTCGCCACACTCCATGACGAAAGCGGCCGCATCGCCATTCCGGGTTTCTACGACCGGGTGCGCGAGTGGCCCGTCGAATGGCGGCGGCGGATCGCCGAGCTGCCCTTCGATGAAGCGGGCTTCCGGGTCGAAGCCGGAGTACGCGAGCTCGGCGGGGAGACGGAGTTCAGCGTGCTCGAGCGCGTCTGGATGCGGCCGACCTGCGAGGTCAACGGGATCATCGGCGGCTACACGGGCGAGGGCAGCAAGACCGTGCTGCCCGCGCGGGCGAGCGCCAAGATCACCTGCCGATTGGTGCCCGACCAGGACCCCGGCGAGATCGAACGCTTGATCCGCGCCCACCTCGATCGCGTGACGCCGCGCGGAGTCCAGGTGCGGCTCGACTACCGCCAGGGATCGCCCGGCTGGCGTGCCGACTTGCCGGAATGGCTGCTCGGCGCCGCCCGGCGAGCCACTCTCGCGACGTTCGGACGCGAGCCCGCGATCGTCGCCGACGGCGGCTCGCTGCCGGTGGTCACCGACTTCGAACGCTTGTTGGGCGCGCCTTCCCTGCTGCTCGGCTTCGGTCTGCCGGGCGAGAACGCACACGCGCCCAACGAATGGCTGTCGATCGACAACTTCGAGCGCGGCATGCTGACCATCGCGATCCTGCTCGACCAGCTCCCCGCGCAGCCCGGCATCACGCCAGCCTGATTTCCGGCGACGGTACCGGCGGCGGAACCGGGGAGTAGCGGTAGGCCGATTCGGGGATCTTCGCCAGCTCCGATTCGTGCACTCGCTGGCCCAGACCGAAGAACTGCGTGAAGCTCATGATCAGCGGGCGCCACTTGTCCGGGTCGATGCGGTCCCGGTGGCCGGCCATCAGCAGATCCTCCTCGATGTGCACGCGCTGGATGCGCACCTCGAGCGCGACCAGCTTGCCCGCCCGGTCCGGCTCGCCGGCGGCGATCGGGTGCACGCCGGCGAGCGTCGCCTCGAGCTGCACCGGGCATTCGAGGAGCCGCGGCGGCGCCACGACATCCGAGGGAACCGCCGTCAACCCGCCGACCCCCAGCTTGTCCCTCTCGAACCGGTAGCCCATCGCCACCTTGTGCGGCGGCACCGGATCGGAGCCGGTGGTCCGCGCCAGGCGATCGACGTGCGCAACCTCGGCGACCGACGCCAGGTTGAGCACGCACTCGCCGGTGCGCAGGATGTTGGCCGGGGTCTTCGAGCGCGCTCCGAAGCCGAGCATGCAGTTCTGCCCGAGCCACCAGGCGGAGGACATCGGGGCGACGTTCGGACTCCCGTCCTCGTTGAGCGAGCTCACCAGGACGACGGGGGTGCCGAAATACAGGATCGCGGGTTCGACGGTACGGTGCATGTGAAGTCTCCTCTCGACGCAGGGCATCGTACGCACCCGGCGAGCGAGAGACACTCCGATTCTTGCGGCCGAACTGATCCGGTTGCTGGGTCAGCGCAGGGGCGCGGCGGCGGCACCGTGGATGGTGAAGGTCTTGGGGTCTTGAACGAACACCGCCACGCCGAGGTTCTCGCGCGCCCAGTCCCTGGCCAGCGGCAGCGAGCTCGTGGCGTGGGTCGCGGTGGTCGAGTCGGCATCGAGCCGTACCGCGCGCTTCAGAGTCCGCACCACGTACTCGTCGAGAAGCGTGCGGCCGCCGTTCTCGCCGCGTGGCACGGCGGTCGAGAGGCCGGTTTCGTAGACGGCCGCCATGACATCGAGCTTGCGGCCGGCGAGATTGGGCGGCAGCTCGATCGTGATGTCCACGCTCACCGCGTCGCCGCCCGGCAGGAGCGATAGGGCCACCTGCGCCGCGGGCTGACTCGCGGCATGCGCGATCGCGTCGCGCAGGCCGGCTTCGTCCGACCCCACCAGCTCGGCCGCGCCGTCGATCACCGCCTGTGGCGTGTAGGGTCCACGCCCACCCAGCACCCGGGCGTAGAAGTTCTGGCGCAGCGTCCACTCCCGCTTCGAAAAGGGATCGTTCCAGCCCAGGTAGTTCCAGGAGTCGACGTGGTAAGCGAGAGGAATCACCGTCGCACCCGGCTCGCGGCCGAGAGCGGCGAGGAGCCGGTCGGCGGGCGGGCAGCTCGAGCAGCCCTGCGACGTGAACAGCTCGACGACCACGGGACGCGGGGCGGCGGAAGCGCGGGGCGCGAGGAGCAGTACGGCGATCGGCAACAACAACGCCTTTCGAGTCATGCGTTCCTTTCAGATACGACGGCGGAGAGGCGAACCTCCCCGCCGCCGCGCCAAGGATCAAAACACGAACTTCAAACCCAGCCGCACGCTGCGCGGCTCCTGATACTCCAAGGCCCGGCCGAGCTCCGGATCCGGCGTGGCGCCGTTGGCCAGCATGAAGGAATTGAAGTCGTACGGCACCAGGTTGGTGAAATACGACTCGTTCGAGCAGTCGGCGAGGAAGTCGCAGACGTCGTCGAAGAAAGCGTTGGCGCCGATCTGCGTCGCGCTGTCCTCGTCGAAGAGGTTGAGCACGTTGAGGCTCGCCTCGATGCGGTAGCTGCCGATCTGGAACGGATGCGTGATCAGCAGGTCGGTCTGGCTGAGGTCCGGTCCGCGGCCGCGGTCGTTGCGGCCGTAGGGCAGGATGAACACACCGTTGAACGTCCCCTGGGTGCTCACCGGAGTGCCCGAGGCCCACATCGAGCTCAGACCGAGGTTGGTGCCCCACGGCATGCGATAGAGCAACTGCGCCTCCACGGTGTGCGGCCGGTCGGTGTTCAAGGCACCCTCGACGAATTCACCCCGGGAGTCGTAGCCGTACGCGAGACCGTCGAAGTAGCGGGCGACGTTGGGATCGGTGCGGCCGAACTCGTCGGACGATGCCAGACCCGAGTAGTTGCCCTCGAGCTCGGAGTACGTATAGCTGGCGCGCAGCGACCAGTTGTCGACGAAACGGCGGCTCCAGCTCAGCTCGGCCGCCTGGTACTCCCGCACCGCCTCGGCTTGCGGCGGCACCGGACCTGCCGGGTCTCCCGCCACGATGCCCTTGCCGGGATTGCCGATGATGTATTCCTCGGAAGACGTGCCGTCCTCGTGCAGCACCAGGTAGCCGATGTCCTCGATGGTGTCGAGCAGCTGCTTATTGACGTAGCGCACGCCGACCACCGAGTTCCGGGTCAGCTGATGGTCGAGGCCGATTTGATATTCCTCGTTGCCCATCGGCCGCAGGTCGGGATCGATCGCCGTCGCGGGGTCGGCCGGCGCCCGCAGGTCGCGCGTCGCCTGGGGGCCGAGGCTCGGGCAGGGATTCTGCGTCAGGCTGTTCTCGGCGGTGACGCAGGCCGCCGGCAGGGTATGCCAGTCGAGGGTGTTGAGCTCGTAGACGTGGGTCACCCACTGGTCGGCGCCGAACGAGCCGCGCGGCATCTCGAGCTTGGTGATGTCGTAGTACCTGCCGTAGCTGCCGTAGACCTTCCAACGCTGGTCCGACATCACATCCCAGGAGAAGCCGAGGCGCGGCGCGAGCTTGTCGTCATAGTCGAACTCGATGGCGTTCTCCGGCAGCGATGGATCGCGCAGGGCGCCGTAGTTGGGCACTTCCTCTCGCTCCGTGCGCACGCCGGCGTTGAGCGTGAAGTTGGGCCGAATCTGCCAGCTGTCCTGGACGTAGAAGCCGAGGTTGCGCGACTCCGCGGCACCCTCGGTGCGGAAGCGGCGCACCGCCACCGAGCCGTGGGTGCCCTGCACGCCGAGACCGTAGCGGTCGGCGAGGCCCCAGCGGATCTCGTAGAGGTTGCCGTTCTCGCCGGTCGAGACGTCGTTTTCGACCTTCTCGTACTGCACGCCGGCCTTGAACGAATGGCTGCCGGCGGCCGTCGCGAAGAGGTTGCCGTCGATGCCCGCCGTCTGGCGCTTCCAGTGATCGGCGTCGGTGCTGTTGAACGAGTCGTCGGGAACCGAGGAGAAGCCGGTCGGCTGATAGCGCGGATCGGACTCCGGCAACGGAATACTGCCGTTCCTGAAGAAGATCCGGTCCGTCGCCTCGACGCCGTCGGTCTGGCTGTCGGTGTCGTAGTAGCCCAGCCGAGCGCTGAGATAGAAGGTGCTCGACGGCACGTAGTCGGTGTAGGCGGAGTAGCTAGACGTCGGGGTGTCGGTGTCGACGCTCAAGTCGGCGCTCGCCGGCGTCGAGCCGTCCTCTTCCGGGAGCGAGCCCTCGACCTGGTTGGGTGAGAAGGTGGCGCCCACCTTGTAGAGCAGGCGTGACCCGACGTTGCCCTTGATGTTGGCGGCGCCGTAATCGCTCTGCTCATCCTGCGAAGCGGTGAAGGCGCTGCCCACCGGAGTGCGCTCGGTCTGGCTGAGCGCCGGCTGGTAGGCAACGAAGAACCACGCCTTGTCGCGGGCGATCGGGCCGCCGAGCGAGAAGCCGGGCTCGATCGTCGTGACATCGTCCTTCTCGAATGTCCGCTGATAGGCGGGCGGCTCGTCCTCTCGGAACGTCGGGCGCTCGTCGCCCTCCCACGAAGAGTCGGTGTAGTAGACGCCCAACGTGCCTGCGAAATCGTTGGTGCCGCTCTTGGTGATGACGTTGATGACGCCGCCCACCGCTCCGCCGTACTCGGCGGCGTAGCCAGCGGTCTTCACCTGCACTTCTTCGACGAAGTCGGTGATCATCATCTGGCCCTGCACGCCGTCCATCGGCTGCGTAGTGTCGGTGCCGTCGATCACGAAGCGATTCTCGGAGCCCGAGGCGCCGTCGATCGACAACCCGCCCAGCATGCCCTCGTTCGAGGCGCCGGCCGCCTGGGTGACGACCGACGAGAAGTCACGGCCCTTGGGGATGAGTGAGATCTGCTCCCGCGACACCGAGGTCGAGGTGGCGCTCTGGGTGACGTCGATCTGCGCGTTCTCGCCGGTGACGACGATGGTTTCCTCGTACGAGCCGACCTCGAGCATCAGGTTCACTGTCAGGAGTTGCCCGAGTTGCAGGGTGATTCCCTGCGCCGCCGCGGGCTTGTAGCCGTCGAGCGTCGCCTTCACCGTGTAGACGCCGGAGGGCAAGCGCGGAAAACGATAGGTGCCGCTCTCGGTGGTGCTCGCCACCAGAGTACCGATCGACGAGCTCGTCGCTTCGACCGTCACGCCGGGCATCACCGCGCCTTCGGCGTCCTTGACGACACCCTCGATGCCGCCGGTCTGCTCCTGCGCCTGGAGCGGGCCCACCATCAGCGCCGCCACCCCGAGCAGGAAGATGAGTTTCCTTCGCATCGCGCAACTCTCCTTTTCGTCCGAGGCGGCGGAGGATCCGCCATCTCGGACGCGCCAGGAGAGCAACCGCGATACCAGGCGAGCAATCGCGACGACTGCATCGTTCAACTGCTACGCGTGGCGTGGCTTGCGCGGATTCACCGGCCGTGGTGCGTCCTCGCTCGTGGCACTGTGCCCAAACCATCGCCTTGGAGCGTCGCAGCGCTCGCTTTGACCCACTTCCACCGCTGGCGCTCGGGCTGACACCCTCTCGCCCATCGCGCAGCGACCGCTCGTCCCCGGCAGAGTTGCTGCAACGCGCTGGATTGTGTCGATGATTTCCGTTCGCCACCCTGCGCTATGCGTCCGGATACGGCGCAAGCCCGCCCGGCCCGCCAGCATAGGTGTTCGACCCGCGTTCACGCCTTCAAGATTCCGTCGAGAGCTTACGACTCGCTTCGCAGTAAGATGCCGCCGCATCCAGCGAAAATGACTCCTCGATGAGCGACCGCGAGCATCCCGGCGACGCCAGAGTGTGGGAGGAGGACCTCGAGGCCGTGGTCCCGGACTACGGTGTCGACGACGTGCCTCCGCCGCTCGAGACGCTGCTCTACGCCTGGCAGCACACGCTGGTCGACGTCTCTCCGTTCGTGCTGCCGCTGGTCGTGGCGGGCGCGGTGGGCTACGGCGCAGAACAAGCCGCATACATGATCTCCGCCTGCCTCGTGCTGATGGGCCTCGCCACCTTCGCCAACGCCACGTGGGGCAACCGGCTGCCGTCGGTGCTCGGTCCGTCAGCCACCGACTCGGGCGCGATGGCCATCGGCGGGCGCGCTCTTCGGAGCGCCGGCGATGTGGATGGCGGGCTTCGTCGCCGGGGTGTTCGAGACCGCCGTCGGCGCCTAGGGCGTGCTCTCGAAGCTGCGACGCTTCCTGCCGCCCTATGTCTGCGGGCTCATCGTGGTCACCATCGGCCTGACGCTGGCCCGAGTTGCGGGCGGCTGGCTGTTTGCCGACCCCCGGCCGGCGATGCTCGGACTCGCCGCTGCAACTGCTGCGTCGGTCGTGCTGCTCACCGTCCTCGGGCATCACCGGCGCGCCGGCATCCTCGCCCGCGGCGCCATCCTCTTCAGTCTCCTGATCTGCGGCGTCGGCGGGGCCGGCTTGCTGGGACTCGCCGACTTCGAAGCCGTGCGTCGCGCCGCATGGTTCGGGTTGCCGCGACTCTTCGTCTTCGGCTGGCACCGTGGTCTGGGCTGGGAGCTGGTGGGCGGAGCGGTGTCCGGAGTGCTGATCGGCTACATCGGCTCGATGGCGGAAGCGATCGGCGACTACGCCGGCACCTGCGCGGTCTCCGGGAGTCATCTATCGGGTGCGGCACATGCACCGCGGCATCACGCTCGAAGGCATCGCCTCGGCGTTGGCGCCCTTCATCGGCGCGCTGCCGCTGACCACCTACTGCCAGAACACCGGCGTCATCGCCACCACCCGGGTCGCCAGCCGCCGCGTGGTGCAGGTGGCGGCGATCATCCTCCTCCTCTATGGGCTATCGCCGAAGCTCGGCACGCTGCTGGTGCTGATTCCGCGTCCGGTGGTCGGGGCGGTGTTCCTCGTGGTCTGCGGAATGATCACCGTGGCCGGCCTACGCCTGCTGACCTGCGGCAAGAAGGACGAGGTCTATCTCCTCACCACCGCATTGACTCTCGCGGCCGCGCTCACCCTGCCGCTCGCAGCGAGCGGCAAGGCGGAGTGGTTCGCCACTCTGCCGCCGTTGGCGAAGCTGTTTCTCTCCAACGGCGTGGTGATCGCGATGACGCTGGGCATCCTGCTCAACGCCGTGCTGTCGCTGGCGCTGAGGCGCTCGTCGTCATGAGCAGCGGAAGGCCCGTCTACTCCACCGAGAAAGGCCGCACCTGCCCCAAGTGCGGCTGGCCGGTCGATCTCTGCCGCTGCGGCGAGCGCGTCGAGGAAGCGGTACCGAAGACGATCGTCGCCAAGCTACGGCTCGAAAAGAGCGGCCGCGGCGGCAAGGAAGTGACGGTGATCGACGGCCTGCCCAAGAACGCCGCCTTCCTCGACGAGCTGGCCCGCGCCCTCAAGAAAGCCTGCGGCACCGGCGGCACGGTCGGCGACGGCACCATCGAGCTCCAAGGCGACCGCCGCCAGCGCATCGCGACCCTACTCACCGCCCGCGGATTACAAGTCAAAGGCCTGCCGAAAAGGTGACCGTTTTCGGACCCATTTTCCACAGTCCACCTGCGCCGTAACGCACCCCGCTGCCGCAGTTAGAGCCAGCGCTGCCTACCGAAACTTCAGTGCCTGTCACTGAACGTCGGCGAACTTCGGTGCCTGTCACCGAACGTCGGCGCCGGCGTGGCGCAGGAGGTCGCGCAACAGGGAGCGGTGGCAGCGGGACTCGTCCTCGCAATAGCAGCCGACCGAGAAGTCGGCCTCGCGGGAGAGCGCGGCCAGCGTGGCGATGACGTGGGCGGCGTCGGGCTGCGCCATCTCCTTCCGATAGCGCTGGCTGAAGCGGCGCCAGTGCACGTCGGTCGGCTCGGCCGAGTGGATCCAGCTCATGAGCTCGGCGCTCGGCGCCAGGTTCGGCAGCCAGACGTCGAACCAATCCTCCTTGGCGTAGGCGTTCTTGGGCACTCCGCGCGGCGGACGGCGCACGGTGCCGAGCCGCACGCCCTCGCCGGGCTGGCGCGGGCTGCCTAACCGAACCACTCGAATGCTCATGCGTCAGGAGAGGACATCGTACTCGCTCTGCACCAACCCGCTGGCAAAGGTCCGAGTGCCGACGTGTCGCAGCCGGATGTCGCGCTCCAGCAGGCCAAAGAGCGCGATCCCCTCCCCGATCAATACCGGCACGCGAGTCACGATGAGCCGATCCACGAGACCGGCGCGGAGAAACCGCTGAATGGTGACCCCGCCATCGATGTAGAGACTGTGTGCGCCGCTCGTTTCCAGCCGGTCGACGATCGCCGCCGGCTCTCCGGACATCTGCTCGACCGTTGCCGGCAGTGCCGACAGATCGAGCGGCCGGCTGCTGAGCACGACCACGCGCCGCTCACCGTACGGCCACTCACCGAAGCCCAGCACGGTCTCGAAGGTGTTGCGACCCATCACGATGGCGTCGATGCCGGCGATGAACTCGTCGTAACCGTGCGGCTCGGCGTTGGCGGGCAGGAAATCGAGCTCGCCGCCTGGGCGCGCGATGAAACCGTCGACGCTGGCGCCGACGAAGACCGATACAGTCATTGGCTTGACCTCGCGGTACAAACTCTACGCTTACCGCGCGTTGGCTACCCAGAGACCAGGATAGTCGACCACCCAGCCCTCGGGAGTTACCGTGAGAACGGCCTGAAAGCCACTCTCGGGCGCGCGGTAGTCGTAGTGGTTCGCATCCACACGCCGGTAGACCTGCTCCAGCGGCTCGAGATCGAGCTCGGGGAATCGCAGCCACGCGGCGACCACTCGTGCCGACTCGCCCACCGGCAGGTCGAGCCGGCGGATCGGGAGCGTGTTGGTCGCCGGCGTGAACGCCAGGTCGATGTCGAGACAATCCGCAATCGACGGCACCTGGCGCCAATTCATCGTCCAGCGCTGCCCGCGGTCGACGCGAACCGCGAGGTCGATCTTGCGCTCCCCGTTCGACCCGGCCACGGCCACCGATCGCGTGTGCCATGCAGGGCTCAGGTCGATCGAGTACTGCAGCCGGCAGGCCCGTCCTTCGTCGACGAACTCGGCCTCCCCTACGACTAGCCAGCCTTTCTCACTCTGATTCAGCGTAGCCGCGTCACGGCCAGGAACGTCGAGCCTGCGCCAGACCATTCCCGAGCGGCTTTCCATGGCGGACTCGCCCTGCAGTTTCGGTGCCTCGGGCTACGCCTTGCTCAGGTACTTCATGCCTGTATCGCACATCACCGTGACGATGGTCGCTCCGGGCTCGAGGCGCTCCGCCAGACGCAGCGCCGCGACGACGTTGCCACCGGTCGAGGTCCCGCCGAACAGGCCTTCCTCCTTGGCCAGGCGCTTGGCCATGGCGTTGGCCTCGTCGGTGGAGACGCGCTCGATGTCGTCGGCGAGGCCGTCCTGCCAGAGCGGCACCACGAATCCCGCGCCGACTCCGTCGATCTTGTGCGACCCCGACTTGCCGCCCGACAGAACCGGGGACTCGGCCGGCTCGACGGCGATGACGCGCAAGCCCGGGCGGCGGCGGCGCAGGCCCTCGGCGATGCCGCGCAGGGACGCGGCGGTCCCGACGCTCTGCACGAAGCCATCGACCCGTCCGCCGGTCTGCCTCCAGATCTCCTCCGCCATCGCGTGATACGCCGCCAGTGGGTCGGAATTCCTCAATTGATCGGTCCAGAAGCTGCCCGGCTGCTCGGCGATCAACCGCGCCGCCTCCACCATGTCGCGAGTCAGTTTCTCCGTCATACCTCCGCTGTCGCTGCGCAGAACCTGGAGGTCGGCGCCGAGCGCCCTCATGTGCTCGAGCTTTTCCTTGGCGAAAGCGTCGGAGGTCACGACCCGCAGGGGGTAGCCCTTCACCGCGCAGACCATGGCCAGCGAGACCCCGGTGCTGCCGCCGGTGTACTCGACCACGAAACCTCCCGGACGGAGTCGCCCGTCGGCCTCCGCCGCCTCGACCATGGCGAGCGCCATACGGTCCTTCATGCTGCCGGTGGGATTCTCGCTCTCGAGCTTGAGCAGGATGCGAACGCCGTTCACCGTGATCCTGCGCAGAGCCAGGAGCGACGTGTTGCCGATCCCATCCAGGACGTTGGCCCGCAGCTCGCTCATGACCTGCCCCCTAGCCGAATCGTTGTCCTGACTAACCCGCCGTAACCCTCCACGCCTGGGGGACTATTCCCGCCTCACATCGAGCGGGCGAGGCTCATGGCCGGCGCAGCGGAGGACCGGCAGCGGCGGATAGCGCGGGAAACGAGCGTCGGTCTCGGCGAGCCCGCACCGCACGAAGATGCTGCGCGGGGAAACCGCGAAGCGAAGGTGCAGGCAGTCGGCGCACAGGCCCGGATGGCCGGGGAGGCGGGCGAGGAGCCGGGCGATCTCCTCAGTCGATTCCGGCACGCACTTCCGCCTCACTCTGGCGGATCTCACCGCGCTCGAGCGCCTCGATCGCGGCGGTGGGTCCGAGCAAAAGGAGCGCGTCACCGATTTCCAGCCGCGTGGCAGCTTCGGGAATCACCCGCTCCTCGGCGCCGTTGCCGACACGGCGGAGAATCTCGAGCACGCGCGTGCCGGTGGTCTGCGGCCAACGCGACTCCTCGAGGGTGCGCGACGCGAAACGCGATGGGACCTCGACGCGGCGCACCGAGAAGTCCGGCGGCAATTCGACGTAGTTGCGGCTGGCCGCGCCGTCGCTGGAGACGAAGGTAGCCAGCAGCGCCGGGCGCCCTAGCACCTCCTGGGCGTAGACCGCCAGCAGGTCGCGCTTGGCGAGCAGGCCGCTGTAGTGCCCGGCCTCGCCGACCACCGGCAGGCGCTCGAAATCCTGCTGCGCGAAAGCCTCGGCGGCGCGGTGCAGGCGGTCGGTCTCGCGTAGCGCCCGCGGCACCGGCACCATGAGGTCGTGGGCGGTGGCGGGCTGCTCGGGATTCGCCAGCATGTGCTTGATGTCGTGCAGCGACACCGCGCCGCGCAAGCGGCCCTCCTCGTCGACCACGAACAGGCGCTGGCGGCGAGTGGCGAGGAAGCGGTCCACTACGCGGCGGTACGGGTCGTCCGGTTGCAGCGTCTCGGTGTCCTCGCGCATGAGGTCGCGCGCCGAGACCCCGGCGAGCACCGCCTCCTCCATGCGCAGGGAGAGCTCGACGCCGCGCCGCGCCAGCGCCTCGGTGTAGATCGAATGGCGCGACAGCCTGCGGGCGAGCAGGCTCGAGGTGATCGAGGCCACCATGAGCGGCAGGATGAGATCGTAGTTGCCGGTGAACTCGAAGAGGATGAGGATCGCCGAGATCGGCGCATGGCTGGTGCCGGCGGCGATCGCCGCCATGCCGACCGCGGCGTAGGCGCCGTAGGGCCCGGTGACTTCCGGCCACAGCGAGTGCACGCCCCAGCCGTAGGCGCCGCCGACCAGGGCGCCGAAGAAGAGCGACGGCGTGAACAGTCCCCCTGCGCCGCCGCTGCCGGCGGTCAGCGCGGTGGCGAGAAGCTTCGCGGCCGGCAGGGTGAGCAGCAAGACGAGCGGCAGCTGCTCGTGCAGCGCCAGCGTGATGGTGTCGAAGCCGTTGCCGAAGACGTAGGGCACGTAGAGCCCGATCAGACCCACCAGCGTCATGCCCACCACCGGTCGCGCGGCGATCGGCAGCCAGGTGGCCCTGGCGAAGGAGCTGGCTACCAGCCGCACGACCTGCACGAAGAGCACCGACACGATCGCGCCCACCAGCCCGAGCACGAGATAGGCGAGCAGCTCCCAGCCGCTCACCAGCGCGTAGCCGGGAGCGGCGTAGATCGGCGCGGCGCCGCGGAAGCTGCGCGCGACGAAGGTCGAGAGCACCGAAGCGACGACGATCGGGCCGAAGATGTCGAGCGCGAAATTGCCGAGGATGACCTCCATCGCGAACAGCGCGCCGCCGATCGGGGTGTTGTAGGTCGCCGCCATGCCCGCCGCGGCGCCGCAACCCACCAGCACCTTGAGCCGGTGGGCGGGCAGCTTCAAGCGATCGCCGAGCCACGAGGCGACCATCGCGCCGAGCCCGATCATCGGTCCCTCGCGCCCCAGCGAGCCGCCGCTGCCGACGGTCGCCACCGCGGCGGCAGCGGAGAGCAGCGCCGGTTTGGCCGGCACCCGTCCCCCGCGCAGCGCCACCGCCTCGAGCAGCCGTGAGATGCCGTGACCTCCCACCGCCGCCTTGGCCCGCCAGGCGATCAGACCGACGATCGCGCCGCCGATCGCCGGCGCTACCACCCGCAGCCAGGCCGGCGCGTTGCGCGCCCGGGTGAGGATCTCCTCCCCCGAGCCCCACAGCGCGGTCTGGAAAAGCGCGATCAACTGGTGATGACGAGCCCGAAGACACCGGCCAGCAAGCCGACCAGCGGAATCAGGAGGAAGAACAGCCGGTCTTCGCGGGTCGCGAGTCCGAAGCGGCGAGCGAGGGCGAAGTCGAGCCCGCGGCGCCAGCCACGCAGGCGCCGCAACCCCATGCGCCAGCGTGCTCCGAGCCGCAAGCCCTCCGTCATGCGTCGAAATGTATCAGGCGCGCGCGCCCGGTTACTCGTAGCGCAGGGCCGTGGCCGGCTCCAGGCGGGCGGCGCGCCAGGCGGGGGCGAGGCAGGCAACGAGGTTGACCGTCACCGCGAACAGCAAGACCGCCGCTAGGTCGCGCACGGTGACCTCGAAAGGCACCGAATTCAAGAAGTAGATAGCCGCCACGTCGGGCCCGAAACGAATCAGGCGGAAGGTGTCGAGGAGCCACGACGCCAGCGCGCCGATCCCGACGCCGAGCAACGTGCCGGCACCGCCGAGCACGCCGCCATAGGCGACGAACAAGACACGCACCGCCGCCGGCGAGAGGCCCATGGCAGTGAGGACTCCGACGTCGCGCATGCGCTCGCGCACCAGGACGACCAGCGTCGAAGCGACATTGAACGTCGACACCACCACGATCAATCCGAGCACCAGGAAGAGCGCGTACTGCTGCACCCGCAGGGCGGTGAAGAGCTCGCGATTCATGTCCTGCCATTCGCTCACCAGATAGCGCGGCCCCAGCGCGATGCGCGCCGCCGCTGCCACCTGCGGCGCCTGGCGCGGGTCGGTGAGCCGGAACTCGTAGAGCTCGGCGCCCGGGGCGGCGCCCAGCTGTCGGGCGCGCCCGCGGTCGACCAGGGCCCATTCGCGGTCGTACTCGGAAAAACCCGTGGCGAAAGTGTCTTCGACCCGCAGCGTCTCGTAAGCGAAGCTCGCTCGGCCGTCGCGAAAACCGAGCAGCGCGGCACGCAGCAAATCGCCGCGGCCGACGCCCAGCCGGTGCGCCAGCTCCTCGCCCAACACCACCGCCGGGATACCTTCCGGGTCCGCCGCCAAGGTGAAGCGCCGGCCGCCGAGAACCTCGCCGGGCTCGACTCCGCGCAGCGTGACCTCCACGCCCTGCGGCGCCGCCGCGCTGGTCAGCGTGCCCTGGCCGTAGGCGACCGGCACCACCCTTTCGACACCGGGCAGGGCGCGCAGTGTCGTCAGCGTCTCCTCCGCCAGCATCGAGCCGCCGCGCTCGTCGAGCAACGGGTAGGCGACTACCGCCGCGGTGCCCGCCACCAATCGGCGTTGCAGCTCGTCCCGGTAACCGGTCATGAGCGCCATGGCGATCACCATCGCGGTGGTGCCGATCGCGGTCGAGGCGAGCGCGGCCCGCGCCGTGCCGGAGAGCAGATGACTTCGCCGGCCCCGCATGTAGCGCCAGGCGATTTCGAGAGCGAGAGGCATGACCGCGGCCGGCGGCGCAGATCAGCGCGCCGCAGCGGTTGGAGCGGCGGGCAGGGCGCGCAGGAATAGATCGAAGAGCGGCGCCGCGTCGTGCGGGCCGGGTGCCGCCTCGGGATGATACTGGGCGGAGAAGATCGGCTTGCCCTCGACCGCGAAGCCTTCCACCGTCCCGTCGTTGAGATTGATCTCGGTGACCCGGCAGTTGCCCGGCAGGCTCTCTGGATCGACCGCGAAGCCGTGATTCTGGCTGGTGATCGAAACCTTGCCGGTGACCAGGTCGCGCACCGGTTGATTGCCGCCGTGGTGGCCGAACTTGAGCTTGAAGGTGCTGCCGCCCATCGCCAGGCCGAGCAGCTGATGGCCGAGGCAGATGCCGAAAATCGGCGTGCCCGAATCCGCGAGCTCGCGCACCGTCTCGATGATCGAGGTCAGGGGCTCGGGATCGCCAGGGCCATTCGAGAGCACCACGCCGTCCACGCCGAGGTCGAGGCACCGGCGGGCCGAGGTCCGCGCCGGCAGGACGGTCAGGCGCGCGCCGCGGTCGCACAGCGAGCGCAGGATGTTGGCCTTGACCCCGAAATCGTAGACCCCGAGATGGAAGCGCGCCGGACCGCCGCCGGTCGGCGCCATTTCGTAGGGCTCTGCGCAGGTCACCTCGTCGACCAGCGCGCGGCCGGCCATCGAGGGGAAATCCTGCAGCTCGCGCTGCAGTGCCGCGGTGTCGCTGCGCTCCGTGGTGAGCACTCCGCGCATCGCGCCGCGATCGCGAAGCCGGCGCACCAGGGCGCGGGTGTCGAGGCCCTCCGCAGCCGGCACGCCGTGACGGCGCAGGTAGCTCACCAGGTCCTCCTCGTGCGTCGGCCCAGAGGGCCGGCGAGTGAACTGATGGGCGACGAAGCCCTCGACCCACGGCTTCTGCGACTCGGCCACCATCTCGGCGGTGCCGTAGTTGCCGATGTGCGGCAAGGTCATGACCACGATCTGGCCGCGATACGAGGGGTCGGTGAGGATTTCCTGGTACCCGGTCATCGAGGTGTTGAACACCACCTCGCCGAAGCGCGTGCCGGGCGCCACGCCACGGGCCTCGAAAACCGAGCCGTCTTCGAGCACCAGCAGCGCGTCACGAGCGTCGGGGCGTGCCATCGGGGGCGAATCCTAACAGGCGGGAGGCGGGGCCCAAGCGCTATACTCCGATTCGAGTCTGGGAAGGAGCTGCCATGCGTTCGAAGATCGTCGCCGTCGGCCTCGCGCTCGCTCTCGCCGCCTCCGCGTCGTGGGCTTACACCGTCTATCTCAAGGACGGCTCCAAGCTGGTGGCAAAAGACAAGTACCAGGTGCAGGGCGATATGGCGTTCATCGTGCTGCAGAACGGCACGCGGACCTCGATCAAGCTCTCCGAAATCGACGAAGAGCGCTCGCGGTTGGCCAATCAGAGCAACTACGGCACCGCGGTGGTGCTCGACGAGAAGGGAAAGGAAACCCTGCCTTCGAACGAACCGCAGGCGCCGCCGCGTCCGCAGCTAAAGGACCTCATCGCCTCCCGCCCCGCCGCCACCGCTCCGGGGGTCCCGGCGTCACCCTCAGCGTCGACCACGCGGCGCGAGGCAGCGCCCGCGGCTCCCACGACCGGCGGAAACGCGGCGGGCTTCTCCAGCCTGCCGCGAACTCCAATGCCGCGCCTCGAAGTGGCGGCAGAGATCAAGCAGCAACTGCGCGCCAAGGGCATCGAGGACGTCCTGATCTACCGCGGCAGCCGCGGCGACCGCGCGCTGCTGGAGATCACCACCAACTCCGAAGCGGCGATTTTCCGCTCACTCGAAGCGGCGGCGGCGGTGTTGCTCCAGATGCGGGCCCGTGGTCTCAACGCCTTCGAGGTGTCGATGAACAGCTCGGCACGCGAGCGGGCCGGCGAGTTCACTCTCACCCCCGAGCTCGCCACCCAGTTGGCCCAGAAGCAGATGGAGACCAGCGCCTTCTACGTTCAGAACGTGGTGTTCTAGCCCCCGTTACCGCCGTCGGAGCTTGGCCAGGACGGCGGGTTTGCCGAGGTCGCGCAGGGCGTCCTTTCCCAGCCAGCGCTCGGTCGGATCGGCCGAAACCGACAACCGGCGAGCCAGGTCGACGGCTTCCCGGTGGAGCGCGAGGCTGCGGCGGCCAACCATCCGCAGCGCCCAACTGACGCCCTTCTTGACGAAATTGCGCTGGTCGGCGGCGGCCTTCTCGATGAGCTCGAAGCCACGCCGGAAGGCCTCGTCACCGCTCGTCTTGTCGTGCCCCGCCAGGGAAGCCAGCAGCGCGAATCCGGCGCGGCGCTGAAACTCGCCGCTCAGACGCGACCACTTGGCGACCTTGGCGAAGGCGTGCGGGGTGCGGTCGAAGAGCACGAAGCACACGGTGTCGGCGATGCCCCAGTTGTCGAAGTCGCGGCACCAGCGATCCATCTGGGCGGCGGTGACCTTCTCTGGCTCGTCGACGTAGGCGGCGAGCAGGCGGGCGTCGTACCAACCGCTTTTCCAGAGCGCCGCGGCAAGCTGGTGGTCGCGACCCAGCTGTTTGGCCAGCTTCTGGATCTTCGCCATCGGCACGCCGAACGCCTTGGGCGCCTGAATGCCGTAACGCGCCAGGCCGTCGCGCCCGCCCTTCGAGCCCATTCGCTCGAGCTCGGCGAGCACGTGCCCGGCGTTCAGCGGCGGCTGGTGCGGCCCCAACTCGTCTCGCGGTCGAGAACTTCGAGGGTGTGGTCGTACAGGGAGTCGATCTCCTGGCGCTCGCGGCCGATCACCGTCAGGCCCAGCTTGCCGAACTCGGAGGCCGCGCCGATCATGTGGAAGATCGATCCGGTTTCCTTGCGGTGGTTGTAGTGCAGGCGGTTGTACGTGAGGATGTCGATCAGATCGTCGGGCAACAGGCCGCGGTAACTCGGCGACTGCAGATTGTCGGTGGCGCGATAGCCGACCGTATGGCCGCCGGGTGCGTGGAAGAGGCCGGTCTCCGGATCGAGATTGCCGCCGGTGAGGAAACGCAGCGCCAGGTACGGGTGCGTCGTGCCACCCATGCGCAAGTTGATCTCCAGCGCCGCCAGATTCCAGGGCTCGTCGGGTCGATCCCGCCAGGCGAGGAAATCGACCGCCAACCGGCTCACCACGCCGTGACGCGCCAGCTCCTCGCCGATCTTCGTCGCCATCACCTGGATGGCGACGCGATAGTCGTCGTGGGCCGGGAAGGTGCAACCCAGGAAGACCTGCTGCCGCGGGCCGCCCAGGATCTGATCGTGACTCGAGATCAGCTCCGCCGTGGCATGCGGCGTGATGCGCAACTGCACGCTGGGCGAGGTCTTCTCGCGGCCCTCGATGAACTCCTCGACGATGCCGCCCATGCGCTCGAACTTGGTGAAGTAGTGCGGACGATTCTCGCTAGGCACCGCGAACTCCAGGGCGTCGAGGCCGGCGCGAACCGTCTTTTGAGTCGTCTCCTCCGGATAGGTGAAGACCGCGTTGCCCTCGCCCGAGAAGCTGTCGTCGAGCTTGACCACCGCCCGCCGCAGGCCGGGACGGCGCTCGCGCAGCTCGACCAGCGCCTCGACCACGTCGGTCTCGGTGCGCAGGTCCTCGAAGCCCTCCGGCATCGGCACGCCGGCGTCGCGGAAGATCTTGCGGCTCCCCGACTTGGTGCCGTGATGGGACAGCCGTGGATCGACGCCGTTCAGCGGAATGTCGAGCAGCACGGCGAGCTGGCGCTCGAGCGGCGTCGAGTTGAACACCGTCAAGTAGGCGCGCGAGGGATCCGGAATGCCTGCCCGGATGCGCTCGATCAGCCGCGGGCGCTCGAGGATTTTCTGGGTCAGCGGCCGGGGCGAGGCGTCGTGGGCGCAGAGCACGGTGAGCCGCGAGCGGGCGTGACTCGCTGGCGTGCCGGCGAGCAGCTCGAAGTAGTACTCGAGGATCATCGGGTGCAGCGGCATCGAGGTGACGAACACCACCCGGGCTTTGGGATTGCGCAGCCGGATGAGCAGGAAGAGCAGGCGTTCTTCGTAGTATGCGGCGCCCGGGATCTTGCGCAGCTCCTCCTGGTCGAGGGTCATCGAGGGCACCACCACCGAGGTGTGGGGCTCCTCCTCGCGCAGCATGAGCACGTCCCAGACCTCGAGCAGGCGCGGCTTCAGCGCCTCGAAGCGGGCGATCTCCTCGCTCTCGGTGAGATCCCCAACGAACGGCGGCTTGGGAATCATCATCGCCGCCGCAAGGCTCGGTCGGCCGGGCTCACGAGGGGATCTCGGCCGCAGTCGCGTCGCCGGCGTCGGTCAGCCCGAGGTAGTCCTCGATCGACACGCCGACCCGGCGGCGAAAGCGCTGGCGATAGCTCTCGACCTCGCCGACCTGCTCGTCGAGGAAGACGCGCTCGACGCGGAAAAGCGGCACGAACATGGTCACCAGGCCGAGCCCCTGGTCGCGTCCTTCGTGGCGCGCGGCCTGCGCCATCCAGTCGTCGAAGCTCGACAGATTGATCGCCCGTACCACGACCCCCACCGGCTCGAGCGACTCGAGCACGCCCCAGAACTTCTCGGTGGGGTTGATCAGATGCAGGAGTACCGCGGAACCGGGTTTCATGGACATGACCTCGATGTGGAGGGGATCATATCCGGCGGCCGGAGGCTCACTCCTCCTGCGAAATCTCCAGCAGCACTCCCCCGGCGCTCTTGGGGTGGACGAACTGCACCCAGCAGCCGCCGGCGCCGCGGGTCGGCTCGGGGCCGCAGCAGCTCGAGGCCGGCGGCGCGGAGCGCCGGCATCGTCGGCGCGCACGTCGTCGCTCGCCAGGCAGAGGTGGTGGATGCCCGGGCCCGCGCTTGTCCAGGAACTTGGCGATCGGCGAGTCGGCGCCGAAGGGCTCCAGCAGCTCGATATGGCTCTCGCCGCAGGCCAGGAACGCCACCCGCACGCCCTCGTGCGGAACGTCCTCGATAGCTTCGATCCGAAGTCCCAGCGCCTCCCACACGCCGCGCGACTCGTCGATCGAGCGCACCGCAATGCCGACGTGGGCGATCTTGCCGATCACGAGCCCTCCCCCAGCCGGGTGACGCCGGTGAAGACGCGGTCGGCGACGGTGTAGGGATCGACCTTGTCGGCGAAGGCGCGCTCGACCTCCGCGGTCGAGCCCCAGATGCTCGCTGGCCGCCGCCAGGACCCGGTCCTTGAGCACCATCTCGACGCGCAGCCGCAAATGATCGCGGCGGCGCTCCTCGAGCTCGCCGCTCGATTCGAGGTGCGCGCGGTGGGCCTCGATCGCCGCCACCAGGTCCTCGATGCCGCGGCTGAGCGAGGCCACGGTCTTGACGATCGGCGGCAGCCAGGCTCCCATCGCCTCGTCGATCTCGAGCGCCGATTGCAGGTCGCGGGCGGTGCGCTCGACGCCCTCGCGGTCGGCCTTGTTGATCACGAAGACGTCGGCGATCTCCATGATGCCGGCCTTGATCGCCTGGATGTCGTCGCCCAGCCCGGGAAGCGGTCACCACCAGCACCGTGTCGACGCATGCGCACGACGTCGACTTCGTCCTGGCCGACGCCCACGGTCTCCACCAGCACCCAGTCGAAGCCCGCGGCGTCGAGCACGTCGACCGCGTCGCGGGTGGCGCGGAGCCAGGCCGCCCATCGCGCCGCGCGTCGCCATCGAGCGGATGAAGACGCCCGGGGTCGGTGTAGAGCGCCTGCATGCGGATGCGGTCGCCGAGCAGCGCACCGCCGGTATAGGGACTGGTGGGATCGACGGCCAGGATGCCGACGGTCTCGCCGCGCCCGCGGCAGATGACGGGCGAGGCGATCGACCAGGGTGCTCTTGCCGGCTCCTGGCGGACCGGTGATCCCACGACCTTGGCGCGGCCGGTGCGCGGATAGATCGCCTGCACCAGCTCGCGCTGGCCGTCGCCGCCGTCCTCGACGCGCGAGATGGCGCGCGCCGATGGCGCGCGGCTGGCGGGAGAGCGACGGCGGACGAGAAGAGTGTCGTCAGCCATGGCGGCGGAGACCGGCATTCGCCGGACTCAGCCCTTCAGCAGCTGCCGGGCGATCACCAGCCGCTGGATCTCGCTGGTGCCCTCGCCGATGGTGCAGATCTTGGCGTCGCGGTAGTACTTCTCGGCGCGGTAGTCCTTGATGAAGCCGTAGCCGCCGTGGATCTGCACGCCGCGCTCGGAGCAGAAGACCGCCGCCTCGCCGGTCATGAGCTTGGCCTCGGAGGCCTTGAGGGTCACCTTGCCGGTGCGGTCCATCGCCGATCGCCGCCGCCAAGGTCAGGGCCTCGGCGGCGGCGATGCGCGTCGCCATCTCGGCGAGCGCGAACTGGATGGCCTGGAAGGCGGCGATCGGCTTGCCGAACTGCTCGCGCTCCTTGGCGTAGGCGCAGCGCGGTCTCGTAGGCGCCGATCGCCGTGCCGAGCCCCAGCGCCGCGATCGAGATGCGGCCGCCGTCGAGGATCTCGAGCGCCTGGTTGAAGCCCTCGCCCGCGTTCGCCGAGCAGATGGTCCGTCGGGCACGAAGCAGTTCTCCATGATCACCTCGGCGGTGTCGGAGGCGCGGATGCCGAGCTTGTTCTCCTTCTTGCCGGAGCGGAAGCCCGCCATCCCCTTCTCCAGCACGAAGGCCGACATGTTGCGCCGCGCGCGGCCCTCGCGGCTCGGTGACCGCCATGACCACGCAGATGTCGCCGACCGAGCCGTGGGTGCATGAAGCGTCTTGGAGCCGTTCGAGCACCCAGCCGCCGTCGACCTTTCTCGGCGCGGGTGCGCGCCGCCGGCGGCGTCGGAGCCGGCGCCGGGCTCGGTCAGCGCCCAGGCGCCGATCTTCTCGCCCGCGCGCCAGCGGCGTCACCCAGCGCTCGCCGCTGCTCGTCGTTGCCGAACTTGTAGATGTGGTTGGTGCACAGCGAGTTGTGCGCCGCGACGCTGATGCCGACCGAGGGATCGACCTTCGACAGCTCGGTGACCACGAGCACGTACTCGACGTAGCCGAGGCCCGCGCCGCCGTACTCCTCGGGAAAGATGATGCCGAGGAAGCCGAGCTCGCCCGCCTTGCGCATCACCTCGCAGCGGGAACGTCTGCGCCTCGTCGATCTCGTCGACGATCGGGTCGACCTCGCGGCGGGCGAACTCGCGCGCGGTCTCCTGGATGGCGCGCTGCTCGGGCGAAAGCGAAAAATCGACGGCGGATTGGGTCAGTGTCTCCATTCGGGCTCCGGAAACGAGTATGGCCTGCGGCACGCGGATCGTATCGTGCGCGCAGGCCCACCGCCAGCCCGCGAGGTGCCGGGCGTCAGCGCCGCGCCGCCATGCGCTCGCGAAACTCGGTGGAGCGCAGCATCTCGAGCGCCACCGCGGCGGTCTCGCCACGCGCCACCTGGGACTGATAGGCCCGCAGACCCTGCTCGTCGGCGGCACGGCCCAGGATGCCGGTATAGAGACTCTGTACGGTCTGATAGGTGTTCCAGCCGCGATGAAGCTGGACGTACTCGGGACTCGCCACCGTCTTGAGGATCACGGTTTCGACGCGGCCCGCCTGAACGTCGGCCATCGCCGCGGCGTAACCCTCCGTGTCCGGCTCACGCTGCAGCAGACCCTGGTATATCCGCCGCACGATGTAGTCGGCGTCAGCGCGGTTGTAGACGCTGCCCGGCAGGGGGGCCGGCACCGGCGGAGTCTCCCAGACCGGCTCGAGCTCCAGGGTGACCGCTCGCGGCGACACCAGACGCAGCTCGAGCTTGCATTCGTCCGCCTGGTCGCTCAGCACGTGGACGCGAAAGCGGTGTGGCGTGACGTGACTGAGCTCGTAGCGGCCGGGGCATCCGCGCTCGGTGCCGAGCTGATATTTGAGCTGGTCTTGCGGCCACTGTTTGCCGTATTGGGTCCAAGTCTCGACCCAGACCTCGACGTCGCGCTGCCGCGAGATCGGCAGCTTGGGCTCGGTGAGCCGGACCACGCGCCCCTCGCGATTGTCGTAGAAAGCGCGCAGCTCGCACGGCACGGCGTCGCCTCCGCGCGGGCACGGCGTGGCTGGCGCCACCGCCACCGAAGCCATCGCAGCCAGCGTGAGAACTCCGAAAGCGGTAATCATCGCCCCTCCTTGGTCGTGGTCATCCTACCGCTGGCGCTCGAGCAGCTCCCGGAATTCCGGCGAGCTCAGCAGTTGCAGGACGATCGTCAGGTAGTCGGCGGTTCCGAGTCGACTGACCGAGCTCTCGCCGCTCGCCGGCGAGCGCTGCAGCAGGCCGCGATAGAGGTCCTGCAGCAACACGTCCGACGAACGCGACTGCTCGCGGTTGAGAAACTCCGGCGAGCGCGTCAGCTCGTCCACCACGAGGCGCAGCTGTCCGTCCTCGACCCGCCGAACATTGGTCTGGAAATCGGCCTGGCTCGGCGGCCGCTGCAGGAGCGAGCGATACAGTCGGTCGACGATGTACTCCGCGTCGTCGCGCTCGTAGGTCGCTCCGTAACGGTCGTATGCGTCGTCGCCGTAGCCGTAACCGGCCTGCCACTGCAGGTCGAGAGCGCGATCGACTTGGCGTGGGCCGTCCAGTCGCACGACCAGGCGGCATTGGCCGGCGTCGCGGTCGAGAACGCGCAGGGCATAGCGATTGTTCGCCAGGGGATGGACGTCGACCTCGGCTTCGCAATCCCGGCTGGTCAGCACGCGGAAACCGCTCGCCTCGCCGCGATATTCGCGGCCGTACTGGTCGACGGTTTCCAGCCAGATCTGAGTCGAGTCGTCGTAGCCGAGGTCGAGCTTCTGATCGTTGTTCAGGGCCACCGTGCGGCCGTCGCCGCGCTCGTAGAAGACTCGCACGTCGCAGGGCGCAGGATCACCGGTGCTGGAGCATGGGTTGCCCGCCACCACGTTGCGATCGAGCAGGGACTGGAACTCGCGCGATTGCAGGATTTCCAGCACCACGCGGACCCGGTCGGTGGAGTTGGCGAGCCGCGCCTGGTACGGCGCGGCGGCTGCGTCCGGCGCCCGGCCCAGGAGACCGCGATAGATGCCGTCCAGCAGCTGCGCGGTAGTCGCGCCGCGGTAACTGGTGCGGAACTCGTCGCTCGCGAACAGTTGCTCGATCACCTCGGTGACCCGGCCGGCATCGACCCGCTGCACTGCGCTGTAGAAGCCCTCGCGGTCGGGACTGCGCCGCAGCAGCCCGCGGTACAGGCGATCGACCACGAACTCGGCCTCGGTGCGGCCATAGCTCGCGCCGGCGCCCAGGCTCCATGCCAGTTTCAAAGGACGTTCGAGTGTCGTCGGCGAGATCAACCGGGCGTAGAGCCCGCAACCGGTGAGGTCATCGCGCAGCATTCGAACGCGAAAACGATGCGGTGTGATGCTCTCGATCTCATAGCGCCCGGCGCACTGATTGTCGGTCGCCAACTGGTATTTCAGCTCGTTCTGCGGCCTTTGCCGGCCGCGCGCGTCCCAGGCTTCCAACCAGATCTGGAACTCGCGGCGCTCGCCGAGCGGCAGCGACTGGTTCGCTTTCAACTCCACCACGCGGCCGTCGGCGTTGTCGTAGTAGACCCGCAAGTGGCTGGGTTGCTGGCCCGCAGCGACGCCGCGCGGCACTGCCTTGACAGTGGGCTGGCCAACTAAGGCGCCCGTGAAAGCGAAACCCATCAACGCCAACGCGATGCCGAAGCGACGCGTTTCAGTGCGATTCCACATAACAGCCTCCTTTTCATGGACACGCGCGGCAATACTTAGCGCGGAGTACCGCATCCACTGAGGTATTCTTCAAGCTGCGTGCCAACTTCCTGGAGGTCGCAAGCGTGACCACGGCCGGTGCCCCCCGTTCGGACTGGCACCTGCCCGAGCCCCTCGCCAGCGCTCACGCAGCGGCGCTGAGCGCCTGGGAGATCGTGCGCGGGAGCGCGCGGTTGTGGCGCCGCGATCCGTCATTGTGGACCGGCGGCGACGAGGCGCGCTGGCTGGGCTGGCTCGACATCGCGGAGCGTCAGACCCGGCATCTCGCAGAGCTCGAAGCCTTCGGCCGCGAGATTCGCACCGCGGGCTTCGCCGACGTCCTGCTGCTCGGCATGGGTGGCTCGAGTCTCGGCCCGGAAGTGATCTCGACGCTGTTCGCGAGCGCCGGCGGCTATCCTCGGCTCCACGTCCTCGACTCCACCGACCCCCAGCAGGTACGCAATGCCGCGGCGCGCGCCCGGCCGCAGACCACTCTGCACATCGTGTCGAGCAAGTCGGGATCCACCCTCGAGCCGCACATCCTGATGGAGCGCTTCTGGCACGACGCTCAGGAAGCCACCGGCGGACACGCCGGGGAGCGCTTCGTGGCGGTCACCGACCCGGGCTCGAAGCTCGAGACGCTGGCCCGTGAGCGCAGCTTCCGGCGCGTGTTCCACGGCGTGCCGGAGATCGGCGGCCGCTACTCGGTGATGTCGAACTTCGGCCTCGTTCCGGCCGCGGCGTGCGGGATCAACGTTGCGCAACTGGTGCAGCGCGCGCTCGCCATGACCCAGGCGTGCGGGCCGCTGTTGCCGGCGGCCGAGAATCCGGGCGTGCGCCTGGGCGTGCTGCTCGGTGAGGCGGCCAGGAAGGGGCGCGACAAGCTCACGCTGATCGCCTCGCCGCCGCTGTGGGACCTCGGGGCCTGGCTCGAACAGTTGGTCGCCGAATCGACCGGCAAGCTGGGCAGGGCCATCCTGCCGGTCGACTGCGAGCGCCTGGCGCCGCCGGATCGCTACGACGACGACCGCATCTTCGTCCACCTGCGGCTCGACGGCGAGGCCGAGCGCGTGCAGGAAGCGGCGCTCGACGCCCTGGCGCGCGCCGGCCACCCGGTGGTGACGCTCCATCTCGCCGACCGCTTCGACGTCGCCGGTGAGTTCGTGCGCTGGGAGATCGCCACCGCCGTCGCCGGGAGCGTGCTCGGCATCCACCCCTTCGATCAACCCGACGTCGAAGCGAGCAAGATCGAGACGCGGAAGTTGACCGACGCCTACGAGGCCCAGGGGTCGCTGCCCTCCGAGGCGCCGATTCTCGAGGCCGACGGCCTGCGCGCCTTTGCCGACCGCCGCAACGTCAACGAGTTGATGGCTTCCGGACCGGGGCCGGCACTGACTCTTGCGAGCCTGCTCTCGAGTCACCTTGGGCGCATCCATCGCGGCGACTACTTCGCGATTCTCGCCTACCTGGAGATGAACCCTCGGCACCGCGATCTCCTCCAGACGCTGCGGCACCGGGTGCGGGACCGCAAACGCGTCGCGACCTGTCTCGGCTTCGGACCGCGTTTTCTGCACTCGACCGGTCAGGCTTACAAGGGCGGCCCCAATACCGGCGTCTTCTTGCAGCTCACCTGCGATGACGCCCAGGATCTCGAAGTGCCCGGGCGGCGGTATACGTTCGGGGTCGTCAAAGCGGCTCAAGCGCGCGGTGACTTCCAGGTGCTGGCCGATCGCGGCCGGCGGGCGTTGCGCATCCATCTGCCGGCCGACGTGGAGGGCGGCCTGGCGGCACTCGAGGCTGCCGTGGCGGAGGCGCTCTCTTGATCTCTGCATCCTCGACTCGAGCGATCGCCACCCTCCTCAGGTAAGGAATGAAGTCGGCCGGCGCGTCGGCATCGCTCTATCGGCGCATCTACTCGGTCGTGTCGCGCATTCCACGCGGCAGGGTTGCGACCTATGGCCAGATCGCAGCGCTCGCGGGTTTGCCGCGCCATGCGCGGATGGTCGGGCAGGCGCTGCACGCCTCGCCGGAAGACAGCGACCTGCCATGGCAGCGCGTCATCAACTCGCAAGGCGAGATCAGCCCGCGCGCCATGCCGGGATGGGACGGCTTTCAGCGCCACCTGCTCGAAAACGAGGGAGTTCGATTCGACGCGCGCGGGCGGATCGATCTCCGGCGCTACCAGTGGGACCCGGACCTCGAGCGGGTGGCGGCCCGGAAACCGGCAGTGCGGTCGCGACCGCTGACTGTAGCTCGGGAAGTAGGGGCGTTCGCCGAGCGCCTCCGACCGCTCGGCACGCCGACGCGAGCCGCCGGCTCGAAGGCGTACCTCAAGAGCGACCTCGAGTTCTACGGGCTCACCATGCCGGCGCTGCGCGCCGAGGCGAAAGCGTGGCTCCGGGCTCATCCCGAGCTGTCTCGCGAGGATCTCGGCAAGCTGGCCTCGGCTCTCTTTCGGCGGCGCGTTTTCGAGCTGCGCGCCTTCGCAGTCGAGCTGTTGATCGCCCGGCAGAAGCTGCTCACGTCGGGCGATCTCGACCTCCTCGAAGACCTGCTGCGGAAGTCGCACACCTGGGCGCTGGTGGACGCCATCGCGCCCCAGGTCGTCGGCCCGTTGGCCGAGCGCGAGCCGCGGGTCGGGCGGCGGCTCGATCGTTGGGCGAAGGACCGCGACTTCTGGCTGCGCCGCGCGGCGCTGCTGACCCTGCTGGTGCCTTTGCGCCGCGGCGGCGGCGACTGGCAGCGCTTCGCGCGCTATGCCGATGCGATGCTCGACGAGAAGGAGTTCTTCATCCGCAAGGCGATCGGCTGGATGCTGCGCGAGATCGGCAAGGGCCGGCCGGCGCTGGTCGTGCGCTTCCTCGAGCCGCGGTTGGATCGGGTGTCGGGGCTCACGCTGCGCGAAGCGGTGAAGTACCTGCCGGCGGCGGATCGAAAGAGATTGACGCGCTAGACTCCCGGTGGGAGGGTTCCGCAGCCATGCAAATCGGCATGATCGGCCTCGGCCGGATGGGGTCGAACATGGTGCGCCGGCTGATGCGCGCCGGGCATTCGTGCGTGGTCTACGACCGCAGCGCGGCCGCGGTCGCGGGACTGGTGAGTGAGAGCGCCACCGGGCAGCTCGTCGCTCGACGAGTTCGTCGCCCGCCTGACGCCGCCGCGGGCCGCCTGGATCATGGTGCCGGCCGGGGCGCCGACCGAGGGAGTGGTCAACGCCTCGCGCTGCGGCTCGCTCCGGGCGACGCCATCATCGACGGCGGCAACTCCCACTTCAAGGACGACGTGCGGCGGGCCCGCGCGCTGCGCGAGCGTGGGATCGACTATCTCGACGTGGGCACGCGCGGCGGCGTCTGGGGTCTGGAGCGCGGCTACTGCCTGATGATCGGCGGCCGGCAGAGGCCGTCGAGCGGCTCGAGCCCATCTTCCGCGACGCTCGCCCCGGGGCGCGGCGCGATCGAGCCGGTCCCGGGCGCGAAGGCCGCGCGAGCACCGCGGCGGAGGGCTACCTGCATTGCGGCCCGACCGGCGCCGGGCACTTCGTCAAGATGATCCACAACGGCATCGAGTACGGACTGATGCAGGCCTACGCCGAGGGCTTCGACATCCTGCGCAACGCCGGCAAGGAGGGACTGCCCGCCGAGCAGCGCTTCGACCTCGACCTCGCCGACATCGCCGAGGTCTGGCGGCGCGGCAGCGTGGTCACCTCGTGGCTGCTCGACCTGACCGCGGCGGCGCTCGCCGAGAGCCCCGCCCTCGACGAGTACGACGGGCCTCGTGCAGGACTCCGGCGAGGGCCGCTGGACCATCCAGGCGGCGCATCGAGGAGGCGGTGCCGGCCGACGTGCTCGCCGCCTCGCTCTTCACCCGCTTCCGCTCGCGGCAGGAGCCATACCTTCGCCGAGAAGGTCCTCTCGGCGATGCGCATGGGTTCGGCGGCCACGTCGAGCCGCCGAAGACAGTGACGGACCGAGCGATGGAAAACCCGACGTTGAGCTTTCCCGCCCGGACCGCACAGCCGCCCGGGCCGTGCGCGCTGGTGATCTTCGGCGCCTCGGGCGATCTCACCAAGCGCAAGCTGATCCCGGCGCTCTACAACCTCGCCAAGAGCCGGCTGCTGCCGCGTGAGTTCGCGGTGGTCGGGACGTCTTCGACCGACTACAGCTCGCAGGCCTTCCGCGACAAGCTGCGCAGCGAGCTGCCGGACTTTCGCGACTGCGAGCTCGACGCCAAGCTCTGGGCGAAGCTGAGCGAGCGGCTCTACTACGTGCCGGGCGACTTCGACGATCCGGCGCCCTACGAACGACTGAAGCCGAGCTCGCCGCATGTCGACCAGCGCCACGGCACCGCGGGCAACGCGCTCTTCTACCTCGCGGTCCCGCCGGATCTCTTCTCCATGATCGTCGAGCACCTGGGCGCGGCCGGGCTGACCCGCGAGAGATGGCCGCTGGCGGCGCGTGGTCATCGAGAAGCCGTTCGGCCACGACCTCGACTCGGCGCAGGCGCTCGACCGCGAGATCCGCACCGTGCTCGACGAGCGCCAGATCTACCGCATCGACCACTACCTGGGCAAGGAGACGGTGCAGAACATCCTGGTCTTCCGCTTCGCCAACGGCATCTTCGAGCCGATCTGGAACCGCCGCTACGTCGACCACGTGCAGATCACGGTCGCCGAGACGGTCGGCGTCGAGCAGCGCGGCGGCTACTACGAGAAGGCCGGCGCGCTGCGCGACATGGTGCCGAACCACCTCTTCCAGCTCCTCGCGCTGACCGCCATGGAGCCGCCGATCTCGTTCGAGGCCGACGCGGTGCGCGACGAGCAGGCGAAGGTGCTGCACGCCATCCAGCCGCTCGATCCGGAGGACGTGCTGCGTGCGCACCGTGCGCGGCCAGTACGGCGCGGGTCGATGTCGACGGCAAGCCGGTGCCCGGCTACCGCGCCGAGCCCAACGTCGACCCGGAGTCGCGCACCGAGACCTTCGCCGCGCTGAAGCTGCTGATCGACAACTGGCGCTGGGCCGACGTGCCGTTCTACCTGCGCACCGGCAAGCGCCTGCCCGAGCGCGTCACCGAGATCGCCATCCAGTTCAAGCGCGCGCCCTTCATGCTGTTCCGCGACACCCCGGTCGAGCGGCTGTCGCCCAACCGGCTGGTGATCCACATCCAGCCCGACGAGGGCATCTCGCTGCGCTTCGGCGCCAAGGTGCCGGGGCCGGTGGTGCGTCTCGGCACGGTCGACATGGACTTCCACTACGACGACTACTTCGGCACCACCCCCTCGACCGGCTACGAGACGCTGCTCTACGACGCGATGACCGGCGACTCGACGCTGTTCCAGCGCGCCGACATGGTCGAGGCCGGCTGGGAGCGCGTGCAACCCGTGCTCGACGTCTGGAAGCGCGCTGCCGCCGCGCGACTTCCCCAACTACGCGGCCGGCACCTGGGGCCCGGCCGAGGCCGACGAGCTGATGACTCGCGACGGACGCAAGTGGCAGGAGCCGTCACGGCTGCGCGGTTGAGCATTGCTTCGGGCGGCTGAACTCCACGCCGACCACGTTCGCCCAATCCACAGTCCCGAAGTCGTGTCACGGTATGATTAGGGCAACCGTCTCCGCGGCCGTAGTGAGCAACGGAGCATGGAGTTTGCAGTTCAAGACGCCGCCTGCAAGCGTCAGCCGGCGGAGTACTCCGTACCTGCATCAAGTGGTTTCCCGTTCGAGCGTCGGGAATCGGGCCTCCCTGCATACCGCATCCTGAGATGGCAGACAGCTATCGCGACGTAAGCACTCACCAGCGTCGACATGTGCGCCTCGCCACCCCGAGGAAAGTACCCGGTAACAAGGCGAATGCCTAATTCAGCGACCAGGGCCACCGCCGCGCCGGCTATAACGAAGAGCGCCGCGTGTGCGCGCAGGCGAGAAGCTACGTAGGCACCAACCGACGCCGCGACGACCATTGCAACTACTCTGAACAAATGTGATGCACCGCTGATTCTCACAACCTGGACCAAACCCAGCGCGAGCGTCCACGTGACTCCCAGGAGCAGAGCGCTCATGCCAAGATTCCTAAGGAGTTCGCCACGTTCGCTGCTAGTCATGGGAACCTCTCAATGCGGAGACTATTCGCGACGAAGCAGCCCTCGGCATGAGGACAGCAGCCAGGGGTGGCCCCTTCCCCGAAACCCGACGCAGCCGCCTTCGCGACAGTCTGCGGCATTCCGGTCAGTCAGAAGCACGAAAGCCCCCCGCCCATCAGATTCCTGCAGCAAAGACCGTTGCATGGGTCAAAGAAGAAAATGCCGCAGCCGAAATTCAGGTACTCGCAACCGAAGGGAGTTTTGGGCCTAACAAGCAGAAGAACTGCCCATAGCAGTAGTCATGATCAGTATTACAAGTACAGTCGTGGGCGCCTTCCGTCAGGGGAACAAAGTGACGCTGTTTCAATGACGGCAGAACTGGGGCATCAAAAGCATCCCACGCCCGACCCGAAATAACAGCTGCGTCAGCTTCGCTGAATGCAGAGCCGAGCAACGCCCTGATCTCATCGAGCTCCGAACTAACAGCGCTAGTGTCAAGTGCCGCGCGCTCGAAAAGACTCCGAGTCAAGCGCTTCTTGACGCCATTGATCGCGAATCGTTGGGCACTCGAAAGAGGCTGCACGAGGAAAGAGCCGACGTACTCTCGCCAGAATTTGCTCTTTCCGGCGGCATCCAATGAAGCGACGTAGGCTTTGGCTATCTCGCGCGACTGCAGCCCACGAGGTGCAAGGCTGGCAACGAGCGCGCGCAGATCCGCAAGCGAGGCACGGCTCCCGTGCTCCACCAGAAATGCTGATACGGACCGGTGCGCGACCTCGCAAGTTCGCTCCTGCGTCAAGGAGGTTGCAGATGTCGCCAGAGAGCATAGTGCGATCGCTAATGCTGCGGCAATTGTCCCGCGGATGGATGCCATCTTCGTCTTTTCAGCAATAGCATATCGTTGGAGCAATGTCACTATAGGCCGCGTGACAATGTACTCCTGGCTGCTGAGTTAGGACGAGCGAGATGCGCTCTCTGTCCCTACCGGTGGCTTTCTCCATGGCCCGGCTCCCGCGGTCAGCTGGACCGCAGAAAGTGGCGGCCATTCTGCACGAGAGCCCCGCACTGATCGACGTTGGCTAGAAACCGCGGCCATCAAAGGCGGGCCTGTCGCAGCCGCGCATGAATCCGCTGGCATACTTGCCTCCATGGCCAAGATCCGCGTCCTCCCCGATCCCGACCGCCTCGCGGCCGCGGCCGCCGAGGAGTTCGTGCGCGCCGCTCTTCAGGCGACTGCCGAACGCGGGCGCTTCACGGTCGCGATCTCCGGGGGCTCGACACCGCTGCGCCTCTACCGGCTGCTCGCCCGTCGCGGTCATCTGACGCCACCGGGGCCCTTGCCCTGGGCGGCGGTGGATTGGTTCTGGTGCGACGAGAGGTGCGTGCCGCCGGAGGACGATCTCTCGAACTACGGCGCCTGGCAGACCGCGATCTACGGCGCGCCGGTGCCGCCGCAGAACGTCTACCGCATCCAGGGCGAAGCCAGCGATCCCGAAACCGCGGCGCGGCTCTACGAGGGCGAGTTACGGCGCTACTTCGGGGACGGAGCGCCGCGCTTCGATCTCGTTCTTCTCGGCATGGGCACCGACGGTCATACCGCTTCGCTCTTTCCGGGCAGCGAAGCGCTCACCGAAGTGGAGCGTTGGGTGGTGGCGCCGCGCGTCTATCCCCCGGGTCCGGCTCGCGTCACCCTGACCCTGCCGGCGATCAACGCCGCGGCGCGGGTGGTGCTGCTGGTGAGCGGCGAGGAAAAAGCCGAGGTACTGCGCCACGCCTTCGAGGGACCGCGAGAGATCGACCGGCTGCCAGTGCAGGGCGTGGCGCCCGGCGCGGGCGAGTGCATCTGGCTCGTGGACCGCGCGGCGGCGGCAGCACTCTCGACCTAGCCGCGGATGATTCCCAGCTGGTACTGGACTCGGCGAACGAGCGCGCGCGCCCAGACCGGCAGCCGCGCCAGGGGCCGCTGGCCCGAGCGTTGCGGCAGAACACGCCACAGCAGATCGGCCCAACGCTCGACGATGACGTCTTCCGCGAACTCGGCCGCGCGCTGGCGGCCGTGCTCGACCATGGCGAGGTAGAGCGCGGGATCGGCGCGCAGCCGGTCGATGGCTGCAAGCGCCTCGGCCGCCGTGCCGGCTTCGAAATAGTCGAGCTCCGACTGGCGCAGTTCCCGGTAGGCGATCTCCGGACCGAGCACCGCGGGAACCCCGGCACGCCAGGCGTTGAAGAGCTTCCCCGCCGGTTTGTTGCGATAGAGGTCGGGGCGTGGCGGCCGTATCGCCACGTAGAGGTCGACCGATCGAAAATCGTTCCAGTCCAGCCGCTCGGTGGCGGTCGCGGCGCCGTCGTACCCCACCATGTCCGTGCTCCACTCGATGCCCCGCGCCGCCAGGGCCTCACGCCACTCGCCGCGAGCCAAATCGGAATGCAGGTTGGCGGGAAAGCCCTTGTACGCGACTCGTTCGAGGCGCGCGCCACGTTCGGCGGGGCGTGGCAACAGGCCGGGCTGCGACCAGAGCGGCACGTAGAAATGGCGCTCGCCGTCGGCCCGGGCGAGGTTCTGCACGACTTCGAAGTCGCCGGCGGTTACCCGCCGATGATCGCCGCGCACTCCGACTGGACACAGACTCGCGCCTCCCCAGCGGCTCCGCACCAGGAGGTCGCCGTGATTGGCGTAAAACACCACCAGACCCTGGCGAGGAACCTCGGATGTCAGGCGCACCGGGTAGCCGGCCTGGCGCAGGCGCAGGAACGTCTGGAGGATCCAGGCCCGCTCCCCGACCACGAACTGGCGCCAATCGCGCTCGGGATCGAGCGCTTCCAACTCGACGAGACGAGGTTGGCGCGGGAGGAAGAAGAAGACCGGCGCGAGGTCCGCGAAATTCACATTCGCGGCGTCAGCTCGACGGCTGCCAGACCGTCTTGCCGGTCTTGTCGATGTAGCCCCATTCGTTACGCAACTGGATGTTGGCCAGTCCGTCGCGGAAGTCCTTGGCGTCGTCGAACTGAGGGCGCACGATCATCTTGCCGTTGGTGTCGATGTACCCCCAGCGGCCACTGACCCGCACGCGCGCCAGGCCTTCGGAGAAGGGCATGGCGGCCTCGTAGTCCGGAGTGATCGCCGTGGTGCCTTTCTTGTCGATGTAGCCGGCGTTGTTGGCGTAACGCACCGGCGCCAGGCCGCCGGCGAAGCGGCCCGCCCACTCGAACTGGGGATTGATCGTGACCTTGCCCTGCTTGTTGACGAAGCCATGCTTGCGGCCCACTTTGATGACCGCCAGACCCTCCGAGAAGTCGAAGGCGTCATCGAACTGCGGCTCGATCACCATCTTGCCCGAGCCATCGATGAACCCCCACTTGGCGCCCGACTGAACCAGCGCGAGGCCCTCGGCGAAGGGATAGGCGTCGTCGAACTGCGGTTGCACGTTCACCTGACCTTGCTTGTCGACGTAGCCCCACTTGCCCTGCTTCTTGATCGGCGCCAGTCCGGCCGAGAAGTTGCGCGCCGCCTCGAACTGGGCCGGCACCATCCACTGGGCGCTGGTGTCGAGGAAACCCCAGAGGCCGCCGCGCTGCGCGGCCGCCGCGCCATCGGAGAACTCGAAGCCGTCGTCGAGCTGCGCCGCGATGGCGAGCGTGCCGTCCGGTTTCAAGTAGCCCGTGCGGCCGCCGGTGACCACCACCGCGAAGCCGCCGGCGAAGGGAAACGCCTTCTCGTACTGGGCCGGAATGGCGAGATCTCCGGACGCGCTCGCATAGCCCGACTTGCCATCCTTGGTGACCAGAAACAGCGGCCCCGCGGACCTGGACCTGGCACCCGTGGTCGCGGTAGTCGCGCCGCCGCCTCCTCCACCGCAGGCGGCGGTCGCCATCAAGATCAGGAGCGCCGCGGCGCTCCTCCAGCGATCGATCGTCTTCACTCGTTTTTCTCCCTCAACGGGCTGCGCCGGCAAAGCGGACGCGCTCGCCCTCCACCATGAATTCATCCACCACGCCTACTACCAGCGTCCGCACCGGCGCCGGTGAAAGGCCTAGAATCTGTCGTGCCGAACCGCCCTCGTCGAGCAACAACACAACCTCGCCTTCGCCCGCCCCCACCGTGTCGACAGCGATCACGGTGGTGCCGTCCGGCGTGCCGTCCAGGCGCAACAAATCGCAGAGCAATAGTTTACGCCCATCCAGGGCCGGAACCTGCACCGTCGAAACGACCGTACCCGCAACCCGCGCCAGCTTCACCGCGGGGGCTCCACCCGGTGGAGCTCGTCGACGATCCCCAGGATGGCGTGATCGACCGCCGCGAAGGTCTCGGGCAGCGCCTGCGCAGCCTCGCGCGCAGCGACAAAATAGACCAGCTCGCCCGGACCGGCCATGGCGACGGCGTCGGCCGCAACCACCGCCCGGCCGAGGTCCTTGCCCTTCTGGTCGAGCGGCTGCACGATCAGCAGCTTGATCCCGTCGAGCCCCGGCGCCCGGGTCGTCGCCACGACGGTGCCGATGACGCGCGCGATCTGCACTGCTCAGCCGCGCCCCGCCGCGACCCGCCGGCCGAACTCGGCGTGGGCGCGGAGGTTGTCCCGCATTTCGGGATGAAGCCGGGCGATGACGGCGCGCTCGACCAGCAGGTCGGCCGACCGCAGGCTGAGCACGGCAGCCTCGACCGCCGCTTCCACATCGGTGATCGAGCCGCCGAAGAGCGCGAATGCCTTGCCGCCCAGTCCGTCCGCCAGCCGTACTTCGAGCAGGACTACGTCTGCGCCCTTGACGCCGGCATCGGCCGCCAGGAGCGTCGCCGCCACCGTGCGGGTCTCGACGATGCCGAGCGCCTCGCCGTCGGAGACCCGCCGGCCGCCGGTCAGCGCCGACACGACGGCCGGATCGACGGCGGGCAGGAAGAGCTCATCGAGCAGGGAGCCCGCCGCCGCCGCGCGTCCGGCCAGGAGGGCCTCGTCCACCGCCGCCACCGCGCCACCGACCAGGACCAGGTATTTCCCCGGGTGCACCGTTCCGGCGTGCAGCGTGTCGACCGGCCCGCGCTTGACCATGGCGTCGCCCGCCACGATGCCGGCGGCGATCGACGAGAGCTCCAGCAATCCAATGGCTGGCTGCATGGCTAGACGATGCGCAGTCCGCCGGCCACCGTCAGGCGCCGGACACGGGAGAAGGTGCGCGGACGGGTCATGCCCTCGCCGGTCGGAGTGGCGATCGAGAACGACGTGAAGCCCTCGCCGCCCTCGCCGAGGCCGGCGAAGGTCGGCGCGTTGGCGACGAAGATCGAGCAGTTCATGGCCCGCGCCATGCGGGTGATGGTGTCGACGTTACGCGAGTAGATGCCGGCCGTGTGGCGGAAGCCGTGCTCGGCCTTGACCGCCAGCTCGATCGCCTCGTCGACCGTGCGCACGCGCGCCACCGGCAGGACGGGCATCATCTGCTCGGTCCATACCAACGTGTGCTCGATCGGTACCTCCGCGACCGCCAGCCGCAGGTCGGGATCGACCTCGATGCCTGCGGCGCGCAGGATGACGCCGGCGTTCTTGCCGATCCAGGCGCGGTTGATGACCCCCGGCTTGCCGGGCTCGCCGAGCTTGTCGAAGATCAGCCGCTCGACCTTGCGCAGCTCGAACTCGCGCAAGAGGTAGGCGCCGGCCTTCTCCATCGCGCGCAGCAGGTCGGAAGCGATCGACTGCAGCGCGAAGACTTCCTTCTCGTCGGTGCAGATGACGTTGTTGTCGAACGAAGCCCCGCGCACGATCTCGCGGCCGGCGAGGTCGATGTCGGCGCTGTCGTCGACCACGATCGGCGGGTTGCCAGGACCGGCGGTGATGGCGCGCTTGTCGGTCTTGAGCGCCTCCTTGACGACCGCGGGTCCGCCGGTGACCAGCAGGATGCGCACGCCCTTGTGGTGCATGAGGTCGCGCGCCGATTCGATGGTCGGCTCGGCGATCGCCGTCACCAGCCCGGGCGGGCCGCCGGCCGCGACGACCGCGCGATGCACGAGCTGGACGTTGTAGGCCGAGACGCGCTTGGCGCTGGGATGGGCGTTGAACACTACCGCGTTGCCGGCCGAGAGAATGGCGATCGTGTTGTTGATGATCGTCGAGGTCGGATTGGTGGTGGGGGCGATCGAGGCGATGACTCCGAACGGCGCGTACTCGGTCACCGTCATGCCGCGGTCGCCGGTGACCACCTGCGGCTCGAGGTCCTCGGGCCCGGGCGTCTTCTCGTTGACCAGCCGGTTCTTGATCACCTTGTCGTCGGCGCGGCCGAGGCCGGTTTCCTCGTGGGCGCGCCTGGCCAGGTCGCGGCCGTGCTCGCGCATCGCCTGGCGCACGGCGTGGATCACGTCGTAGCGCTTCTCGAGCCCGCCCTGACGGAACTTCTGGAAGGCCTCGCCTGCCGCGGCGACCGCCTCGTCGACGGTAGCGAAGACGCCGTCGCCGAGCGTCGTAGCCCCGCCAGCTTTCTCGGCCGACGGCGAAGCCGGCTTGGCAGGAGCAGTGGCAGCTGCCGACGCTCCCGGCGCCGCTCCCTCGCCCATGCGTCCGCGCACACGCTCGAGGATGGCGCGGACCTCGTCCTGGCTCACCAAGCTCATTTCTTGCTCTTCCCAGCCTTCGCCGCGCGCCGGTTACTCGCCCCGCCGCTACCGTTCTTGTTCCACACTTCCTTGCCGCCGACTTCCCACTGGTCCACGATCGCCATGACCACCGCGTCGCACGGGCGTTCGTGGGTCTGGACGGTCTGGCGCGCCGAGCTGCCGGTGCAGTAGAGGACGACTTCGTCCACGCCGGCGCCGACCGCGTCGACCGCCACCACGTAGCTCGAGGTGTCGCTCGAGTCGACGTCGATCTGGCGCACGACGAGGAGCTTCAAGCCCTCGAGGCGCTCTTCCTTGCGGCTCGCGACCAGCGTGCCGACCACTCTGCCGAGGAGCATCGCTCACTCGCTCCCGGAGCGCCGGCTCATTCCTCGGCCGCGCGATCCTGGCGGCCGAGCGGCAGCGCGGCGTCGACGTTGGCGTGCGGCCGCGGGATGACGTGGGCGGCGACCACCTCGCCGACCCTCTCGGCGCCGCGCACGCCCGGCCTCGACCGCCGCCTTCACCGCCGCGACGTCGCCGCGCACGATGGCGGTGACGTAGCCGCCGCCGATCTTCTCGTAGCCCACCAGCTCGACCTTGGCGGCCTTCACCATCGCGTCGGCCGCCTCGACCATCGCGGCGAAGCCGCGCGTCTCGATCATTCCCAGAGCTTCAGCCATGTCCTTCTCCTCTCGCGGATGTCGATCGACAATTGGTCTACTTCGACTTCTTGTCTTCGCGCCCTTCCAACCCCTCGAGCGCCTTCACCGCGGCGCGCCAGCCGACGTCGATGTCGCGCTCCTCGCCGCCGAGGTAGACGCGCCCGAAGCTGCCGAAGGCGCGCACTTCCAGGATGTTGATCGCCGCCGCCTTCTCCGCCTCGTTGGCGGCCAACGCGGCGTAGGGCGCCGGCTCGACCTCGAGCACGTACAGCGTCTGCCCGGGAATCAGCATCTGACCGTGGCGCTGGCGGTTGATCAGCTGCGCCTGGTGGTCGTCGATGCGGCGGATGATCTGGCTCGACAGGATGCGCGGCTTGAGGCGGTCGGTCTCCTTCAGACCGATCTCGCGCAGGATCGCGGCGCCGGCGCCGCGCACCTCGGCCTGCGACTCGGAGTGGATCTCGAGCAGGCCGAAGACGCGCTCGACGATCTGCATCGCCGGCCGCACCCGGTTCGACTTCAGCGCGATGTCGGTGATGCGGTTGATCTCGATGCCGGGCGCGATCTCGACGTAGAGCGAGGTGTCGCCGGCGAGCGGCAGGAAGCCTTGCGCCACGGTGCCGAGAAACGCGGCGTACTGCGGCTGCAGACTGTCCAGATAGCAGAAAGCACGCAGATCAATACCGGCCACTCGGGGTTCCTCCCTTTTCCGTTGTCTCGCCGCCGACGATCGCGATGCCCGCAGAGGCGCCGATGCGGGTGGCGCCGGCGGCGATCATCGCCTCCGCTTGCTCGCGGGTGCGCACGCCGCCCGAAGCCTTGACGCCGATCTTCGGCCCCACCGCCTCGCGCATCAACGCGACGTCGAAGGGCGTCGCGCCGCCCGGACCGAAGCCGGTCGAGGTCTTGACGAAATCGGCGCGCGCGGCGCGCGCCAGCTTGGATGCGACCACCTTCTCTTCGTCCGACAGGAGCCCGGTCTCGAGGATCACCTTGAGCACCGCGCGCGCCTCGTGGCAGGCGTCCGCGACCCGGGCGATGTCCTGCTTGACGCCCTCCTGGTCGGCGCTCTTGAGCGCCCCGACGTTCATCACCATGTCGATCTCGCGCGCTCCGTCGCGCAGCGCGCGCCGCGCCTCGAGCACCTTGATGTCGGTGGTCTGGGCGCCGAGCGGGAATCCCACCACCGAGGCGACCAGCACGTTCGAGCCGCGCAGGTTCTGCGCCGCCCGCTTCACCCATACCGGGTTGAAGCACACCGCGGCGAAGCCGTACTTGCGGGCCTCGGCGCAGTAGCGGTCGATGTCCTGCTCGGTGGCGTCGGGCTTCAGCAGCGTGTGATCGATGTAGCGCGCCAGGTCGGCCGGCACCTTGCCACCGTCCCCCTGGTAACTGATGCGGGTGGCACCGGCCTCGACCGTCTGGCGCACCTTGTCCGAGCAGCAGGCGGCGCAGCTCCCCACGCAATCGGCGCAGCAGCCATCCTTGCCGGCCGATTTCTGCAGCTCGGCGACGATGCGCTGGGTGATCGCCTCGACGAGAGTGTTCAGATCAGCTTGCTCGGTCAACGCCGTGCCTCCACGCCCGCGTACTGGGCCTCGACCTCGGTGATCTTGGCCACCCGGCGCGCGTGGCGATCCGGACCCCACGGGGTCGCGAGCCACTCGTCGACGATCTGCTTGGCGAGCGCCTCGCCGAGCAATCCCGCGCCGAGGGTCAGCACGTTGGCGTGGTTGTGCTCGCGGCTGTTGCGCGCCGACGACAGGTCCCAGCAGGCGGCGGCGCGAACGCCCGGCACCTTGTTGGCGGTCATGCACGAGCCGATGCCGGCGCCGTCGACCACGACTCCCGCCGCGCACCGACCGGATGCCACCAGCTTGGCCACGGCGTGCGCGAAGTCGGGATAGTCGACGGCGTCCGTCGAGTGCGTGCCGCAATCCTCCACGTCGAGCCCGCGCCCGCGCAAGTGAGCGGCGAGCTTCTCCTTGAGGGCGAAGCCACCGTGATCGGCGCCGATGGCGATCCCGCTCCGCGATTCGGGCGAGTTGGTTGGGCGAGCGGGAACCGCGGAGGGCCGCGAGCCGCCCAACTCCGCCAACGCTTGGCGCACCTTCTGACGGACTTCGTCTTCGGAAATCATTGGGACGGCGCTGAGTGTAGCAGGGTTGAGGCTGGTGTAAGCCGACGCGTAACCGATTGTTTACACGTTGCTCAACCGTCCTGGACTTCGCCTCGCTCCTCGTCCTTCGCCTTGGCCTCGGCCATCTGCATCACGTACCAATGGCGAGCCCGGCCCAGGGCGACGTTCACCGGATTGCGGCGGGGGAGGAAACCAAAGACAGGCGGACGCCGCACGCCGAGCTTCTCGTGCAGCGCAGCCAGGCGGGCGTGGGTCGGGAAGCGCCGCTGCGCCTTCTCGACCACCACGAACGCGGAGTGTTTTCGCCCGACCAGCAAGTACATCGTGGCGAGGTTGACGTGGTTGTCTACTTCGCCCGGCTGAGCCTCGAGCGCGTGCCGGCAAAGCTGCATGCCCTCCTGCTTGCGCCCTTCGACCCGCGCTATCGCCAGCCCGAGGAAGGAGTAGAACGCGCCCGGTAGGTTGCCGCCGCGCTCGGCCAGCTTGGCGAGTCTGGTGAGGAGATCGAGCCCCTGGCGCCATTGCTCGGCGCGACAGGCGAGGATGGCTTCGCGAAACAGGTCGGCCGCAGGGCTGGTCTCGGCCATCGGAACCTCCTCGGGTATCTTGCCACGGCGGACGGCGAGACCGAAATCTCACCGGGTGCGCGCGATTTCCACCCCGCTGTAGTAATGCAGAAGGATCTCCTTGTAGCCGTGGCCGCGCACCGCCATGCCATAGGAACCCACCTGGCACATGCCGACTCCGTGGCCCCAGCCGCGGCCGGTGAAGAGCCAGCCGGCTTCCTTGCCGCGCGGCGACACGCGCTTGGCGGTGAACCAGGTGTCGGGAAGGTCGAGCGTCCAACGCACGGCGAGGCCTTCGACGTCGACCGTGCGCCCGCCTTGACCCGAGAGGCGGATCTTCGAAGCCCGGCCGCTGCGGCCGCGGCGCAGGATCTCGAAGGTCGCGAAGTCGACATCGGGATAGCGGATCTTGACCAGTCGGGCCAGTTCGCTGTCGCTGCGAAAGCGCGTCCACGAAGAGCGGTTGCTGGTGCGGTCGTAAGCTACGCCCTCACGATTGACCACCTGGACGATCGCCACGACGTCGTCGGCGCGGCGGTAAAACCGCAGCCGGTCTCCGGCCAGCAGGGCGAGATCACCGCTCTCGACGCGCGGCGCGACGCCGGGGATCGCCACCTCGCGAAACGTCGCCAGCCGCGAGGGCAACTCGAGCTCGCGCTCGCCGCTCGCGTCGGCCACCTTGATCTTTCCGGCGGCGAGACCGCGGAAGGAAACCTCCTGCTCCTCGAGCACACCGAGGTAGATCGCCAGACGCAGCAGCAGCTCCTCCTCGTCGCTCGCCCCCAGCGGCCGCTCGGGCGGAGCCGCGAAGAGGCCGCTCTTCACCAGGTAGGCGGCGAGCCGGAGGTCCTCCTCACCCCAGCCGGCCGGCGGGCTCTCGAGCAGGTAGGGCAGGTCTTCGGGCGCCACGAACAGCCGCGCGTCCGCCGCAAGATCGAAGAGCGATGCGAGATAACGCTGCAGCTCGCGGCGATCGAGCGACGACAGGCGATCGCTCGACGCCGGCAGGCCGGCCAGCGCCGCGAGCTGCGCCAAGCGCTCGCCCAGGGCGGGCTCCGTCGATGCGGCGGTCGACGGTGGCAGCAGCCGGCGCGTCAGGCCATCGGGGAAGCGGACGTTGGGCTGCGCATCGCCGCCGAGCCGCGTCAGCCCGGCCTCGAGGCACGGCACGGCGCGCAAGTACGCGTCGTGCTTGAGCGGGAAGATCTCCTCCACGTCCTCGGTGTGGCCACCGCAGGTCGAGCTGTAGAGCGCGTCGGCCGGTTGTCCCTGCCATACCAGCACCTCGCCCGCGGTTTCCGCGATCGCCTGGTCGGTGAGCGGATCCTCGTCGTCCATGCCGCCGTAGACCTGACAGCGCGGCGTGGCGCAGATGTCGTAGCCCTCCTCCACGAACTCGCCGAGGTTGCGCACCGCGTAGGTCCGAGCCGCCACCGCCTGCGCCTTCAGCGCTTCGAGCTGGTTGTATACCTTGGGGCCCATCTCGCGCGGTACCACGCCGCGCAGATAATCCTCGAGACTCAGCTCGTCGATGACGTTGAGCAGACCGCGGTCGTTGAGGTAGATCCGGATGCGGCCGCGATAGCGCCGGCCCTCGATGCGAATCCCGCCCTCGCCGGCGGCGCCGAACTCCAGCCAGCGGCCGTGGACTCGAGTCGTCTTGCCGTGCTGAGTGACCCGGAAACCGGGCTCGCCGACACCCACGCCCTCGCTCACCACGAACGACGAGTTGATGCCCAGCCCGGCGAGCTGAGTCTGCAGTCGCTCGGCCGCGGGGCGGTCGGCGAGCCGGCCGACTCGCACCTTGTAGAGATCGGTGCGGGCGTCGAACACCGCGTCGGCGGGCGCGCCGCTCGAGCGCTGCAGAGTGGCGGCGAGGCCGTGCGCCTGGCCCTCGTCCTTGAGCGCCGCCACCTGCACGCGCCATATCCCAGTGTGGGTCACGGCGGTCAAGGGCTCGACCCGAACCGGCGAGGTCACGGCCACGGTCTTGCCCTCGAGATCGAAGGAGACACCGGCATCGCAGCACGGCACGCTGACCTGGGCGAGATCGGTCGCCAGACCGACTCGCACCAACGCCGGCAGGGTCAGCCGCGGCGGCTCCGGCGCGGCCGGAGTTTCGATGGGCTCCGCCGGGAGCGGTTCAGCGGGAGCCGGCGGCGGCAAGGCCTCCGGCTCGGCCGGTGCCGGCACTGTGGGAGGGTTCGGTGGAGCGGGCGGTTGCGGCGGCGCCGCCTGTCGCGCGCAACTCCACAGCGCAACCACCGCCAGGCCGAGCGCGATGCGGCGTTTCACGCCGTCCGGTTCCCGGGCTCGCTGCGCACCAGCGCGATCAGGCTCGCCGCGAGCGCCACGCCGAGCGCGCTGCTGAACAGCGATTCGGCGGCGAGAAGCAGTCCGCGCGCGGCGATGAAGACCAGCATGCGGTCGCTGAACAGCAAGTTGATCAGCACGCTGAACGGCGCGAACAGGATGGCGACTGCGCTCGATGTCAGAACCATCAGCACGACGATCAACAAGACTCCGCCAAGACGCCTGCCGAGGACGCGCCAGCCGCGGCGCGACGCGGAGCCCACGCCGCCGTCGTCGCGCGGCAGGTCCGCCTGTGCCAGCACGAACCAGACCGCGAGAACCACCAAGGCGAACATCAGCGGCAAGGCGCCGCCGCAACCCAGTCCGATGCCGGCGGGTGTTCCCCACTCGCGGCCCGCCCAGACCGCGGCTCCCACCAGCAACACCATCGCCAAGCAGACCAGCAGGAGCAGCACGGCGTAGAGGTTGAGGAACCAGAAGAAACGCCACAGGTGACGGCCGCCCCAGCCGGAGAAATCGCGCCGCGAAAAAGTCCGGAACCACTGCCGCTCGGGCGGCACGCCTGCCGGCGCCTGGCGATCACCCGCATAGAGAACACCGTAAGTGCCCGCCTGGAAGAAACAGAACACCACGAAAGCGAGCGTCCAGACGAGCACGGCGGCCAGCCCGGCGGCGGCGAGCCCCGAGGAGGCCTCGGCGAGCCGCGCTCCGATCTCCGTCCACCAGTTTTCCAGGTCCTCCGGCCGCGACGGCAGGTCGGCGGCGGTGAGCCCGAGCACCAGGAAAACCGGCACCAGGCCGGCGACGCCGAGCGCCAACAGGATCCACCCGCCCAACCACTGGACGGCGATCAGCTCCCAGTTGGCGCGCGCGTTGCGCAGACCGCGCCGCACGCAGTCGATCGCGGCGAGCGCCATCGGTCTAGAGGTGGCGGCTCGGCATCAGCATCGTTTCGCGAAAGTCGAGCGATTCGATGGTCACCGGCTGCGCCATCTCGTAGAGGCGCGAGAGCAGCGGAGCGGGTATGCGCTCGCGCAGCAGGATCTCGCCGCCGCCGCTGTCGGCCGCGCGGTCGAGCGAGGCCTGCGGAGCGCCGCGCTGCAAGCGGCAATTGGTGGTGAACACGGTCGGCAAACGACGGGTGTAGCGCGTGTTGAGCACCAGGTAGAGAATGTCGGTGACCCAGGCCGATGGCTTCTGCGCACCCAATTCGTCGAGCACCAGGAGCTCGGCGCCGGTGACCGGATCGAGCACGTCGTGCTTCGATTCCGGGGATTGCGGATCGAAGGTCGCCTGGATGTGGTAGATCAGCGAGGTGAAATCGACGAAGCGCGCACGCACGCCGTAACGCTCGACCAGCTCGTGCAGGACCGCCACCGCGAGGTGGGTCTTGCCGACGCCCGGCGGGCCAATGAACAGCAGGCCGGTTTCGCGGAATCGTCCGGCTTCGGCGTCCCAGAAACCCTCGACGTAGCGCTCCGCAGCCGAGCGCGCCCGCACCAGCTGCTCCTCGGCACCGCGCACCTTGACCTTGAAATTGCCCAGCCGGCAGTTGGCGTAGCGCGGCGGCACTCCGGCCGCCGCCAGAAGGCGCGGCACGCGCTGGCGCTTCTGACAGTCGCAGGGCCGCGCCGCGCCCGCTTTGCCGTCGTCCTCGAGCACCCACCCGCGGCCCTCGCAGTGCGGGCAGAGAGCGGTTTCCATGATGGTTTCCGGCACCGAACGGATGGTAGCACGCGACCTCGCGCCGAAGCCGCGCGGAGCAGCGCTCAGGAGCCCTGGACTTCGTCGTCACCGAGCCGGTTACCCACGGTGACCTCGAGCTCGACGATACGCTGGCGCAATTCCGGCGGCAGCGTCACCTTGCTACGCGCCGAGTAGTCGTACGTCACCACCCGCCCCTCGCCCTCGGCCGCGATGCGCTCGAGCCCTCGGCTCCAGACCGCGTAACGCATCACGAAGCCGTACTCCTCGAGCACCGACACGCCGCCGCCGATTTCCATGGTGTCGGGATACTCCACGGGCGCCTTGTAGCGGCAGCCGGTGGAGGCGAGGATGGCGCTGACGCGGCTCTGATCGACGAAGCCGGGCAGCGCGACGCGCTCGAAGTAGGCGATGCGGACGCTTTCGAACCAGCGAAAGTAGACGATGTTGTTGACATGGCGCATGGCGTCCATCTCGCCCCACGCCACGGGCACAACCAGCCGCACCGGGTAGTGCGCCAGGGCCTCAGTCACCGCGCAGTTCCGCCGGTGAGCTCCGAGACCATCAACACCGCGCCGGTGCCGGGCGGCGGCGGGCCGCAGGTAGTCCACGGCCCGTCCATCTCGGGCGCGCACACTTGCAGCAGACTGGTCGGACGCTGCGGCGGAAAACGCCAGGTGTCACAGGCGCCCTGGGGCAGATGGGTTTCGCGGCCGAAGAGCGCGTCGAAGTGCTCACCGAGCGACGCTCGTCCGTCGCGCGAGGCGTAGGCAGCCCAGGCCACGTCCAGAGCGGGCTGACCCGCCCGCGCCACTTCCGGCACGTTGCCGGCGCAGAGCGGACGCAGACCCGGCAGTCCGAGGCGAACAGGAATGTCGGCCGATTCCGCGGTGTCCGAGAGCATCGGAGCAGCCGCGGCAGGCGTGGGCGCGGGAGCTGGCGGCGCCACCGCCGTAGGAGGCGCATCGGCGCTCTCCGACGGGGTCGGGGCCGGAGGTTTCGCCACAGGAGCTTCGGAACGAGGCGCGGGCGCGCAGGACGCGCACCACAGTGCAACGGCGAGGACGAAGAGCCCGATTTTCACGGCGGCGACCTTAGCAGATCGCCGCCCGCCGGCCGGCTTAGGACTTGGCCGACGAAGCGCGCTCGACGGGCACCAGAGCGTGCTGGCGGGAGATGCCGTGCTTGCGGTCCACCATCTCCCGTCGCACGTACTCGAGCAGGCGGTCGACCTCGATCTGCATGCGGGCCATCTCCTCGCGCATGTTGAGGATCACCTCGACGCCGGCCAGGTTGACTCCCAAGTCACGCGTCAACGCCAGGATGGTCTCGAGGCGCTGCATGGCTTCGTCGTCGTAGAGACGAGTGTTGCCCTCGGAGCGTACCGGAGTGATCAGTCCCTCGCGTTCGTAGAGCCGCAGAGTCTGCGGGTGGATGCCGTAGCGCTCGGCGACGGCCGAGATCAACACGAAGCGCCGGTCGCGCTTGCGCCGCGGCATCAGCGTCCCTCCTGCACCGGGATGTTGCGACCGGCGCGCGCCTTCGTCGCCTTGATCTCCAGCACTCCACGCTCGAAGCGTGCGCTGATCCCGTCGGCGTCGACCGGCGAGGCGAACTCGAAAACCCGCCGGAACGAGCCGTAGCTGCGCTCCATGCGCTGAAAGCTGGTCGCCGCCGGCGGCGGCTCACGGCGGCCAGAGAGCACCAGGCGGCCGCCTTCGGCGTGCAGCTCGATGGCGTCGCGGTCGACGCCGGGCAGCTCGGCGAAGAGCAGGAAGGCATCGTCGGTCTCGACCACGTCGACCGACGGCGACCAGGTGCCCGGCGGGCGCTCACCGCGCCCGCCGTAACCTGATTCCACCAAGGCGTCCTCGAACAAGGCGTCGACGTGGGCGCGGATGCGCTCCAGGTCTTCGCGCAGACCTTTACGCCGCGGCACCGGCTCAGTCCTTCTTGTCGACGTCGACGTACTCGGCATCGATGACGCCGTCCTGGCTCGGGGCCTCGCCGCCTGGCTGCTGCGGCTGGCCGCCGCCGCTCGAGGCGGTCTGCTGGTACATCACCTCGGCCAGCTTGTGCGAGGTCTTGGTGAGGTTCTCGAGCGCCGACTTGATGGCGCCGTGGTCCTCGCCCTCGAGGGCCTTCTTCGCCGCCGCCAGCGCTTCATCGAGCTGCCCCTTCTCCGCCGCCGCAGCTTCTCGCCATGCTCGGCCAAGCTCTTGCTCGGTCGAGTAGACCAGCGTATCGAGCTTGTTGCGGTCCTCGATCAGGGACCGGCGCTGCTTGTCCTCGTCGGCGTGGGACTCGGCGTCGCGCACCATCTTCTTGATCTCCTCCTCGTTGAGGCCGAAGAGGCGGTGATGGTGATCTTCTGCTCCTTGCCGGTCCCCAGGTCCTTCGCCGCCACGTGCACGATGCCGTTGGCGTCGATGTCGAAAGTCACCTCGACCTGCGGCATGCCGCGCGGCGCCGGTGGAATGCCCACCAGGTGGAAGCGGCCGAGGGTGCGGTTGTCGCGCGCCATCTCGCGCTCGCCCTGCAGCACGTGGACCTCGACCGAGGTCTGGTTGTCGGCGGCGGTCGAGAAGACCTCGCTCTTGCGCGTCGGGATGGTGGTGTTGCGCTCGATCAGCTTGGTGAACACGCCGCCCAGCGTCTCGATGCCCAGCGACAGCGGCGTGACGTCGAGCAGCAGCATGTCCTTGACGTCGCCGCTCAACACGCCGCCCTGAATGGCGGCGCCGATCGCCACCACCTCGTCCGGATTGACGCCCTTGTGGGGCTCCTTGCCGAACAGCTCGCGCACCAGCTGCTGGATCGCCGGCATGCGGGTCTGGCCGCCCACCAGGACCACCTCGTCGATGTCCTTGGCGGTCAGCCCGGCGTCCTTCAAGGCCTGTTGCGACGGTGCGATCGAGCGCTTGATGATGTCCTCGACCAGCTGCTCGAGCTTGGAGCGCGTCAGCTTCAGGTTCAGATGCTTGGGGCCCGACGCGTCGGCGGTGATGAACGGCAGGTTGATCTCGGTCTCCATCGCTGTGGAGAGCTCGATCTTCGCCTTCTCTGCCGACTCCTTCAGCCGCTGGATCGCCATCGGGTCCTTGCCCAGATCGATGCCCTGGTCGCGCTTGAACTCGGCGAGCAGCCAGTCGATGATCTTCTGGTCGATGTTGTCGCCGCCCAGGTGGGTGTCGCCGTTGGTGGCCTTCACCTCGACCACGCCCTCGCCCACCTCGAGGATCGAGATGTCGAAGGTGCCGCCGCCGAAGTCGTAGACCGCGATCTTCTCGTTCTTCTTCTTGTCGAGGCCGTAGGCGAGCGCCGCCGCGGTGGGCTCGTTGACGAGGCGCTTGACGTCGAGGCCGGCGATGCGGCCGGCGTCCTTGGTGGCCTGGCGCTGCGCGTCGTTGAAGTAGGCCGGCACGGTGATGACCGCCTCGGTGACCTTCTCGCCCAGGTAGTCCTCGGCCGCCTGCTTGAGCTTCTGCAGAATCATGGCCGAGATCTCCGGCGGCGAGAACTTCTTGCCGTCTTCGGTGGCAATCTCGACCGTCGCCGCCAGGGCCGGCGACGTTGTAGGGCACCATCTTCATCTCTTCGGAGACCTCGTCGAAGCGGCGGCCCATGAAGCGCTTGATGGAAAAGATCGTGTTCTTGGGATTGGTGACGCTTTGGCGCTTGGCAACCTGACCCGACCAGCCGCTCGCCGCTCTTGGCGAACGCCACGACGGACGGAGTGGTCCGGCTGCCCTCGGAGTTGGCGATGACCTTCGGCTCGCTGCCCTCCATAATGGCGACCACGCTGTTGGTGGTGCCCAAGTCGATACCAATGATTTTGCTCACTGGAGAAATCCCCTTTCGAAGTAGCAGTTCGGTGGCGGCGCCCGAAAGCGATCGCCCTCGCAAGCTACAAACCTTAGCTGCTGCCTGTCAAATTCCAGGCGAGCAAGATTTCACACAGGCATACTCAACTAATGCTTGAAATCTTGTAAAACTAGCTAGTCGAGGAGAACGAGGGCCTGCACTTCAGACTTCGTCGGCAGTTTGGTGAACTCGGCGTCGAGCAGGAAATCGCCCGTAACGGCCTCGCGCCGTCCCAGGTCGGCCAGCGGCTCTCCGCCTTCGACCGGGTGGATGGCGTAGGTCAGTTCCTGCGACGCGTAGGCGAGCGGCCGACCGCGCGGATCGCGAAGATCCTGTTTTCCGAGCAGTCGCATCTCCACGAGCTGCCCGAGATCGTCGGGATAGCGGCCCTCGAGAAGGAAGAAGGTGCGGCAGGCGCGATCGATCTTGAAATACAACGACGATCGCTGCGCCTTCTCGAGACCGGTGCGAGCGTTTTCCTGCCAGGGGTATGGCAGCAGCAGCAGGCCCGGCCGGGCCGCTGACACGACCAAGACGAGGATCAGCAAACCGGTGGCCAGCGCCAGTCCGGGCCACGCGGGTGCGAGTGTCTCGGTGCGCCGCGCGGCCACCAGCTGAGGTCTGGGGGCGGCAGCCTTCGCTTCACGCGGCCCGACAGCGGCCATCGGCGTCTCCGCGAAGGCCTCGAAGCGCAAGGCGTCGGGAGGTTTCTGCGCGACCGGTTTCGGCGCTGGCGCCGGCGCCACAGGCTTCACAACCGCCGGAGTCTTCTTCTGAGCCGGCGTCGGAGTCTTCTCGAGCGTCGGCGGCGGCGGCTGCGGCAGGCGGCGCGAGGGCTCCGCTCCTGGTGCCTGCGCCAAGCCCATATCCACCAGCCGCTCGAGAGCGAGCGAGGCGCGCTGCGGCCCGAGCCTGCTGTCGCGGGCAATCTCGTCCAGTGTGCGGCGCCCATCGAGCCGGTCTAGAACCGCCTTTTCGTCCCGGCTGACCCAGATCCCGCTGCCGTCACGGGGGCCCCCGTCGCCGACCTCGTCGAGAACGCGCACGCGCTGCGGCGGCGGACTGACGCGGACATAGACGCTCGCTGGTCGTGGAGAGTCCGCGATGGGCTGCGCCGGCGCCGGCCTTGCGGCGGCCGCCGGCGCGTCGCGCTCCAAGACCTCCTCCACCGCGATGGGCTCGAAGCCATCCTCGTAGGAGACTTCGTCGCCGCCGTAGAACTTGAAGTCGCCGCGCTTCCAGTCGAGCAGGAGAACGAGCAGATTGTAGGTCTGCGAACGCAGTGCCCGCAGCAGCTGCGGCCGCTCGACATAGCCACGCTCCTGCAGGAGGTCGACCATGCGCCCGCCGCCCGCCTGGTGCTCGGCCGCCACGGCGGCGAAGTCCTCCGGCTTGACGAGCTGCATCTGGGAGAGCACCAGCCCGAGGCCCTCCTCTACCGTCTGGTTCAGCGCATCTGCGGCCACCACCTGGCCGTTGAGGAACGACACCGCGACGATGTCGGCCTCGCCCTGGACGGTAAGGATGCCGGTTTTCTTCTGCGTCGCGACCATCTGCAGAATCTCGGGCAGATTGAAGACCTCGAGGGAGCCTTCGAGCGCCATCCCTATTCCTCGCTCGCCAGCTCGCGCCGCAGCCGCAGGCCGAAGAACAACAAGAAGCCCAGCACCACCAGGAACCAGCCGAGAGCGTTGCCGGGATCGAAGCCCCACGGTACGGGCAACCGAGGCCCACGGCCGGTGAGCAGCAGGAAAAGGCCGGCGAAGATCACCAGCGCCACGAAGCCTGACCAGCCCGCGCCGCGCTCGACCGACGGCAGACCGGGAATGAGGACCCGCAGCCAGCGCGGCGCCTCGCCCTCGACCGAGGTGTCGCGGCCGGCTCGCCGCCGCAGGACGAACAGGACAAATGCCAGAACGGCCGCGCCAGCCACCGGCAGCGCTAGGTACCACAGCGGCGGCGTGGCCTCCGTTTCGGTGGCCCCAACGCGCGCCAGCTGACCGATGATCTCGCCCGATCGCGCCAAACCGCCGTCGAACGACAGCACGCGTTCCGGACGTGACTCCTGCACCCACTGGCTGACCCGCGATTCGTCGAGGGCGCGCCCCTGGGCGAGGGCCTGGCGCGATTCGTCGAAAAGATACGACTCCGAATACGCCTGACTCAGGTTGTAGAGCGGCGACGGATCGGTGGGAGCGCCTGCCGCGGCGCGGCGGTAATACTCCACCGCCTTGCCGAAATCGCCCTTGCGAAAGAAGTAGTTGCCGAGGTTGATCAGCGCGGTCGCGTTCTCGGGCTCGGACTCGACGACGTCGAGATATATCGGCCGCGCAAGCTCCCACTGCCCGAGAGTCCGGTGGAGGTCTCCCTGGACCTGGCGCGCGGCGACGCTCTGCGGCAGCATCGAGCGCAGGACGCTGAAGTCGGTGAACAGCCCGCCGCTCAATCGGCGCTCGGCGAACTGCCCCAGGGCGCGGCCCGGTGGCGAGAGCTCGGCGAGCACATAGCGCTGCCGCTCCGCCACCACGCCCGGAAGGACGGCCATTGCCAGCCAGACGAAGACGAAGACCAACCGCTCGCTGGTTCCGGCGTAGCTCCAGAGCAGCGCTGACCAGTAAAGCATCAGCCACAACAAACCCTTGGGCAGGAAAAGCGGCCAGAGCAGGATGATCAGCGCCGCGACGGGCGCCAGCCGGCTGGGCAGCTTCTTAGCCAGCAGCTGGTTCAGCTCCTGCCACAGAGCGCCGCCCCTGGTCGCCATCTGGAGCACCAGGAAGAAGGCCCCGGCCAGCAGCACCACGCCGCACAGCCACAGACCCAGCGAGGCGACGCCGACCCGCCGCGACAGCGGTACCGCCGCAATTCGCCGCCAGCCCTCGAGATGGCGGAGCAAGGCCCGCATGTAGGAGCCTTGGAGGCGTGCCACCGCCGCCTGCGCGAAAGCCTCCTCCGAGCGGCCGCCGTCGAGCTTGCCGGCCGCTTCGAGCGCCCAGCCGGCGCGCTCGAAGTTCCCGCCGCGCGCCGACTCGACGGCGCGGCTGAGCGCCGCGAGACTGAGGTCGGGCAGCCGGGTCATACCCAGCTGTCGTGCGGCCGCCAACAGATCGTCCACCGCGCCGCGCGCACGGGCCGGATCGTTCTGGTAGAAGGCGCTCACCCATTGGAGCCATTGCTCCTGCAGCCTTGCCAGCGCCTGCTGGGTCGCCGACGAGATTTCGATGCCGGTCTGCACCGGCACCGTGTCGGCGGCGGCGAAGCTGGGCGCCGCGCCGGCGAGAACCAGAATGGCCGCGGCCGTCCATCGTACCCATCGCGAGCGCGGGGATCCGATGGCGGTCAAGGCGCTCCTCAGCCGCGCTTCTGGACGTAGCGCAGGCGAAGTCGGTAGAGCAGGTCCTCGAGGAACCCGAGTTCCTGAGCGGTGAGATTGCCGGCGGTCTTCTGGCGCAACAGAGCGAGCAGGTCGATGTGGAGCCGCGCCATCTCGAGGTTCTCGGCGCTCTGGCCATCGGGCAGCGGCAGGTCGCCGAGATAGATCGACACCGGCTCGGCGAGCATGGCAACGAGATCGAGAAAGCTCGGCGCGCCAAGGGCGGGCCCGACGTCCGGGATCTCCAGGCGCGGGCCCGGACCCGGGGCGGCCGGCGGTGGCGGCGGCTCCGAGGGAGCTGGCTCGGGCACTGGAGCGCTCGCCTCCGGCTCGTCCGCGATGTCCTGATACTCCTCCTGATACTCCTCGCGCAGACGGCCGTCGGGCGTGAACATTCGCTTGTCGGTGACCTTGATGTCTTTCTCCGTCACAGTCCGACCCCGTTTCTCACGCGGTGATGGGCTATCGTAGCAATCGAAAATGCAGCTGGGCAAGGACGAAACCCGGGATCTCGCGGCGCTCAAGGCGCTGGTGGCCCGGTTGCGGGCGCCCGACGGCTGCCCGTGGGACCGCGAACAAGCCATTCCCGACCTGCGCGCCTATCTCCTGGAGGAGGCACACGAGGTCGCGGCGGCGATCGACAGCGGCGACTTCGGCGAGCTCGAGGGCGAGCTCGGCGACCTGCTTTTCCAAGTCGTCTTCGTGACCGCGCTGGCGGAAGAGGCCGGCGCCTTCGACCTCGACAAGGTGTGGCGCGCATTCACGCCAAGATGGTTGCGCGCCATCCGCACGTCTTCGGCGGCGAGGAGCTCGCCGACGCCCAAGCCGTGCGCGAAGCCTGGGAGCGCCGCAAGCTGCGCGAGAAGGAGCGCGCGGGATCGCTCCTCGACGGCGTCACCACCTCCCTGCCGGGCCTCGTTGCCGCCTACCGGCTGACCCAGAAAGCCGCCGGCGTCAGCTTCGACTGGCCCGACTTCGCAGGCGGTTCTCGACAAGCTCGACGAGGAGTTGGCGGAGGTCCGCGCCGAGCTCACCGCTGCGCCGCCCGACCGCGAGCGCGTCCGAGCCGAGATTGGGGATCTGCTCTTTACCGTCGCCAACTTGGCCCGCAAGCTCGAGATTGATCCCGAGGCCGCGCTGGCGCAGTCCAACTTGAAGTTCCGCCGCCGCTTCGCCGAAGTCGAGCGCGGACTCGCCGCGAGCGGTGTCGAGCTCGGCAGCGCCACGCTCGAGCAGATGGACGCGCTTTGGGACGAGGCGAAGCGGCGCGAGTAGCCTAGGGCCCGGCGTCCCGCAGAACGGCTTGGAGATGCGGGAGGACGTTGCGGGCCACCAGGTTCTGTCCTTCCGCGGTGGGATGCAGGCCGTCCGGCAAGTTGAGCTCGGGCCTCCCGGCCACGCCGTCGAGCAGGAACGGCACCAGCGGTACGTCGAGCTCGCGCGCCAGCCGCGGGTAGATGTCGGCGAAGTCGCGCGTGTAGTCGGGGCCGTAGTTCGGCGGCACCAGCATGCCGGCGAGCAGGACCGCCACACCCTGGCTCTTCGCGGTCTCGATGATCTTGCGCAGGTTGGCTTCGGTGATCGCCACGGGTTGGCCGCGCAGCGCGTCGTTGGCGCCGAGCTCCACCACCAGCACATCGGGTTTCTGCTTGAGCACCCACGAGAGCCGCGCCAATCCGCCGGTGCTGGTGTCGCCCGAAATGCCGGCGTTGACCACGCGCACGGGAGTGCCCGCCGCCGCGAGCTCGACGCCGAGCAGCGCCGGGAACGCCTGGGCCTCTTCGAGGCCGTAGCCTGCGGTCAGACTGTCGCCGAGAAAGACCACCAGCGGGCCTTTGGCCGGCGCTTCGGCAGCCAGTGGTTGCAACTCTGTCCCCCTCTCGGCGTACGATTCGACGGGTGGCGGCGACTGGCGAGGCTGGCGGTCGCCGCCACAACTGTCCATGACCAATGAAGAAATCGAGATGATGAGCCCTGCCTTCAGCCGATTCATCGGAACCAGATCTTAGATGACTACCCCACGGCTCGAGCTGCGCGATCTCACTCGCCGGCTTCCCTCGGGCGACCGGATGCTGACCATTCTCGACGGCATCGACCTGGCGATCGAGCCCGGCGAGTTCGTCGCCGTCCTCGGGCCCTCCGGCAGCGGCAAGTCGACGCTGCTGGCGCTGATGGCCGGGCTCGACCGCCCGACATCGGGCGAGGTCCTGCTCGACGGCGCAGCCGATCACGACCTGTCGGAGGACGCAGCTCGCGCTGCTGCGGCGGCGCAAGATCGGCTTCGTCTTCCAGTCGTTCCAGCTGCTACGCAACCTCACCGCGCGCGAGAACGTGCTCCTGCCGCTCGAGCTCGCAGGATGCCCGATGGCGCCGGGCGCCGGGCCGATCGAGCTGCTCGCCGCGGTCGGCCTCGCCGACCGCGGCCACCACTATCCGGCGCCAGCTCTCCGGCGGCGAGCAGCAGCGGGTGGCGCTCGCGCGCGCCTTCGCTGCCGCGGCCCGCCATCCTGCTCGCCGACGAGCCGACCGGCAACCTCGACAGCGCGACCGGCCGAGCGCATCCTCGAGCTCCTCCCCGACCTGCGCCGCCGCGAGGGCACGACGCTGGTGCTGGTCACCCACGACCCCGCGGTCGCCGCGCTGGCCGACCGCCGGATCCACCTGCGCGACGGCCGGCGTGGAGCGCGATCCCCGACCGCGGTCGTCGACGCACCTGCGGAGCCGCGTGATCCGCGCTTCTTCTGCGCGCACGCTGCGCCGCGAGTCGCGCGGCTGCCCGCGGGCGGCTCCTCTTCTTCGTCGCCTGCCTGGCGGTCGGCGTGGCGGCGGTGGTCGCGGTCGCCGGCCTCTCGGCGAGCCTGGACGACGGCATCCGCGGCGAGGCCCGCCAGCTGCTGGCGGCCGACCTCGCGCGTCGAGTGCCGCCGGCCGCTGCCGCCCGATCTGGACGAGGAGCTGCGCAGCATTCCCGGGCGTCGAGCGCGCCGACCTCACGGAGATGGTCACCGTGGTCGCAGCGCCTGGCGCCGGCGGCGCCGCTGGGCGCAGCCAGCTCGTCGAGCTCAAGGTGGTCGGCGGCGGCTATCCCTTCTACGGCGCGCTTGGGCTCGAGCCGGCGCGCCCGCTGGCCGAGCTGCTGACTGCGGACACCGTGGTGGTCGGCCCGGAGCTCTGTCGCGCCTGGCGCTTCGCCGGCGGCGACATCGCTACGACTCGGCGGCGCCGCTTCCGCATCGCCGGCGTCGTCGCTCGCCGAGCCCGACCGCGTCGGCGGCGCATTCACGCTCGGCCCGCGGGTGTTCCTCTCGCGGCGCCGGCCTCGGCGCGCACGGTGCTCGCAGGGCGCCGGCAGCCGGATGCAGTACCGCGCGCTGCTCAAGCTGCCGGCCGACACTCCGGCGCCGGCGCACGCAGGCTATCGCCGAGCGGCTCGAGGAAACGCTCGGCGCGGCCGGGCTGCATACCGGGTCGAGACCTACACCGAAGCCCAGCCGGCGCTGCGGCGAGGTCTGCGGCGCGCCGAGCGCTTCCTCGGGCTGGTCGCGCTGCTCTCGCTCCTCGCTCGGCGGCGTCGGCGTCGCGCAGACCGTGCGCGCCTGGCTCGCCGGCCGCCTGGACGCGATCGCCATCCTCAAGTGCCTGGGCCTGCGGCCGCGCGAGGTGTTGGCGCTCTATCTCGGCCAGACCGCGCTGCTCGGCGCTCGCCGGCAGCCTCGCCGGCATGCGCGGTCGGCGTGGCCGTGCAGTGGATCGTGCCGCGGCTTCCTGGGTGACCTGGTGCCGGCAGGCGCCGGATCGCACGCTCGAGCCGGTCCGCGCTCGCGCCGCGGCCTGGCGCTCGGCATCGGCGTCGCGCTGCTCTTCAGCCTGCCGCCGCTGCTGGCGGCGCGGCGCGTGCCGCCGGTGCGCGTGCTGCGCCGCGACGCCGAGCCGCTGCCCGACACCGCGTGGGCCGCGGTCGCGGTCGCGGTCCTGCTGCTCGGCGGCGTCTGGCTGATCGCTTCGCTGCAAGCGCGCTCGGCGGTTCTCGGCGGCCAGTTCGCCGTCGGCGGCAGTCTGGCGACGCTGGCACTGGCCGGCGCAGCGTGTGCTGCTGGCGCGCTGGTGGCGCAGGCGCTGCCGCGCGCGCTGGCAGCCGCTCTGGCTGCGCCACGGCCTCGCCGCCCTGGCCCGCCCGGGCGCCGCGACCACCGGCGCGATCGTCGGCCTGGGGCTCGGCGTGCTGGTGGTCCTCGGCATGTCGCTGGTCGAGCGCCAGCTGGCGAGCGCAGCTCGATCGCGAGCTGCCGCGCGGACGCGCCCACCGCCTTCCTGGTCGACATCCAGCCCGACCAGTGGCGCGGAGTACGCGCGCCTTCTCGAGGCAGGTCGGCGCGACCGGCATCGATTCGGTGCCGGTGGTGATGGCGCGCCTCGCGGCGATGACGACGGCCAGCCGTCGAACGCCTGGCGCGAGCAACGCGACGGGCCAGCGCGACCGGCGCTGGGCGCTGACCCGCGAGCAGCGGCTGACCTATCTCGAGACGCTGCCGGCCGACAACCGCGTCGTCGAGGGCGCGCTGTGGAGCGAGCCGGGGCGCGCCGAGGTGCAGCGTCGAGGAGGAGTTCGCGCGCGACCTCGGCGCCAAGCTCGGCTCGCTGCTGCGCTTCGACGTCCAGGGCGTGCCGGTCGAGCTCGACGGTCACCAGCCTGCGCACGGTGAACTGGGAGACCTTCGGCATCAACTTCTTCCTGGTCGTCGAGCCGGGCGTGCTCGAGGAGGCGCCGCAGTTCGCGGCTCGCCGCGCGCGCGGCTGCCGCAGGGCAGCGAGCAGCGAGACCCAGGACCGGCTGGCCGCCGGCTACCCGAACGTGACCCTGCTGCGCATCGCGCAATATCCTCGAGCGCATCGCTTCGCGTGCTGCGCCGCATCGGCACCGGGCGTGCGCTTCCTCGGCGGCTTCACCGTGCTCGCCGGCATCGCGATCCTCGCCGGCGCGGTGTCGGCGGGCTCGGCGCGGCGCGGCCGCGAGGTGGCGCTGCTCAAGACGCTGGGCATGACGCGGCGCGGAGTGGCGGCGGTCTTCGCCGTCGAGTACGCGCTGATCGGCATCGTGGCGGGCGCGATCGGCGCCGCGGCGGGTGGCGTGCTGTCCTGGTTCGTGCTCACCCGCGGCATGGAAGTCGAGTGGCGGTTCCAACCCGCCGCCTACGCCGCGGCGCTCGCCGGAGGCGCCCTCCTGGCGGTGATCGCCGGCATCGCGTCCAGTTTGCAGGCACTCCGTCGCCGCCCGATCGAAGCGCTGCGCGCGGAGTGACGACAGCCTGCCAGCTACTCGGGCAGTTCGCCGGCGCGATCTAGCAGGTAGGACACGGGCACGAACTCGTAGCCGAGCTGGCGGGCGCGCGGCACCTCGCGCTGGAGAAGGGCCAGCGTTTGCGGATGGGGATGGCCGATGGCGATCACCGCGCCGCGCTCGCGCGCCAGGGCCAGCATGCGCGCCCACTCCTGGGCCAGCGCTTGGGAGGTCGGGTCGGCATCCAGGAACACTTGCCGCTCGGCCGCGGGAACTCCGAGCTCGAGAGCCAGCGCGTAGCCGCGGCTTTCGGCGCTGGTGCGCGAATCGACGAAGAAGAGCTTGCGCTCGGCCAGCACGCCCAGGATGGCGCGCATCGCGGCAGCGTCCGCCGACAGCTCGGAACCCATGTGGTTGTTGGCCCCGGTGGCGCCCGACACGGCGTCGAGCGCGGCGCGAACCGCGGCCGTCAGCTGTTCGCCGGTCATGGTTTCGCGCAGCGCTCCGGGTCCTGGGTTCTGCGTCCCACGCGGTTCCATCGGCAAGTGACAAAGGAGCTCGCCCTTGGCAGCGCGCACCGCCGCTACCACCTGCGGCGTCATCGACTCGAAGGGCAGCACCGCGTAGGACAGCGGCACACCGAGGCGGCCGAGGGTATCGATATCCTGCACACTGCGGCCGAGGTCGTCGAGGATCAGGGCGACACGGGCGCCGCTCGACGGCGCGGGCGCGGAATCGATCGTCGGGGTCGGCGGCTCGGCGGCCGGAGCCGGGGGATCTTCGGCACGGCGCTCGCGGGCAGGCTTGGCATCGCGCTTCGCCGCCGGCGGCGAGGGTCGACCAACCGCCGGTGGCTCGCTGGCTTCTTGTCCTCGCCAGCGCGCCCAAACATCTCCGGGTAGCTTGCCGCGGCCGAGATAGAGACCGGCGGCGAAGACCGCCAATCCCACCAGAGACAATGCCAACCAGGGCTGGCCGCGCCGGGACCGGCCGCCCTTCCTGCCCGGGGCGGGCTTCCTCCGGCGCTTAGGCATGCCGGATCAGGCAGCCTTTTTGGCGGGTTCGGTGCCGAGCAGCTGCTGCAGACCGCGCTCGAAGATCAGCTCACCGAGCGGTTTGTCCTGCTCGTTGAAGGCGCGTGAGCGCTCGTCGACCTGCACGTCCGGCTTGAGGCCGTCGCGCAGACGCTCGCCGTCGGGCGCGGTGTAGAAAGCGTCGGTCAGCTGCACCTGGGCGCCGGTCGACAGAGTCACCATCGACTGGCGGCCGGCATAGCCGAAGCTACGTTCGCCGACCAGTTTGGCGGCGGCCTTCTGCTGCAGCACGGAAGCGAGCACCTCGGCCGCGCCGAGCGTGCCGCGATCCTGGAGCACGACGATCTCGCCCTGCCACACGGGCGGCTTCTCGCCGGCGAACTTGCGGACCTCGGCGGCCTTGCCCTGCAGAGCACCGAGCTCGCCCTGGACGAAGAGCGCGGCGACGGCATAACCCGGCTCCGAGTCGGCGCTGGCCGAGCCGCGCAGATCGAGGAGCAGCTTCTTGCGCGCCTGGGCCTGCGGCTCGCGCAGAGAAGCTTCGACCTGTGCAGCGGTCTCGGAGTCGATGGTCGGCAGGCGCAGCAGCGTCACACCGTCGCGATCCTCGATACTGGGTGACGGCCGCGGCACCTCCGCGAGCTGGAAGCTCACCTGCTTCGGTTCGCCGCGGCGAATGATCTCGAGCTCGATCTTCGAAGCCGGCGCGCCGGCGAGCAGCTGCCAGATCTCCCACAGCGGCATGAGACGCGTCGAACGGCCCTGGATCTTGGCGATCAAGTCGCCGTTCTGAACCTCCGCCTGCGCCGCCGGGCTGCCGGCGAGCACGCTCACCGCATAGGGCATGCCGCGCTCTTTCAGCACGAACAGGCCGCTGCGGCCCGCGCCGATACGCTTGGCCTCGAGAAACGGCGCTACCTGTTCCTGCGGCACGAAGATCGAGAACGGATCGAGAGCGTCGGTGGTGCCGTCCATGGCGCCGGACATCAGACCGTCCATGCCGGCGGCGTCGACGTACGACTGCCGCACCAGGGACAGCACTTCGGTGAAAACCGAAAGGTACTTGTAAAGCGAGCCGTCGGCGTCGCCACCCGCCGCGCCGAGCATGCTGCCGCCGAGCAGGGCCGAGACGATCACCACCGAGAGCAGGACGAAGACCGCGCGGCCGCGCGAGCTCCTGTTCGCGGGATCAGCGGAGCCAGTGGGCGGGGTTTTCGGGGCGGTTGTCGACACGGATCTCGAAGTAGACAGTGTCCCCGGCGAGGCCGAGAACCGTGTTCAAAGATACCACATCGTCCTGCGCCACCCGCAGCGCGCTCAGCCCGGCGCACAGCGTCAGCATCTTGCCGGGATGGCTAACCACGACCGCCTGCGCAAAGCCCTCGAAGGGCGCCGCGAAGAGCACCTTGCCGGGATAGACGGCCCGCACCTCGGTGCCGGCCGCGGCCGCTATGTCGAGCCCGTTGTGCGGCACCCGGGTGCCGTACCGCGGGTCGAGACGCGGGCCGAAACCGGCGGTCACCTTGCCGCGCACCGGCCAGTCGAGGGCGCCCTTGAAATCCTGCATCGGCCGGCCGGCGAGCGGGCTGCCCTGGCGGCCGTAAAGAAAATCGAGCAGGTTGGAGAGCTTCCTCTCCTTGTCGCGCAGCACGTCCTCGCGGCTGGCGAGCCGGCGACCTTCGCCCTCGGACTGCGCCAGCAGGGCCGCTTGGCGCGTGCGCATTCGCGCGAGCTCCTGCTGGCGATCGCGCTCGCGGCGCACCCACGCCTCCGCCTCTTTCTGCTGCACGGCGAGCTCGTCGCGCTCGAACTCGAGCCGGGTACGCGTTTCGCGAAAACGATCGAGGGTCTCGGCGTCGCGGTGGGCGATCAGGCGCAACAGGCGGATGCCGGGTAACAGGCTCTCGTCGGGCTTGAGGGCGAGAAACAGCCGCAGGTAGCCGTGACGGCCGAGTCGATAGAGTCCGACCAGACTACGGCGCAGCTGCTCGCGGGTCAGGTCCAGCCGACCTTCGAGCTCGTTGACGCGGGCGGCGATCGCCGCGGCGTTCTCCAGCGCCAGCTGCCGCGCCGCGGTCGCCTCGGCGAGCTTCTTTTCCTGCAGCTCGAGCTCGATCTCGGTGCGCTCGAGCTCGCCGCGAATGCCGCTGGTGCGCTCCCGCACCCGCAAAAGGCGCGACTGGAGCTGCGTGATCTCGCCGCGAATCGCCTCGAGCTCGTCCTCGCGCGAGGGCTCCTGGGCCGCGAGCGGCAGCGCCAGGAGCAACAGCGTGGCGGCGAGGCGAAACGCAGCCGTGGCGGCTACCCCTTCCAGAGACTCTTGCCGTCGAGATTCGTCGGCGGCTGGACGCCGTAGATTTCGAGCAGCGTCGGCATGACGTCGCCCATGTAGGCGCGCTGTCCGCCGATCAGCTTGCGGTTCGCTGAACAGGATGCCGTCGACCAGCGGCGGATAGACCGAGCAGTGGTCGCCGCTCCAGATCGTCGGTGTTGGTCTCGACGATCGTGCTTGGCGACGCCGCCGAGGCTGTCCTGCCAGCCGACGCGGTAGCCGTCGCTGTTGGACGGGAACAGGTCGGGGATCAGCACCGGGTCGTAGGTGCCGTAGGCCTCGTCGCGGGTGAAGACGTGGGCGACCGGGTGTCTCGCCGGTCTCGGTCGTCGACGAAAGCCTCGAGCTTGGTCTTGATCTCGGCGCGCAGCGCGTCGTACTCGGCGCCGGGCTTGACGATGCCCTGCGCCTCGCGGCCCTTGAGGTTGATGTAGATGTTGCCCAGGCCCATGGCGTAGGCGCGGGTCTTCGACCAGTCGACGTTGACGAAGAACTTGCCCTGGTCGAAGAGGTCCTCCAGGTTCGCGCGCGCTCGGCGCTCCTCGCCGCTTGAGCACCATGTAGCCGTTCTGCGAGCCAGCCAGGTGTTGTAGTTCATCGTCCGCCGCCGAACGAGGCGAAGCCGTGGTCGGAGACGACGAACAGGATGGCGTCCTTGCGGCATCTTCCGCCATCACCTCGCCGACGATGCGCGTCCATCTGCTGGTAGGCCTCCAGGATCGCGCCGCCCCACTTCGCCGCCGCCTTCCGCGGTGTAGGCCGGATGCTTGGGATCGAAGTAGCGGAACATCATGTGCTGCACGCGGTCGGTGAACTCGAAGTAGTGGACATAGCACGTCCCAGTCGTCGCTGCGAGCAGGCCGTCGAGCATCTCCTCGCTCCTTGTCGACGGTCCGCTTCACGTCCTCCAAGAAGACCTGCTCGTCGATCGTGCCGTCGGTGATCGACCAGGTGTCGATCGTCCAGCCCATGGTCTTGAACAGGCCGAAGCGCGTCGGTCAGGCTCTTGGCGAACGAGCCTGCCGGCGTGGTGATGTCGAAGATCGGCGGCAGGTTCTCGCGGATCGAACTGGATCGGCGACAGGTAGAGCCGCACCTCGGGCTCGATGCGACAGCAGCGGAACTCGCCGATGCCGTCGAGCTTGATCAGCGGGTTGAAGGGGAAGGTCGAAGCGCACCCAGTCGCTCCACTCGCCCGGCTTCGAGCGTGAGCTTCTGGCCGGAGACCTCGATGCCGAGTCGCTGTGCGGTCCTCGGCGCACCGTGAGCGTCATCGGGATCGATGATGTACTCGAGCTGCCGTCCGCTGCGGGAACAGCTTGTTCGGCGGCCCCTTGATCTCGGTCGGGATCGATGCCCTTGTTGTCCATCAGCTCCACCACTTCGATCGAGAACTCGCCGCCGCCCTTGGGCTGGAAGAAGAGCTCGGAGGTGAAGTAGAACGGCTTGCCGATGCGGCCCGAGAGGTCCGGGACGCCGAGGCCGGAGAGCAGCTCGCCGTGCGGGAAGGGCTCGGGCGGGAAGGTCACCGGCATGCGCATGACGCGTCACCCGCTTGCCCGCCTTGCCCAGCGATCTCCCAGAAGGTCTCGCCCTGCTGGCGGTTGATCGCCACCGGCCGCGTCTTGGGCAGCAGGCGGTCGGCCGGCGACGTCGGAGCGCCACGCCGCGCGATGCCGCCGAAGAGCCAGCGCCGCGACCGCGCGGCGACGCCGCAGCGCACCCGGAACAGCTTGAGCACGACGAAGAGCGACGAGCGCCAGCGACGAGCGCCGCCGATGAGCGCCGACGATCCAGCGGCGTGCGCTCGCCCCAGAGGAACGGCTCGGTGCGCTCGTCGAATGCCGCGAAGCTGGGCGCGTAGTTGGTGGCGTCGCGCTTCAGGAAGTCGAAGATCGCGTGCCGGCCCGGGATTGAGGCCGGTCGAGAAGGTCGACCACGAGACCGGCGTCTGCGACGGGATGGTCGAGCGCAGCGGGCGAGAAGGTGCCCTGGTCGCGCAGCTTGGCGAGGTTCGGCAGCTTGCCCTCGTCCATCCACTGCTCGGTCAGCTCGGCGTCGGCGCCGTCGAAGCCGAGGATCACGACGCGCGGCGAGGCTTGCTGCGCCGCGATCGGCGCCGGCAATGCTGCGAAAGTTGCGGCGAGCAGGAACGCGCCGGCGGCGCGCGATGTCAGGGCCCGTCTCAGCATGTGATCTCCCGAAGCGGTGAGTTGTCGGGTGGTACCATCGAAACCGGATGAAACGACGCCCGTCCATCCTAACAAAGGGTTGCCGCCGCGCCGCCATCGCGACGCTGTTGGCGACGCTCGGCGCGCCGGCGCTAGCAGCCAAGGAGCCCATCCCGCCTCCCGCCCTGACCGACGAGTCGGCGAGCGGCCCGCGCGCCCTGGTGCGCCGCGTCGAGCTGGCGCCCGGCGCCTGGCTGGACATGCACGACCACGGCAGCCGAGTCCTCATCGCCCTCACCGACGTGAGCTCGCGGGAGACCCTGGCCGACGGCACTCGGCACGACGCCGTGCTCAAAGCGCGAGACGTCAAGGTCAGCGGACCCAAACGTCATCAGGTGGTCAACACCGGAAAAGCACCGTTGATCGTCGTCGAGATCGAGCCGCGCTCGCTGGCTGCGTTGCCGCCCGATCCCGGCGGCGACTCGCTGCTCGAAGACCCGCAACATTTCCGCCTGGAGTTCGAGAACGACGAGTTTCGCGTGTTGCGGTTCCGGCTCGGACCGCACCAACGCTCGCCGATGCACAGTCACGGCGAGCGCGTCGCCGTGCGGCTCGACGCGCTGCATGCCCGCGTCACTTACTCGGACGGTTCGGTGAAGGAGGAATCCGCGCCCGCCGGCGAGATCCTCTATCGCGCTCCGCTGCGCCACGCGGTCGAGAACCTCTCGGACCGCGCCTACGAGGCCGTGATCGTCGAGTTCAAGTCGCGCTGATGTCCGCGGCGGGCGGCGCACCGCCAAGATCGCCACTTGCCACTTACCGCGGCGCCGGGTTGCCGCCCACCGTCAAGGCGCTCGGCGCCACCTCCTTCTTTCAGGACGTGGCGAGCGAGATGGTCTATCCACTCCTGCCCGCGTTTCTCGCCTCGCTGGGCGGCGGTCCTTTGGTGCTCGGCGCGATGGAGTCGGCCGCCGAGGGCGTGCTGGCGATCTTCAAGGGATTGACGGGCCGTTGGAGCGACCGCCTCGGGCGGCGCAAACCCTTCGTTTCGGCGGGTTACGGACTGTCGGCGCTAACTCGCCCGGCGATGGCGGTCGCCGGATCGGCGCTTCAAGTCGTGTTGCTGCGCGCCGTCGACCGGCTAGCCAAGGGGCTTCGGACGGCGCCACGCGACGCGCTCATCTCGGAAGCCACGGCGCCCGAAACGCGAGGCTACGCCTTCTCGTTTCACCGCGGTCTCGATCATCTCGGAGCCGCGGTGGGTCCTCTGCTCGCCGCCCTGGTTCTGCTCGCCGCGCCGGGACGGGTGCGCTGGGTGTTTGCGCTCGCAACCCTGCCGGCGCTAATGGGCTGGATGATCGTGCAAGTCGCGGCCCGCGAAAACCCGGCACGGGCGCAGCGCCGGGCGGCAACCGCCCGAGCGCCGCTACCGCGCGCGCTTTGGCCCCCGCTCGCCGCGATGTTCGTCTTCTCGCTCGGCAACGCTAGCGACGCATTTCTTCTCCTGCGCGCCTCCGGCCTCGGGTTCTCACCGATCGGCTTGACGCTCTTGTGGTCGGGCTTCCACGTCGCCAAATGGCTGGCCTCTGCTCCCTCCGGGCGGCTGGCGGACCGCTTCGGGCCGCGCCGGCTGATCCTGTCGGGATGGCTGCTCTACGCCGCGGTCTACGCCGGCTTCACTCGCGCCGGATCGCCGCTTGGCGTGGCGGCGCTCTTCGCCGCCTACGCGCTGTACTACGGCCTGACCGAGGGCGCCGAGAAGAAGCTCGTCGTGGAGCTTGCCGGACCGGCGATCGGGGCGGGGTCGAGCCTCGGAGCTTTCCACGCCGCCACCGGGCTCGGCACGTTCTGCGCTTCGATCCTCTTTGGACTGCTGTGGGAACGAATCTCGCCGCGCGCCGCTTTCCTAGCCGGCGCGACGTTGGCAACGGTCGCGGTTCTGCTGCTCTTGCTCCTCGCCGCGCGGCGGACCGGCGACAGCCGATCCAGCTCCCGCTCCGCTCCGTAGACGCTGCATGAGCGTGCTCCGCGCAGTCCGGCGAATAGTCTGCGTAGCACTCTGGCTCGTCGCGGCCGCGCCGCTAGCTGCCCACGAGCTGGGCACCGTGCAAGTTCGCGCCCAGTTCTTGCGCGACGGCTCGTATCGCGTCGATCTGCTGGTCGACACCGAACAGATCCCGCGGGCTCCGGCAGCGAGATTTCCTGCCGCCGACGCTGCCCTGGCGGCCTGGCGGCCCGCGGACCGCGAGCGGGTCGAGAGCTTTCTCGCCCAGCTCGTGGCCGGTTCGTCGTTCGACTTCGACGGCGAACCGGTCCAGCCGGCGATCACGGTCGAACCCACCGAGACACCCCTCCTGCCCGTTCACCTCACCGGCAAGATCCCGCCGGGCGCGCGCTCCGCGCGCTGGCACAACCAGGTGCCCATCGGCTCCTATCTGACGTCATTCCAGAACGAGGGCGACGACGCGCGCTTCGAATGGCTCGATAACGGCAAGCCGGACGGCACGCCGTTCGAGCTGCGCCGCGACGTGGTGCCGCTTTCGCGCGGCCAGGTGGCGCTTCTCTACCTGAAGCTCGGGCTGACCCACATCGTGCCGCACGGCACCGATCACATCCTGTTCGTGCTCGGCATCTTCCTGCTCAGCCGCAAGCTCAAGGAGGTCCTCTGGCAGGTAACGGCGTTCACCGTCGCCCACACCATCACCCTGGGTCTCACCATCTATGGCGTGGTCTCGCTCTCGCCGCGCGTCGTCGAGCCGGCGATCGCGCTGTCGATCGTCTACGTGGCGATCGAGAACGTGCTGACCGAGAAGCTGCACGCATGGCGGGTGGCGCTGGTCTTCTGCTTCGGGCTTCTTCACGGCATGGGTTTCGCCGGCGTGCTGAAGGAAGTCGGGCTGCCGCGTTCGGAATTCCTCACCGCTCTGCTGAGCTTCAATGCCGGCGTCGAGCTCGGCCAGCTCACAGTCATACTCGGCGCCTGGCTCCTCGTCGGGTTGCCCTGGAGCCGCAAGCCCTGGTACCGGCGGCGCGTCGTGATTCCGGCGTCGCTTGCCATCGCAGCGGTCGGCCTGTACTGGGCAGTGCAACGTATCCCGTCGTAGCCAAGTAAGCGCCCATCAGTGACAGGCCATGGCTGACTGCACCCCTAGGTTCCTAAGGGTGAAGGCGAGCGAGTCTGCCGCCTCCTCGATCTGTTTCGAGGTCGGCTTGCCGGCGCCGTGGCCGGCGCGGGTTTCGATGCGGATCAGCACCGGCTTGTCGCAGCTCTGCGCAGCTTGCAGCGCGGCGGCGAACTTGAAGCTGTGCGCCGGGCACCACGCGGTCGTCGTGGTCGGCGGTGGTGACCAGCGTCGGCGGGATAGCAGGTCGCCCGGCTTCAGGTTGTGGAGCGGCGAGTAGGCGTAGATCGCCTTGAACTCCTCGGCGTTCTCCGACGAGCCGTAGTCGGACGTCCAGGCCCAGCCGATGGTGAACTTGTGGAAGCGCAGCATGTCCATGACGCCGACCGCTGGCAAGGCGACCCCGAACAGCTCCGGCCGCTGGGTCATGGCCGCGCCGACCAGCAGCCCGCCGTTGCAGCCGCCCGTGATCGCCAGCTTGCGCGGACGTGGTGTACCCGTTCTGCGATCAGCCACTCGGCGGCGGCGATGAAATCGTCGAACACGTTCTGCTTGCTGCAGCTTGGTGCCGGCCTGGTGCCATGCCTCGCCGTACTCGCCGCCGCCGCGCAGGTTGGCATGGGCGTAGACGCCGCCCTGCTCCATCCACACCAGGTTCGGTACCGAGAACACCGGCGTCATCGGAGACGTTGAACCCGCCGTAGCCGTAGAGCAGCGTCGGCTTCGCTCCCGCCGCGACGCCCTTCTTCTGGACCAGGAACATCGGCACCTTGGTGCCGTCCTTGCTCTGCAGGAACACCTGACGCGTCTCGAACGCGTCGGGGTCGAACCCCACCTTCGGTTCGCGGAAGATTTCGCTGCGGCCGCCTTCTGGATCGAGGCGGTAGATGCGCTTCGGAGTCGTGAAGCCGGTGAACGAATAGAAGGTCTCGCGGTCGGCCAGGTGGCCGCTCAGACCCTCGACCGTGCCCAGACCCGGCAGTGAGACCTCGCCTTGCGGCTTGCCGTCGAGCGCGAAGAGCCGCACCCGCGAGCTGGCATCGTGCAGATAGTTGCCGACGAAACGGCCGCCGACGGCGACCACCGCGACCAGCGTGTCTTCAGTCTCCGGCACCAGCTCTCGCCAGTCGGCGCGCTGCGGCTTGCGCAGGTCGATCGCGATCACTCTGCCGCGTGGCGCCTCGAGATTGGTGAGGAACCAGAGCACCGGGCCGTCGTTGCCGATCAATGTGTAGGTGGCGTCGAACTTCGGCAGCAGCTCGACCATCTCGTTCGCCGCGGGCCGGCTGGTGTCGAGCCGCTTGTAGAAGACTCCGTTCTCCGAGCTCGAGCCCCGCCAGACGTGCACCACCAGGTAGGCGCCGTCGTCGGTGACTTCGCCGGAGAAACCCCACTCCTTCTGGTCCTTGCGCTCGTACACCAGGACGTCGTCCTGCGCCGGAGTACCGAGGCGATGGAAGTAGAGCTTCTGGAAGTAGTTCTGCTGCTCGAGCTCGGCCCCCTTGGTGGGCTCGGCATAGCGGCTATAGAAAAAGCCGTTGCCGTCGGGTGTCCACGCGGCGTCGGAGAACTTGCTCCACTTCACGACGTCGTCGAGATCACGCCCGGAATCGACGTCGCGAACCCTCCACTCCAGCCAATCCGAACCCGCGGCGGCGAGCGCATACGCGAGCTTCTTGCCATCACGCGAAGGGGCGAAGGCCGACAGCGCCACCGTGCCGTCGTTCGACAGCGTGTTGGGGTCGAGGAGGAGGCGCGGCTCGCCGCCGAGCTTGTCCAGCCAGTAGAGGACGGCCTGGTTCTGCAGACCGTCGTTCTTGGTGAAGAAAAGGCGCCCGCCCTCGCGCGTCGGCGCGCTGAACTTCTCGAAGTTCCACAACTCGGTCAGCCGTTGGGTCAGGCCGGCGCGCTGCGGGATTCCCGCGAGATAGGCCTGCGTCACCTTGTTCTCCTCGCCCACCCAGGCGGCGAGCTCGGGCGAATCGAGATCCTCCATCCAGCGGTAGGGATCGGCGACCTTGGTGCCGTGGTAGTCGTCGATCTGTTCGACGGCCTTGGCCTGGGGATAGCTCGGCCGCGCCGAATCCGCCGCCGCCACGGCCGCGGTCAAACCCGCGACGACAACCATTGCGCTGAGTCCTCGCACCGGTGTGTCCTCCTGGCCATCCATCCTACAAATAGCCGAGCGCTTTCAGATTCTCGAGGTACTCCTCGCCGGCCGCGGGCGCGCCGCCCGGCGCCCGCCGCGCGCCGTAGCTGGCGACCGACGACGGCGCCGGCGGCCACTCGCAGGCGTCGGCCGGCACGGGAATCTCGGCGCTCTGCGGCAAGCCCAGGGCGCGCATCAACGAAGCCGCCACCACTTCCGGCGACGTCGTGCCCTCTGCTCCACCGCAGCCGCGCCGCAAGAACAGGACTCGGCCCTCCGGCCCGCTGCGGCGCCCGGGGTCGAGAACGATGGCGACGGTCGCGAACTCGTCGGACTCCGCGACCAGGCGATCGACTTGCGTCAGAAGCCCACGAACGAGATCGCCGAAGGCGACGTCACTACCCCGCCAGCCGGCCGCCGCGATGTCGAGGCCCGGCAGGTAGAGGGCAAGGGCGCGCGGTGAATGCAGACGCGCGATTCGCGCCGTCTCGAGGTAGAAGAGGTCGGGACGAACCGCGCGCGCGAGGACGTCCTCCGCGGCATCGCCCGGCAAGGAAGCGCGCAGTTGTGGGTCCAGCGCGGCGACCGCATCGGAGCTGCGCAGCCGCAGCAGCTCGTCGCGCCGGCTGGCCGGCTCGACGGCTCCCACCGCGTTGCCCGCCAGCAGTTGGAACGCGCCGTGGGCCACCACCCATCCGGGCAACGGCTCGGCCGGGAAGGTCGACCACCAGTCGATCGCCGCCACCGGCGCCCCGCCGCGGGCCGCCAGCTCCCACAGTGTCCAGCCGGTGCGCCGCGCCGCCAGGACCGGGCGGTGTTCGCAGAGGCCGAGCTCGGTCTCGAGCCGCCACCAAGCCCGCCACGGGCCGCTGCGCAGCAACGGCACCTCGACGCCGGCGGGGCGATAACTGTCGACGCCGACCACGCCGTGCGCTGCGGGGGTCAGCCCGGTGGCGACACTCGTCCACAAGCTGGCGGGAGGGCCCGACGGCCTGGGATAGCGCAGCAACGCCGAACCGACTTGCCGGCGGCGCGCGATCGCCGGCAAGTCGCCCCGCGCCAGCAGATATTCGAACTCATCGGAAAGCACGCCGTCGACGCCGATCAGCAGCACTCGATCGCCGGGAGCCGTGGGCAGGAACGGCGCGCCCTGAGGCGTCTCCGGTACCGCAAGCAGGGCCGGCGCGAGCAGCACAGCGGCGCCGAGCAGCGCCACGGCGCCGAGCAGGCGGCGCGGCAGGAGCGGCCGTTCGGCACCCGGCCGGGCGAAGCGCGCCGAGATCGCCAGCAACCCGCCGTAGACGACGCGTCCGAGAATCCAGGCCACGCAGGCCGCAATGGCCGCCACCGCCAGCTCGGCGGAGCGGGAGCCGCCGGCGATCTCACGTCCACGCAACGCCACCCACGCCAGCCACAGCGAGCTGGCCAGCAACCCGAGCCCGAGCGCCCAGCGCTCTCCCCGGCCCCGGGAGGCGCGCAGCAGCGGCAGACTCGCCAGCGCAACCAGACCGAAAACCAGCGCCGCCGAACCCACCATCGGCAGCGCCAGGTGCGCCGTCAACGCCGCGACATCTCCGGCATTCGTGCCCAGCGATCGATTGACCAGCGCCAGGCCCAGGCTCGCGACGACCGCTCCCGGCAGCCCGATCAGCAGTCCGACTCGCAACGCCAGGCGCAGGACGGCGGCGCCGGTAGCACGGGGACGCAACGCGTCCTGGAGCAGGACGCGCTCCACGCCGCGCTGCAGGTACCCGCGCCGCCGCAGCTCGGCGCGAATCGATTCGAGAGACGCGTCCGCCATTCTCGGCGGATGCTAGCTCATCAAATCGAGCTCGAATTCGGCGAATCGCGGCTCCCTCGAGTTCATCCCCGGTTCACCTTGAGTTCATCCGCCGGGCATGGACGTTCGAAACACTCCGGGCTACGATCGGCGCATGCGTGCCTCAGAGTCGAGTTCATGTCTGGCGCGGAGGAATTGCCATGAGATCTCGCAAGCTCAACACCACGCTTCTCGCCTGTGCCGGCGCGCTGGCGCAGCTCGACCGCTCGTTTGCGGCCGGTGTCGACACGGTCATCGCGCCTGCTTATGAGCCAACCGCCTGCACGCCCGGTTCCGAGAGCTTCACCGACGTCGCCGCTACGCTCGAGGCCTGCCCCTGGATCGAGAAGGCTTATCGCGACGGGACGACCGATGGCTGTACAGCGGGGCCAGACGGCCGCTTCTGTCCAGACGACGTGGTGACCCGCGCCGGCCTGGCCGTCTTCGTCGGCAAGGCGCAGCGGCGAGACCGGGTAGCCGTGGTTGCGAAAAGCGGCGGTGACTACACCAGCCCGATCGCGGCGATGGCAGATCTGGCGAGCTGGTGCGAAACGCCCGGGCAGGGCTGCTTGGTCAAGATCCTTCCCGGCGTCTACGATCTGGGCACCCAACCTCTCGTGATGACGACCGGCGTCGACATCGAGGGCTCGGGCGAAGGTGTGACGAGGATCATCGGCACCGGCGGTGCCGATCCCGACACCGGCACGATCATCGGCGCTTCCGGCACGGAGCTGCGAGCGCTCAGGGTGCATGGCGGCGGCGCTCCGTACGGCCGGGCGGTCTACGCCAACCAGGCTCTAGATTTCCGCTTGACGCACGTCACCGCGATCGCCACGGGCGCATTCGACAGTGACGTTCGGGCCATCTACGTCCGCCGCGGCAGGACGGTGCTCGACCAAGTCATGGCCTTGGCCCAGGCACTCTCCGGCGAGGCGGTTGGCATCGCCAACGGCTCAGGCGAGTTGACGATGACCGATTCGAGCTCGCGGGGGGAAACGAGCGGCGGTTTCGATGCCTACGGCGTCCTCAATTTTGCGAGCGACGTCGGTTTCGCGGCATCGGCAAGGCTGAGCAACGTAACGACGCAAGGCCGCTCCATCGGCCTTCCCAGCCCGGTCGATTTGGCGACCGGCTTTGGCAACGCCTGTGACGGCTGCTTCGCTCTGCTCGAGCACGTACAGTCGATCGGCGGGCAAATCGGCGGTCCCGCGCAGGTCAATAGTGCCTTCGGCTTCTGGAACGACGCTACGGCCCGGGCAGAGATCGTCGACAGCTATCTCCTGGGAACGTTTGGCTCAGCGAACGAGGCCGGAATCTACAACAACAGCTCGGCGGCGTCGGCGCTTCGCGTTCGCAATTCGTTTGCCGACAGCGGCACTGCCAGCGTCACGAACGCGAGCACGGGAACGATCTTTCTGGCGACCAACGAGGTCAAAGGCAGCCTTTCCGGCGGCCCGGGTACGTGGAGTTGCATCGGCAACTACGATGAGAATTTCGCCGCGAAAGCCTGTCCCTGAGGAGAGCGGCGAGGCGACAGGACTCGCTACTTTTGCCGCACCCGCACGTACCCCGCCAGCGACCGCAGTGGCTCGGCCTTCTTCCCCAACGGCGCCAGCGCCTCGACCGCGAACTCGATGAGCTCGTCCACCAGGGCCCGCGCTCCGGCGACGCCGAGGAGCTTGACGAAGGTCACCTTGTGGGTGTCCTGGTGGCTGTCCTTGCCGGTGTCCTCGGGCCGGCCGACCACATCGAGCAGGTCGTCGCCGATCTGGAAGGCGAGCCCGAGGTTCTTGGCGTAGCAGCGAGACCGCGTCGAGCTCCTTGCGGCGCGCGTCCGCGGCCATCGCGCCCAGCTCGGCGGCAGCGATGAACAGGGCGCCGGTCTTGTGGCTGTGGATGTACTCGAGCCGCTCGAGGTCGAGGTCCGCGGCGCGCGACTCGAGATCGAGGGCCTGGCCGCCGATCAAGCCCTCGGTGCCGATCGCCCGCGCCAGATGATGGGCGAGATCGGCCACCGAGTAGCGGCGCGGAGAGAGCCCGCTGCCGGCTTCGCACACCAGTGCGTAGGCGCGGTTGAACAGCCCGAACGCGGCGAGAATCGCGACATCCTCGCCGAAGGCGCGGTGCGGTCGTCTCGCGCCCTCGCCGCAGCCGGGCGTCATCCATCGCCGGCAGATCGTCGAGCACCAGCGAGCAGGCGTGGACCATTTCCACGGCGCAGGCCAGATCGACCACCTCCGGCCGCTCCTCGCCCAGCATGTCGGCGACCGCCAGCGTGACCACCGGCCGCAGGCGCTTGCCCGGGCGTGGTGAGGGCGTAGCGCATCGCTTCGACCACGCGCTCGGGCCGCTGCCCGGCGGCGGGCAGGAGCTCCGGCAGCCGCGTTTCGACCCGTCGCGCCAGCGCCACCAGCGCCGGCGCCAGCGCCGGTGGGCTCGCGCTACGGGAAGCGGCGACTCCCGCGGCGGGCTCGGCCTCGTCGCGGGAAGTCACCGGCGGAATCTGGGGAAAACGGGGGCGTCAGGAAGCGAACGACTTGATCGCCGTGGCTTCGTCCTCGAAGACCTCGAACACGGTGATCAGCTGGGTGATCTGCAGGATGTCTTCGAGCTTCGGCGGCAGGTTGAGCAGCTTGAGCTTGCCGCCACGGTTGTGGACGGTGGTGTATCCCGCCACCAGCTCGCCGATACCGGAGGAGTCGATCGTGGTGACCTCGGCGGTGTTGAGCAGGATGTTCATCGCCCCATCCTGGACGCACTTGTGGATCGCCTCACGGATCGCGGCGTCGCCCGTGCCGATCGTGAACTTACCCTTCAGGTCCAGGATGCTGATCCCGTCCCGCTTCCGCGCTTCGACTTTCATGAGTTCTCCTCCTGTAGGTTCTTCTCCCGGCCGTCGCTGCCGGCGATGCGCTTACGCAGCGTCAACACCGTTCCGCCCTGCGGCCGGAAGCCATATTCGATGGAATCCATGAAGCTCTTCATGTAGAAGATGCCGCGCCCGTCCCTCTTGAATCTGTTTTCGGGCGCCAGCGGATCCCCGACGTTGCCGGGGTCGAAGCCCGTGCCCTCGTCGGCGACGGTGAGGATGATCTCGCCGTTCTCGACCGACAGGCCGACTTCGACGTGCTTGGTCGGGATCCTGCTTGTTGCCGTGCTTGATCGCGTTGGCCACCGCCTCGCGCATCGCCATCTCGACCCAGTGGCGCGCGTCGTCGTCGACCTTGAACCGCTGCATGCAGTCGTCGAGCACGACCTTCACCAGCTCGATGTTTTCGAACCGGCTACCGATGGTCAGCTGCACCTCGGGCGTGTGCATGTCCGGCGGCGAGTGTAACAGAAGGTCCCGCGCTCAGGCGGCGGGAGCCGGAAGAAAGCGGAGGGCGAACGGCACCACCACCAGGAGCTGGACCCCGTCGAACACGGCGTGAGCCGCGGCGGCCGCCCACACGTTCTGCCGCCAGCGCACGATGAAGGCGAAAAGGAGCGACAGCAGGCTCACCCCGACCAACATGAACGGCTGGTCGTAGGACAGATGAGCCATGGCGAAGAACAAGGTGGAGAGGCCGATGCCGACGCGCGGCTGGAGAAAACCGCGAAAGAACACCTCCTCGACCAGCCCGGCGGAAAGCGCCAGTGCCACTTTCAACAGCACCGGTTGACCGGCGATCCAGGGAATGGCCGCGGGCGGCGATTTCGGCAGGGCACCCTCGCCACCCGTGAGATAGAGCAGGCCGGCGACCGCCAGCAGGGCGGAGATGACGAAGGCCCATGCGGCGAAGCCCGCCAGCACGCCAATGCCGAGCTCCCAGCCGGGACGCGGGGTGCGCAACCCGAACTGCGAGATCCATCGCCAGCGCGCGCCGTCGGTTCCCGGCACTCCGACGAAACCCAGCAGGTACCAGACGATCAGCGTGACCACGAGAAGCGAGTGCAGCCCGAAGAGCTGCACCGGATGAACCGCGTCGTAGTCGGTCTCCAACCCCATGCCGAAGCTGGCGAGCGGCGAGAAAACGCCGATGTAGAGGATGCCGGCGAGCGCTGTCATTGCCGCCACCCGCCGCCAGGCGACGGCGAAGCCGGGCGGGCGCAGGCCTCGCCGCGCGGTGATGTAGTCGACCAACCACGACGCGAGCGCCGCCAGGATAAGCGGACCGGCGCCGCGAAGGATGTCCTCGGGGTCCATCGGCGGCGGATCGTACTACGCCGGGCCTAGGGGCAGACCGCGAGCGAGCCGGTGTCCTGAATGGGAGCGAACTTCACGCCCTGCTGATTGACGTAGGTCTCGCTCGCGCCGGACACCGTGTCGGTGACCGTCAGCTCTACCCGGACATCGGTGAGGCCGGCGGCGAACACCCAGTAACGCGAGTTCACCGCGCAGCCATCGAGCACCTTCACCACCGCCTCGATGTTGGCCGAGTTGAAGAACCAGAAGTACCCGGTGTCGCCGGTGAGCTCGACGGGCGTGCCGTATCCGGTCTGGCCCTGACTGGTCCGCCAGGAGGCGGTGACCCGGAAGCGGTCGCCGTTGAGGAACAGGGCGTACTCATCGGGGATCTCGCCCTGGGTCAGCACCAGGGCCTGGTCGGCCGCGACCGCGTGGCGCACCTCTTCGGTGCGGTCGGGCCAGACGATGCGCAATTCGTCGACCACGGCGGCGGCGCCGAGACCGAAGTGAGCCTCGATGGGATTCGAGGAGAGGAAGTTGTTGCCCGCCGAGAGCTCGCGCATCTGGACGCTCGAGCCGACCTTGGCGTAGATACGAGCCCCCACCGCCGAGGTATTCGGCCCTTTGCCGCGCAGCCGCACGTCGAGCCAGTGGCGAGCGTTGCCGCCGTCGTTGCGGAACAGCCGCGTGGGACCGTTGTTGTTGGTCAGGTAGATGTCGACGTCGCCGTCGCGGTCGAAGTCGGCGCAGACCAGCCCACGGCCCTGGCCTTTGTCGGCCAGCCCGAGCGCGTCCGAGCGCTCGATGAAGGTGCCGTCACCCTGCGACTCGAAGAAACGGGCCGGATCCTGGAAGAACTCCTGCGCAGTCGCGATGAAAGGCATGCCGTTGACGTGGTAGAGGTCGAGATCGCCGTCGTTGTCGAAATCGGCGAAGCAACTGCCCCATCCCCAATACCCGCGGCGCACGCCGGACACCTCAGTGGCGTCCTCGAACACGCCGTTGCCCGGGTTGCGGTAGAGCCGGTTGCCGGTGATCCCCCAGAACTCGCCGTCCTGATGGCCGTCCGGATCCCAGATACTCGACACGAACCAGTCGAGATCGCCGTCGTTGTCGTAGTCGCCGACCGCAGCTCCCATTCCGTTCTCGTCGGTGATGGAGGGTGGCGTGACGTTCGCGAACTTGCCGTTCTTGAGGTTGCGGAACACCTTGCTGGTGCCGAAATCGCCGGCCATCAGCAGGTCCGGATAGCCGTCGGAATCGATGTCGGCGAAGTGCGGCGTGAAGCTCTTGTCGCTCGCGGCGTAGGCCGGCGCGATGCCCGCAGCGACGTCGACGTCGTCGAAGTGGCCGTCGCCACGGTTGCGCCACAGATGGCCCGTGTTGCCCGAGACCTGCTTGTTCCAGTGCGCCAGCGCCAGGTCGAGATCGCCGTCCCGGTCGTAATCGGCGAAAGCCGCAGACCAGGTGTCGCGCTCAGAGCTCACCCCGGTGAAGGCGGTCTTCTCGGTGAAGTGGCCTTGGCCGTCGTTGAAGAAGATCCGGATCGGTGTGGTCTCCAACCCCGTGGGCGAGACGCCGCCCATCACCAGGTCGAGCGAGCCGTCCCCGTCGAGATCGGCGAACGCGGCGCCGTTCGGAATCCCGCCCTCGATCGCCAGCCCCGCCGCGGCCGCACCCTCGACGAACGTGCCGTTGCCCTGGTTGAGGAACAGCCGGGCCGGGCCGAGATCACCCCGCAGCACGAAGAGATCGATGTCGCCGTCGCCGTCGACGTCTCCACCCGCTCCCCCGCCGGCCATCATGTCCGGCTCGCCGAAGAAGCCGAACTGGTAACCGAACGAAGTGGCGGCACCCATGGCTGCCGCGACTTCGGTGAACTTCCAGGGCTGCGCCGGCGCCACGCCGGGCGCCAGCAGGAGCCCAACGACTGCCAGCCGGATGTGACGCATCGCTGATCTCCCTCGGTCGGCCCGGGTTAGTTTGCCAACAATACGGTAGGCGCGGCCTCGACGGATGGCTAGCGACGCTTCTGGCGATGGGCCCGCAGGATTATCAGGGCGCTGTTGACCCGCTGGATCTTGCGGTTACGCTGCTGGATCGCCGCCAGGTCGTCGAGCGGCGCCTGGTCGCCACGCACCTCGCGCAGGGCCCGGTCCATCTCGAAGGCCAGCTGGTCGATCTCGCCGGGCAGCATGCGCGAGAATGTACGTTCGGTCACCAGGACGAACCCTCCCATGATGTCGTGCGCCATGGCCCACGCGGAACCGCCCAAGAAATTGCCCATTTCGCCGACAGCTTAACCCAGCCCGTGTAGTAAGATCCGGCGGCATCGCCCGAGCAGGAAACCTGCGTTGAGCCGTCAGATCCCGATCACTTCGATCGTTCCCTAGGAGGTCCCCCGTGACCCGTTTCCCCGGCGTCGATTACATGGATTTCGATTCGCTCCTCACCGAGGAGGAGCGCCTGGTGCGCGACACCGTGCGCGAGTGGGTCGAGGACAAGGTCAAGCCGATCATCGAGGAGTGCCACCGCGACGCCCGCACCCCGCTCGAGCTGGTGCCCGAGATGGGGCACCTCAACCTCTTCGGCGCCACGATCACCGAGTACGGCCTGCCCGGCCTTCGCAACGTCGCCTACGGCCTGATCATGCAGGAGCTCGAGCGCGGCGATTCCGGCCTGCGCAGCTTCGCCTCGGTGCAGTGCTCGCTGGTCATGTATCCGATCTACGCCTTCGGCTCCCAGGAGCAGAAGGACCGCTGGATCCCGCAGCTCGCCTCGGGCGAGGCGATCGGCTGCTTCGGCCTCACCGAGCCCGACTTCGGCTCCAACCCCGGCGGCATGCGCACCACGGCGAAGAAGACGGCCGACGGCTGGGTGCTCAACGGCGCCAAGCAGTGGATCACCAACGGCACGCTCGCCGACGTCGCCGTGGTCTGGGCGCAGACCGAGGACGGCATCCGCGGCTTCCTGGTCGAGAAGGGCACGCCGGGCTTCACCTCCTCGGATCAGCACGGCAAGTTCTCGCTGCGCGCCTCGACCACCTCGGAGCTCGGCTTCCACGACTGCCGGATCCCCGACGACGCCATCCTGCCCGGCGCGACCGGCCTCAAGGGCGCCGCTCTTGTGCCTGACCCAGGCGCGCTACGGCATCGCCTGGGGCGGCCTCGGCGTCGGCGATGGAGACCTACTACACGGCGCTCGAGTACGCCAAGCAGCGCATCCAGTTCGACGGCCAGCCGATCGCCAGCCACCAGCTGGTGCAGGAGAAGCTGGCCTGGATGATCACCGAGATCACCAAGGGCCAGCTCCTGGCGCTGCAGCTGGGCCGCCTGAAGGACAAGGGCCGGCTCAAGCCGCACCACGTCTCGATGGGCAAGCGCAACAACGTCTGGGTGGCCCGCGAGTGCGCCAAGCTGGCGCGCGAGATCCTCGGCGCCAACGGCATCGTCGACGACTACCCGGTCATCCGCCACATGCTCAACATCGAGTCGGTCTACACCTACGAGGGCACGCACGACATCCACGGCCTGGTGATCGGCGAGGCGGTGACCGGCATCCCGGCCTACAACCCGCCGCTGATCGCCGAGAAGAAAGAGAAGAGTCGAAGGCCGGGACGCGAACTGATGCCGCTCGACCGCATCCTCGAGCAGGACTTCATCCGCGTCACCGAGCACGCGGCCATCGCCGCCGCCCACACCATGGGCCGCGGCGACCGCAAGCACTCCGACCACGTGGCGGTCGAGGCGATGCGCACCGAGATGAACCCGCTCGACATCGCCGGCCGCATCGTGATCGGCGAGGGCGAGCGCGACAAGGCGCCGATGCTCTACGTCGGCGAGGAGGTCGGCGCCGGCCACGGCCAGGAGGGCTCGCCGGCGGTCGACATCGCGGTCGATCCGCTCGAGGGCACCAACCTCTGCGCCACCGGCGCCCCGGACGCCATCGCGGTGCTCGCCGCCGCCGAGCGCGGCGGCCTGCTCCACGCCCCCGACGTCTACATGGAGAAGCTCATCGTCGGCCCGACGGCGCGCGGTCGGGTGCACATCGACGCCCCGGTGGCCGAGAACCTGCGCAACATCGCCAAGGCCTTCGAGCGCGAGGTCTCCGACCTGACCGTCGTGGTGCTCGACCGGCAGCGCCACGAGCAGCTGATCGCCGACATCCGCGACGCCGGCGCGCGCATCCGCCTGATCGGCGACGGCGACCTCTCGGCCGGCATCGCCGCCGCGGTGCGCGGCACCGGCGTGCACGCGGTGATGGGCACCGGCGGCGCGCCCGAGGGCGTGCTCACCGCCGCCGCCATGCGCTGCCTGGGCGGCGAGATCCAGGCGCCGCCTGCGGGCCATCAACGACGACCAGCACGCGCGCCTCGAGGCGCTCGGCATCCGCGACCCGACAAGATCTACACGCACCGAGGACCTCGCGCCGGGCGAGCAGATCCTCTTCTCCGCCACCGGCGTCACCGACGGCGAGCTGCTCCAGGGCGTGCGCTTCTTCGGCGGCGGCTGCCGCACGACGACGCTCTTCATGTCGCCTCGCCGCCGCATCATCCGCTTCGTCGACACCATCCACCGCGAAGATTCGTCCGAACCGGTTCAGTTCCTGTGATCAAGCCCGATCGCTGGATCCGAGCCTGGGGCGAGTCGGGCGGCGCTCGACCCCTTCGACCCGAAGCAGGTCAACGCCGCGAGCTACGACGTGCGGGTCGGCGACCACTGGATCTGCCCGACCCGCGACCCGGAGGAGTTCACCGCGCCGCACGTCAAGCTCTTCCCGGGCGAGGTCGTGCTCGCCTCGACCCTCGAGTACGTGCAGATCCCGCGCGACGTCGCCTGCGACCTCAAGCTCAAGTCGACGCTCGGCCGGCTGTGGATCAACCACTCGCTCGCCGGCTGGTGCGATCCCGGCTTCGAGGGCAAGATCACCCTCGAGCTGCAGAACCTCGGGCCCGATCCCCTTCGTGCTCGAGGCCGGCCGCCGCATCGCCCAGCTGATCTTCATCGCCATGGAGTCGCCGCCCGAGGTCGCCTACGGCGAGCCGGGCTCGGGCAGCCACTACCAGGGCCAGCGCGGCACCACCGTCGCGCGCTAGGTTTCAAACGCGTCCGCCGCGCAGCCGTCGTCGGTTCATGCGCCGAAGCGCTATGATCCTCGGCAACGCACTCCCGATGAGCGTCCACGGCAACCTCAAGACGATGCCGCTGCCGGATGTCCTGCAGTGGCTCGCCCAGGGCCAGAAGACCGGCACGCTGGTGATCGACAGCGGCCGGGTCGAGAAGCGGATCTACTTCCGCGACGGCACGGTGATCTCCTCCGCCTCCACCGATCCGAGCGAGCACCTCGGGCATTTCCTGGTCAGCCACGGGTACATCACCGAGCAGCAGCTCGCCGACGGCATGAAGCAACAGGCCGCCAAGCGCGTGCTGCTGGGCAGGATCCTCGTCGCCATGAAAGCGATCAGCGACAAGGACCTGCGACGCATGCTGCGGCTCAAGTCGGAGGAGAGCGTCTTCGAGGTCTTCCACTGGAAGGAGGGCGACTTCCGCTTCGTCGACAAGGAGCTGCCCGCTTACGAGATGGTGCCGATCCTGCTCGACGTCACCGCCTTGGTGCTCGAAGGATCGCAGCGCCTCGACGAATGGGTCCGCATCCGCGAGGTGATTCGCTCCAAGCACGCCGTCCCGGTGGCGGTGAAAGCCTTCGACGACCCCGGCCTCGGCCCCGGCGAGCGTCAGCTGCTGGGGCTGGTCAACGATGACCGAACGGTCGAAGAGATCGCTCTGCAGAATCACTCCAGCGAGTTCTTCGCCTGCCGCATTCTCTTCGACCAGGTCCGCCGCGGTGCACTCAAGGTCGTGAACCCCCGCCAAGCCGGCGGCGAGCAGGCCGCCTCACGCATCGACGCCAAGGCGCTGGTCGACGTGGGCCGCGGTCACCTGCAGAGAGGCGACTTCGAGTCCGGGCTTCGGCACCTCTGGGCGGCGCGCAGCCTCGATCCGGAGAACGGCAAGCTGAAGCAACTGGTTCAGCAAGCCGAGGAGAAGGTCCACAAGGCCCTGGCCTCCAACGGCATCGCGCCGACAGCCGTGCCCCATCTGGCACGTCCGATGGAAGAGCTGATGAAGTTACCGCTGTCGCCGCAGGAGGGCTTCCTGCTCACCCGCGTCGACGGCAAGTACGACCTTCAGTCGATCCAGAAGATCAGTCCGATGACCACGCTCGAGGGGATGCTGGTCTTCTCGAAGCTGCTCGAGGCGGGCCACATCAAGTTGAAGACGCCGCCGGCCGCCAAGGCCGTCAAGCGTTCCCAACCAGCCTGAGCCGGACTCAGCCCGGCCGCGGGCGAGAGACATGCGGGTTGCCGCGCAGCGCGAAGCGCAAAGGCCAGCTCGCGGCCTCGCCGGCGTAGCCGACGCCGATCCGCGGCCCCGATGCGATCCGCTCACCGGCGACGGGCTCCCCCTCGCAGAGTTTGAGACTTCCGCGCCAGAGCGGCGCACCGTCGAGTTGGCGGTCGACGCCGAGCGCTTCGCAAAGCCGTGCCGGTCCGCCCGCGACGTCACCGGGCCGGGCGCCGGACCCCAGCCCTCGCAACCTCCGCATCTCGGTCTCCCCTGCCACCGGCTCGGCGGCGCGCAGCAGCACGGCCTCGGCGTGCTCGCGCGGGCCGGTCACCGCATTGAGGCACCAATGCATCCCATAGACGAAGTAGACGTAGGCGTGACCGCCCTGCAGATACATGGTTTCCGTGCGCGCGGTGCGGCGGCCGTTCCAGGCATGGCTGGCGCGGTCGCGGGCGCCGAGATAGGCCTCGGTCTCGACCAGCCGGACGACCAGCAGCTCGCCGTCGACCTGACGCACCAGGTAGCGGCCGAGCAGGTCCGGCGCCACCTCCTGGGCTGGCCGGAGGTAGAAACTCTTGGGCAAAGGCCGCAGGCCCGCCATCGCGCGGCGATTGTGCCAGACGGCTGCGGTCGTTATCGATAACGTGAAAGCACCGCAGCCCTCCGCTAGACTCTTGCCCTCATGGCGAAGACGATCCTCATCACCGGCGGCGCGGGCTTCATCGGCAGCCACCTCGCCGAGGAGGAACTGGCGCGCGGCAACCGGGTGCTCGTCCTCGATTCCCTGATCACCGGCCGGCGCGAGAACGTTCCGAGCGGAGCGCTCTTTCTCCATCGCGATCTGCGCGACCCCGGTCTCGACGAGATCCTGCGCCAGGAGCGCGTCGACGTGGTCAGCCACCATGCCGCGCAGGCCAATGTGCGCGTTTCGGTCGAAGAGCCGCTCGCCGACGCCGAGGCCAACGTGCTCGGCGGGCTGGCGCTGGTCGAGGCCTGCCGGAGCGCTGGCGTGCGCAAGTTTCTCTTCGCCTCGAGCGGCGGCACCGTCTATGGCCGCCAGGAGGCGTTCCCCTGCGACGAGGGGCATCCGCTGCGCCCGCTCTCGCCGTACGGAACATCGAAGCTGGCGCTCGAGTTCTATCTCGGCACCTACGCCCGGCTCGGGGACCTCGAACCCATCATCCTGCGCTACGCCAACGTGTACGGTCCGCGCCAGGATCCAAAGGGCGAGGCCGGTATCGTGGCCATCCTGGCCGAGAAGTTTCTCGCCGGCGACTCCCCGAAGCTCTTCGGCGACGGCTCGCAGACTCGCGACTATCTCTACGTCAAGGACATCGCGGCCGTGAACCATGCCGCCATCGAACAGTGGATACCCGGCACCTACAACGTCGGCAGCGGACTCGAAACCTCGCTCAACGAGATCTTTGCCCGCATCGCCGAGCGGCTGGGCCGTGCGACCGAGCCGCAGCGGCTGGCCGCCAACCCATTCGAGCTCGAGCGCAGCGTGCTCGACGATTCCCTCCTGCGTTCGACCTGGAAGCTCCCGGCCTGGACTTCGCTGTCGGAGGGACTGGCGCACAGTCTGCCGTGGTACGAAGCGCGGGCCGGCCGATGAAATTGCCCGAGTTGTGGGCGAGATTGCCGGCGGCCCTGGCGGCGCGTCTCGACGCGGCGGCGCCCTGGGCGCTCCTCGGCGCCCCGCTCGACGAGCTGCTCGCCGAGCTGCCATCCGAGGCGATCGAGATCCGCCCGAGTCCCGACTTCCATCTCATCGGCGATCGCATCGCGATCGGTCGCGGCACGCGCATCCTGCCTGGAGCGGTGATCGAGGGGCCGGTGCGCATCGGCCGCGACTGCGAGATCCGGCCCGGAGCCTACATCCGCGGCGGCTGTTGGATCGGCGACGGCTGCGTGATCGGCGCCTCGACCGAGTTGAAACGCGCCATCCTCCTCGACCGCGCCAAGGCGCCCCACCTCAACTACGTCGGCGACTCGATCCTCGGCGCCGAGGTCAACCTCGGCGCCGGCACCGTGCTCTCGAACTTCCGCCATGACGGCCGCGAGATCGCCATTCCGATCCCCGACGGCAGGCTCCCTACCGGGAGGCGCAAGCTGGGGGCGATCCTCGGTGACGGAGTGCTCACCGGCTGCAACGCCGTCCTGCACCCCGGCGCGGTGGTCGGCCGCGAGACGCAGATCTATCCCGGCGTGCAGCTACGCGCGGGCATCTACCCCGCGCAGGCTGTAGTCAAGCTGCGCCAGGAAGTCGTCGTCGAGCCGCTCTCCTTTACTCACACCTGACATCTGCTAGTTTCCAAGGGCCATGGGACGAATCTTCGAGACTCGCAAACATACGATGTTCGCGCGCTGGGACAAGATGTCCAAGCAGTTCGCGCGCATCGGCAAGGACCTCACGATCGCGGTCAAGAAGGGCGGCACCGATCCGGAGTCCAACCTCCAGCTGCGCCGCGTGATGCAGAACGCCCGCGCCGTCAACATGCCGAAGGACAAGGTGGAGTCCGCCATCCGCCGCGCCTCCGGCCAGGACGCGGCGAACTACGAAGAGATTCTCTACGAGGGCTACGCACCCCACGGCATCGCGGTGATCGTCGAGACCGCCACCGACAATCCGGTGCGCACCGTTTCCAACGTGCGCAGCCACTTCAACAAGGGCGGCGGCAACCTGGCGACGAGCGGCGCGGTGGCGTTCCAGTTCAACCACATGGGCGTCTTCCGCCTCGACCCCAAGGGCATCGACCAGGACGAGCTGGAGCTCGAGCTCATCGACCACGGCCTCGAGGAGATGGGTGAGTCCACCGGCGAGAAGGGTGAGCCGCAGATCGTGATCCGCTGCACTTTCGCGGACTTCGGACAGCTCCAGAAAGCGCTCGAGGAGCGCAAGATCACCCCGATCTCGGCGGAATCGGAGTACGTGCCCATGACGCCCGTCGAGCTACCCGAGTCGCAAGCCAAGGAGGCGTTGGCGCTGGTTGACCGCCTCGAGCAGGACGAAGACGTCCAGAAAGTCTTCCACAACCTCGCCTGAGCCGCGCTCAGCCTGTTACAGCGAGTTGGTCGACGACTCGCACCGCACCGGTCGTCTTGCTGGCGGTCTGGACCGCGAGATCGCGGCGAGTGGCATCCGGCACCTTGCCGGTCAGCGTCACGGCGCCGCCCTCGGCTTCGACTTCGATGGTGAACGCGGTCGTTCCCATGACCTCGATGAGCCCGGTCTTGACCCGCGTCTCGAGCAGCGCGTCGGCGATCTCGGCCTGGGTCTTGTCGATCGCCTTGTCGACTTGCTTGTCGATGACCACACCGCCGGGATCCTGCTCCACCAGGATGTTCTGCTCGACGTGGGCGACGCCGTCCACCGCCCTCGCGACCTCGGTTGCCATCGTCGCGGTCGACTTCGTCTTCACCACGCCCTTCAACGTCACGTCGCCGGCTTGCGCGTCGACGTCGAGACGGCCCCCGTCGACGCCCAATTTGTCGAGCAGAGCGGTCTTGACCTTGAGCACCAGCAGCGCGTCCGCCACTTCGTCGCCGGCAACTTTGGCCGCATCCTCGACGCGGTCGGTCGCCGTTCTGGCGGCGTCGGCCGCCGCGTTGCCGAGCTCGCGCGTCTCGGCAGCAGCCCGGTCGGCCGACTCCTCGACCTTCCGTTCGGCCGCTTCACGATCAGCACGCGCGCAGGAGCCGAGCAGGGTCACCAGCAAGGTGGCGAGCCCAACCATCAGTAGCCGCTGAGTCTTATGAGCCATGGCAGATTCCTCCCCTCCCCCGAGCGGAGCAATCTTCGTGCCTTCGAGGAGGTGGGCCGCCCTGCAATAGGATTGTCATTACCTTGGTACGTCGTGCAGCCGAACCAGCGTCTCTCCACGAGTTGCAGGAGCATGCTGCGCTGATGGAAATCCTCACCCAGGTCTCGCAGGCGGCCCTGGCGGAGGGCAACCTGGACGAGCGGCTCAAGCGCATCGCCCAGTTCCTCTTCGAGCGGCTGCCGGTGGCGATCGCGAGCATCCTGTTGCTCGACGGCGACGCCTCTCATTTCGTCTCCGAAACCGACTCCGGCGACCTGGTGCTCGATTTTCCCGACGACTGGCCGGTATCGAAAGGCGTCTGCGGCCGCTGCGTGCGCACCGGCGAACCCCAGCTGGTGCTCGACGTTCGCCAGGATCCCGATTACATGCCGGGGCATCCCAACGTGCAATCGGAGTACATCGTCCCGATCCGCTATCAGGATCGAATGCTGGGTGTCCTCAACCTGGAGAGCACCCGCCGCGATACGTTCGGGCCGCAAGCGCGCAAGGTCTTCGACGCGGTGGCGTTGCAGATCGCCGGCGCCATTCACCTGGCGCGCGTCAACGAGCAGCTGCAAGAGGCCAATGCCAAGCTCGAGCACCTGTCGTCGGTCGACGCCCTGACCGGGGTCGCCAACCGGCGGCGTTTCGACGAGGTGCTGACGCGGGAGTGGCGGCGAGCGGTGCGCTCGGGCCGGCCGATCACCGTCATGCTCGCCGACCTCGATCGCTTCAAGGCGCTCAACGACACCCGCGGCCACCTGCACGGCGACCTTTGCTTGCGCCGCGTGGCCGAAGTGTTGGAAAAAGGATTGCGCCGGGCCTCCGACCTCCTGGCCCGCTACGGCGGCGAGGAGTTCGCCCTGGTGCTCCCGGATACCGATCTGGCCGAGGGCCGCCGCCATGCCGAAACCCTGCGCGCCGCGGTGATCGCCGAGAAGCTGCCGCACGGCGGTTCACCGGGAAGGCCGCACGTCACGATCAGCATCGGCACCGCCGCCTGCCTGCCCCATCGCGGCGAGCGGCCCGAGCCGCTCGTCGAGCTGGCCGACCAGGCGCTCTATCGCGCCAAGCGCGGTGGGCGCAACCGGGTGGTGGCGCTGGGCGGCGCCGGCGCCTAGGACTCGGGATAACGCACGACGACGACCGTGCGGTCGTCCTTCGCCGGCCGCTTGCCGCTCCACTCCTCGACCGCAGTGAAGATGGCTTGGGTGAGGTCGGCGGCGCTCTTGCCGCGGCCGGCGCGCACCACCTCGAGCAGGCGCTCGGAGCCGAACTCCTCGCGCGGCCGGCCCTTCGCTGGTGGTCTCGACGATGCCGTCGGTGTAGAGCACCAGCATGTCGCCCGGGCTTCATGCGAACGAAGCCGCGCTCGTAGGTGGCGTCGGAGAGCGGACCGAGCACCGGGCCGCCCTCGGAGAGCTCCCTGGCGGTGCCGTCGGCGGCGAGGTGGAACGGCGGCGGGTGGCCGGCGTTGACGTAGATGAAGACGCCGTTCAGCTCGAGCTCGCCGTAGAACATCGAGACGAAGCGGCTGGTCAGCGTGCTCTGGTGGATGATGTTGTTCATCCGCTCGACGGTGCGCACGATCTTGAAGTCGCGCGCCAGGCCCATGCGCAGCCCCATGTAGATGTCGCGCACCTGGAGCGCCGCCGGCAGGCCGTGCCCGGAGACGTCGGCGATGGCGAGGCCCAGGATCTTGTCGGTCAGCGGGATGTAGTCGAAGAAGTCGCCGCCCACGCTCTTCCATCGGCTCGAGCGGCCGGCGATGTCGAAGCTGCCGTACGACGGCACGCGCCGCGGCAGGATCGAGGCCTGGATCTTGCGCGCCTCGGCGAAGATGCCCTCCATGCGCTCCTGGCGGATCTTCTGGTTGATCGCGTGGCGCAGGATGCCGAGCGAGAAGAGGACGTCGTCGCGGTCGATGCCGGGGCCGACGTCGAACGCCAGGATGTACTCCTCGTCGCCGACCTCGATGGCCGCGAACTGCTGCACGCCGAGCAGCGCCTCGAGCCCGCGGTCGATGCGCGGGTCGTCGGCGTCCATGTAGACCGTGCCCTGCTCGAGCACGAGCTGCGATGGCGCCGGTAGGTAGACCGGCACCTCGAGCCCGCTGCGGCAGCTGCTTGGCCTCGCCGAAGGTCGCCTGCAGGACGTAGCAGTCGCCCTGGCGCCGATAGAGCCGGCCGCCGTAGATCCCCAGCTCGTCGCGGAACTTGCCGATGATGGCTTCGAGCCACGGTGTGCACCGTGCGGCCGGTGTCCTGCGACGCGCTCGATGGCCGGCCGACCACCTGCTCGACCTTCTTCATCAGCTCGCGGTAGTTCATCGGCGCCCGAGGCGCAGTCTCTGGATTCGCGCTCGACATGAGTCGGGCGCCAGCATACCAGCGCGTTTCAGGCGCTCAGAAGCGGTAGCCGAGGCCGATCGAAACGCCGCGCACCAGGTAGTCGTCGAGGTCGGCGCCCTGCCCGGATACGCTGTCCTCGACCCGCCAGTCGGTGAAGTGATGGTCGGCGCGTAGTTGGAGCTCGAGCAACCAAGCGCCGCCCATCCGCAGCCGCACGCCCCCCAGAGCGGCCGCCACGAGCTCGGTCCCCACCTCTTGGCTGATCTCGTACTCACCGTCCCCGACCAGCGGCCCGCGCACGGTGTCGACGTCGGTGGTTGTCGCGCCGGCTCCTAGGCCCCAGAACCACTCCCAGCGCGAGCCGCCGCGCGCATGGCGGCGCTCGAGCCACGCCGTCATCTGTGTGGCGCTGCCGGAAGCGTCGATCTCACCGGCCGCCGGATCGGCCGGCAGTCCGAGGAACTCCGCCGGCCGCTCGACGTCGAAGCCGGAGGCATGATCGATCGCTACGCCGATGCTCCACCGCTCGTCGAGATGAAACCGGCCGAACAAACCGGCCCCCAGCTGGTCGTTGGTCGGCTTGCCGGAGGCGCCCATGATGTTGGCGCGCAGCGCCAGGTCGAAACGGGGCGCAAGATCCTGACCGGCGAGCGGCCGCCCGGCGAGCGTCCATGCAAAGGTGAGCGTCAGGGCAGCGAGAGCCAGCCGGCGGCAGCGCGTCCTCATGGTCTCCCTCCGATCGAAGTGACCTGTGAGATGACGCGCGCGGAGAAACCCTTCGCGCGGGAGCGCCGCTGGCGCGGCGGTCAGCCGTTGTCGATCAGGGCGCGGACGATCGAATCCTGGGTGCGTTGAGCCTTCCACGCCCCCGGGGTGCCGTTGCAGACGATCGAGAATGCGTACAGCTTGCCCGACTTCGCCTTGGCATAGCCCGAGAGGCTCGACACGCCGTTGAGCGTGCCGGTCTTCGCGAAGACGTTGCCGCGGTAGGGCGGAGTCGCCAGCCGGCGCTTCCAGCTGAGTCCGTCCTCACCGCTGTAGGCGAGGCTGCGCATGTAGTCCCGGCCGTTGGGATGCTGGAACATGTAGCCCAGCAGGCGGGTGATCTGGCTGGGTGTGAAGCGATCGTTCCGCGACAAGCCCGACCCGTCCGCCATCGTGTAGGCGCCGCGCTCGATGCCCACCTTGGTCAGGAAATCGCCGACCGCCTGGGCCCCGCCCTGCCAGCTGCCCTCCTGGACCTGCACCGCGCCGAGCAGCTTGAACAGGCTCTCGGCGAAGAAGTTCTGACTCCGCTTGTTGGTCACCTCGAGAGCGCGTTGGAGTCCGGAGCGGTGCTCGTACACCACTTCCCAGCCACCGATCGGCAGCGTGGTCTCGGGCTGCGGCGGGCCGTCGATCGCGACCCCCTGCTCGGCGAGCGCTGCCCGCAGAGCAGCGCCGAAGTACTCGACCGGGTCCTTCACCGCAACCCAGGCCTCGAGCGGCAAGGACTTCTTCCAGATGTAGCCGCTGACCTTGATCTCGTTGCCGTCCGTCGAGCGCGACACACCCACCACGTGCCGCTTCCGGCTATCGGTGGTGCGCGCGGTCGTGGTGACCTTGAACATCGGCAGGTTCGGCACCAGCTCGACCACCGGCGGTCCCGGCGTGCGTCCCGGCGACACTCGCACCAGGACGCAGTTGTCGGAGAACGAGAGCGCCCGAACCGGCGCTTCGTACCAATGCGTCAGCTGGTCGCGCGGCCAGTCCGGATGGACAGAGTGGGCGTCGAACAGTCCGTGCACGAGGACCAGGCGGCCGGTGACCCGTTGAATTCCCCGCGCGCGCAGCGCCGCGGCCCAAGGCGCGAAAACCGCATAGGGCTCGCCGTCGTAGTCCCGCCCGGAAAGGCTGGGGTCGCCGCCGCCGACGACGGCCAGGTCACCGTCGAGAACGCCGTTCTCGACCGTGCCGTGGATCAGGAGCCGGGTCTCGAAGCTGTAGTCCGGCCCCAGGGTGTCGAGCGCCGCCGCGGTGGTGAACAGCTTGGTGTTGGAGGCGATGATCTTCGGGGTGTCGGCGTCGAAGGAATAGACCGTGCCGCCGTCCGCGAGATCGACGACGTGGACACCGACCGTCCGGCTCACCTGGCGGGCCGAGCGCACCTGGGCCTCGAGCATCGCCGGCAGCGGCAGCGCGGGCCGCGGCGCCGGGCTGGTGGTGCGCGAGGCGGCGCGGATCGCCGGCGCCGAGACCAACAGCAGCGCAAGCGCGGCGACGAGGCGAACCGAGCGCAGAGGCTTCGGGGAACCGAGAGGGAGTGGGCGAGCGACGGGCGGCATCGAGGCTGCCCGCGGCACGCCGCGGGTCGACCCAATTATAACCCCACCGCCGCCCGGAAGACAGCACAGAAAACAGTGCTTATGATCTTAGAACCAAAAAAGGGGAAAAAAGGGGACAGTTTCCTTTTGAGGGCGCGCTCTGGTTGCGCGGTACCGTGGGGTAGGATCTCGCGCCGTGAACCGAGAAGACGCCTGGCAAATCGTCGTCGAGCACGTCGCGGCCCCGGGCCTGCGGCGCCACATGCAGGCCGTCGAAGCCGCGATGCGCTTCTACGCCGAGCGGCTCGGCCAGGACGTCGAGCAATGGGGCGCCGCCGGCCTGCTGCACGATTTCGACTGGGAGATCCATCCCACGCTCGAGGACCATCCGCGCAAGGGCGCCGAGATTCTGCGGGCGCGCGGCGTCGATGAAACGGTGGTGCGCGCCATTCTGTCGCACAACACCGAGGGCACCGGCGTGGCCCGCGAGCGGCCGATCGACTTCGCACTCCTCGCTTGCGACGAGATCACCGGCCTCATCCTGGCCGCCGCACTGGTGCGGCCCTCGAAAGACCTGCGCGAGGTCGAAGTGAAGTCGATCCAGAAGCGCTGGAAGGAGAAAGCCTTCGCCGCCGGCGTCGATCGCCCGCACGTCGAGCAGGCCACGGCCGAGTTCAGCGCCGCCTGCTTCGCCGGCGGGCTTGATCTCTGGGCTCACGTCGGCAATGTGCTCGCCGCCATGAAGGGCATCGCGCCCGAGATCGGTTTGGCCGGCTCCACCGCTGGGTGATGCAGGTCTCAACGCGACCCGGACGCGGCCGGCGCTGGCCGGCGCTCGTTCTCGCTGCGCTCGCCGGTTTCGCCTTGGCATGGTTCTGGCGATCGCCGGCCCTGCGGCACTGGACCGCCATCCCGGCGCTCAGCGGGCCGCCGGCCGTGGTCGAGGAAACCATCGCCGTGGCGATGCCACGGCCGCCTGCGGCGGCCTACCCGATAGCTGCCGAGCGGCCGGTTCGCGGCGCCATCCTGTTCGTCGGCGACGGTATGGGCCTGGCCCAGCTCGCCGCGGCAAGGCTGGCGACGGCGGGTGCCGACGGGCGTTTGGCCATCGAGCGGTTCCCGATCAGCGGGCTGCTCGCTACCCATCCCGCCGAGGGTCTGGTGACCAAGTCCGACGCGGCGGCGACAGCTCTCGCGACGGGCCACAAGACTCTCAATGGTCGCGTCGGGGCCGGTCCGGATGGCCGCCCGCTGCGCAACATCTTGGAGGTCGCTCGCGATCAGGGCTTCGCAACGGCGCTGGTCACCACGACCGAGATCGTCGACGCGACGCCGGCCGCCTTCGGCGCGCATTCCGTCGACCGCGGAGCAGCGGAGGAAATCGCCAGCCAGATGCTCGCGGCGCGCATCGACGTCCTGATGGGCGCCGGCGCTCCGTGGTTCCTGCCCGCAGCACAGCCGTCCGGGCGGCGCGCCGACGGCCGGGATCTCATCGCCGAGGCGAAGGCGGCAGGCTATGCCGTGGCGCGCACCGCCGACGAGCTCGCCGCGGCGCCCGACGGCAGGCTTCTCGGTCTCTTCGACTTCGACCTGTCGGCGGTCGAGCCCCTCCGGCCCTCGCTGGCTGAGATGACCGGGAAGACGCTCGCCGCGCTGGGCTCCAGGCCACGGTTCCTCGCCATGATCGAGCAGGAAGGGATCGATACCCGCTCGCATCGCAATTCGGTCGCCGGCATGGTGGCGGCACTCGCCGCGCTCGACGCCGCGGTCGAGCTGGCGGCGGACTGGGCGAATGACGACGGCGCGGTGCTGGTGGTGGTCACCGCCGACCACGAAACCGGCGGCCTCACGCTGCACGATGCGCCGCGCGGACAGCTTCTCGCCAGCTGGGCCTCCAGCCACCACACGGCGGTGCCGGTGCCGCTTTTCGCTCTCGGCCCGCAAGCGGTCCGCTTCAGCGGTCTGCACGACAACACCGAGCTCCCCCGGCTGCTCGCTGCCGCCCTCGAGATCCCGCCTCCCGACGCTCTCTGACTCGCGCTGGTACAGTGGCATCGGGTTCGCCAGAGGCGCTACCCGCCGCCCGGCGGTGGCAATCGGGCTTCGCCGGGGTCCGGTGAACCTCACGGAGGCAACATGGCCGTCGCCAAGGTCACGGAAATCGTCTCGTCCTCCACCACCAGCTTCGAGGACGCCATCGTCAAGGGCATCGCGCGCGCCAACAAGACGCTCGCCAACCTGAAAGGCGCCTGGATCGCCGAGCAGAAGGTCAAGATCGACAAGGGCAAGATCACGGAGTACCGGGTCACGATGCGCGTGACCTTCGTGCTCAAGGACTAGGCGCGATCAGGCGCCGCGCGAGGCCACCACTTCGACCCAGGTCTCGCACGCCTCGCCGGGGGCGTCGTACCAGCGGACGAACTCCTGCACGGCCGCCACCCGCAGCAGATAGCGGCCCGCTTCGTTAGGGGCGATGACCCTGACTTCGACGACGCCAATCCCGCCGGGTGGCAAGGGCTCGACGAGCGGAGTGCGCACGCCTTCGACGACCGCCATTCCATTGATCGCGTCCAGCCAGTGGTAGCTCAGCTGGACTGGGTTGGGCGGCGCCATTCGGAGCGTTGCGCTGCTGACGTTGGCGAGGTCGACCCCGACCGTGAAACGTTCGCCAGCGACCGCGGTCGACGGCGCGCGGACGCAACGCAGCTCGATCCGGTCCGACACGCCGAGCGGCGTCATGGTCGGAGCATCGGGCTCCAGTCCTCGTATCTGGCGATTCCAACGGTGGACGAAGCCCGCCGGGACCTGCGGCAGGTCGGAGATGCGAAAGTTCGTGAGCGGCCGCGTCAGCGCCGCGCGCACGGTCTCGATGAGGTCTCGCTCGCGGAAGTCGGGTTCCTCCCGCATACGGCGGCTGTACTCCGCCTGCTCGTGACACGGCCGCTCGAGGTACGAGTTCGGCCGCCGAGTCGACGGAAACTTCCACACCGTGAGCTGGCCCGTGCCTTCCCACGTCTTGCCAGCGGCCCACGCACGCTGCTGCCAGGCGGCGTCGATCGGCAGGCTCGATTCGAGCGGCGCGCCCCAAAGGCCGACCTCGTCGAATAGCCCCCGCCGGTGAAGGAGACTCGAGGTGTACACGATGTCGTCGGGTCCGAGGCGGCCGCTCGGAGTCAGGCCTGAAATGCCGCGCTCGCCGTCGGGACAGACCGCCGCAGCGAGCGCGAAAACCGAGTCGGCGCCGGTTCGCAGCGCGGTAGCCACCACCGTTTCGAGGTGCTCGGGGTGCCAGAGATCGTCCTGGCCGAGGAAGGCGATGAACTCACCCTGGGCGCGCGCCACGCCGGCGTTGTTAGGCCCCGCCTGGCTGCCGCTGTTGACTTCGAGGTTGAGCCAATGCAGGCGGGCGTCGCGGAACGATCGCACGACCTGCTCGGAGTCGTCGCTGCAGGCGTCACCGACGACCCAGAGCTCCCAGTCGCCGAAGGTCTGCCAGAGCACGCTCTCCACGGCATAGCGCAGCACGCTGCTCCAGTTGTAGGCGGCGATGATGACCGTTACTTGCGGCACGGCGATCTCGCCGTCACCAGCCGCGGCGGCGGCTATCGAAGCGATACGGGATCTGATCGGTGTCGAGCGGCAGCCGATACTTGTCCGGATCCTGGTGATCGTAGGGACGGCTCGGACAGTTGACGAAGACCAGGTCGTGGTCGCCGACGTTCTCCACCGCGTGAAAGACGCCGCGCGGAATACGGATCAGCCCGCGATTGCGCTCGCTGAGGTAGACCTCTTCGATGAGGCCGTAGGTGGGCGAGTCGTCTCGCGCGTCGTAGAGCACGAAGCGCCCGAAGCCCATGCTGACGAAGAGCCGGTCTTCCTGTCTGCGATGCACGATCCAGCCCTTGACCACGCCCGGACGAATGAGCGATTGGTAGGCGTAGACCATCGGCGCCTCGTCGACCCACCAGGCTGGATTCAGAATCTCCGTCAGCTCGCCGCGGTCGTCAACGTGCGTCACCGCAGGGCGCACCACCACCCCGGCGATGCGCGGCGCCGCTCGCTCGCCCTCGGCATTCACCGTCGGCCGGTCCTTCACCGGCGTGAGGGCCGGCACCACCCGTTGTGTGGTCATGATCGGGGGACTGTAGCACCGGCTCGGCCGGGTTCTAGCGCCGCAGAAACCGCCGCAGCTGCAGCACGTTCCACCCCCCGAGCCGGCTGTAGCTCGCGGCGTCGGTGAGCTGGCGGACCAGGTGCAGGCCGAGGCCGCCGATCGGCCGCTCGCTGAACTCGAGATCGAGGCGCGGCGGCGGAGCGCTCAAGGGATCGAACGGTGGCCCGTCGTCGGCGACCTCGAGCGAGACTTCGGCATCGGCGATTCGGGCCGCGACGATCACCGCCGGCGGACGGCCGTCGCGGCGCGCGTACTTCGCCAGGTTGGAGAGCAGTTCGTCGAGCACCAAACGCAGATCCAGCTGCACCGCTCCCGGTACGCGCTCGCGGGCGGCGAACTCGGCCAATTCCTCGATGATGCGATCCAACGCGGCGGCCGTCAGGGCCGGAGTCGAGACGTCGACGGCGTGGGCAATCGACGGGCCAGGCTCGGGAAGGCCGTCGCGCGCCGCCAGGTCGACCAGCGACCGCCTGTAGCGCGACGCCACTTGGCTTCGCAGAGTGTCCGGCCGGCGCAAGAGCGGCCCGAAGCGGCGGCCGCCTTCCTCGAGCCGGTCGATGGCCGAATCCACCAGGCGAACCAAAACCGCGAAAGCCGGCTCGGAGAGCGGAGGTGTGCCGCGATAGTTCTGCAGCCGGCCCCCTACCCGGTAGGTACCGTCGCGATCCACGCCGAGAAACAGGCGCGCCAGCCCGGGCCGGTATTCGCCGAAGGCGGCCACCAGCCCGGCGAAATCGGCCAGCAGCTCGTCGAGTGCGTGGTTGCGCATCACTCCGAATGCGCGTTGGGTGAACAGGTGGGTGCACTCGTGCTCACGCCGCATCACCAGCGAGCGCGCCAGCCAGTCGCCGTCAGCGAGCCCGGCCGCGGCGGCCGACACCGCGCTGTAAGGTCCGGTGCTGAGCAGCAGCAGTCGATCCTGGTAGCGCGGCTTCTCCGCCGCCATCCGCCGGAACTCTTCCTGCCATTCCTCCGGCGAGCCGTCGACACCGCGTGCCGCAACCCAGGCGGCGCGATGGCGCGCCACGCGGTCCCAGTTGTTGAGCCCGGAGACGATGCAGGCCCCCATCGACGCCGGTACCGGCTCGGGCTCGTTGCGCGCCGTGAGTGCCTGCACCAGAGTCACGAAATCGTCGCGCTCCGGCGCGACGAGCACGGGGACCGGACCGCCGATCGAGTCGTGGATCTCGAGCCGCAACCGCTCGGGCACCCGCAGCACCAGCCCGCCGTCCACCGTTCCCGCTGGGAACTCGCCCCGCCGAGTGGCGGCGCGGTAGTCCTCGCGCCCGCTGGTGCCGGCGGCGACCGGAAAGAGAAACTGGGCGAAACGCCGCTGCAGCGCCGCTGCCACGCCTTCTCGTTCGGCCTCCGCCGAGTACTCGCGCCAGACGGCGAGGTGGGGCTCCTCGCCGGTGAAGGGCACCGGATCCTTGCCGGCGGCGGGATGGTCGAGGTAGGCGAGCAACTCCGGCAAGGTGGAATCGTCGGCCCCGAGCTCCCTCAACGTGGTCTCGGTGTTCACCACGGCTCCTGGCTCGGTCACCCCACCTGCCGCTTCGCCAGCGCGGCGAAGAGCCCGTCCTTCTCCATCAGCTCCTTGTAGGTCCCCTGCTCCTTGAGCACGCCCTGTTCGAGGTAGCAGATGCGGTCGGCGTCGATGATGGTGGAGAGCCGGTGGGCGATGACGATGCGGGTCGAGGCCAGGCGGTTGACCGCTCTCGGTGACCATCGCCTGCGCCTTGTTGTCGAGCGCCGAGGTCGCCTCGTCGAAGAACAGCACCTTGGGCTTGTTGACGATGGCGCGGGCGATCATCAGGCGCTGCTTCTGGCCGCCCGAGAAGCCGCCGCCGCCCTCCGAGATGTACGTGTGCATGCCCATCGGCATGGCCTTGATGTCCTCGGCGAGGCCGGCCATCGCGGCCGCTTCCCAGGCCTCCTGCACGGTGCGCGACGAGGTGCCCACGATGTTGCGGAAGATGTCGGTGGGCAGGAGCCGGCTCTCCTGGAGCACCACGCCGAGCTGCGGCGCGCACCATGCGGACGTCGAGCGTCGCCATGTCCTGGCCGTCGTAGTAGACCCCGCCCTTGTTCGGCTTCTCGAAGCCGAGCATGAGGCGCAGCAGCGTCGACTTGCCGGACCCCGAGCCGCCCACCAGCGCGATGAACTCACCGGGTTTGATCTTGAGCGAGACGTCGTTGAGGATCCACGGCCCGTCCTCGGAGTAGCGGAAGGAGACGTGGGCGAGCTCGAGCTCGCCCTTGAGCTTGCCGGGATAGGCCTTGGTGGCGTCGATCTCGGGCAGCGTCTGGACGATCGGCTTGAGGCGCTCCCAGATGGGCACGATGCGCAGCATCGAGAGCGAGGCGTCGCCTAGCGCCTGCATGGCAGCCAGAAAGAGGCCGTAGGCGGCGTTGAAGGCCAGGAAGTCGCCGGTGGTGAGGGTGAAGGTCGAGCCGTCCTTCGCGGCCGCTTCTTTGAGCGACATCATGGTGACGAAGATGGCCATCGACGAGATCACCGGGAAGCTGGCGTTGAGGACCCCCATGAAATTCTTCACCCGGCCGGTCTTGAAGGTCACCTTGCGCTGCGCGGCGAACTCGGTCGCCCACACCCGGAAGGCATGGTTCTCGGCCCCGACAGACGCGCAGCTTGGCGACGCCGGAGATGAGCTGCAGCACCAGGCCGGTGATGCGGCCCCGCCGCCTCTGCTCGTCGCGCTGGAAGCGCAACATCACCCAGTTGGCGGTGGTGGTCAGGGTGACGTAGGCCAGGGACAGGCCGATGCCGACGGCCGCCAGCTTGATGTCGTAAGTCGCCATCTGGAAGACGTTGAAGACCGACGACAGCGAGCCCAGGATCGCCGCCACGCCGGCGCCGGCGATGATCGAGCGGATCTGGTCGACGCCCGCCGCGCGCTCGGCGAGGTCGCCCGACGAGAACTGCCGGTAGAAGGTCATCGGCAGCTCGAGCAGGCGGTCCCAGACCGCCGCCTGGACCGAGTAATCCATCTTGCCCTGCACGCGGAGCATGGCGATCGACTGGGTGATCTTGAACGCCGACTGGGTGAGCGCTACCAGGAACAACCCGAGCGCGAACTGCATCAACACCGAGCGCTCGGCCTGCGGAATCGCGGTGTCGAAGACGCGGCCGGTGATCATCGGCGTCAGCGTGCCGAGCACGCCGAGACCGATGCCCATCATCGCCACCTGGCGGAACTCGCGGCCCAGGCCGCGCACGCCGAAACGCAGCATCTCCTTGGCCTGCACCACGCCGTCGCCGAAGCCGCGGTAGAAGGTGTAGGCGAAGGGCTCGAGCGTCTTGGCGAGAGCGGCATCGACCTTGCGCTTCTGGCCGGTGGCCGGATCCACCGCTTCGTAGGTCTTGGGGCTGGTGGGCAGGATGGCCAGCGGCGCCTTGGTGGCTTCGTACTGCGCCAGGATCGGCCCCGAATCGTGCACCCACCACTCGCCAGCGAGCGCGATCTTGCGGGTGCGGATACGCGAGGTCTGCGCCACCGCCAATACCTGCTCCTCGAAGCTGCGCTGGGTCTTGGTGTCGGGGTGGTTCTTGATCGTCACCCCCAGCGCCTTGCCGATCAGCAGGCAGGCGCGAAAGACCGGCTCGAGATCGGTCGAGCCGGCGCTCGGCCGCTCCCACACGCCGGTACCGGCGAGGACCGAGCCAATGGCGTTGTAAGCGACCTCGCGCGCCTCCTCGACCTGGTCGGCCTTTTTCTGCAGCCGCAAGTACTCGTCCGCCATCGCCAGCTTCTTGTTGACGAACTCGCACTCGCAGAGCACGCGATGGAAGGCCTCGAGGCCGGCCCACAAGCGAGGATCGGCGACCGACTGCTGCGAGGAGCGCGGCTGGAGGGTGAGCGTGCCCTCCTCCAGATTCTCGATCCAGCTGCCTTGCGCGAGTGGAAAGAGCACGCCCTCGACTTCCCACGACAGACTCGCCATGTCGTCGAAGAGAAAACGGGCGGCTGGCATCTCGACCCAGACCGGTGCGCGCTCGGGCAGCGCCTTCTTGCCCGGCTGGAGCTCGACCGACGACCCGGCGGCGAGCACCACGTCAGCGGCGGGCGCCGGCACCTCCTTGGTCAAGCGCCGCGACAGGCCCTCCACCCAGGTGGCCAAGAGCCCGGCGATGCGCTCGCCGTGCGCGGCGACCGACGACAACGTCATCAGGCGGGCGAGCGAGAACCTGACGAGCTCGGATCCCGCCTTGCCCACCGCCAGGAAGCCGTTGCCGGCGCCATAGCGGTCGGTATCCATGCCGAAGAAGGCATGGCCGGTGTCGGCGGTCAGGAAGTGGGTGCGAGCGCCGCGCGGCTCACCGGCCTCGAGCAGCACGGTGAAGAGCTCCACCTTCCCGGAGGCCACCAGGTAGACGACCTCCGGGTCGTTGAGCACCAGCGGCTTGTTGGCGGTCATCACGACCCGCTCGCCGAGCTCTTCTAGCGCCGAGGGCTTTTCGAACTGCGCCACCAGGCCGGCGATGTCGGAGATCGCCACCGTGCGGTCGATCTCGGGGACCGCGGCCACCTCGACATCGTCGGCGGGCGGCAGCGTCGACGACCACTTCCAAGGTGGTGGTGCCGAGCGTGAAGCGGCCGCCCGACGCCAGCACCTTCTCCGCCACTCGCAGCCCGTCGACGACCACTCCGTTGGCGCTGCCGTTGTCGGAGACCTTGACACCCTCGGGGGTGAGCTCCACGCGGGCGTGCCGGCGCGACATCGACTGGTCGGCGAGCGGCAGCGCGCAGTCGTCGGCGCGGCCGATCAGCAGCGGACCGTTGCCGCCGTCGAGGCGCAGCTCCTTGCCCATGACCTCGGGCGGCCCCTCGACCACGCGCAGTGACCACAGCGCGGCGTCAGTGGGTCTTGATGAGCTTGGCATACGGCCCGGCCAGGTCTTTCATTTCCTCGTGGGTGCCGCGCTGCACGATCTTGCCGCGCTCCAGCACCACGATCTCGTCGGCGTCGCGGATGGTCGACAGGCGGTGGGCGATGATGATGCAGGTGCAACCCCGGCGGCGCAGGCTGTCGTCGATCGCCGCTTCGGTCGTGGGATCGAGCGCCGAGGTCGCCTCGTCGAGGATCAGCGACCGTCGGGCCACCCACCATCGAGCGCGCGATCTCCAGCCGCTGGCGCTGGCCGCCGGAAAAGTTCCCGCCGCCCTCGTCCACCGTGGCGCCGTAGCCGCCCTCGCGCTGCTCGATGACTTCGGCGATCGCCGCATCGCGTGCCGCCTCGCTCACCGTCGAGGAGGCGATGGTGCCGTCCCACATGGTGATGTTTTCCTTGATCGTGCCGCCGAAAAGGAAGATCTCCTGGTCGACCATGCCGATCGAGTTGGCGAGCAGCCGGCGCGGCACCTGGTCCCGCGGCACGTCGTCGAACAGCACCTGGCCCGACCACGGCTCGTAGAGCCCGGCCACCAGCTTCGACACCGTCGACTTGCCGCTGCCCGAGGCGCCCACCAGTGCCACCCGCTGGCCGGGCTGGATGGTGAGCGTCGAAGTTCTCGATCAGCGGCTGCTCGAGTGGGCTGTAGCCGAAGGTGACGTCCTTCAGCTCGACCTTGCCCTGCAGCTTGAGCCGGCTGTCGTCGCTCGTCCTGGCGCTCGGCGCGGCGATAGAGCTTGTCCTGCGGGTAGCGCAGCACGTCGTCCAGGCGGTTCATGTCGGCCTCGAGCTCCTGGAGCATCGAGCCGAAGTTGACGAAGTTGTTGAGCGGCCGGGTGAAGTTGCCGGTGAGCGACTGGTAGGCGACCAGCAGACCGACGGTGAGCTCGCCGTCCATCACCTTCAGGCCGCCCATCAGCAGCACAGTCGCGGTCACCAGCGTGTTGACCAGCGTCGGCACCACCGCGGTCATGTCGCGACATCTGGCGCAGCTTCTGCTCGGCGTCGAGCGTTTTCGCCTGGTAGCCCGCCCAGCGGCCGAAGAACTCCGACTCGCCGCCGGTGGCCTTGAGCGTCTCGATCATGCGCAAGCCGTTCATCGACGGTGCCGGTCAGCTTGCCCTTGTCGAGCATCAGCTTGCGGCGACGCGTCGGTGCGCATGCGGGCGGCGAGCTTCACCGCCACCACGTTGAGGAGCGCGATGCCGATCACCGTCCCGGTCAGCGCGACGTCGTAGCGGAACATCAGGATGGCGTAGAAGACGATCATGATGCAGTCGATCGCCGTGGTCGCCAGCTTGCCGGAAACCACGCCAGCCACCTTGTCGTTGATCGCCACCCGTGAGCCGATCTCACCGGCGAAACGCTGCGCGAAATAACCCACCGGCAGGCGCAGGATGTGATTGAAGAAACGCGCCGAGGTGTTGAGCGCGAGCTTGGTCTCCAGCCGCAACAGGTAGTACTGCTGCAGCCAGGTGAGAATCATCTGCACCACGATGGTGACGAACATCCCGACCAGGAGCGACTTGACGATCGACACCCGTCCCGAGACCAGGTACTCGTCGACGAAGATGCGCGAGAAGGTCGGCACCACCAGACCGGGCACCACCAGAAAGAGGCCGCAGATCAAGACGAAGAGCAGCGCCAGCTCCGAGCCCACCAGCCGGCGCCGCAGCGCGGCCGCCATCGACGCCTTCTCGCCGCCGGGCTTGAAATCGGCGCCGCGCTTGAAGGTCAGGACGACGCCGGAGAAGCCGCCGTCGAGCTCGTCGATGGTCAGCGTGCGCGGGCCTTGCGCGGGGTCGGCGAGGAAGACCTTGCCTTTCTTGTAGCCCTCGAGGACGACGAAATGGTTGGCGTTCCAGAACAGGATCGCCGGGAACGTCATCTTCCCGAGGTCGTAGAGGTCCTCGAGCTCGTACTTGAAACCCTTGGCTTCGAGACCGTACTTACGCGCCGCCTTGAGCACGTTCGAGGCTTTGGACCCGTCGCGCGAGACGCCGCATTCGATGCGCAGCTCCTCGAGCGGCACGATGCGGCCGAAGTGAGCGAGGATCATCGCCAGCGACGCCGCGCCGCACTCCACCGCCTCCATCTGCAGCACGGTCGGCACTCGCCGCCGGATGTTGGGCGGCGACTTGGGGGCCTTCTTGGGCTCTTCGGGCGGCTTGACCGCCGGTTCCGGCGTCGCAGCCACGCTCAGCTCATTCCGAGCGCCGACTTGATCGTCGGAATGACGTAGGAGATCGGCTTGCGCCGCTCGACGATCACCTGCATGGTGCAGAAGGTGCCCGAGCCGATCTGGATCGGCGGTCCCTGCGACGAGGTCCACTTGAAGCCGCTCGGCGTCTGGTCGTCCTTGACCGGCTCGACGTAGACCTGGAACGGCGAGTTCTCGGCGAACTGTTTGGCGAGCTGATCGTTGTTGAGGGTGCGCTGGAGCTCCTCCGGCGTGGCCGCGAACTCCGACACCGAACCCACCTTGCCGAGAATGAAGCCGAACTCCTCGGACTTCACGTTCGAGGGCGAGATGTGGGCGTCCATGCCGTTCTGCAGCTTCTTGCCCTCGGTGAGCGCCACGAAAGCGATGAAGCGGATCGGCGCGTTCTCCGACTCCAGAGTTACCAGCCGGTCGCCCGGCTTGACCTGATCGCCGGGGCCGGCGAGCAGCGCGACCACCCGGCCGCCGGCGGCGGAGCGCACGATGGTGTCGTTGGCGAGCTTGGCCTCGAGCTGCTGCACCTCGAGCTTCTTGTCGCCCACCCGCATGCCGCGGTCGCCCTTGCCGATCTGGCTCTGCAGCAGGGAGGAGTCGATCTGCGAGATCTGCTGGTCGATCTGCAGCAGGCTGGCGCCGGTGGCCAGGCCCTTGGCGACCATCTGCGCTTTCAACTTGCGCTGCTCGACGAGGCGGGCCCGCTGCTGCCGCAGGTTGGCCTGGATCTGCGCCATGTCGGAGCCGGCGGAGCTCTCCTGCGTGGACATTTCCGCCAGCTGCGCGCGCGCCGTCACCAACTGATTCTCGATATCGGGCAGCGAAAGCTTGGCGACCACCTGGCCGGGCTGGATGACGTCGCCCTTCTTGACCTCGATCGACTGCACCGTCCCCCCGGTGGCGATCGCCACCGCCTGCACGTGCTCGCCGCGCAGCAGGATGCCCTGCCCGTCGACCCGCACCGACATATCGAAGATGAGGCTCCACGCCACCGCCGCGACGATGAGCGCGCCGACGGCGGTGAGCGCCACCCAGCCCATGGGCGAGGTGACGCGCATCAGGACGTCGAGCTGTTCGGGCGACGACAGCTTCTCGAGGGTGGATTTTCGGAGCAGATCCTCCGGCCGCTTATATGTGGCCATGACGGCCTCCTGGTGTCAATTACAGCGCATCGATCATGGCATCGGTTCGTCGAGCCGCACGAGACGGAGCTGCGACAGGTCGCCCTCCTCCACCGGGCCCGCCAAGAGGCCGTCGGCTTCAAAACGAAGTTGGGCGAGCGCCGAGAGGTAGCGCTGCGCGGCGTCGATCCAGCCCAGACGGGCCTGGGTGACTTGTTCCTCGGTGAACAGGGAGTCGATCACCGAGAGCTCGCCGGCGCGGAAGAGCTCGACCGAGGATTCGAGGGTTTCCTGCGAGAAACGCACCGAGTCGCTCAGGGCTGCCAGCGTGGCGCGGGTCGCTTCGACGGTGCCGCGGGTCTCGATCAGGCGGAGGCGCACATCGCGCTGCAGATCGACCTGTTCGATCCTGGCCTGGGCGGTGGAGGCGTCGGCCTGGAGCAGGCGGCCGCGAGCGGAGTTGTTGCCGAGCGGCAGCCGGAAGGTGAGGGCGCCGCCGTAGCTCGGTCCGGCGATGGTGCCGTCGGCGGCGCGGTAGAAGCCCTCGAGGTCGTACCAGCGGTCCTTGAAGCTCTCGTGCAGACCGTTGAACGAGACGTTGAACCGCAAGCCGAACTCGGGCGCCAGATCGTGGCGTGCCGCTTCGGCCAGGATGCTGTTGGCAGTGAAGAGCTCGGACGCGGCGAGCACATCGCCGCGGTTGTCGAGTGCGCGCGCCACCAGGGCGTTGAGCTCGCCCGCGCCACTGAGATCGTCGGGCAGCAGCGATTCGAGTGTTTCGGCTGCGAGCGGCGTCACCTCGATGGTCTTGGCCTCCAAGCCCATGGCGCGCTGCAGGTCGAGACGCGCGGTGCTGAGCTCGGCGCGGGCCGCGAGAGCGTCGGAGCGGGTCTGCGCCAGCCGCGCCGCGGAGCGCTTGAGATCGATCGCGGGTACCTGGTCGGCGTCGACCAGCTCCTGGGTGCCCTGGAGGATGCGTTCCTGGCGGGTGACCGATTGTTCGAGCAAGGCCACCCGTTCCTGGGCCGCAGCGAGATCGACATACGCCAGCACCGTCGACAGAGAGACCTCGGAGGCTGACTGCTCGAGGAAGTGGGAGGCCGCCGAGGCCGCCTGGGCCGCGGCGCGCTCCGGAGCGTCCGCCGAGATGCCGGCGCCGCGTCCGAGCGGCAAGTCGAGGGTCAACCCGAGCGTCGTGAAGAACGAATTGGGGGTCAGCGAGTCGCCGTATCGCGGCTCGCGCAGCTTGCCGCCGAAGTTGTCCTCGGAGCTGACCAGCGACAGCGTCGAAGTCAGCGCGCTGCCGCGACGGAAACGCCACTGATAGGCGAGATCGGAGGTGAAGTCGATGCTCTCGTCATCGAACGGCACGCCTCCCAGCCAGGCGCGCTGCAGGCGCAGCGACGAAGCGGTGATGTGGAGCTGGCGCGACAGGATGCGCAGCAGGTCGGCGAAGAAGTTGACGTAGTCCTGCGAGATGGCGTCGATCGAGGCGTCGAGCCCGGCGACGCCCTCGAGGAAAGCCAGGAAGCGCAGATCCGAAGCCGAGGCGGTCGAGAACGTACCGCCCGGATCCACGATGCCGACGATCTCGCCGTTGGTGTTGAGACAGATGAAGATGGGCGTCCCCGGCAGCGAGCTCTCGACCGAAATGATGGTCTGCGTGCCGGTGCAGTCGGAGAACAGCATGGTGTTGTCGGTGGGCAGCCGCTGGATGAGCGACACCGCGACCTCGTCGAGGAACTCGGCCGGCAGCTCGAAACGCAGCCGGCGGTTGCGCTCGGCCCGGCGCCGGGTCGGTGTCAGCTCTTCGCGCCCGTAATCGAGCGAGTTACCCCAGGTAAAGACGCTGTCGAAGAGGCCGCCGGCCTCGCGCAGCGCACCCTCCCGCTCGAAGAGGACGGCCCCGGCCTGAGCCACGTCGGGAGCGTTGCCGATGGCCCGCTCCACCGCTTCGGCAAGCCCCAGCCGCGGGCCGGCCAGATCCGACGCTGCCGGCTCCTGGCCGCCGGCGCTCGCCGCGGCCAGCGCGGCGAGCAGGAAAACAGCGATGGGCTGCCTCATGACGAGCTCTTGGCGAGGGCCGGCAACGTCGTCAGTTCCTCCAGCGACACCGAGGTGCGGTCACTGCCCTCGGCGAAGAGCGTCGCGGTGTCGAAGCGCAGTTGGGCGATGAGCACGGCGACCTGCTGCCGCGCCGCCACCAGGCCGAGCAGCGCGTTGGTGCGCTGTTGTTCGGTGGTGATCGAATCGACCAGGGTCGACTCGCCGAGCTTGAGCTTCTCGAGCTCGCCGTCGATGGTCTCCTGGTAGTAGCGCGCGGCCTCCTCGGCTTCCCGCAGCCGGCCGATCGCCTCGCGCAGCGCCTCGATGCTCTGCACCACGTTCAACCGGATGGTGCGATCGAGATCGAGCGAACGGATCTCGCTCTGGCGCAGCTGCGCTTCGGCCTGCTGCAGCCGGCCGAGCCGCTCGTTGTTGCCGATCGGCTTCTCGAAGTTGACGTTGACGCTGCCGTTGGGGGCCGTCCAGCGGTCGACCGCCTCGCCGAACGACTTCTCACCCACCGCCTGGGCGAAGAGGCTGCCGCCGAAATCGAGCAGGCTGCGGGTCTGCAAGCGGGCACCCTCCGCGGCCAACTGTCCGGCCTCGGTGGTGGCCAGTGCGGCCTGGCGGTCGTAGCGGTTCTCCACCGCGACGTCGGTGGCCAACGCCCGGTCGAACTCGGCCAGCACCTCTTCCGGCGGCGGCGGCGGGAACGGGCCCTGGGCCAGCGGCGCATTGGCCTCGCTCTCGACCGCCAGCCCCATGGTGCGGGCGAGCGCCAGCCTCGCCGAGACCAGGTCGCTGTGCGCCGAGCCGAGCTGCGAGCGAGCGTTGGCTTCGCCGGCCAGCGCCCGCGAGCGCTCGGCGCGCGGAATCTCGTCACCGGCGATCAGCTGGTCGGTGATGTCGACCAGCTGCTTCTCGAGCTCGGCCGAGTGAATGAGCACGTCGACCCGCTCCTGCGCGGCGAGCAGGTTCCAGTAGGCCACCACGCTCTGCAGGACGCTCTCCGAGGCGGCGTGGAGCGCGGTGAGCTCCGAGGCCTGGAGGTCCTTGAGCGCCGCGGCTTCGTCGGCGGCGGTGTCGGCGGCGCCGCGGCCGCGCAGCAACGGCAGGTTGATGTCGAAGCCGACCGAGACCCGGTAGAGATCCTCGATGTTCTTGCCGCCGAAATCGATGAAGCGCTCCACCGGCGTGCCCGATTCTCCGATCACCGGCTGTCCGTCCGGGCCGACGAGGGGCTCGAAGAAGCCGTTTCTCTTGCCCACGAACTGGCCGTGCTCGTAAGTCGCCGTGATGAAAGGCGAAAACAGGACGCCCGAGCGATAGAGCTTGTCGAGCTGAAGGTTGAAGCGTCCCTGCGCGGACTCCTCGAACTCGGGTATGTCGCCGAGCTTCTCGAGAGCCTCGGTGGCTTCGTTGCAGGTGAAGCGCAGGTTGGTGGCCCGCTCCCGCGCGCCGCGGACCTCGACGTCGAGGAAATCAAACCGCTGGCCGATCAGCGCGTCGCGCTGCGCCGGATCCACAGCCTGAGCGATCAAGGTGTCGATCAGCCGCAGCTGGGTGTCGAGCGAGGGATCGGCGGGGATGCGGATGCCGCCGTCGGGATCGGCCTGCGCGGTGAGGAGCTGGGCCAGCTCGTCATCGGCCTCGTCGGCTTCGGAGCAGAGGTTGTCCCGCGTATTGGCGGTGTCGTCACGCTTCTGCTGCTGTTGGTCGAGCGAGGAGGCGCGCACCTCCGTCTCCTTGTAGTCATACTTCAGCTCGCTCGACAACACCCAGTCGAACGCCCCGCCCAGCTCCTGCGCGATGCCGGCCTGGAAGCGCACGTCTTCCCGGGTGAGCAGCAGGTTGGGGTCGTTGGCGAGCGTCAGGCGGACGGCCTCGAGGACGTCGATCCGGCCGTCGCCGTAGCTGAAGGTTGGCGGTGAGTAGGGCGGCTCCGGGGACTGGCCGACGCCCACAGAGGGCACGCCGAGGGTGAGCACGCACGAGATGAGCCAAGCGCCACGAGATCGCATCGGACCTCCTCCAATAAATCGCAATGTAGGTGCCGGCAGAGACTAGACCTCGCCTCCGTCGACCGTCAAGTGAAACGGAGCTTGCGGCCGCGCGTTTCCGCCACCAGGCGGGCGTGCGGAGCCATCCACTTCTGGATGAACCGAATCATCGAGGGGTAGAGCATCGGCGTCACCCAGGTAGCCAGCTCCACCCCGTCCTCCATTCCACGGGTCAGGGACTCGCGGTAGAGCGGCAGGATACGGCTGCGCCGCGACAGGTCCTTGCGCAGGAAGCTCGCCAGGTAGCGCACGGTTCCGGCGTCGATACGCTGCGAGAGGACCCAGCCGACAATCTGGCCGCCGTAGCGCACGCCCAGGCTGGTGGCGTGATCGAACCCCTCGGTGTCGTACTTCCAGGCCCACAGCCCCTTGGTGACCCAGGGTAGGCGGGCATCGGAATCGATCAGCTCCTGTCGCTCGGCCGGGTCGAGGTCCTTCCAGGCGAAGTACTCGAAGCCGGGGTCGAGCGCCGCGGTCCGCTCCGGGTCGAGCAGGCTGGAGCCCAGGAAGTCGCGCGGCACGATCTGCACCAGCACCGTCCGGGTCTCGGGCATTTCCCAGCCGCGGGTCTGAAGCAGGTGCTCGGCGATCGCGGCACCCGGCCTTCCGGTGGTGTACACCGCATCCAACTCAGGGAAGCCTCGCCTCCGGATCTCGTCCTCGGCCGCGGCCACCAGCGCTTGCGCGATGCCCCGGCGGCGAAGCTCCGGCGTCACGAAGAGCGACAGGATCTCCGGCGCCCGCGTGTCGCCGAGCGGCATCTCCAGGAGGATCAGGCCGGCCGCCTGCTCCCCGAGATGCGCCGCCACGGCCAGCGGTTGTACCGGCCGGCTGTCGCCCTGCTCGGGATGACGGCTGGAAGGACGCAGCGCGAGCAGGTGGCGATAGACCGGGAAGGTCATCTTGCCGAATGCGTCCGCGACCGGGGGCTCGAGGCGAGTGAGCTTCAAACCCGGCAACGCGGCGGCTGCCGGCGGGGTTTCGAGCGTGGCAGTCGTCATGGTCTCTCTTCCAAGTAAGCGCGAATTCATCTCGGCAGGCGACTCCAACGCCAGGAGCGACGGCAACTTCGAGTCGGGCTCGAGCGCCAGGAGCTGCCAGCCAATTCCGCACAGCCCCTTGAGCAGCGCCCACTCTCCTGCTGGCGCGTCGCCGCGCGCGCCCAGTTCCCAGGCGCCGCGTCCCACCGCGCGCTGCCATGCCGCGCGAGCGAGGCGCCTCGCCTCCACGGCGAGCTGCGCCCGGCCACGCCGGTCGGCGATGTCGCCGAGCGCGGCGGCCCGGCCGAGGTTGCCGCAACAGAGGTCCTCGACCGGAGCCGGCCGAGCACGGCGCACCGCCTCCGCGGCGGCCGCGAGCTCGACCTCGCTGGCGGCGCTGGCGCCGAGCGGCGCCGCGAGCGCCCGCGCCAGCGCACCCCCCGCCGCGCCGCGGCACCACGCGGTCATCCAGGTTCTTCGCACGTCTCCCGACGCCCGATCCCGCCAAAGCGTCGCCGGCCAATCGCCGCGTGACGCGTCGAACTCCTGGGCTTCGCTGGCGAACGCGGAGCGCGCCGCCTCGGACCAGCGCTCCTCGCCAGTCACTCGTCCAAGCGCCGCGAGCGTGCGCCCGATGCCGGACGCTCCGTGCGCAAAGCCCAGCCGCGGCAGTCCCGAACCGTCGCGCCAACCGCCGTCCTCGGCTCGCGCCGCGAGCAGGCGTTCGCCGCAGGCGAGGGCCCGTTCGAGCATCCACGGCTGCCGGCGTTCCTGCCAAAGAGACAGCAGTCCGAGCGCGGCACCCGCGACGCCGTCGTGGACGTCGAGCGCCTGATCCCCGAAGATGTCCTCGCCGCGGATTCGCCGCGCCGCCCCCTCGGCCAGATCCAGCCAGCGCGGATCTTCGAGCAGTTTCGAGATCCACACGTACGCCCAGATGAGCCCGCCAGCGCCGGTGAAGCCGCCGAGGGTCGCCGCCGGCCTCCTCGACTCCTCGGACCTCCGTCCCCCCTCCCGGGCTGGATAGGGAGGCAAGTCGTCCACCGGTATTCGCCATTTCGGGTCGCGGTCTGCGGCGTACAGACCAGCAAGAAAGAGGACGATCCCAGTGGTACCCACCGCCAAGGACTCGGCGAGTTCGGTGCGCTCCGTCGCGTCACCCGCACGCAGCTCGAGCAACAGCAGCTCGCCGATGCGAACTGCCTCAGCACGAAACCCGGACTCGACCGGAAGCGGAGCGACGTTCTCCGTGCTGCGCTGGAGCGCCTGCTGCAGCAGACTGGCCTGGCGACCGATCTCGGCCGCGTCGAGCCGCGATACCTCGGCGCGCACCGCCTCGAGCCCCGATCGTGCGGCCACGCCATCGATCCGCTCGCCGGACTCCGCGACCAAGGTCCGCGAGCCGGCGCCGATCGTGAAACGCGGCAGGTCGAGACGTTCGAGCGCCCGCCGCTCATCGGCGGCGAGTGGCCAGAGGAGCGGCCTCGAAGGCGACGCCGCGAACGGCTGCAGCAAACGCTCGAGCAGGAACCCAGCGGCGCGGCCGTCGCGTTGGTGCCTCGGCTGGATGAGCAGGGAGAGGGTGTCCGCGTACTGCTGGCTGGCGCGGAACAGCACCCGCACGGCGCCGGGTGCGAAGGCCCCCAGCGGACCGCTGTCCGCCAGCAGCGAGGCGCGTTCGCGTTCGAAGAGCTCGCAGGTGGCGGTGAATCCGGCGCCGATCTCGGCCGCGAAATCGGCTGGCAGCAGCACCTCGCCCCGCAGCCGAACGGCATTGGCCCTTGGCGTCGCCCAGACCTCAGCCGACTCGAGCGTCATGTCGTCGCGGCCGACGTTCACCCAGCGCCGAGCGCCGTCGCCGAGCTTTTGCTTGACCGGCGCTTCGAATCCGCCCATCCCCGGTCGCCAAGCGGCGCCCCGGCGCAAGGGGTCGGCCAGCAAGCCGGTGACGAGACAGGAGCGTGCCCGGTTCGGGCCCTCCGCCGCGCCGAGCCGCAACTCTTCCGGCTGCAGGAACATCTCGGCGTCGACGATCACCGGCCCGCTGCGAGTGGCGACTACGTTCTCCGCGTGGAGGTCGCGCCCGCGCAGAACATGGGCAATCGCCAGCCAGGCTCCCGCGCGACGGAAGTAATCCCGCGCGTCGGCATCCTCGCCGAGCTCCTCGGCGCCGACCCATTCCTGCCAGCCGTAACCCTCGCGCAGGAGCGTGCGGGCCGCGCGCGGAGCGGGATCCAGACCTCGCGCGGCGAGCCACTCCACCAGCGTGGCGAGCCCGGCCTCGAGCGTGAGGTCGCGCGGCTTGTAGACCACCGCAACGCCCGAGGCAAAACGCAGGCGCAGCACGCGCCGTCCGCCATGATGAGGATCGCTTTCCAGCACGGTGAGATCGACGACTTCGCCCAAAGCGCCGCCTGGCCCGAAGGCGCTCTCGATTTCGCGCCGGTCTTGCTCGAGTCGCCGGCCCATCTCGATGGCCGCCCGCCGCCCGTCGAGGGCGAGGCCAGCGAGCTGATGCAGCAAGACTGGAAAGGCCGCGAAGAGCCTCGCTCCCGCCGATGAGCGCAGCTCGGCGCAAAAAGCATCGTAAAGACCCTCGACTCCGGCCGCCGCCTCCCGCACCTGTTGAAACATCTCCCAGACGGCCAGCTCGCCGGTCTGCGCCAATCGTTCGAGCAGCGCTTCGCGCAGCGCGGCGCGCGCCTCGATGGCCAGCCCGGCGCCCACCAGGACGTTCTCCACTTCGAGGTCGAATGCCGCGTGCACCCACGGCCACCAGAGATCGTCGAATGGAATCCGCTGGCCCGCCGGAGCACTCGGCTTGGCGCAGGCCTCGAAGTAACGTGCCAGAAGCTCCGCCTCCGCCGCCGGAATGCGGGCCGCCGGATCCTCCGCCAGCGCGGACGTCGCAGTGGCCGCCGAAACTCCGTCCCACGACAGGCGTCGCAGGAGCGCCGTGAGATCGCCGCCGGAGTAGGCGCGCGCCCAGGGCTGGAGAACGCGGGCGCCGCCGTCGGCGAGGCCGGCCTGCGAGGCGCCAGAGTTGGCTGCAGCTTGACTCTCGAGGCGAGAAAGGAGCGACTCCCCGGCGGCCCAGATATCGAGCCATTCAGGCTCGAGGGCCGGCCGAGGAGCCGGTACTGCGTCGGAGTCGGGCCGGCGGGCGCTCACAGGATGCTTTCCGAGGGCGCTCGCCGGCACCGAATCGGGGAGTTAGATGAGGCTGGCGTTGATGCTGACGACCGTGTTCAAGGCGCCGTCCTCGCACTTCGCGTCGCCCTTGATCTTGGTCATGCCCGAGCCGCCCGCCACCTTCTCGAGATCCGCGTCATCGAGCTCGCCGGCGTTGGCCGCGCCGTGCGGGACCACCACGTACATCGTGCTCGCATCTTCCTCGACCGCCTTCACCTTGACGTTCGCCGGGATCGCGATGTTGAACTGCTTCTCCACCACCTTGCGGGGGTCGCGCAGCAGGGCCGTGCGATAGGTGCCGTTCTCGAGCGAGAACTTGTTGAGCAGGTCCTGCATCTCACCGCGGGTCATCGTGGACATTGTGGTTAACCTCTCCTCAGCCTCGAGCCTTCGGGGTCATTCCCGGAGGTTTGTCGCGCTTCATTGCGCTCGGCTTGCGGGGGGACCAAGAGCATCCCCCGTGCCAACCGCACCCTACGGAGTCATCTCATTGATTCGACGGCAATTGAGCGACAAGGCGGTGACGAAGCCTGGGATCGAAAGTCGAGCCTGGGCTCGACTCGGTGAGCTGGGGCTCGATTTTCAAGCGGCGCACCCAGATGGGCGCTTGCACCACGATCTCGACCGCCCGGCCCGCGCTCGCCGAGTGTCGCCGCCGGCGGGCCTAGAGTTAGTTCATGGCTTCCATTCGTAGTGAAATCCGAACCAAGGCGAACCCGGCCGCGGCGTGGGACGCCATCCGCGACATCGGCGCGCTGCACCGTCGGTTGGTGCCGGGCTTCATCGTGGACACCCAGCTCGAGGACGGGGCCCGCATCGTCACCTTCGGCAACGGTTTGGTGGTGCGCGAACTGATAGTCGATCTCGACGACTCGTCGCGCCGCCTGGTCTGGGCGGCCGTGGGTGGTCCCGCGACGCACTACAACGCTTCGGCTCAGGTCTTCCCCGACGCCGAGGGCAGCCGCATCGTGTGGATCGCCGACTTCCTGCCGCACGAAGCGGCGCCGGCCATCCGCGCCCTGATCGAGCAGGGCTCGGCGGTTATGAAGACGACGCTCGATCAGCTGTCGGTCTGACGCGGGTCAACTGCGGTCGGGGTTAGAGACAGGGCGTACAGGCCTCTTCGGGCGGCACCGCGATGCGCTCGAGCAATTCCTCGAGGTCGAAGCGCGTGAGGACCCTGCGGTAGGCCTGGGTGCCGGCGATGAGCGGCGGACCGGCGTCGATGCGCGCGGCGAAGAGTGCGGCGATGCGGTCGCGGCGCTCCTGGGCGCGGCCGTGGACCTCGAGCCAGCCCTCGCGAAACGCCGCGGCCAGCTCGGGGCGGCCGCGGGAGTCGAAGAACTGGCGGCGGGCGCGGCGCATGGTGGCCGGGGTGAGCACGCGTCGCGCGACGCGGAAGTCGAAGAGGTCGCGGCCCAAGGCCTCGAGCGCGGCGCGGTCGAAGACGTCGAGCCCGCCCCGGTCGAGCGCCAGGTTGAGGAGGCAGTGCTCGTGATCGACCATCACCAGGCGCGGCGCCTCGGCGCTGCCGGTGAGGAAGGCGTTGCGCGGCCGCAGGTCGGCGTTCGGTAGCAGATACCCGGAACAGACGTGGCGCCCGATCTCCCGTGCCAGCGCCGGCGTGACTTCGACGTCGCCCATGGTCTCACCGAGCTTGCGGCCCGGCGCCTCGGCCGACACGAAGACAGGCTCGGCCCGATCGAGGACGGTCACCGGATAGGTCTCGATACCGATTTCGGCGAGCAAGGTGTGGGCGAAGGCCTCCACCCAGGCGGACTCGGGGTGCAGGAAGCGTTTGCAAAAGACCCGCGACGCGGTGCCGTCGTGCCAGGACACGAGGCTCGACGCCACCAGGTTGTAGCGGCCCTGCTCGTCGTCGCCGAGCGGCTCGAGCGGACCCAGCCTTCCACGCCGACCCTCCAGCTCGATCTCGTCTCCGGTCGAGAGCAGCGGCTCGAGCCAGCCCTCCGGGGTGAAGCGCAGCCAGCCGAGATGGGCCACCCGCGGCACCGCGGTGGCGCGCCGCGATTCACCCACCAACAGGGCCGCCATGCCGGCGTTCTGTGGCGCGGTGACATCGTTGGGAAGGGAATCTCCGACCATCAACGCCGCGGTGGGCGCGACGCCGAGGCGTTCGCAGACATCGAGGTAGAGGCGCGGGTCGGGTTTGCGCGCCCGCTCGTCGCAGGAGAACAGGACCTCGTCGAACACTTCGGACAGTCCGAGGCGCTCGAACGGCTCGCGGTAGGGGCTCGCTGAGTTGGTGATCAATCCCAGCTTGAGCCCGCGACGGTCGAGGAAGGCGAGCAGCGAAAGAACCCCGGGCAGGGTTTCGACCGAGGCCAGCTCGCGGTCGAGCAGCGCCTCGACCCGTACGTGCTCGGCCTCGCTCCCGTCCGGTCGCACGCGCTTGAGCACCGCCGCCACGAATGCCGCGTGGCTCGAAAAGGGCTCGACCAGCAGGACTTCGCGCTGGTACTCGACCCACTGGCGAAGCGCCGCGCGGTCGAGGTGCGCCAACTCACGCTGGAAAGCGGGGTCGGCGATGCGCAGCAGGGTGCCGTAGAGGTCGAAGACGACGGCTTGGATCATCTTGCTACGGGGGAGAACGAGCTTATTCGCCGTCTTCCTTCACGTTCGACGGTTGCAAGCGGTGATGGCGCAGGAAGTCCATGAAGCGCTTGTAGTCGGGAGACGGGATATTCCACATCGAGAGCAGCTTGCGGTAGCTGCCCTCTACGTGCGACAGGCCGCGGGCGATCAACCGGCGGACATCGCGTCTCGCCAGGTCGCGATCCATATAGGGATCGTGGACCAGGGTCCAGAAATCGCCGCTGCGGCGCGACAGCCGGCGGAAGAGCTCGTCGGGGTCGTTCTCGGGACCCGGCTGATACTGCTCGAGGCGGTCGAGGATGTCGTGGATCTCGATGGTGTCGCCGTCGGAGAGCGCGTAGCCGGTCGAGACGATGCCCATCAGCTCGCGCACATTGCCGGGCCAGCGGTACTGCTCGAGGACGCCCAAGGCCTCGGCCGAGAAGCACTTGGAGACGCCGTATCGTCGGTGCAGCCGCCGCAGGTAGTGATCGAGCAGCAACCGCCAGTCGTCGCCGCGCTCGCGCAGCGGTGGCATTTCGAGCTGGAAATAGCGCAGGCGGAAGAGCAGGTCATGGCGGAACTGCTGGTTGGCCACCAGCTGGTTGAGCGGCCGGTTGGTGGCCGCCACCACCCGCACGTTGACGCGGCGCACCGTCGTCTCACCGAGGGGGTGGAACTCGCCGGTCGAGAGGGCGCGCAGCAGCATGAGCTGGGCGCTCATGTGCAGGTCGGCGATCTCGTCGAGCACGATGACCCCGCCGTCGGCGAGCTCGAAACAACCCTTGCGGTCGGCGACGGCGCCGGTGAAGCTGCCTTTCTTGTGTCCGAAGAGCTCGGAAACCGTCAGATTGCCCTCCTGGTACTGAGGACAGTTGACCGCCACGAACTCGCGCCCGCGGCGCGGCGACAGCAAGTACAGGGCCTGGGCGATCGACTCCTTGCCCACCCCGCTCTCGCCGGTGATCAACACCGGCTCGTGAAACGCCGAGATCTTGAGCAGCTTGGCCAGCAGCTGCTGGTAGGGCGGTGACAGCCCCACCATCTCAGCCGCTCGAGAGGGTCCCCATTCCGACAGCGAGAGCTGCAGCACGCGCTGTCCGACATCCCCGACTCCGGGCAGCGGCGGCGCATCAATCGCTTCTGGTACCAATGAGTTTCGGTGACGAAGGCGGTGGGTGACCATCTCGGAGCGCCGGTATCCGGTTGAAGCAAAGACTCTATAGCACCGCCTGAGCTTGTGCTATAACCGAATGTAACAACTCGCCGCACCTATCCTTCGAGGGGGTCCTATGCGCCGCGCTCCGCATCCCGCCGTCGTGCTCCTGCTCGCTCTCGTCTGGCTCGCCGCCTGGCCGGCCACGGCACAGGAGAACGGCTCGATTGCAGGCACCGTTCGAGACGCCTCCGGGCGCGGGCTGGGCGGGGTCACCGTGACCGTGCGGGAGGTCGGCGCCAGCGTCGTGACCAACAATGACGGCCACTACTCGATCTCGCCGGTTCCGGCCGGCGATTACAACCTCGATTTCTCGTTCGGCCAGGAGATCGCCACCGCCCCGGTGACGGTGACCGCCGGCGCAGCCGCGGCGCTCGACCAGTCGGTCGATTGGTCGCTGTCGGTGGCCGAGACCATCACCGTCTACTCCGCCTCGCGCGAGGCGGAGCGCATCACCGAGGCGCCGGCGGCGGTGACCGTGATCTCCGAAAAGGAGATCGAACGGGAGGCGGCCTCGGGCCAGCTGCCGAAACTGCTCGAGTTCACCCCCGGCGCCGAGGTTACCCAGAGCGGCATCTACGACTTCAACCTCAACACGCGCGGCTTCAATAGCTCGCTGAACCGCCGCGTCGCGACGCTGATCGACGGCCGGGATCCATCGGTGCCGTTCCTCGGCTCACAAGAGTGGGCCGGCACGGCCTTCCCGATGGAGGATCTCGAGCAGGTCGAGCTGGTGCGGGGACCGTCGGCCGCCCTCTACGGCGCCAACGCCTCGAGCGGCGTGCTCAGCCTGATCACCAAGCGCCCCAAGGATTCGCAGGGCGGATTCCTGCGCCTGACCGGCGGCGAGCTCTCGACCTTCAACGGCGACGCCCGCTGGGCCGGCAGCATCACCGACAAGTGGTTCTTCAAGCTGCTCGGCAGCATGCACACCAGCGGCGACTTCGCGGTGTCGCGCAACGGTGCGGCCGAGTACTCGGTGCCCTGCGGCGGCGCGGTGGTCAATGACTGCCTGCCGCAAGAGCGCGTGCCGCTCAACCCGATCGACGACGACGAGGTCAAGTACGCCTCCGGCCGTGCCGATCGTTACTGGGACAACGGCGGCCTGCTCACCATCGACGCCGGCTGGAACGAGATCGGCGGCCCGATCTTCCAGACCGGCATCGGGCGCGTCCAGGTGGTGGACGTCGAGCGCCAGTGGGGCCGGCTGGAGTACGTGATGGACCACTGGGACTTCCTCTTCACCCACAACGTCCGCGACGCCACGCGCCAGACCGCGCTGAGCACCGGCAACAACGTGGCGCTCGACGACAAGAACTCGCGCGGCGAGATCCAGACCAACTGGGGCCTGTTCGGCGACCGCGGCCGGATCGTCGCCGGTTTGACCTACAAGGACGAACGGGTCGACAGCATCGACAAGAGCGGGCCCTTCCGGCCCAGCCTGCTCAACCCGCTCAACCAGCAGACCCTGCTCTTCCAGCCGGTGACCTCGAACTCGCAGGCCGGCTACGCGCAGTTCGACTTCAGCCCGACAGAGAACTTCAAGTTCGTGATCGCGGCGCGTTACGACGACTCGACGCTGCACGAGCCGCAGTGGTCGCCGAAGGCGTCAGTGGTCTGGCAGGTGCGACCCAACCATTCGCTGCGTCTGACCTACAACGAGGGCTTCCAGGTCCCCAACTACTCCGAGTTCTACCTTCAGGCCGACGTTGGGGCGCCGGTCAACCTGGCGCCGTTCGAGCGCTTCTGCGCCCTCAATGGAGTGGCTTGCGGCTTCGACCTCGACTTCGTGCCCGGCGAGGCCCCCGGCACCGACACCACGCCCGACACGCGCGTGCTGGCGCTCGGCAACGAAAGCCTGACCATCGAGGAAGTACAGACCGCGGAGATCGGCTACACCGGCGTTTTCGGCAGCCGCGGCTTCATTTCGCTCGACTACTACATGAGCGAGAACGACAACTTCGTCACCGACCTGCTGCCCCAGCTCGGCACGGCGCTCGGCCGCATCAACCCCAACTTCGGTCCCTACCAGACCCCGGCCGGCATGGCGCCGGCGGCGGCCGCGCAACTCCAGGCCTTGCTGCGGGCGGCGCTGGGTGCCAACTACTTCATCCTCACCAACAACATCGACGGCACGCCGATCCTGGGGGCGGCGTCGTACACCAATTTCGGCACCGTCGATACCCAGGGAGTCGATCTCGGGCTCAGCATCTATCTCAATCCCCAGTGGTCGATCGACGCCAACTACTCCTGGTTCGATTTCGAGATCAAGGACAGCTCCCCCGGCCTCGATCGTCTGCTGCTGCCGAACTCGCCCGAGAACAAATGGTCGGCGGGCGTTTCCTACGTCGGCTCGCGCTTCGATGCCTCGGTGTCGTACCGCGCGGTGGAGACCTTCCGTTGGGTGGTCGGTCCCTTCCGCGGCGATGTCGAGTCCTACGGCACCGCCGACTTCGTCGCCAACTTCGCAATCAGCGACCACTGGCGAGTCGGCGCCAACATTTCCAATTTTCTCGACGACGAGCATTGGGAGGCTTTCGGCGGCGACATCATCGGCCGCCGCGCCTTGGGCTACGTGATGTTCCGCTGGTAGGCTGAGGTCATGGTCAAACCGGTAGCGCCGGGCGCCAAGCCCGCGAGCTATTTCTCCAAGGTCGCCAAGGGCGACGTGATCTTCAAGGAGAAGGAGCCTGGCGCCTCGATGTTCATCATCCAGGCCGGGCAGGTCGAGATCTACCGCCAGCAGGCGGGCAAGGAGAAGCACATCGCCCTGCTCGGCCCGGGCGATTTCTTCGGCGAAATGTCGGTGCTGGAGGAAATTCCGCGCACCGCCTCCGCCCGCGCCCTGCAGGACTCACAGCTGCTGCAGATCGACGCCACCACCTTCGATCAGGTGCTGCGCGAAAATCCCGAGATCGCGGTGCGCATGATGCGCCGCCTATCCCGCCGGCTGCGCACCATGGAAGAAGCCGACGAGAAGGCGCACGACGCCGCGATGGCGGTGATGGGCGCCACGCCGCCGGCGCCGGTGGCAGTTGCGCCGGCCACCGCCGCCGGCGCGGCGAGCCTCTCGCACGCCTCGGGCGCCCGCTTCGCGGTCGACAAGGACGAGATGACGGTCGGGCGTCCCGATCCCGTCACCGGGATCTCGCCCGATCTCGACCTCTCGCCGCACGACACCGAGCGCTCGCTGTCACGCCGCCACGCCAAGGTCGCGCGCAGCGGGAACGAGGTTTCGGTGCGCGAGGAGATCGGCACCGCCAACGGTACGTTCGTCAACGGCAAGCGGCTGCAGACCGGAGTTCCGGTGCAGCTCGCCGACGGCGACGAAGTGAGCTTCGGACTGGTCAAGTTGACGTTTCACGCCGCCGGCTGAGGCGGCGCCAAGGAGCGCTGAGTCATCATGGAAGAGCTTTCCGGAATCGACACCTCGACGATCGAGGAGCTGCGGCGGATCAAGGACGAGCAGGCGGTGATCGGAGAGCGCCTGGAGAAGATGGTCGCCAGGCGCGCCGATACGACGCCGGCGGTCTACGAGCGCGTCGAGCGCGACTACCGCACCCGTCACCGCACGCTGGAAGACCGCGCCAAGCCACTCAAGGATGCGGCACGGCGCGAGTTCGGCAAGCTCGAGACGGTGGCCGGCCGCATCCAGGCCGCGCTCGAGGTGGTGAAGCTCGACAAGGAAGAGCTCGACTTCCGCAATTCGATCGGCGAGTACGACCAGAAGACCTTCGAGGAAGGCATGCGCGGCATCGAGGGCAAGATCGCCGAGCGGCAACAGGAATTGCGTTCGTGCGAGGAGGTGCGTGCGCGCTTCCTCGACGCATTCCCTTCCGAGGAAGATCTCCGTCTGCCGGCCTCTCCACCCGCTCTGCCGCCACCAACCGCGCCGCCGCCGGCGCCGGCGGCACCCGCCGAGGCTCCCAAGTCCACCACCGCTCCGGTCGCCTCGGCTCCCCCGCCACCGCCAGCGCCCGCCCAGGAGCAGGCCCCGCAGGCGCCATCGGCGCAGACCGCGGTCGTGCAAGCCGCGGCGCCGGCCGCACCGGCTCCCGACAGCGAGGCGAGCGCGACCCGCGTGCTGCCGCTGGCCCGCATGGTGCTCGCCAAGGACGACGGCTCGACCGAGGAGTTTCGCCTCGGCGCGAACAACCTCATCGGCCGCGCGCCGGAAGCGCAGATCCGGCTCAACGCCGCCGCGGTTTCGCGCAAGCATTCCCAAGTCGTCCTCACGCCCGAGGGCTACAAGCTCGTCGATCTGGGCTCCGAGAACGGCACCTACGTCAACGGCTCGCGCGTTCAGGAGAAGGTCCTCCAGAACGGCGATCGGGTCCAGATCGGCATGGCGCGATTCGTCTATCGCGCCTGACCCGCCATGGAAGTCCGCGAGGAGAAGATCGGTGACGTGCTGGTGATCGCGCCCGAGGGCACGATCGACAGCCGCACCTCCTCGCAGTTCGAAAAGAAGGCCCTTGCTGCCCTGGCCAAGGGCGAGCGCCGGATCGTGGTCGATTTCTCCAAAGTGGACTTCACTACCAGCGCCGGCTTGCGGGTGCTCCTGATGCTGGGCAAGCGCCTTCAACCGGCGGGTGGAAACCTGGTGCTCTGCGGACTCAACGACGGAGTCAAGAAAGTGCTGGAGGTTTCCGGCTTGATGTCGGCGCTGGCGATCGTCGGCACGCGGCAGCAGGCGATCGAGCGCGGCGGTGCGGAGTCCGCGGGCCTGGCCGATCTCGCCGCCAACCTCCTCCGCCGCGGCGACACGGCGATGCCCGCCGCCACCAGCTCCAACGCTCCGCCGGTCGACCGCGACCTGCCCGGTCTGGCCGAAAGCATCCTCTCCCTGGCCGACCCCCCAAAACCCAAGAAGTAAAAAGGGGACAGTTTCCTTTTTCAGAAGGTGACAGTTTCCTTTCGAGCGAAAAGGAAACTGTCACCTTCTTGTGAGGGTGTCGGCGGCCGGGCGGCGGCGGGTCCAGGCCCCGCGGCGGATGGCGACCAACGTCAGGTCGTCGGCCTGGGGGGCGGTTCCGGCGAAGTCGCGCACTGATTTCAGGACCCGGCGCACCAGTTCCTCCGAGCCGCCGGAACCGGCGCAGATTGCGCTTTGCAGGCGCGCCTCGCCGAACAAATCTCCCCGCGAGTTGAGCGCCTCGCTGACACCGTCGGAATACAACAACACCGAATCACCCATGTCGAGGTCGTAGGTCGCCGACGGGAAGACCGCGTTCTCGTCGACGCCGAGCGGCGGCGCCTTGGGCGACTCGAGCGTCGCCAGGCCGCCCTGCTCTTCGCGCACCAACGGAGCGAGGTGGCCGGCATTGGCGAGCGACAGCCGTCCGCTGATCGGCTCGAACACGAGGTACGCCAGAGTTGCGAACATCCCCTCTTCGGCGCCGAGCAAGAGGGAGCGATTGAGCCGCGCCAGGATCTCCGACGGCTCGCTCAATCCAGCGCTGGCGTAGCGCACCTCGCTCGCCAGGCGCGCCATGTAGAGCGCGGCCGACACTCCCTTGCCTGCGACGTCGCCGATCGCCACCGCGAACCGGCTGGCCGCCAGCTCGATGAAGCCGAAGTAGTCGCCGCCCACTTCGAAGGCGGGGTGGAACTCGACCGCGCACTCCAGTCCGGCCACCTGCGGCGGCTCGCCGGGCAGGAAACGGCGCTGGATGCGCCGAGCCAGCTCGAGGTCCTGCTGCAACAGCTCCTGCTCGACCACCTTGCGGTGCAGCCGCGCCACCGACAGCGCGAGCGCCACCTGACCGGCGATTCCCAGCAGCAGCGCCACATCCGCTTTCTCGAACGGCTTGGTGCGTGCCGTGCCGTCGAGCTGGATGACGCCAATCACCTGGCCCTCGGCGATGACCGGCACGCAGATCACCGAACGCAGATTGAAATCGCGCACCGAGGCCGCCAGCGCGAGCACGTCGTCGCGCTGCGCGTCGACCGATAGCACGGCGCGCTTCTGCGCCACGACTTCGTGCAGCAAGGTGCCGCTGACGCGGATCTCGGCGGGCTCCCCCGAGCGGGTGCGGGCCAACCGCGGTTTGGGCACTGGCTCGCCCGGCTGAACGAGCAGCACGACGCCGCGCTCGGCCTGTTGGAAGACGCCGAACAGCTTGTCGAGCACGGTCTGCAGCAGCGACTCCTCGTCGAGGGTGAGGGCGATCGCCGAACCGATCTCGGACAGCACTTCCAGACGGCGCTCGACCGCCCGCGCCGCCTCGCCCTGGGCTCCCTGGAGAACGAGCGCCGAGGTGGTGAGCTGGGCCGAGATGCTGACCAGCACGTCGGGGCGCTCGCCCGCGGCGCGCGGCGACACCGCGACGAAGGAGCGCGACACGTCGCCGGCGAGGGCGAAGGTCAGCTTGGTGGTGCCGACTTCGATCTCGTCGCCGTCGCGCACCGCGGTCGGCCGCGCCACGTCGCGCCCGTTGAGCCGCGTGCCGTTGCCACTCTGCAGATCGGACACCAGGTAGCCGCCGCCGTCCGAGGGCTCGATCATGGCGTGGCGCCGCGACACCGAGGGGTCGTCGACCGCGACGTCGGCGGTGGCGCCGCGACCGATCACCACCGCGTGCTCGAACTCGAAAGGCGGCCGCGGTTTGTTCGGGGGAAAGAGCAGTATGGGCACGGACGCGCCGAATCATAGCGGCGCGGCGCGTCGGGCTACAATGCCGGCCGTGCCGGACGACGCGCCGCCGCCGATTCTCGTCGACAGCCCAGCCACCCTCGCCGCCGCCGCGGCGCGCTGGTCGGCGGCCGCCGTGCTCTCGTTCGACACCGAGTTCGTGCGCGAGCGCACCTTCTACCAGAAGCTGGGGCTGGTGCAGGTCGGCGACGGAGCCGAGATCTGGCTGGTCGATCCCCTGGCGGTGGGTTCGCTCGAGCCGATCGCCGCCGTGCTGCGCCTGCCGGCGGTGATCAAGGTCCTGCACTCGGCGAGCGAGGACCTCGAGGTCTTTCACCACCGCGTTGGCGCTCAGCCCGCGCCGCTTTTCGACACCCAGGTGGCTGCGGGCCTCGCCGGCCTGCCGCCCTCGCTCGGCTACGGCAAGCTCGTGCAGGAACTCTTCGGCGTCGAACTGTTCAAAGGCGAGACCCGCACCGACTGGCTCCAGCGGCCGCTGTCGGCAGCGCAGCTTTCCTACGCCGCCGAGGATGTGACCTATCTGCTGCCGATTTTTCATCGGCTGCGCGAGCGTCTGTCCGAGCTCGGACGCTTCGAGTGGGCGCTCGAGGATTCGGCCGCCTTGCTCGACCCGCAGCGCTACGAATCGGATCCCGAAAGAGCGGTGCTGCGCCTGCGCGCCGCGGGGCGCTTCAACCGCCGGCAGCATGCCGCGGCGCGGGAGCTGGTCGCCTGGCGCGAGGCCGAGGCCCGGCGGCGCGACTTGCCGCGCAGCTTCGTGCTCAAGGACGAGCTGCTGGTCCAGCTCGCTTCGCGCCAACCCCTGCTGCTGCGCGACCTCCATCGCCTGCCGGCCTTCGACCCGCGCCAGGGAGCGCGCGACGGCGGCTACTGGCTGGAGATCCTCAAGCAGGTCGCGGCGCGCTCCGAGGAGGAATTGCCGCCCAAGCCATGGCGGCCCGACGAGAACGCCCTGCGCAACGCCGAGACGCGGCTGCGCGAGATCGTGCGTCAGCGCGCGGCAACGCTCGGATTGGAGCCCGAGGTCCTCGCCTCGCGACGCGACCTCAGCGCGCTGCTGCGCGAAACCTGGCGCGACGACGGCGCCAGCCCGGCGCCGGCCCCCTCCGGCTGGCGGCAAGAACTGACCGACGAGCTCCGGCGGGAAGCGCGGGCGCTGCGGCCCGCGACGGAGGGCGCATGAGCCGCAAGGTGGCGGTGATGCCGGCGTTCGACGCCGCGCTCACGGTCGAGCGCACGGTGCGCGACATTCCTCCGGGCGCGGTCGACGAGATCATCCTGGTCGACGACTGCAGCCGCGACGACACGGTGCGGGTAGCCAAGGAGCTCGGCCTGCGCGTCCTGCAGCGCGAGCGCAACGGCGGCTACGGCGGCAACCAGAAGACTTGCTATCGCGCGGCGCTCGACGACGGCGCCGACTATGTCGTGATGATCCACCCCGACTATCAGTACGACGCCCGGGTCATCCGAGGCGGCGCTGCGCTTTCTCGAGCTGGGGATCTGCGACGTGGTCCTGGGCTCGCGCATCCGCACTCGCGCCGAGGCGCTCGAAGGCGGCATGCCGTGGTGGAAGTACCTTGCGAACCGCGGCCTGACGACGCTCGAGAACATCGCACTGGGCCAGAACCTGGGCGACTTCCACAGCGGATTTCGCGCCTACCGCCGGCAAGTGCTGGAAAGCATCCCTTGGCAGCTCAACTCGGACGACTTCGTGTTCGACACCCAGTTCCTGGTACAGGCGGTGCACTTCGGCTTCAAGATCGGCGACGTGCCGGTGCCGGTGCGCTACTTCGACGAGGCCTCGAGCATTTCGTTCCGGCGCAGCGTGCGCTATGGCTTCGGCACGCTGGGCGCCATCGCCGAGCTCTACCTGCACCGCCTCGGCCTGCGCCGTAGCCCCCGGTTGTCGCGCCAGACCTAGGCAACCGCGGCGCTGCGCGCCCCTTCGCCGAGCATGGTCTCGGCGAGCTTCTTCCATACCCAGGCCATCCCGTTGTGCAGGTGCAAGGTGAGGAACAACATCAGAACGCCGGTGAGCGAAAGGAGCACCACCCCCGCGGGACCGTCGAAGATCCAGCCCTCCAACTCGACCTCGCCGCCGAACCAATAGGCGAAGGGCGACAAGGCGAAGGCCATGGAGACCGAGATCGCGACCACGGAAGTGACCCAGCCGGCCAGGCCGAGCGGGAACTTGATGAACAAGAACGCCACTCCCTTCCACAGCGCAACGCTCGAAAAGACCGCCTTCACCCAGGCGCGGAACCCGGGCGCCGGAGCCGCCGGCAGGCGCTCGGGAACATCGGCGCCGAGCAGGCCCACCGCCAGGACCCTCTCCATCCCCTCCAGCGCCCAGATGGCCAACATGAGGACGAAGAGGATGCCGAGGCCGATCCAGATGATGGTCAACCCGATGCCGACCGAGAAACCGGTCACCAGCAGGACGAAGTAGAAGATCCCGAGCGGAAACGCCAGCCAGAGGTACAGCAGGTTGAGGTACGACCGGCCCTCGAGGGCCACACCGAAGAAACGCCCCAAAAAGGCCGTTACCTGGTTGCGGGACGGCTCGGAAACCACAGCGGACTCGAACATTGTGCCCTCCATGTTCCGTCCCTACGGTTTCCCCGGGCTGCAGTTTCAAGATTTCGGGCGGTTCATGCCCCCATTCGGCGGAGCCACGCCACTCCGAAGAGGGCCGAGAGCCCTCCTCGGTGCAAGGCCGATCTTCCACCGGCTACGACGTGCGGCCCCAAGCCTGCGCATCGATCTTCCAGACGCCATCGCGGTTCGCGAACGTGTACGCGAGCGTACCGGTCCGAACGACGGACTGGCCTTTGATCGTGACCGTGAGAGTCCCCGACACGACGGCATATGCGGACGAGCCCTCGACATTCGAGAAGCCCATTTCGTAGGCCAGGTGCTCGTGGGTGACGCCAAGGCCCTGACGCCACTTTTCCACGTCAGCGAGCCAATTGGCCGGAGCATTTGGGTTCAACCAGCGATAGGGCGCAATGCCGTCGATGATGATCGCGGTGTCCCCGAAAACGCTGAAGAAAAGGTCGTTGTCTTGGGTGTTGAAGCCGTTGATGTGGGCGTCGATAAGAGTCTGGATTGCAGCCGGTGGGTCGCTCATAACAGGGTAATCCTCCAAGGACTTGCAGCTTCTAGGCGGCCGCCGGACCTCGCGCGCCTTCGCCGAGCCCGAACGGGGTCGCGGGTCAGAATGCGTAGTTGGCGATCAACCACAGGTTGTTCCCCTGCACGGCATTGCGGGCTGCGAACTCCCAATGGGCGCGCAAGCGGAACGTCCACTTGGGCCATGCCCGCAGGCTGGCTTCCGGGCCGACGCCGAAGTACCGGTACCTGTCGGGTGGCGAGACCGAATCGCCGCCGGACTGCTCGGTGAGCTGCCAGGTGGCGAAGCCCGAGACGCCGACATCGAATCGCTCCCCGACCACTCTCGCACACTCCCCAGTCGACCACCAGGTCGTCGCCGGGACTGAGGTTCCGTTCCTTGCTGCTCGAAGTTCTGCTCGAAGCGCGCGAGCGCCGAGGCGCTCCAGTCGCCGCGGTCTCCGCCCGGGTACCAGACCCCGCCGAGCGAATAGACCAGCGACCAGAAGCCCGCACCCCGGTTCTTCGTCCCTCCGGGCTCGAAGTGTCCCGACGACGACCAGACCGTGAACTGGAACGTGTAGTCGAACGCCGGGCTCTCGCCGTAGAGCGAGAGCGGCGTGAGCAGGACGTCGCCGAGGCCGAAGCCCGACGCGGATTCGTCGGCGCCGGGATTGAGGTTGCCGGTGCTGAACGGGATTCCGGCCATCGCGCCGTACCGCATGCCGAAGATCTCGTGCGGCGTGGTCCAGGTGATCATGGTGATGTTGGCGTAGCGCATCTCGTCCGGCTCGGAGATGGTTTCGCCGCCGTCGTCCACGGCCTCGAGATTGGAGAAGAAACGGTTGAAGTTGGTGACCGACCAGCCGGGCTTCGCCGCCGCCGCGCCGCGGATGCCGGACTGGCCGGGAGGGTAGTGACCCGCGAGCGGCGTCTGGGCGGCCGCCGCCCCGGCGCAGAGCAACGCCGGCAACAGCGTCACCCAGAGCCTGTGCGCGCGGCCGCCCTGCCTCAACGGGCAGTTCCGAGGTTCTTCCAGAAGCGCTTCAGGCTCTCGTCGCCGCCGAACAGCGTGCTGAAGATGGTCGAGTCGGCCATCAGGATGTCGCCCGCGCGCGGTCCGGCCGGCGGCAGCCAGAGGAAGGTGTTGAACTCGCGGTTGCCGGCCTCGGTGAACGGATGCGGACGCGCCAGGTCGATCGGCTGGCGGGCGAGCACGCGCACCGCGTTCGCGTCGTCGGTGGTCACGGCGTAGTGCGGCAGGTGCATGTGGAAGTTGAAGCTGCGTCACGCCCTCGAGCCAGCCGCGCGTGTCGAGGTCGCGGTTGACCGAGAGCGGCGCAGATCTGACGTCGTTGACCGTGGCCGGGCGCAGTCCGTAGCGGTTCTCGACCGGCACGCCCGAGCCCCTTCATCAGCGACTCGCGTGTACTTGCCGAAGCGCTGCTGGCGCGGCACGAGCGCATCGCCGTGGTGGGCGTACTCCATGGCGCGCTGCTTCAGATCCGGCGTCGACGCCGACGTCGTGGTGCGGCCCCAGGATGAGGCAGGTTCCCTCGCGACTGAGGAACTCGCCGCACCGCTTCGATCTCGTCCGCGCGACGCCTCCTGCTCGGTGACCATGTGGTCGAGACCGAAGACCATCAGCGTGTCGGTGTCGGCGAGGATGCGCTCGTCGATCGGCAGCTTGTGGCCGGCGTGGTCGACGCGCTGGTACATCGGCACGGGATGCCCGGTGACCTCCTGCACGACGTCCTGGAAGAGCTCCCAGGCGAGGAAGAAGAGCTCGAGCGTGCCGGCGATGCCCTGCTGGAACAGCGCGCGGATCGGCGTACTGCGGATCCTCGAAGCCGGGCCAGCCCGACGCGGCGCACCTCGTTCATCGTCGAGAAGCGGTTGTCGAGCTCGGTGATGTCGCGATTCGCCTCGCCGGGATAGCTCCAGGTGACGTAGACGCTCACGCGCCGCTTGCCGGGCGTGTACTTCCGCGGCACGTGGGCCTGGTTGTAGCACGCGGGCCGGTGAGGTGACTGTCATGGTCGTTCTCCTTGTCGCGCGCAGAACGCGTCAGGCGCTTCTCGAGGGACCCGCCGGCGAGGTGGCGCAGCGCCCGGATGCCGGGAAGGAAGAAGTACGCGCCGCCGCGCACGGTCGTGAAGGCCGGCAGTCCCTTGATCTTCTTCCTGATCGGCCGCTTCGGGATGGTGATGTCGTAACTGCCGTCCTGCGTGCCGATGATCGGGTCGCGCTCGTTGCCGAGCTCCTCGAAGTTCGGGATCGTTCACCCAGACGTTCATCGCGAACTCGAACTGCCGCACCAGGCTCGCGCAGCCGATGAACGCCGCGATCCCGCGCTCGACGCCGTCGTCCGGCGCGCCCTCGGGCAGGGGCGGCCCGTAGGTGCCGCCGCGGCGGATCATCTGCCGCCGCTTCATGTTGTCGGCCGTGTCGCGCGGATTCATGCGCCGGATGTGCGAGCCCGACCGGGCAGGCGTATCCGTGCGGGTCCATCTGTGCCGTAGTTGAAGTCGTTGTTGCGCTGCATGTCGGCGCCGAGCGCCGGATCGTCCGCTCGGGCGCGAGTACGAGCGGCGCTCCGCTGCCGCCAGCGGCCCATGAGCTTCGCCGCGACCAGCTCCTGCTCCTCCGGCGTGCTGGCCGTTGGCGGCGCAGGAAGTCGCGGAACGTGCCGACGTGCTCCTGCATACGCAGGTAGGCGAGATAGCTGCCGTTGCGCGTGAGCACCTCGGGCCGCGGCAGCGCCGGCATGCAGCCCCGTCTCGTCGGGATAGCCGAGGAAGAACTCGCCGGCCTTGAGCGGGCGGCCTCCACCCGGCGTGGGCTCGACTCCGGTTCCCTCGATCACCGGCTGCGACAGGCGGTCGCGGTAGCCGAAGTGCTCGTTGGCGTAGTCGAAGGGCGGGATGGCCTCGAGGTCCAGGCTCGACAGGACGCTCACCCCGCACTCGCGCGACCAGCTCGCATGCGCGCCCGGCAGCGCTCGCGCTCGGCGACGTCGCGGGCGAAGAGGATGACGATCGCGTGCAGGTCCGGGCTCGCGAGGCCGCCGACCCAGTGCTCCGGGGCATTGTGCGCCGGTGATTCCGAGCATCGGCGCGCGCGCCGCCATGCCCTGGCGGAACTCCTCGGGGAACGTCGCCAGCGCTGCCTCGTCCGACGCCCGAGCGCGCGCAGGCCGTTCCAGGTGAAGGCGACGGTCACCCAGCGGGCGTCCGGCGTGGCCGTGCCCACCGCCGCCGCGCTGCCGACCTTGTCGAGCATGGCGGCGAGCCAGGCGCGGCCCTGCTCGACGTTGGGGAACGTCAGGAACTCGTAGCGCGCCGCCAGCGCGGGCGTGCGGGCGACGAGGAAGTGCTGGATGTCGTCCAGCTCGAGCACGGGGCCGACCGCCGCGGACGTCACTGCATCTCGTCGAGCATTTGGCCGAACGCCTGCTTGAGCCGCAGCGCCTTCTTGATCTCGTCGCGCGGACACGTAGGGATACTCGCCGTACTCGAGGAAGCTCGGCCGCTGGTGCTCGCGCACGAACTCGACGAAAGCCGGTGCGTTGGTCTTCCAGTCGGCCGGGAATCCTTCGAGGTTCTCGAAGATCGTGGTGATCCCGTACTTGCCGAACAGCGCGACCGCGTCCTCGGTGTACTTGTCGAAGTCGGTGTCGAAGATTCCCTGGTACATGAAGTAGGTGTCGCCGCCGATGTCGAACAGGACCCAGCGGAGGTAGTGGAGCTTGAGCACCTCGAGCGCGTCCGGCAGCCCTGCGATCGTCTTCTCGATCTTGTCGCCGTACGCGCGGATCGCGTCCTCGCGTCCCGGGCTTGATCTTCGCGATGATGGTGAAGCCGTGACACGCGGGAGTCCGCGGGTAGATCGGCCCGTACCGGCCCTTCTCGAGCTGGAAGTAGCCTTCCTTGGGAATCGCCATCGCTGCGGGTTTCGTCCAATCCTTTTCGGCCATGACGGCGACACCTCTCGGGTTGTTCGCATGCAGGCTACGGCGGCGAACCCAGGGGCGGCAATGAGACCAAAGGCCCAGGGCCACGGGACGAGCCAGTGGTCGCAGCGCGACTCCGATAGCATCGCGCCCGGTGAGTACACGAGAGCGATGGCCCCTCGAGCCGACGGGCGAGGAGATGCGCGCGCTGGTCGACGGCGCTATGCGGCGCATCGTGCGGCATATCGAGTCGCTGCCCCAAGCGCCCGCCAACGGAGCCCACGACGGAGCGGCGATGGCGCGCTCCCTGCGCGAGCCGCCACCAGCCGCGGGCCGCCCCTACGAGGACATCCTGGAGTTTCTGTTCGAGCGCGCGATTCCGAACTCCTTCACCACGCCCGGGCCTGGGTACCTCGCCTACATCCCTGGCGGCGGCATTTTTCACACCGCGGTCGCGGACTTGATCGCGAACTCCGTCAATCGTTACGTCGGCGTCTTCGCCGCCGCGCCCGCTCTGGCGCAGCTCGAGGCCAACGTTCTGTCCTGGTTCGCCCAATGGATCGGCCTTCCAGCCGGCGCCGGCGGCACGCTGACCAGCGGAGGCTCGCTCGCCAACTTCACCGGCCTGGTGGTGGCACGCCGGGCGCGCCTCGACGAGAACTTCCTCGACGCCACCATCTACGCCTCGCGGGAAACACACCATTCCGTCGCCAAGGCGGCGATGCTCGCCGGCTTCCCGCCGCGCCACGTCCGGCCGATCGACACCGACGAGCGTTTCCGGGCCCGCCCAGATTCGCTACGCGCCGCGATCGCGGCCGACCGCGCGGCGGGCCTGCGCCCTTTCCTCGTGGTCGGCAACGCCGGCACCACCAACACCGGCGCCGTCGACCCGTTGCGTGAGCTGGCGGAGGTGGCGGCCGCCGAGAACTTGTGGTTTCACGTCGATGCCGCCTATGGAGGATTCTTCGCGCTCACCGAGCGCGGCCGGCGAACGATGGACGGCCTCGAGCTCGCCGACTCTGTCGTGCTCGACCCGCACAAGGCACTCTTCCTGCCCTACGGTACGGGCGCCCTGGTGGTGCGCGACGGCCGCGTGATGCGCGACGCCCTGCGCATGGAGGCCGATTACCTGCCGCCGCCGGCCGAGGAGGATCTGCCGGACTTCCACGCCCTGTCGCCCGAGCTCTCGCGGCCCTTTCGCGGTCTGCGGGTCTGGCTACCGTTGCAGATGCTCGGCGTCGAGCCTTTCCGCGCCGCGCTCGACGAGAAGCTCGATCTCGCCGCCTGGCTGTGCGACGAGGTCCGCGCCATCCCGGCTGTCGAAATCCTCGCTGAGCCTCAGCTCTCGCTGTTCGCCTTCCGCCTGCGGCGCGCCGATCTCGAGGGCGAGCGCCTCGACGCGCTCAACCGCGCCTTCATGGCGCGGATCAACGACCGGGGCCGCGTCTACCTCACCGGCACCGAGCTGCCGCAAGGCTTCGCGCTGCGGGTCTGCGTGGTGTCGTTCCGGACTCATCGCGACCGCATCGAGGCGGCGCTGCAGGACATCCGGTGCGCGGCCGCCGAATGCGCGGCGGAAGGCGACTAGATGGTAACGCCGGATCCATTGGATCCGCATCGTGACCTCGGTTTCGGCGCCGTCGTCTCGGGACAAAGCCGCCGCCGGCTGCTCAACCGGGACGGTAGCTTCAATGTCCGGCGGGAAGGTCTGCCCGCCTGGTCGTCGCTCTCGGTGTACCAATGGTTGCTGACCGTGTCATGGCCGCGCTACCTGGCGCTGATCGTGGTTTTCTACCTCACCGTCAACCTGATCTTCGCCGGCGCTTACCTGCTCGCCGGTCCGCAAGCCTTGGCCGGCTCTTCCGCAGTCGGCCTGGGCGAGCGCTTCGTCGAGTGCTTCTTTTTCAGCGTCCATACTTCGGCCACCATCGGCTACGGCACTCTGGCGCCCGCCAGCCTGGCGGCCCAGGTTCTGGTCACCATCGAATCGCTGGTCGGACTGCTCGGTCTCGCGCTGGCCACCGGAATTCTGTTCTCACGCTTTTCGCGGCCCACCGCGCGCGTCCTGTTCAGCCGCACGGCGGTGGTGGCGCCGTACCGCAGCGGCCGGGCGCTGATGTTTCGTATCGCCAACGCACGCAAGAGCGAGCTGATCGAGTTGCGGGCCACCGTGCTCTTCTCGCGTTTTCGCCCCGACGGCGACGGTCGCAACTTCGATTTCCTGCGGCTCGAGCGGGAGCGGGTGACATTCTTCCCGTTGAGCTGGACGATCGTCCATCCGATCGACGAGCGCAGTCCGTTGCGCGGCCTCGATGACCGGGCGCTCCGCGACTTGCAGGCCGAGTTCCTGGTGCTTCTGAGCGGCATCGACGACACCTTCGGCACCAATGTCCACGCGCGCTCGTCCTACGATGCGGACGAGATCGAATGGGGCGCCCGCTTCGCCAGTCCGTTCACACCGCCCGCCGCCGACGGCGTGCTGGCTGTCGACCTCGGACGCCTGCACGCCACGCAGCCGGCCGAGCTGCCCTAGGAGGGCGAGCCCAGCGACCCCTCCGCTAGAACCGCCAGGTCAGCCCGGCGCGGGCTCGCCGTCCGGAACCAGCTGCACTCCCGAGTTTTCCTGCCGCAGCGGCAGCTCGACCGCAACGTCGGTGTAGAAAGAGCGGCCACGCGAGAAGGCCAGCTGAGGGCCGCAGTAGACCGCCTCGATCGCGGTGTCGTCGAGCTGTTCGCCGTCGAGCTCGTCCTCGCCCTTCTTCTCGCCGGAGAGGCGCAGCGCCAGACTCAGCGTGTTCTCGTGCTCGAGCGACAGGTAACCGCCCACCTGGACTTCCCAGGTCACTTCGTCGGCGTAGCGATAGTCGAAATCGCCCTCGGTCCGCGCCGCGTACTGCGCCGCGCCGACGCCGAACCACCGGTTGTGGCGCCAAGCCAGTGAAGTCCCCAGCAGCCCGTCCACCGAGCCGCTGCCGAGGGCCAGGTCGTGGCCGTGCACACCGGACGGCGCGCCGTGATCCTCGTGCGGCAACGGCAGGGCGATGAGCCCCGGCGTGGCGGGATGCAAAGGACCCTCACCTTCGTCGTGGTCTTCCTCCAACTCTTCCCCAAGGCGATCGCTGTCGCCGGTCGGCAATTCGAGGCCGCCGGTCACCGACCAGGCGACCAGCGTGGTTTGGCTCAGACTCTCGAAGAGCCGCACATGAGCCAGCACCGAGAGATCGCCGATGCCGGACTCCGAGCCGGTTTCCACCCCATCGTGCTCGGCGCGCCGGAACGAACGGTCGATGTACGGCACCGTCACCTGCACACCGAAGCGATGATTGAACTGGTAGCCCGCGAACACCTGGGTAATCGAGCTGCGCAGCTTCTGATCCTGGTCGTTGTCGAGCTCTTCGCCGTCCTCCTGCAGCGTGGCGAAATCGCTCCATTGCTCGAACACGCCGGCAAACAGACCGGGCTTCGCCTCCTTCGCCTCCATTGCGGTGTAGACCGCACAAATGTCACAGGCCCACGCACCGCGCGCCAACCAGAGCGCGGCGCAGGCCACCAGCGCCTTGCGCATGACAACTCCTCCTCAGCCGTGAACGGACAGCGCGTCGCCTACGCGGCGACGAGCCTCAGGCAGCGAGGAATCGGGGTGGAAGCTCGGGAGCGGGAACGGCAAGCTCGCACGGTCGCGAGCCGGTGGTGGAGGGTTCGTTGGCATCGACCGGCGGAGCGATCAGCACCGGCGCCGAGGCGAGAACCGCCGGTGGCATGAACGACGCGCTGGCCGCCGCCAAGTCGTGGCTACAGGGAGCGGTCAGATTGCAGGGTGCGCTCGGAGCCGTCGAGGTCTCGTGGCAGTCGCCCTCCGGCGCCGAGGCCCGCGTCCGGGCCGACTGGTGGATCGAGCACGAGGTCGAATCGCAGGCGCAGCCGACGCCGAAGGCGGCGATGGGCAGCAGCAGGAGGCAGGCGATCGCAGCCGCGGCGGTGCGCAGCGGCAAACCGAGCCTGCTAGGTCCCGGCCGCTGGGAGAACATGCTTCAGCGATTGCGGCTGCGGTTGAAGAAGTCTCCCAGCGAGCCGAAGGTCGCCGGCGGTTCCTGCGAAGGCTCGGCCTCGTCGGCTTCACGAGGCTCCGGCCTCTCGCGGCGCTCGAGCCGCTCATCGCGGCCGCGCCGATCCTTGCGCTCGCCCCGGTCGCGTCCGGGCCGGCCGCCGCGTCCACCGCGGTCCGCCTTCTCACCCCGCGGTTCGTCCGGCACGCGCGGTGCGCGCTCGGGCGCATGGGCGGCTGCATCGCTCCTCACGGCGGCGAGGTCGACTCCCGGGACGCCGAGCGAGATGCGACGCTTGGATTCGTCCACCGACAGGACCTTCACCTCGAGATCCTGGCCCAGCTCGACCGCTTCACGGGCGTGCTGCAGGCGCTTGCCGCCCCGCAGATGGGCGAGCTGAGAGATGTGAACCAGGCCGTCGACGCCCGGCGCCAGCTCGATGAAGGCGCCGTAGCTCTCGACCCGCACGACTCGGCCGCGGCCCTCCCACCCCTCGGAGAAACGGCTGGTGGCGTCGCGCCACGGATCATCGAGCAGGGCGCGGCGCGAGAGCGAGATGCGATCGCCGTGCTTTTCGTCCTTGCTGGGCTCGATCTTGAGGACCTTGACCTCGATTTCCTCTCCCACCTGCAGCACTTCGCTGGGATGGGCGAGGCGGGCGTGAGCGATCTCGCTGACGTGCAGCATGCCATCGACGCCACCGAGATCGATGAAGGCCCCGTAGCCGGTGAGCGAGCGCACCTTGCCGCGCACCACCGCGCCCGGGCTCAGCTTGGAGCGGGCCTCCTGCTCGCGCTGCCGGTCCTCCTCCTCGAGCAGGGCGCGGCGCGACAGCACGACGTTGGGCCGCCGCTTGGCGCTGCCCTCTTCGAGCTGCATGACTTTGAAGGTGAGCTTCTGGCCGACATAGGCCGCGGGGTCCTGGACGCGATGGCGGTCGATCTGGGACAGCGGGCAGAAGCCGCGCAGGCCGGCCACTTTGACCTCGATGCCGCCTTTGTTGAACCCGGTGACCGTGCCCTCGACCGGCAAGCCGAGCGAGAAAGCCTGACGCAGCTCCTCGGCAATTTCGACCCGGCCACCGCCCGCCGCCTTGCGGCGCAAGACGACCGCGCCGCTCGCCGGATCGGTGCCCGCCACGGTCGCCTCGACCGTATCGCCGACCTGCACCGTCAGCTTGCCGTCACGATCCTTGAGCTCGGCAGCAGCGATGAAACCCTCGGATTTGGTGCCTAGATCGACGAAAACTGCGTCTTCGCTGATCGACAGCACCTTGCCGCTAGCCTTCTCTCCGACCTTGGGGTTTTCCCGCTTGCCCTCGGCGCCGGCCTGCTTCTCGAATTCGTCCAGGATCTGGCCGAAGTCCTGCGGGGGGGAAGGCTTTTCATCGTGCTCGGTCATGCAGCGCTCCTTGCCGGAAAACGCTATCACGATGCAAACCGCCCGCCACCCGCGGGCCACACCGCTGGCCGGCCGAGGGCCTGAGCTCGGCGCCTCAGGCGAGGCTGCGGCGCAGATCTTCCAGGGGTTGAGGCTTGCCGAAGTAGAAGCCCTGGCCGTAGCGGCACCCAAGGGCGAGCAGAACCTCGACTTGCTCGGCGCGTTCGATGCCCTCGGCGATGACGTCGAGCCCCAGACTCGCCCCCAGCCGCACCGCCGCGCGCACCACCTGCGCTTCGCTCGACTCGCGGCCGAGACCCTCGACGAAGACGCGGTCGATCTTCACCGTGTCCACGGGCAGCTCGCGCAGATAGTCGAGCGATGAATGGCCGACGCCGAAATCGTCGAGCGCCAGGCGCACGCCGCGCTCGCGCAGCGCCGAGAGCCGCTCGCGCGCCTCCTGCAGCCGCGGCAGGATCGCGCGCTCGCTGATCTCCAGCACCAGCCGGCCGCCGGCCAGCCCGAAGCGCTCGAGCGCGCTGCCCACGCGCTCGACGATGTCCATCTCGTGCAGCCGGCTGGGCAGCAGGTTGACGTGTACGGTGAGCGGCGGACGGCCAGGCGGGTGCAGCGAGTCGGCGGCGCGACACGCCTCCTCCAGCGTCCACAGGTCGATCGCCGGCAGCACGCCGCTCTGTTCGGCGAAGGGCACGAACGAAGCCGCCGGCAACAGGCCGCGCTCGGGGTGTCGCCAGCGCACCAGAGCCTCGGCCGCCACGACTTCGCGGCTGCGCAGGTCGACGATCGGCTGGTAGTGGAGCTCGAGCTGGCCGGTCTCCAGCGCGATGCGCAGCTCGTTTTCCAGCCGCGAGGCGGCCGGCGCGTCGACCCGCATGCTGTCCTCGAACAGCATCACGCCGCCCTTGCCGCGCCCCTTCGCGGCGTGCATGGCGAGGTCGGCGTTGCGCATCAACGCGTCGGCGTCGGCGGTCGTCGCATCCTCGAGCACCAGGCCGGCGCTGGCGGTGATAGTCACCTCGCGGTCGCCGAGCGGCAGCGGACGGGTGAGCGCCGTCACCATGCGCTCGGCGGCCAGCCGCGCTTCCTGTGCCGAGGTGACGCCCTCCATCAGGACGGCGAACTCGTCGCCGCCGAAGCGGGCCAGCGTGTCGCCGGCCCGGATCGCCTGCCGCACGCGGTCGGCGAAAGCCATCAGAGCCTTGTCGCCGGCGGCGTGGCCGAGGCTGTCGTTGATCTCCTTGAAGTTGTCGACGTCGAGAAAGACCATCGCGACGCGCTCCCCGGCCGTGCGGCGCCGGGCGAGGGCGTGGCGCACGCGGTCGAGCAGCAGCGCGCGATTGGGCAGCGCGGTGAGGGCGTCGTGGAGCGCGTGGTACGAGCTCTGGGAAGCGGTCAGGCGCTGGGCCTCGTAAAGGCGGGCGTGGGCGATCGCCGCCGCCGCCTGCTCGCCGAAGATGCCGAGCGCCCGCAGATCGTGGCCGGTGTAGACGCGGCCGGCCCGGGCATTGATGTTGAGCACCCCGACCACCACCTCGCGATGAACCAGGGGCACCGACATGCCGCTTTCCTGAGGGGTGTCGGGCCGGCTCGAGCGAGGCGTGGCGCGGTTGCGCAGCGCGCCCTGCACCATCAGCGGCTCGCGCGACTCGGCGACGCGGCCGGCGATCGACTCGCCCATGCGCAGCCGGGCGCCGATCGCGAAGCTGCCATCCGAGGCGGCCACGGTGCGCAGCTCACCGTCGCCCTGGAGCAGCATGATCGAGGCGTCGCGGCCGCCCAGCAGCTCGAGGGCGCTCGACAGGATGGTGTGCAGGACTTCGCTGAGATCGAGGTCGAGGTTGATGGCCTTGCCGGCTTCGAGGAGCGCCGAGATCTCGCGCAGGCGGTTGGTCAGAGCGGCGGTGAGCACGCGCTCGTCGACCAGCAGTCGGCTCAAGCGGACGAGGTGGATCTCCTTCTCGATGGCGTAGGCGCAGAACAGCGCCACGATGCCCAGCAGGCCCCAGCGCAGCACCGGCCCGGTGAGCCAGGGGGGCGCCGAAGCGTCCCTCAGCACCGTGGCGAGCGCCAGCCCGGCGGCGACCGCCGCCAACAGGAGCAGTGTGACGACCCAGAGCTGCAGCCGCCGCCGCTCGACCGCCTCCAGCGTCGGCGTGGCGAAACTGTTGAGCCCGGCGATCTTCGCCGCGCGCTCGAGGCCCATGTCGTTACGGCCCGCGCCTGCCCCCGTCATGTCTCCTCTTGAAGGTGGGCGCACTATATCGCCCCGCGACCCTCAAGCCAGCCGCCGCAGCAGCGCCTCGGCAAGCCGTGCCGGCGCCGCCGGCGAGTGACGGAAGAACAGCGACGGCTCGACCAGCTCGAGCTCGGTGAGCAGCAGCTCGCCAGCGGGCCCACGCAGAAAATCCGCCCGCGCGTAGAGCAGCCCGCCGCTCGGCAGCGCCAGCGCGGTCTCGGCGGCGGCGAGGGTCGCGGCCGCGGTATCGCGCTCGGCGCCGGAGAACGAGTAGGGAAAGTCGCGCGCTCCGAAGTCGTCCTGCACCCGATAGTCGCCGTCGACCGGCACCTTGCGCACGCCATGACTCAGCTCGCCGCCGAGGAAGATCGCCGACACCTCGCCGTCGCGCTCCACGCGGTCGAGGTACGGCTGCAGCATCAGGCCTTCCCGCGCCAGCACCCGTTCGGCATGAGCCTGCGCCGCGGCCAGGCCGTCGGCATCGGCGTCGAAGCGCAGGGTCTCCCGCGCCGTGGCGCCGATCGTCGGCTTGAGAAAGCCGTGCTGCCAGCCCCGCTCCGCCAGCCGCGCCGCGATCGCCGGCGGCTCGCCCGGCTCGAGCCAGATGGTCGGGATGATGTCGACGCCCAACCGCTCTAGCTCGCGGAGATAGCCCTTGTGGGTGTTCCAGCGCACCACGCGGGCGGCGTTGAAGAGCGGCGTCGTGCGCTCGACCCGTTCGGCCCACGCTACGTACTCGTCGCGCCGCTCCATGTAATCCCAGGTCGTGCGGATGAGACAGCCGGCGAAGCTTCCCCAGTCGGCGGCGGGGTCGTCCCAGGCCGGCTCGGCCACCGTCGCCCCGCGCTCGGCGAGAGCGGCTACCAGCGGTCGATCGTCGACCTCCCATTTCGGAAGGTCGCGACAGGTGGCAAGGGCCAATCGCATGGCGCGCATGCTATCGTTCCGGCGAATTTCCCTATCGCTGGATCTCTAGAGGAGAGCGTCATGACCGTGCAGTCTCCCCCTCCGCCTCAACAGGTGCCTGTCAAGAAGAAGGGCATGGGTGTCGTCGGCTGGCTCGCCATCGGTTGCCTCGTCGTCCTCCTGCTCGGGCTCGGCTCCTGCTTCGCCTGCGGCTACTACGCCAAGCGCAAGCTCGGTCAATTCAGCGATGAGATGCAGAAGAACCCCGAGATGGCGGCCGCCAAGCTGGCGGTCCAGATGACGCCCGATCTCGAGCTGGTCTCCAGCGACGATACCGCCGGGACTTTGACGGTCAAGAACACCAAGACCGGCGAGGTGGTGACGGTGAGCATCGCCGACGCCATGGAGGGCAAGTTCTCCGTCACCACGGATCAGGGGACCGACTACCGTGGACGCGAATCAGGACGGCACCATGCAGGTGACCGACGGCCAGGGCAACACCGCGACCTACGGCGCGGGCGGCTCGGCGGATCTGCCCTCCTGGGTGCCGGCCTATCCCAACGGCACGGCGTCCTCGAACTACTCTGCCGACACGGCCGACGGCAAGACGGCCATGGTCTCGATCAGTACCTCCGATTCAGTGGAGAGCGTGATCGACTTCTACGAGCAGGCTTTCAAGGATGGCGGCCTCAAGGTGCAGAAGTCGCTGATGTCCGAGGGCGGCTCGCCCAGCGGCGGCACGCTGAGCGCGGAGAGCGCCGATGGGAAGCAGCAGGCGGCCCTGGTGCTCGGGGTCACGGACGGCAAGACCCAGGTGTCGTTGACCTGGACGGAGAAGCCGTAACACGATGCCGCCGGCGAGCCGGGTGTTCGAGCGGCGATCGCACGCCGCGCTCCTCGCCACCCTGCTCGCCTGCGCGCTGTTCCCAGCCGCAGCAACCGCGCAAGTGATCCGCGGCGGCCCGCTTCCCGGGCCGCCGCCTCTGTTTCCGCCCGACAATTGGTGGAACGCCGAGGTCAGCACGGCGCCGGTCGACGCGCAGAGCGCGGCCTTCATCGACTTCATCGGCAACGACGCGCTCCATCCCGACTTCGGTGGCGACGATGCAGAGAATCCGCCGGCGATCTACGGCATGCCGTACATCGTCGTACCCGGCTCGCAGCCGCTCGAGCCGGTGGAGTTCGTGCTCTACGGCGACGAGAGCGACGCCGGCGCGCCGGGGCGCCCACCCGGTTACCCAATACCGGTCGAGGCGCGCACCCAGCCGAAATGGATCGAAGGTGGCGATGCCGGCGGCGGCGACGACGGCGATCACCACCTGCTGATCGTCGACCGCGATCGCCGACTGCTGTTCGAGCTCTATCAAGCGCACTGGACGGGCGGCGGTTGGGAGGCCGGTTCCGGCGCCGTCTGGCCGCTCGACGAAAACCGCCGGCGGACCGAAGGCTGGACCTCCGCCGACGCCGCGGGCCTCGCCATCCTCCCCGGCTTGGTGCGCTACGACGAGGTCTACGAGTCTGCCGACCCGATTCGTCACGCCTTCCGCGTCACCGTGCGGGCGAGCAACGGCTCCGTCTTCCCGGCCTCGCACGAGGCCGGCGACACGGCAGGCGCGCTGCCGATGGGCGCGCGTCTCCGGCTCAAGGCGTCGAAGGACATCTCCGGCTTCGCGCCGCCGCTGCGCAAGATCTTCCAGGCGATGAAGACCTACGGCCTCATCGTCGCCGACAACGGCAGCGACATGTACATCACCGGCACCTACGACCCGCGCTGGAACAACGACGTGCTCAACCCCGCGTTCGCGCAGCTGCGGGCCACCGACTTCGAAGTCGTGCAACGCGGCTGGCAGCCACCGGCGACCCAACCCTTCGTGTGCAACGCGAACGCGACGACGCTCTGCCTCAACGGCGGCCGCTTCCGAGTCCGCGCCACCTTCAAGAGCTCGACCGGGCTGCAGGGCAATGCCACGGTCGAGGAACTGACCGCCGACACCGGTTACTTTTGGTTCTTTACCGATTCGAACGTCGAGGTCATCGCCAAGCTGCTCGACGGCTGCGGCGCCAACGACCGCTTCTGGTTCTTCGCCGGCGGGCTGACCGATGTCGAGGTGAAGATCACGGTCGAGGATTCGACGACCGGCGCCAAACGGACCTACTCGAATCCACAAGGCAAGGCGTTTCAGCCGGTGCAGGACACGAGCGCGTTCTCGACCTGCCCGTAAGGCTCAGCGACGCTTCGCCAGCTTCGCCAGTGCCCCGCCGAGATCCGGCTTCGACGGTCAACACCTCCGCCAACGGATCGCCGATCTTCCCCATCCGCGCCGGCGCGGTCTTGATGGTGAACGTCGTCGGATCGAGCTTGGCGTTGACCTCGCTCCAGCGCAGCGGCATCGAGACTCGCGCGCCCGGCACCGGACGAACGCAGAGCGGCGAGACTAGCAACTTGCCATGGCCGTTCTGGAGGAAATCCAGGTAGACGCGCCCGCCGCGCTTGGCGATCACCCTCTCGACCGTGGCGATCTCCGGCAGTTGGGCGGCGAGCATGCGCGCCAGCACCTCGGCGAGCTGCGTCGCCTGCGCGAAGCTGCACTGGCCGCCGAGCGGCACCAGCACGTGCATGCCCGAAGAACCGCTGGTCTTGGCATAACAGGGCAGCCCGATCTCGTCGCACAAGGCGCGCACCGCGCGCGCCACCTCGATCACCTGGGTGAACGGCGCGCCTTTGGGATCGAGATCGATGATCGACCAGTCGGGCCGGTCGACGGACGACAGCCGGCTCGCCCATAGATGAAGGGGGATCGTCGCCAGGTTCGCGAGGTGCAGCAAGGTCTCGACGTCGTTGCAGATGAAGTAGTCGATGTCGCGCTGCGAGTCTTCCGACCAGATCGATTCGGTGCGCACCCAGTCGGGGGTCCCTTGCGGCGCGTCCTTTTGAAAGAAGTTCTTGCCGTGAATGCCGTCCGGGAAACGGGTCATGACCAGCGGGCGATCGTGAAGATAGGGCAACAACCAGGGCGAGATGGCGCGGTAGTACTCGATCAAGTCGCCCTTGGTGTAGCCCTCTTCCGGCCAGAAGATCTTGTTCAAGTTCGAGAAACGGACGACGCGGCCCTTGCTGGGTAGGGACGTAGCTTCGGCCTTTTTCTCCTTACCCAGAACGGGCGGGCGGGCGGAGGCTTCGGCTTTCGAGGAGGCGTCGAGCTCGAGCTCACGCGCCGCGGGCACAAGCAAACATTCCTCAGGCTTCTTGTCGTCACGCAGCCGCTCGAACACGGGATGCCGAAGCAGGCCATCGTCGGTGCGCTCCAAATAGCGCACTGCGGCCACCCACACCGGATCGACCCAGACGTGTTCCTTGCCTTTGGGCAGGTTCCCTTCCACGGCGGGCTTTGCTCGCCGGTGTTTGGCGAGCTTGGCCGCGACATCCTCCGCCGACCGGGCGGTGAAGCCGGTCCCCGCGCGGCCGGTGTACACCAGACGGCCGTCGCCATCGTACGCACCGAGGTGGACCGCGCCGAGTCCGCTCCTCTGTCCGTTGGGCAGCGTGTAACCGACCACCACGAAGTCTTCTTCCTGTTCGGCGCGCACCTTCAACCACTTGTCCGAGCGGCCGCCGACGTAGGCAGCATCGCCGCGCTTCCCCACCACGCCCTCGGCGCCGGCCTCGCGCACCGCGCGATAGAGGTCCTCGCCGCGCTCCTCGACGTGGTCGGCGTAGCGCACCGGGCCCGCCGGAGGGAGCAGGCCGGCGAGCAACTCCTTGCGCGACACCAGTGGCAAGCCGCGCAGATCGAATCCCTCGCAGGCCAGGAGATCGAACGCGAAGTAGGTGGCCGGATGCTCGAGCGCGCCACGCGCGATGTCACCGCCGCGCTGGAGCTGAGCTCGTTTTTGCAGGCGTTGGAAGCTCGGGCGCCCGCTGTCTTCCAGCACCACCACCTCGCCGTCGAGGATCAGGCCCTCGGCCGGCAGCGCTGCCACCGCGCGCGCGATCTCGGGAAACAGGCGAGTGGCGTCGATGCCGCTGCGATAGTGCAGCTCGGCCCTGCCCTTGCCGTCCTCCACGCGCCTCGAGGCGAGCACCCGATAACCGTCGTACTTGAGCTCGAACACCCATCCGGAGCGATTGAAGGGCTTGGGCGACGTCTCGGCAAGCATCGGCTTGACCGCCGACGGATCGACCGCGCGCCGAGGCGCGCCACGCGCAGCGAGCGCGGCGCGAATCTCGGCAGTGCGCTCGGCCGAAGCAGCCAGCTCTTCGACGGTCAATCCGGAGAGCACCGATTCGGGTGGCACCTCGCGGCCGCCCTTCTGTGCCCACTCGTCGCGCTCCTTGATCAGCAGCCAGTCGCGCTGGGTCTTCTTCATCTTGACCAGCGTCCAGCGGCCACGCAGTTTGTATCCCTCGAGCTCGAACAGCAGCTTGCCCTTCTCCAGACCGGCGGCGAAATCCTCGAGCGGGCGCCAGCGGCCCGCGTCCCAGACGATCATCGCGCCGCCGCCGTACTCGCCCTTCGGGATCAGGCCCTCGAAGTCGCTGTATTCGAGCGGATGGTCCTCGGTCTGCACCGCGAGCTGCCTGTCGGCGGTGTCGTAGGACGGGCCCTTGGGCACCGCCCAGGAAAGAAGCACGCCCTCCCACTCCAGGCGCAGGTCCCAGTGCAGCCGGCGGGCGGCGTGCTGCTGCACCACGAAGCGCAGCGGCCCTTGCGAGTCGCGCGCATCGCCGAAGGGCTCGGGCGTGCGAGCAGGATCGCGCTTGGCGCGGTAGGTCGCGAGATCGCGACCCGCTGTCCGCGGTGGCGGCATGGAGTCGAATGATAGCTGCGCGCCTGCGGTCGCGCGTGCTTCGCGGGCCTCGACCGCTCGTCCCTGCTGCACAGTTTCCTGTGCAACCTGCGTGTTAATATCGACTTCTCTTCCTCGGACGGAGGCCCTCATGACAGCACGCGCGATCGCATCCGGCACCATCTCCTTCGGGCTGGTGACCATCCCGGTGAAGCTCTACTCCACCGGCGAGGCGGCGGCCGGAATTCACTTCAACATGGTCCACAAGGAGTGCGGACGCCGGTCAAGCAGCGTCACTACTGCCCGACCCACGACCGCCTGGTCGAGAAGGACGAGATCGCCAAGGGCTACGAGTACGCCAAGGGTCAGTACGTGCTGTTCAGCGACGAGGAGCTGAAGGCGATCAACCCGGAGCCGACCAACGCGGTCGAGATCACCGAGTTCGTGCCGGCCGAGAAGGTCGATCCGGTCTACTTCGACAAGTCCTACTACCTCGGCCCGGACAAGGCCGGCGGCCGGCCGTACAAGCTGCTGGCGCGGGCGATGCGGGAGACCGGCCGGGCGGCGCTGGCGCGCTACGCGGCGCGCGGCAAGAACTATCTGGTCCTGGTGCGCACCTTCGGCGACGACGGCCTGGTGATGCAGCAGCTGCGCTACGCCGACGAGGTGCGCGCGTTCTCGGAGGTGCCGCTCGGCGAGGGCGACGTGAAGCCGGCCGAGCTCACGCTGGCGCTGCAGCTCATCGAGCAGATCGCCAGCGACGACTTCAAGCCCGAGGCCTACCGTGACGAGGTGCGCGAGCAGACCCGCGCGATGATCGATCAGAAGATCGCCGGCCAGGAGATCAAGGCGGCGCCGGAGGAGGCTCCCAAGGCTCAGATCATCGATCTGATGGAGGCGCTCAAGGCGAGCCTCGGCAGCGGCGGCGGACGCAAGCCGGCCAAACGCGCCGAGCCGGCCAAGACGGTCAAGGCCGAGGCGGCTCCCAAGAAGGCCGCGGCGCGGGCGCGCAAGCGCGCTTGAGCTGAGCGCGGAGCCAGTCCTCCGCGATGACCACCACCGGTTACTCGACGGAAGATCTCGCCAAGCTGGTCGGCGTGTCCGCCGCCCGCGTGCGCTCGTTCGTGCGCGCCGGGTTCCTGCATCCCCGCAGCGGGCCCGGCGGCCGCCACCGATTTACCTTTCCCGACGTCGTGCTGCTGCGCGCCGCGCAGGGTCTGCGCGAGGCGGGAGTGTCGGCGCGGCATGTACGCCAGGCGCTGCGGCGTTTGCACGAACAGCTGCCGGCGGGACGGCCGTTGGCTTCGGCGCGCATCGCCGCCGTGGGCTCCGAGATCGTCGTGCGCGACGCCGCCGGCGCCTGGGAGCCACTCTCGGGTCAGTCGCTGATCGACTTCGAAGTGCGCAAGCTCGCCGAGAGCGCGGCTCCCTTCGCCCGCCGCGCGGCGCGCAGCGCGCGGCAGCGTGCCGACGAGCTGTCGGCCCACGACTGGTTCGAGCTCGGCCTCGACCTCGAGGCCACGGCGCCGGTCGAGGCCCGCGACGCCTACCGCCGCGCGCTCGAGCTCGAGCCGCGCATGGCCGACGCTCACGTCAATCTCGGGCGTCTCCTTCACGAGCTGGGCCAGTTCGGCGCCGCCACCGAGCACTACCGCCGCGCCATCGCCCTTCACCCGGACGACGCCACCGCCCATTACAATCTCGGCGTCGCGCTCGAAGACCAGGGCCAATTCCCGGCCGCCATCCGCGCCTACCAGGAAGCCATCCAAGCCGATCCCACCACCGCCGACGCCCACTTCAACCTCGCCGGCCTCTACGAAAAACTCGCCAAGCCCGCCCTCGCCCTCCGCCACCTGAAAACCTACCGCCAACTCCTCCGCAACCCCTAACCGCCCACCACCTCAAGACAGTGACGGTCACTGTTGTTTTCCACAGGGTCGAGCGGGCGTCCAACAGGGTTCACCGGCGAGCGGGTCAGTGACAGTTTCCGCCGGAGTCGCGCCTCCAGATCCTTGACGAATTCCGGCGCCGCAGTCGGCCTCCCGGTCGATGTGTTCAGGCGCAGCTGCTCTATGTCAGCCGCAGGGAGACCCTTCTCGAGCCAGGCCGACCAACCGGGTTGCGGAGCAATTACCCCAGAGAGCAGGGGGTCATCGACACCCAGGCAGTGGCTGCGTGCGCTCGACCACTGGTAGCTTTCTGCACGGGCGACGATGCCAGCTCGCACGGGGTTCAGCTCGACGTACTGCACGGCATTGTGAAAGTGAGCTTCATCCAGCAGAGACGAATGAAATCGGTCCTCCCAAAGGTGACCGGACCATCCTCGCCGTCGGTTTACCCATCGGGCATGCCGGGACTGCGCTCGACCCAGAACCTTACGCAGCGAGTACGAGCTGTTCGCCGTGACCACCAGGTGGATGTGATTGGTCATCAGGCAGTACGCCCAGATGTCGAGGCCCCACTTGGTGGCATCGCGACGGAGCCAGTGACGGTAGTACTCGCGATCGGCGTCGTCGAAGAAGACCGGCTGGCGCCGGTTCCCGCGGTGGGTGATGTGGTACATGCAGCCAGGCACAACGACCCGTGGAATTCTCATACTCCCAGAGACGGAAATCCGCGGCACCGACCAGGCAACACCCTTGTGGAAAATTCGAGTGACCGTCACCGATTCGGGCGGTATGGATTCTGCTTGCAAATGATGTGAAGGGAGGCTTCATGCCCGAGGAACTTCGGTACGAGCCGTCACCTGCTGTGGATCGGCCGCGGTCGTCAGTGGCGATGGCGGCGGTGTTGGCGGTGTTCGTGGTCCTGATCGCGGCTGGCGGGGCGACGTATTACTTCATGCGCCGCGCGGCGCCAGAGCCCGCACCCGCGGTGACTCCGCCGGAGACGGCGCCGGCCCCCGCGCCGGTGGCTCCCCCGGCCCGGGTGACGTTGCCGCCGCTCGATACCAGCGACCCCTTCGTGCGCGAGCAGCTCGCCGGCCTGGGCAGCGAGGAATGGCGCGGTTGGCTGGAGAGCGACGGACTGGCGCGCCGTTTCGCCGCGGCGGTCTATGCCCTCAGCGACGGCAAGTCGCCCCGCAAGGCGGTCGAGCGTCCTTTTCTGAGCGGGCGCTTCGCGGTCGCGGAAGAAGGCGACCGCACGGTGATCGATCCCTCCTCGTACGCGCGCTACGACCGCATCGCCGCGGTTTTCACCGCCATCGATCCGGAGCAGGCCAAGACGACCTATCGGCTGCTCCATCCCCTGCTCGACGGGGCCTGGAGCGAGATCGGGCCGCCCGACGTGCCGCTCGACACCGCGCTCGGCCGGGCGATCGACAACCTGCTCGCAGCGCCGGAGGCTCCGGCGAGCGCGGAGGTGATCCTGCACGAGGGTCTCTATCGCTTCGCCGACCCCGCGCTCGAGGCCGCCACACCGGCACAGAAACACTTGATGCGCATGGGCCCGGAGAACGCCGCCAAGGTGCGGGCGGCCTTGCGCCGCCTGCGCGTCGCCGTCGGCTAGCGCTCAGCGTTGCCAGGCGTACGAGATCTTGAGGAAGAGCTCCTGGCTGCTCGACTCCAGCCGGGCGGTATCCGTGTCGTAGCTGCTCTCGTCGCCGTAACCGAGGTAGAGCACGGTCTGCCAGTTGAGCTTGTAGGCGAATAGCCCGGAGAACCGACAAGTCGGCGTCCTTCTCCGTCACCTCGAAGGTGTAGAGGTCCGGATCCCGGCGCGTCTCGACGTACTGGCCGATCAGGCGCACGAACATCCTGGAGGTGAAGTTGTACTGCGCGCGCAACCGCTCGACGGTGGCGGTGAACACGCGCCCCGATGCTTCCGCCGTGTCGACGTCGAGGGTCCGCCAATTCAGGGCCAGCCCGAGATTCAGCCGGTCGGTAGGCCGGATCGTGGCGCTGAACGCGACGTCGTAGCCCTCACCTTCGCGCGCGTTGTCGAAGTCGATCTGCTCGCCGAGCGACCCGGTCAGCGTGAACGAATTGAACACCCGTCCCGGGCTGGCCTGCAATTGAATGCGCGGGCGGAGGCGGTTGAGCAGCTCGTCGCCGACCAGGAAATCCTCGTTATTGAGCTCGACGCGCCAGAAGCTGTTCCAGCCGCCGTCCATCCCGCTGCCCACCGAGAGGCGCCGCGAGACCACGTCGCCGTCAGTGTCGCGGTCCTCGTAGTTGTTGGTGAACACCCGCAGCCGCGACAGGAATCGATCCTTCGGGTACCAGGTCCGCCCGGCGTCCAGAAATACCTCGCGATAGCCCACCTGCGGCACGAAGCCGTTGTCGGCGCGAAACTCGTCGCCGAAATCTGCGAGCTGGACGAACCAGTCCTTGCTGGCATCGGCGTGCGACCAGTAGACCAGGGCGCCGTGGTCGGACAGATCGCGCCCGTCCCACTCCTCGGCCAGCTCGGGGCGATTGGGCGTCGTCGTGTCGCTCCACAGGAACTGGCCGGTGACGGTGTCGGTGGGCCGCGGACGCCATTCGAAGTCGGGGCCGAAGACGTAGTTGTGCCCGCCGCCGTCCACTTCCCGCGCGGTGGTGAGAAAGCTCACGAAGGACGTGCCGAGGTCGCGTTTGCACGCGCGCGATCCCGACGTCGGATTCGAAGTCCTGATCGGCGAAGCTCCGAGCCCGTCGGACCGGGCAGGATGACCGACCCCCCGCCGCGGTCCTGCGACAGGAGCGCGGTGTACGAGGTGGCCCCGAAGCGTCCGGTGGCGCGCAGGCCGCCCTTGGGCGAGGTGACCGTGCGGGTGTAGACCGCCTGCACCGGCGTCGAGAACAGGTCGACGCCCTCGAGGAAGAAGGGCCGCTTCTCGGGGAAGAAGAGCGCGAAGCGCTCGTTGGCCGAGATCTGCGCCACGTCGGATTCGACCTGCGAGAAGTCGGGGTTGATGGTGGCGTCGATCGACCGTGTCGGCGTTGGGATTCCACTTCACGTCGATGCCGGCTCGCTCTCCGCGTCGCCGGCCTCGAGTCGGCGTGCCCAGCCCGCTCTCCGGAGCGCTCGTCTGCGAGGCGGTGACGAAGGGCGCGACCACCAGGTGCGAGCCCTTCGGCAGGCTCTCGAGACCCGGTAGCTTGCTCGAGTTGCAGATGAAGCAGTTGACGTCGCGCGGCAGCCGCGCGGTGAAGAACTGGTAGCGCCGGTCGCGCGGGATAGTTGCGGTAGAGCATCAGTCCCCAGGTCGGATCGCGGCCTCGCTGTAGCGCAGCGAGGAGAACGGGATGCGGATCTCGAGCGTCCAGCCGGTCTCGGTGATCTTGCCGGCGGCGTCCCAGAAGAAATCGGGCGACTGGTCCTCGCCGCGTGACGTCGCTGGTCACCGCGTCGTACTGGATGCCGCGCGGGTTGGCGAGGAACATCTGGGCGGTCTTGCCGTCGTTGCGGCTGTCGACGATGACGCCGCCGTAATCGGTCGAGCTGGGCACCGCGTCGTGGTCGCCGAGCGGCGCCCGGATGAGCCGCGCGGCTTCGGGTCCTCGAACTCGAAGCCGGCGTAGAAGAAGCGGTCGTCGTAGGCGAGGTAGGCGACGTTCGCGACCGAGGGCTCGACGTTGTCGCCGGGATTGGTCTCGAACCAGGCGGTGATTTTTTCCGCGCCTTGCCAGCCGGGATCGGAAAGATCGCCATCGATGGCGATGTCGCCGGCGGCGCGGCGGATCGAAAGGGGCGGTCCGGGCTGCGGATCGGCTGCCCACGTCGCCGCCGGTGCCCAGCCCAGGAGGGCCAGGAGGAGGGCCGGGGTCAAGCTGGACACCGGTCGGCGCGCAGGCACCATCACCCTTGTTAACGTGCGACGGAGAAAAAGGTTACGGCGCTCGACGAAGTTGGCGAAACGATGGGATCAGACGTCACCGAGGAAGCGGCTTGCGCTGTTCATGGCACTGCAGCATGAAGCAAACTCGGTCACGATTTCATTGGCATCGATCTCGCTCTCGCCTTAGTATCGAGACCTCCCCGAACCATGCCCATGGACGCGAGTCCCCTCAGCTCGTTCCCCACCGTCGCCGGAGAAGCGGCGCTCGCCGGACGCACGGTGCGCTCGCTCTACCAGGTCGTGCACGGCGGAGCGGGACCTGACCGCTACATCGTTCGCCAACAGGGACCGACGCGCGCGCTTTACTGCCACGAAGCGCCGGAAGTGCGGGTGCGCATCGAGCACGGGCTCAGCTTCACCACTGCGGCGGCGCGCAAGGCGGAAGCGGGCACGATCTTCCTCGACGGCGTCTGCCAGGGGCCGCCGTTTCTCGACGCCGAGCGCCGGGTGTTCAACCTCGACCACCACGCCGACTGCGTGCGCCAGTTCACCTTGTCGAGCTGTGAACAGGCGCTGGTGCTGGTGCGACGCGGCCTCGACATGCGCGAGCACACCTGGGCGCTCTACGCCAACGATCCCGATCTCGACACCGTGCTGGCGATCTGGCTGCTGCTCAACGCCGCGCACGTGGCGGAGAATCCCGAGCTGCGCGCGGCGATCGCACCGCTGATCCGGGTCGAAGGCGCGCTCGACGTGCACGGACGCGAAGGTCTCGATCTCGTCGCGCTGCCCGCCGACGTCCTCGAGCGCACGTTGCAGCGGCTGGACGAGCTGCGCCGCAACGAGCAGGCGGCGCGGCGCGGCGGTCCGTGGGCCCGGGTCGACGCGCTCGAGTTCGCCGCGGTTCAGCTGCGCGCCATCGACGCGATGGTCTTCCCACCGAACTATTTCGAGGGCTTTCGCCACGTCGAGGCGCTGGCCAGCGCCGAGCTATCGAACCACCGCGTCGCGGTGGTCTGTCGCTCCGACCAGGGCATCTTCGAGGCCGAGCAGGATCTCAAGAAGCTCTACGGCAAGCGGCTCGGTGTGGTGGCGTTGGAGAAGGAGCCCCACGTCTACACGCTGCGGCAGGTCGACTCGTTCCTGCCCGGAAGTCTCGAGCTCGCCTACGCGCGCCTCAACATCCTCGATCCCGCGGTGCGCTCCGGCGGCAGCCGCAACCGCTGGGGTGGCTCGGCGGAGATCGGCGGCTCACCGCGCCAGACCGGCACGCGGCTCTCGCCACAAGAGATCGCCGAGGCCTGCCGGCAGGCCTATCGCAAGCCGACATGGCGCGAGCGAGCGACGGCGCTGGTGGCGGCTCCGCTGGTCGCGCTCGCCGCGCTCGCCGGTGGCGAGCCGAGCCTGCTGTCGCGCTTCGTGCCGGCGTGGTCGACGCTCGCTACGCCGCCGTGGCGCTCGGCGGTGGGGATCTCCCTGCTGGCATCCTTCTTCCTCTTCCTGTTCGGAAGAAAACGGCCGCGGCTCTACGGGATTCGCCTGCCGGGCGGCTCCGACTGGCTGTGGACCGCGCCGCTGGCGCTACTCGGCGCGGCGGCCGGCGGCGCCTGGGTCGCGCCCGCTCCCCACTGGACGCCCATGGGTTTGGCGGTCCTTCTGGCCTTCCCGCTGGCCGCGGAGCTTCTCTTCCGCGGCGTGGTGCACGGCATCCTGGCTCGCGCCTTCGCGATCCAGCACGACGGCGGCCGCTGGTTCCTGTCCCTGCCCACCGCGATCTCGGCGTTGCTCTATGCCGTTGCGGCCCCGATCTCACCCATCGTGTCCGCAGCCGGACCCTGGGGCTTCCTGGTGTCGTTCGGCAGCGCGCTGCTCTTCGCCATGGCCGCCGGTGTCGCCCGCGAACGATCGGGCAGCGTGCTGGCGCCGCTCGTCCTGCATTGGACCGGCGCGGTCCTCGCTCTTTTTAGCGCCGGTTACGTGGCGACGCTCTTGCGTTAGTCCTGCCGCCACGTCACCTCGTCGCCGACGCGGATCGTGCCGCCGGCCACGACCTCCGCGAACACGCCTCCACGCCAGTCCGGGTACATGCGCGCTTGCAGTCCGGCCAACGCTTCCTCCATCTGCTCGCAGGGTTTCGTCTCGCCGGCGATCCGCAGCACGCACGAGCCGACCGCCAGCTCGCGCCCACGGCTCTCCGAAAGATCGCAGCCGCTGACCACCAGGTTGGCGCGCCGGGTGGAGGTCGGAAGACCGGCGCCGAGACCGCGCATCAACTCGCGCCAGACCTCGACTTCGATCAACGTGACCTGGCGACGCCCGCCCTGATCGGCGTTTCCCAGCAGGCCACGCCCGGCCACCAACTCGGCCTCGGTCAGCGAGTCCATGGGTCCACGCTTGAAGCGCTTCAGCCAGATGGTCTCGAGCGTGCCCATTGCTTTCATAGCTGCCACAGCCCGAGACTCTTGTCGGAGAAGCGCGGATCCTCGACCGACTCGGCCTCGCTGATTCGACGTAGCGGCTCGCCCAGCCCGAATGGCGGTCCCTCGAGATGAATCGGGCGCCAGCCGCCGAGCGGCACGTCGACGTTCGGCCGCGACGCTTCGAACGTCGTCGCCAGCAGGTAGGTAGACCCGCTGCGGCGGAAATTGCGCAGCGCCGCCAGCACCTGCCGGTTCTTCAGGTGCACCAGGACGTCCCGGCAGAGAATCAAGTCGGATGTCGGCAGCGAATCGCGGATGAGGTCGATCGAAACGAACCGCCGCCGCTCGTCGCCGAAGCGCTCCTGGTTGCGGCGCGCGAGATCCTCGACCACCTCGATCCCGAGATAGCAGTCGAGCTCGAGGTCGAGAGCGCGAAACCAGTTGAAGTCCCCGCACCCGGCATCGACGACACTGCGAATCCCGAGCTCCGAGAAGAGGGCCGGCAACGCTCGACGGATCGATTCGGTGCGCTGGAGCGTCGAGCCATGCCCGGAGACGGATTCGGAATCCTCCCAGTCGCGCCGCTCGTAATGCCGCGTGAACGCCGCCCGAACGCTCCGCCGGGGAGCGACGAGAAGCAGCGCGCGGCTAAGCAGGCTCACTGCCTCGAGCTCCGTTCAGCCGACCTCGATCCGGCCGGGGGTATCGGCCTCGGTGAGCCTCCCCACCACGGCGCGCACCGGCACGCCGCGTGCCGCGAGCGCCTCGAGGAGCGCGGACTCGCGATCGGGCGAGACAGCCAGCAGCAAGCCACCGGAGGTCTGGGCATCGGCGAGGAGGAGCTGGATGTGCGGCGGGATCGCCGGATCGAAGTTGGTGTTCGGGGCGGCGTACGCCAGGTTGCGCTTCGAGCCGCCGGGGCAGATGTCGCGCGCCGCGAGCTCGACGACATGATCGAACCACGGCACGCGCGCGCAGTCGAGGCGCGCGCCGACCGGACGGCCGAGGGTTGCCGAGGAGGCGCGCAGCATGTTGCCCAGGTGCCCGAGCAACCCGAAGCCGGTGACGTCGGTCGCGGCGTGCACGCCGACCTCGAGCATCGCCTCGGCGGCGGCGCGGTTGAGAGTCGTCATACTCTCGATCGCCGGACGGAGATCGGCCGCCGCCAGATGGCCGCGCTTCACCGCGGTGGTCAGCACGCCGGTGCCGAGCCGCTTGGTGAGCACCAGGACATCCCCCGGCTGCGCTCCGCCGAGCGTGATCACGCGCAGCGGCGATATCAGGCCGGTCACGAACAACCCGAACTTGGGCTCCTCGTCGACGATCGAATGACCCCCGGCGATCACGATCCCGGCGATCCGGCAGACCTCCGCCGCGCCGGCGAATACTTCGCGGAGCGGATCCGTGCCCAGCGAAGCCACCGGCCAGGCCACGAAGCTCAGCGCGCTCAACGGCTGGCCGCCCATCGCGTAGACGTCGCTGAGCGCGTTGGCGGCGGCGATGCGGCCGTAATCGAACGGGTCGTCGACGATCGGCGTGAAGATGTCGACCGTGGAAACCAGCGCCAGCTCGTCGGTCAGCCGCACGACAGCGGCGTCGTCGCCCGACTCGAGCCCGACGAGGACGCGCGGATCGACCGTGCCTTCGAGCCGGCTGAGCGCGGCCCGCAGATCGGCTTGACCGATCTTGGCCGCGCAGCCGGCGGTCTTGGCGAGTTGGGTCAGGGGTACGGTCATCGCGGCTCCCGCGTCGGAGGATAACGCAGCGCGAGCGAACCAGCGGCCGTCGTTACAGGACTCGGGACCGCTAATCCACGAACTCGGCGAGCTTGCGAAGCCGCAGGCCGGGGTTGCTCGCGAAGGCGTGCTGGAGCCAGCCCAGATGTCCGGCGCCGTAGATGACGAGGACACGCTCACCGGGAGATTCGACCAACCCCGCGATATTGCTGTAGATGCGCATGTTGCGCCGGAACCAATCGGACACCAGATCGGCGCCGGCCCAGTCCCAGGGCTCGCCGATGGCCGCCTGACGGAAGTACAACCCCATGTCGGAGGCCACTTTGTCGTCGGCGTTCATGTACAGCAACGTCTCGAGCACGGTGTGCGACCCGAGATAGGCGTTCTGCGCCTCCACCATCTTGCCGACCTCCGCCATCATGCGCGTCGAGCTCCGCCGAGCGGCCGGTGGCCTGGGCGAACTTCACCAGCCGCGGATACGGGAACTCGCCGTCCGCGTCGACCGCATGCACGGTTTTGTGGCCCAGCGCCTTGGCCAGCCGGAAGCCGATCTGCTCGATCTCGTTGCGCGTCAGCTCGTGGTTGCCGGCGAGGTAGTCGGCGTAATCCTTCGCGATGCGCGAATCGCCGGCCGTCCTCTCGACCGCGATCTTGGTCGGAGCGAATTTCTCCAGCACCGACATGAGCTGCCCCATCTCGGCCTGGCGCTTGGGCGCCAGCACGTCGTCCGCCTTCATGTTGAAGATGTCCCGGCCGGGGTTGGCCATGTGGTACGTGCCGAGGACCAGGATCTCGGCGCGCGCAGGCGGCGAGGGCTGCTGCCCTCGGGCGACGGCTGCGAAGGCCAGGCTTGTCGCGACGATGCCGAGGAAAACTCTCATGGCGATACCCTCCCTGTTCGCCGTCCAGGCGGCGCTGTTCTGGATACGCCGCTCCCCGCCGCGGGGTTACAGACGGCGACTGCCAGGCTGCCTCCACGCCACCGAGACCGCGATCAACGTCTGCGCCAGGTAATAAGTCGCCAAGGCCCAGACTCCGCCGTTCGCCACGGGACCTCGAAAGCGACCCAGCGCCAGCAGGGTGTCGGAAACCACGAAGACCGCAGCCCCGCAAGCGGCAAGCGCCGCAGCCGGTGTGCCGAGAACCCGCCAACGGACCAAGGCCTGCGCTGCCATGGCGCATAGCGCCAGGCTGTACACCGCCACCGCGGCGCGCGGTGAGGCCGAAGGCCACAGCAGGGCCAGCACCACGGCGCCCACCGCCCCGTAGGCGACGAACGGCCATCGCCGCTCCGCGAAGCGGACTTCGGCCGTGAAGGCGATCAGGTAGCAGACGTGCGCGACGAGAAACGCCAGCAGCCCGGCGAGGAAGAGGTCTCCAGGCAGCATCAGGAAGACATCGCCGCCAAGCGACGCAGCGAGGCCAGCTCCGATCCCGCGGGCGTAGCGGGCCCAGACTCCGGCACCCGGCGCCACCAGGACGACCGCACCGAGCAGCGCGGTCGCTGCCGGCTTGAAGGCGTACACCCACGCGCTACGCGCGGGCAGATCGGCTGCCGCCCACAGCGTGACCAGGGCGCACAGCGCCGCCAACGACAGGAGAGCTCGCGATCTCGCCGGCACGGGCCGTGGAGCCTACCTCGCCCGCGGGAAGCTCAAGTCGACTCGAGAAGCTGCAAAGTCCTCGCATCGGGGCGCCCCTCGAAGTACAACTCGAGCAGCCGCTCGAAATGCGACCCCTTCGGTGTCACCCGCGAGAACAGCGTCGCGCATGAGCACAGCTTCGAATCGTCCGGGGAGCCGAAAATCTCGTGCGCCGACTTGCCGGTAATACCCAGGACCGCATCGACGCACTCTTCGAGCCGGGCGCCGAGGACGGGGTGGCGGAGATAGGCCTCCGCTTCGGCGAGACCACTGATCGCGTACTTCCTCGACATCCCGCTCGACCCCAGGCCGGCGAGCTGAGGGAACACGAACCACATCCAGTGCGATCGCTTGTACCCGGTCCAGATCTCGGCCAGGGCTTGCGGGTAGATCCCTTCCTGCGCCGAGACGAATCGCGCGAGATCGTAGGGGTCTCCTGCGTCGGTCACGGCTCGCCGTCCGCTGGACGCAGCCCGGTGACGAGGCTCGAGGCAGCCTCGGCGAGGCTGCGCTTGCCGTCGATGTACGGCAGCCAGTGCTGCTCGATCAAGGCGCGATACTCCGTCCAATTGCCGCGCTCGTAGAGCTCGTACAACATCGGCGTGTAACCCGGCTCGCTGTGTTCGGCCAGCGCTCGCCGCACGACTTCGCCGGTGGTGTAGAACTGCACCAGGTGCCAGAGATCGTTGGGCAGCGCAACGCCGGCGACCCGCGCCGCTTCCTCGAGCGCCCGCCGCACCGGGTCGCCGCGGTCCATGAGCACATGCGATGCCTCGTGGAACACGGTCTCGAAGGCGGCCGCTTCGTGCACCGTGCTGGAGATCAAGACGTGACCCTGCCCGGCGTCGGACCAGCCGGTGTTGGCGCCGCTCCAGTCCACGGTCTCCACGACGTCGACCAGAATCGGCAGCGTCTTCCAGCGTTTCTGGTAGAGCGCCTCGAGACGAGCCGCGAGCGCCTCCTCCTGCACCGCCAGTCTCGGCTGCAGCTCCGCGATCCACTTGCGGTTCTGCTCGTCCTGCGCCGGCCAGCGGCAAGCGCGGTACGCCGGAGCCGCCACGGCGCGAAAGCTGCGCGCCATTTCCACCAGCTCCGCGTCCTCGGGCTTCGACGGATTCTCATCGAACCCGGCGAGCTGCAAACGAATCAGGAACTGTTCGCGCGCGCCGAATGAAACCGGGGAGACGATCTGGGCATAGTAGTCGACCGCTGAGCTCCAGGCGGCCCGTCGCGGAGCCGGAAGCTCGTCGAAGCACCCGACCTCGGCGCCGGCGCGGAAGACCTCCGGCTTCCCCTTCTTCCGTGCCACTCCGGCGGCGATCAAAGCATCGTTCAGGTTGGTCTCGAAGTCGCTCGAGAACGCGAAGTGGCCTGTCGTGAGCACTGCTTCTCGCGGTGCGGCCTCGCCCGGAGTCGCGAGAAAGAGCCCAAGAAGCAGCCAAGCGGCGAAGCGGCCGCGGCAGCTCATGCGCAGGGAGGCGCCACGGGCGGCGGTCCCGGCGGATCGGCGTCGCCCAGCTCGGTGCGGAGGCGTCGCATCAGCAGCTTCAGCTCTTGCACGCGGCTGGCATGCCCGGGATCGTCCGCCAGGTTGCGGGTTTCGTCCGGATCGAGCACCAGGTCGTAGAGCTCCCACTGCTGGGGCTGCTCCCAGAACTCGATCAGCTTCCAGCGGTCGGTGCGTACGCCGCGGTTCTTGCGCACGCAGTGCGGGCCAGGATATTCGAAGTACTCGTAGTAGAAGGCCTCGCGCCAGGGCGCGGCGTCGCCCTCGAGCAGCGGCTTGAGGCTGCGCCCCTGCACACACGGCGGCACCGGCACGCCGGCGAGGTCCATGATGGTCGGCGCGAGATCGACGTTGAGCACCATGTGCGACGAATCGACCCGGCGCGCGGCGCCGGCCGGATAGCGCACCATGAACGGCACGCGGATCGAGGGCTCGTACATCAGGCGCTTGTCGTAGAGCCCGTGCTCGCCGAGAAAGAACCCGTTGTCGGAGGTGTAGACCACTACGGTGTCCTCGGCCAGGCCGTTCTTGTCGAGGTAATCGAGCACCCGGCCGACGTTGTCGTCGACGCTCAGCAATACGCGGTAGTAGTTCTTCACCAGGTGCTCGTAGTTCAGCCGCCGCCGCTCCTCCGCCGGCAAGCTCCGCGGCACGTTGAAGTCGCTCAGGTCGGCGAGCGCCATCTGCGCCTTCTTGAGCGCCTCCGGACGCCCTTCGAGCCGATCCTCGAGCGTGCGCGGCAGCGGGATCTCCACGTCCTCGTACATCCCCGCGTAGCGCGCCGCCGGCAGCCAGTTGGCGTGCGGTGCCTTGAAACTGTAGAGCATGCAGAACGGCCGTTGCTTGTCGCGCACCCGCTCGAGCCAGATGAGCGCCTGGTCGCCGATCACGTCATCGGTATGACCGCGCATGCGGATCCAGGCACCGTTGGCGATCATCTCCGGATCGACGTACCCGCCCCAGCCCGGCAGGACCACCCAGTGATCGAACCCGGGCGGCGGCGTCGAGATCGGCCACTTGCCGATCACCGCCGTCTGATACCCGGCCTCGCGCAGGCGCGCCGCGTAGTTGGTGTGGGTGTGGCAGAGCGCCGGGTCGTCCGGCAGCATTTCGCTGACCGCGTTCGTGGTGACACCGTGCTTGTGCGAGTACAACCCGGTGAGAAACGACGTCCGGCTCGGCGAGCACAACGAGTTGGTGACGAAGGCCTCGGTGAAGCGCACGCCCTCCTGGGCGATGCGGTCCATGTTCGGCGTGCGCAACACCGGATGCCGCGCCACGCCCAGCGCGTCGGCCCGCTGGTCGTCGGTCATCATGACGATGAAGTTGGGACGCTTGCGCGCCCGGCCGAACGACCGCAGCGGCCACGCCACCACGGCCCCGCCCATGAACCCGAGCACCCGCCGGCGGTCGATGCTCATGGCGAAAGGGTAGCGTAAAGCGGCCCGCAAACGCCAAGCGCGGGTCAGGCCCTCGGGCGTCTTACCGGCTCGGGCGCGTCCGCGAACCGGCGATACTTACCGAGCAACCTGCCGACCGTAACCTGGAGCGGGAAGACGAAGCGCTGGACGAACGCCGGGATCTCGAGCATCGCGAACTCGCTGCGGTAACGCCGGATCAGGAACGCGGCGACGAAGGGATCGGGCCGAGTTCCGCCGTTCGCCCTCGTCGATTCGAAGAGCTGGGTGAGGAAGTACTCCGCGTTGTCGGCCGGCTCGATGTAGGCGGTGCACCGCAGGTCGTCCTGGCCGGCGTTCCAGAAGCGATGCGGCTCGCCAGCCTTGAAGGTCACGGATTCACCAGGGCCGGCGAACTGCTCGGGCCCGCCAAGCTTCTGGTACCCGATGCGCCCTTGGACCACAGTGAATCCCTCTTCCTGGAGATGGTGGACGTGCATGGGCGGGCCCGCACCCGGCTTGACCAGGTTCTCACCCTCGAGCCGCTCGCCGCGCGGACCCGGAACCTTGCGCACGAAGGCGAGGCGCTCGCCGGCGCCGTTCTCGATGGTGTGAGGGTAGGTGTAGCGCGACATCGTCGGAAGGAGGCGCAGCCTGTGGTCACACCGCCGGCCGGAAGCCGTGGTCGCGGGCGAAGACGATCGCCTGGGCACGCGTCCAGACGCCGAGCTTGTCGAACAGATTGGAGACGTGGTTGCGCACGGTCTTGTCGCTGATACCGAGCCGCTCGGCGATCTCGGCGTTGGCGAGGCCCTCGGTGATCAGCACCAGCACTTCGCGCTCGCGCGGCGACAGCGTCGCGAACGCAGCGTCCGGAGCGGCAGACTCGATGGCTGAGCCGAGGCCGGTGAAGTCGAGCACCGCTTCGCAGAAGCGACCCCAGGCCGGCTCACCCGCGAGCAGGATGTGGTTCGCGGAGTCGAGCTCGACGAACTCGGCGCCGGGTATTTCGGACGCCAGGATCTTGCCCGAGCTGAGCGGGACGACCTCGTCGTTGCGCGCGTGCAGGACCAGCGTCGGCACGCGCAGCTCGGGAAGCAAATGGCGCACGTCGACGTGCGCCCGCGTCGCGAGCAGACGCGCGGCGTTCTGCGGTGAGGTGGTCTTCAAGCAGAGCTCGTTGTACCAGTCGAGCTGCTCCTCGGTGCCGCCGGGGATGAAACGCGAAGTGAAGAGCTGCCGAAACACCGGGTTGGGGCGTCCCCAACCGTGGTCGATCAGCTCGACCATCGCCTCGTAGCGGCGGCGGCTGCCCTCATCGCCGCGCTTCGCCCAGCCCTCGCTGTAGCAGCCGTAGAGCAGCAGATGGCTCACCCGCTCGGGGTGGCGGACGGCGTACTGGATCGCCGGGGCTCCGCCCTGTGAGATGCCGAGCAACACCACCGGCTCGGTACAACCAGCGGCTTCGATCACCGTCTCGAGATCGCCGGCCCAGCGCTCCTGCCCGAGATCGCCGACCTCCCAGTCGCTCATCCCGCAACCACGCTCGTCGTATCGCACCAGGCGGAAATGGGCGGAGAAGAAATCGAGCCAATGCCGCCACAGGGGGCTCTCCCATTCGAGTTCGAGATGGGTCAGCCAGTTCGCCGCCTTGACCAGAGTCGGACCGCGGCCCACTTCCGCCCACGCCAGGCGGACGCCGTCGCTAGTGCGGAGGTAACGGATGGCTTGGCGGGCGCGGGCTTCGCTCAGGGGTTTCGCTCCTCGGGTGCGGCTGCCGCGGGCTCCAGGACATCTGTCAGGGGGCCCGCGCGCCGATTGTAGCCAAGTCGGGACAAACGCCCGATGCGCCGGAGCGCCTCACCGGGCGATCCTTCCGGTCGTGCAAGGAGAGACCCGATGACGACAGAACATCCCGATGACCTGCCCGGCTCCGATCTCGACGATTTCCGCCGAGCGGGAGCCCTCGCGATCGCGGCGATCGCCGACTACCATGCGACGCTCGACCGGCGCCCGGTATTGCCCGCAGTCACCCCGGAGGGCGTAGCGGCGCTCTTTCGCGACGATCTGCCGGAGGAGAGTGTGCCGGCCGTGGAGCTGGTGGCCGATTGGGAGCGGCGGGTCCTGCCCAACCTGACCGCGGTCGGCTCGCCGCGCCATTTCGCCTACGTCAACGGCTGCGGCACCCTGGCCGGCGTCCTCGCCGACGCCCTCGCCGCCGCGACCGCAACCAACGCCGGCGCCTGGCGGCTGGGGCCGGCCGCCGCCGAGATCGAGCGCCAGACGCTCCGCTGGATCGCCCGCTTCGTCGGTTACCCGGAGGATGCCGGCGGCGTGATGGTCTCCGGCGGGACGATGGCGAACTTCACCGCCCTCACCACCGCCCTGCGCCACGTTGCGTCCTACGACTCGACGCCGCACGGCCTCCAGGACGAGCGCCGTCGCGGCCGCTTCCTGGTCTACATGTCGGATCACGAGGGCCACGTCTCGGTGGCGCGGGTCGCCGACCTGATGAACCTGGGCCGCGACGCGGTGCGCCGCGTGCCGAGTCGCAGCGACTTGACCATGGACCCCGCGGCGCTCGACCGCATGCTCGCCGCCGACCGCCAGCGCGGCGACCTGCCACTGGCGGTCGTCGCCCAGCTCGGCTCGGTCAACGTCGGCGCGGTCGATCCGCTCGCCGACCTCGCCGACGTCTGCGAGCGCCACGGCGTCTGGCTCCACGGCGACGGCGCCTGCGGCCTGCTGCTCGCCGGCGTTCCCGAGACGCGCCACCTCTTCCGCGGCCTCGAGCGGCTCGATTCGGTCTCTGTCGATGCCCACAAGCTGCTCGGCGTGCCCACCGATTGCGGCATCCTGTTGGTGCGCGAGGCCGACCGGCTGCGCCGCGCGTTCTCGATCCACGCGCCGTATCTCGGCGAGGGAGCCATCGATCCGGCGGCGCTCGACTACCTGGAGCAAGGACCGCAGATGTCGCGCGGCTTCCGCGCCCTCAAGGTCTGGATGACTCTCCGCAGTTTCGGAGCCGAGGGCCTCCGCCGCCAGTTCGCGCATCAACTGGCGATGGCCCGCCACCTCCATCGCCTGGTCGCCGAGCATCCGGACTTCGAGGTCCTCCACCGGCCCCAGCTCTACCTCTACTGCTTCCGCTTCGTGCCCCACGCCCTCGGCGGTCGCCTCGACGCGCCGGAGGCCGAAGCCATCGTCGATCGACTGAACCAGGGAATCGCCGACCTCCTGCAGCGCAGCGGCCTCGCGCTGGTGATGACCAGCCGCCTAGACGGCAAGGTAGTTCTGCGTTTCTCGATCTGCTCGCACCGTACGCGGGAGCGCGACATCGAGTCCACCTTCGAAGCTATCGCCCGGCTCGGGCGCAGCCTCGTCCCCGCAGCTCTTGCGGAGCTCCCCGAAGCCACCGTCGCCTGACGCCTGTCAACAAGGGAGAACGACCATGATTCGCTCCTACGCGATCCTCCTCGGCACCTACCTCGCGTTCTCGGCGCCCGCTCACGCCGACAAGAAGGTCACCCTCTGCCATCTCCCTCCCGGCAACCCCGCCAATTCCCAAACCATCTCGGTGGGCGAAGCGGCGGTGGCTTCGCATCTCGGGCACGGCGATCTACTCGGGGCGTGTGCGTCTGGCTGTCCGGCGAGCTGCGACGACGGCAATCTCTGCACGTCGGACTCCTGCGGCGCGGACGGCGAGTGTGTGCATGCCCCGGTGAGCTGCGACGACGGCCTCGTCTGCACGCTCGACGCCTGCGACCCGGCGGTCGGCTGCCTGCGGCTGCCCAACGACGGACAGGCGTGCGACGACGGCAACGGCTGCACCAGCGCCGATGCCTGCGCCGGCACCGAATGCCGGGGAACGGCGATCCCCGACTGCTGCGCGAGCGACCTGGACTGCGACGACTCCGAGCCCTGCACGGACGACGCCTGCTTCCTGGGCCGCTGCCAGAACCCGCCGCGCAGCTGCGCGGTCGAGAACAAGTGCCTGGCGGGTTACTGCAACGCCAACGCCGAAGGCGCCTGCGAAACGACCGAGGTGAGCTGCGACGATTCCAATGTCTGCACCGACGACGCCTGCGACGCGACCTTCGGCTGCACCCACTTCCCCACCATCACTCCACCGGAGCCGTCCGAGGTCTCCTGCACCGACAACACCGACAACGACTGCGACGGCGTAGTCGACGGCGCGGACACCGACTGCCACCGCTGCGGCGACGGCGTGGTCCAGCCCCCCGAGGAGTGCGACGACGGCAACGAGAACCCGTTCGACGGCTGCGACCTTTGCCGGCTCGTCGACACCACGCCGGATTGAAGTCAGTCGCTTTCGCGCTGGACTGCTCGCCAGGCGGCATCCTGCAAGGCGCGCGCGTCCTCCGCAGTCAGGCGCTGCTCACGAAGGGCATCGTCGGACACCTCGTCCGCCGCGGCCAGGTGGCGTAAGTCGAACGGTGTACCGTGCGCCGGCTTGCCGTAGAGCGTCGAGTAGACCGTGCAGGCGACCAGGTAGGAGCCGAAGGCATCGGGATGCAGCCCGTCCCAGTCCAGCCGCGCGAACCGCCCGCGCTCGACGAGATCGCGCCAGGCCACGCCAGCCGGCACGACGCGCACCTTGGCGCGCCGTGCCGCAGCGCGCGACGCGGCCTCGAACTCTGCCGGTGACACGCCCGGCCGCCATACCAGGTAAAGCAGCGGCTGCGCGCCGCTGCGGCGAATCTCGTCCGCGAACCTGGTGAGCTCGCGATCGAACTCATCGCCGTTGAAGAGCGGATGCACCGCCCCGGCTCCGCCCTGCAGGACGACGTAATCCCAGCGCCGCAGCCAGAGGTCGCGCAGCGCCGTGGTTTCGTTCCAGATCTGCGAGAGCGTCACGCCGCTGCGGGTCACCGACTGCACGCTCAGGGGCCGCTCCTCGCGCCGGGCGATCGCCTCCGTCATCGCCGGCATCTGGTTGTAGTACGTGAGGCTATTGCCGAGGAAGAGCACCGCCAGCTGCTTCGGATCGCGCGGCGCGCGCGGCTCGGTGCGGGTTGCATAATCCGGCTTTCGGCGTTCCGGACAGTGAGGGCGAAGGCCCCGAAGCGTCGCGGCGCCGGGAGCCATCCAACTCATGGCGGGCGATATCGAAGGACAGCCGCGATAGTGAAAGACCTGCCCGGCCGTGTCGATGGCGACCTGCAGCGGAACCAGCTCGCGGAAGGTGACCTCGGCGTCGCCGGCAGAGACGATCTGGAAACGCTCTTGTGCCGAGACCGCGGCGGCGGCGAGCCAGAGCGCACAGAGGCGGAGGGCCCCTCCTCGACGACGTGGCATGGTCGCCTACACGTAGGCGGCCCAGCTACCCATTCGTCGGCGTGACCGCCGCGTGCACCTTGATCTTGTCCTCGGCGGTCAGTCCCGACACGCACCTCGATCTGAGATGCCGTCCGAGAGGCCGGTCTTGACCTCGCGCCTCTCGAACTTCTGCGGCGCGGTCTCGACCTCGACGAACGGCTTGCCGTCTTCGAACTGCAGCAGGCTCTCGTTGATCGCCAGCACCTGCTCGCGGCGGTCGAGGACGATGTCGGCGTTGGCGCTGTAGTTGGCGCGGATCGTGACGTCCTTCTGGGGCTTGAGCGCGGCGCGGATCTCGAACTGGATGGCGCCGTCCTTCTCCACGCCCTTGGGCGCGATGTGCTCGAGCATGGCCTCGAGGGGCTCGCCCTCGAGGGCGCCGATGGTCAGCAGCAGCGTCATGCCGGTCTTGAGCTTGCCGACCTCGGACTCGTCGACCTTGCCCTTGAAGATCATGTCGTCCATGTCGGCGACGGTGGCGATGGTCGTGCCGTCGTTGAAGGTGTTGGTCTCGATCACCGAGTTGCCGACCTCGACCGGCACCTCGAGCACCGTGCCGGCGATGGTCGAGCGGACCAGCGTGTTGGTCGAGCCGCCGGTCGAGCGCGAGATGCCCTTCTCGATCAGCTCCAGGTTGTCCTGCGCCGCGTCCAGCTCGGTCTGCGCGTTCTTGAAGGCGGTCTCGAAGGGCTGCATCGTTGCCACCGAGATGGTGCCGTCCTTCTGCAGCGGCTAGGTTGCGCTCGTAGTCCTTCTGCGTGCTCTCGAGGGCGATCTTCGCCTTGGCGACGCGATTCTGCGCGTCGGCGAGGTTCACCATGTCGGGGACCAGGCGGATCTTGGCGATCAGGTCGCCGTCCTTGATCGGCTCGCCGGCCTCGACGTAGAGCTCGTCGATGATGCCGGAGACCCGCGGCTTGATCGCCACCTCTTGGCGCGGCACGACCGAGCCGGTCGCGACCGTCTTCTTGACGATGTCCGCGAGCTTCGGCGCTCGGTCTGGTAGACGGTCTCAGGCTTGCGCGACTTCGCCCACAGGAACTAGAGCGTGCCGCCGAAGAGGATGAGGACGAGGACGCCGAACAGGACCGAGATGAATCGCTTCATGAGTGAACCCTCTCTGGATGGATCATTCGACTGCATCACTCGCTACGCAGGGCCACGATCGGGCTGACCTGCGAGCGCGCGCTGCGCCGGAGCCAGGCCGGCGAGGACGCCGGCGGCGATCAGGATGGCGAGCGCGCGCAGGGCCTGGCCGACGCCGACGTCCGGGTTGGCGAACATGCGTGTTGCTGTCGCCGCCCGGGGCAGCAGATTGCCGACCAGCTCGAGCAGGCCGACGCCGGCCACCAGGCCGAGGTAGCCGGCGACGGCGGTCAGGATCACGGCCTCGAACACGATCTGGGCGACGATCGCCGACGGCGTCGCGCCCACCGCCCGGCGGATGCCGATCTCCTTGGTGCGCTCCCTGACGATGATCAGCATGATGTTGCGAGACGCCGATGGCGCCGGCGGCGAGCGTGCCGATGCCCACGAGCCAGACCAGGATCGCGGATGCCGTGGAAGAGCCCCTGGACCTTCTGGTACTCCTCCTCGAGGTTGAAGTGGCCGAAGGCGCGGGCGTCGTCGGGCGCCACCTTGTGGCGCGCCTTGAGCAGCGCGAGGACCTTCTCCTCGGCCGTCGAGGCCGGGCACTCGGGCTTCGCGGTCACCGCGAACCAGCCGACGCGGTCGCCGAAGTTGAAGGCGCGCTGGAAGGTCGTGAACGGCACGTAGATCGTCTGCGCTCTCGCGCTCGGCGTCCTCGCCCGACTGCAGGCGAGCCGAAGACTGCCGACCACCTGGAAGTAGACGCCGCTGATCTCGATCGCTTTCGCCGATCGGGTCCTCGCCGCGCTCGAACAGCAGCTCGCGCACCCGGGTGCCGATCACCGCGACCTTGCGCGTCTCCTCGATGTCGAGCGGGTTGAGGAAGCGCCCGCTCGACCATGCGCATCGACTGGATGCGGGCGATCTCCGGGTAGTCGCCCATGACGTTGAAGGCGCCGGTCTTGCGTGCCGCGGGTGACGTTGTTGCCGCCCATGAAGCCGCCGAGCTGGTTGCGCGGCGCCACGATGCCGACCTCCGGACCTTGTCGCGGATCGCCTCGACGTCGTCGTTGTCGAGCTCGATGGTGCGGCCCGGCGGGCATGCCGCGTAGGGCTTGCTGGTGCGCTGGGTCCAGACGAAGAAGCTGTTGGTGGCGCTGCCCGCGAAGCCGCGCATGACGCCGTTGCGCAGCCCGTCGCCCGAGCCGAGCATCACCATCAGCATGAAGATGCCCCAGAACACGCCGAACGCGGTGAGCGCGGTGCGCAGCGGTTGCGCAGCAGCGCGTCTAGATCTCCTGCCAGTGATCGAGGTCGAAGACAGCTCATGCGTCTACTCGTCCCGCAGCGCTTCGATCGGGCGGATCGCCGCCGCCCGCCGGGCCGGGAACGAAGCCGGCGAGCGCGCCGGCGAGCGACCAGCAGCAGCGTCGCGGACACGGCGACGCTCGAGGTCGACCTCGGGATTGCGGAAGAAGTCGGAGCGCCTTGAGGCCGCGCGTCATGCACCTCGAGCACGCCGACGCCCGCACCAGGCCGAAGTAGCCGGCGACGCGGTGATCAGCACCGCCTCCTGCAGGACCAGGCCGATCATCGACCACGGCGTGGCGCCGAGCGCCTTGCGGACGCCGATCTCCCGGGTGCGCTCCTTGACCGCGATCATCATGATGTTCGACACGCCGACGACGCCGGCGAGCAGCGTGCCGATGCCGACCACCCAGACGAAGGTGCGGATGCCGCCCATCAGGTTGACGAAGCGCTGGAACTCCTCGACGGCGTTCGAGATCGACACCGCGCGCTCGTCCTCGGGATCGAAGTCGTGGCGCTCGGCGAGCGGTTGCGCAGCTCGTCGGCGATCGCCTCGCTCTCGCTCGACCGTCGGCGTCGCCGACCGTGAACATGATCATGCGCGATGCGGTTGCCGCCGTTGAAGGCGCGCTGGGCGGTCGAGATCGGCAGGTAGATCTTCTCCAGCTCGCCCTCGCCGCCCTCGTCGGTGAACACGCCGACGACCTGGAAGGGCGATGCCGTTGACCTTGATGTACTTGCCGATCGCCGGCTCGGCCCTTGAACAGCATGCTCCTTGACCCGGTCGCCGATCACCGCCACCTTGCGGTACTCGCTGGATGTCGAGCGGCGTTGAGGAAGCGCCCCTCGGTGATGATCGTCTTCTCGAGGTACTGGTGGTCGGGATGCACCGAGCGGACGTCGAAGCTCGAGGTCTCGCCGCTGGTAGGCGACGGTCAGGTTGCCGCGGATGAAGAAGCGCGAGGTGATGTGCTCGACGCCGCGCGACGCCGTGACGGATGACGTCGTAGTCGTCGTTGGTGAACTGCACGTTGCGGCCCGGTCGCAGGCCCTTGTAGGGCATCGCAGGTCTGTCCGCTGCGCATCCAGATGCTGTTGACGGCGTCGTCGCGGAAGCCGTACTCGACGCCGTGCGCGAGCCCCTGGCCCGAGCCCAGCAGCACGACCAGCATGAAGATGCCCCAGGCGACGCTGAAGCCGGTCAGCAGCGGTGCGCAGCTTGTTCTTGCGCATGCGTGTCGAGGATCTCCTGCCAGGTGTCGAGCTCGAACATCGGCCGGCTCTAGTTCTCGACCGTCAGACAGCCGGGCTCGAGTGACCCGCAGGCAGCCGCATGACTTCCTCGGCGCCGGCCGTCGCTCTCGATCTCGCCGTCCTCGAGCCGGATCACGCGCTCGGTGAGCGCGGCGACGTCGCGCTCGTGGGTGACGATGACCACCGTGACGCCGCGCGCGTTGGATCTCGCCGCAGGACCTCCATGACCTCGAGCGAGGTCTGCGAGTCGAGCGCGCCGGTCGGCTCGTCGGCGAGGATCACCTTGGGCTTGGCGATCAGCGCGCGCGCGATCGCCACGCGCTGCTGCTGGCCGCCCGACAGCTCGCGCGGCAGGTGGCTCGGCCCAGGCGCGCGAGCCCCACCCGCTCGAGGATACTCGCTCGGCGCGGCGGTTGCGCTCGCGGCGCGGCACGCCCTGGTAGTAGAGCGGCAGCGCGACGTTCTCGACCGCGGTCTTGAACGGGATCAGGTTGAACGACTGGAACACGAAGCCGATGAGTCGCCGCGCAGCACGGCGGCGCGGGTCTCGGAGAGGTCCTTCATCAGCTTGCCGTCGAGCCAGTACTCGCCCGCGTCGTAGTCGTCGAGGAGGCCGAGGACGTTGAGCAGGGTCGACTTGCCGGAGCCCGAGGCGCCCATGATCGGCGACCAGCTCGCCGGCGCCGATGTCGAGGTCGATGCCCTTGAGGACGTGGAGCCGTTGGCGCCGACGGCGTAGGTCTTGTGGAGACCCCGCAGCCGGAGCATGGGGCCGTTGTTCGAAGACACAGCTAGCGCAGGAATAGCCATCTGACCTTTCTACGCACCCACCCCCGGAAGGTTACCCCGGACCCCCGAAATTCGGTGGAAATTCGGTGACAGTCACCGAATTTCGCAAGTAGACTGCCGCCTCCTCCCCGCAATGCGCGCCGCAGCGACCCCTCTTACCGCCGTCGACCGTGCCTGGCTGCGGATGGGGGACGGGACGAATCTGATGCAGATCAACGGGGTGCTCGCGCTCGATGGGCACCTCGATCTCGAGCGGTTCAAGGACGTCGTCCGGCGTCGCCTGATCACGATCCCCAGGTTTCACCAGCGGGTCCTGTGGCGGGACGGCCAGATGTGCTGGGTGGACGACGATCAGCTCGATCTCGACCGCCACGTGCAGCGGGTGGAGCTGCCTGCCCCGGGGGGCGAAGACGCGTTGGCCGAGCTGGTGGGCCGCTTCCTCGCCACCCCGCTCGACCAGAGCCGGCCGCTGTGGGAGATGTGGGTGGTCGACGGTTACCAGGGCGACCGCTCGGTGGTGCTCGGGCAGATCCACCACTGCGATCGGCGACGGGGTTGCCCTCATGATGGTGCTCCTGTCCCTCACCGATACGGTCGAGGATCCAGGCGATGCCATCAATCCCCTCCATCGCTTCTTCGAGGATCCCGAGCACATGGCCGAGGCGACCAGCTTCGGGGAGCGGGTCATCCCGGAGATCATGCGGCTGCTCGTCCTGCCGATCGAGGCGATGGCGAAGGTCCCGCCGCTCCTCCGCTTCCTCGCCAAGTCGAAGGCACTGGCGCGACTCCTCCTCTTGCCACCGGACGCCCGCACGCGGTTCAAGGGCAAGTTGGCGGTCGAGAAACGCGCCGCCTGGTCCGAACCCATCGCGGTCGAGGACGTCCGCGCGGTCGGCCAGGCCCTCGGCGGCACGATCAACGACGTCCTGCTCGCCGCCATGGCCGGCGGGCTTCGCCGTTACCTGGCGCAGTTCGGCGAGCCGCGGCACGGCTTGTCGGTGCGCGCCGCGATGCCGGTGAGCCTGCGACCGCTGGAGGAAATGTCGGCGCTGGGCAATCGCTTCGGACTGGCCTTCCTGCCCGTCCCGGTCGGAATCGCCGACCCGGTCGAGCGCCTGCGCGAGCTCCGCCGCCGTTCCGACAAGCTGAAGCGCTCGGCCGAGCCCTGGGTCGCGCTCGGGTTCCTGCGCTTCATGGGCGCGGTGCCGGAGTTCATCCAGCGCATCATCGTCGCCCTCTTCGGCGCCAAAGCGACCGCGGTGATGACCAACGTCCCCGGACCGCGCCAGACCCTCTACCTCGGAGGCCGGGCGATCCGCGAGATCTTCTTCTGGGTGCCGCAGGCCGGCAAGCTGGCGCTCGGCATCTCGATCTTCAGCTACGCCGGCGAAGTGCGCATGGGCATCGCGGCGGACGCCCGGCTGGTGCCGGACCCTGGCCCGATCGTGCGCGGCTTCCACGACGAGTTCGAGGAGCTGCAGCGCCGCGCGGCCGCTCAGGAGAAGCTGGGCAGCTCGTCATCCTGAGCGTCAGCGAGGATCTGGACCACGTTCGCTCGTCGACCACCGTTGTCGATCGACGCGTGAGTGGTTCAGATCCTTCGCTTCGCTCAGGATGACAACTCTTGCCGCGATGCGGCAATTTGTGGCATTCTGCCCCGGTGACCGCAAAACGATCGGCCGCCGTCGTCGCATCTCCAAGGCAGGACAAACCTCGTATCCAGGGCAGTTTGCGCGTCGGGCCGGACCGGCTCGAGGCGCTCGCCGCGCGGGTCGTCACCGGCGGCCCCAGGCTGCGAGTGCCGGTCGCCATGCCTTTCACCGGAGAGGTGCTCGGCGAGGTGCCGCGCTGTAAGCCCGAGGACGTGCCGCCGGGCCTTCGCGCGCGCCTGGCCGGCGCAGGCGAGTGGGCCGAGACGCCGCTCGCCGAGCGCGTGAAGCCGTTCCTGCGCTTCCACGACCTGACTCCTCGAGCGCCAGGACGAGATCCTCGACCTCATCCAGCTCGAGTGCCGGCAAGGCCCGCCTGCACGCCTTCGAAGAGGTCGTCGACGCGCGCACTCGTCGGCCGCGCTACTACGCGATGCACGCGCGCGGAGCTACCTCGAGCCGGCAGCGGCGCAAGGGCGCCATGCCCGGGCTCACCTACACCTACGAGCACCGCCAGCCGAAGGGCGTCGTCGGCATCGATCGCGCCCTGGAACTACCCGCTCATCCTGGCGATCTCCGACGCGATCCCGGCGCTGCTGGCGGGCAACGCGGTGGTCGATCAAGCCCGACCTGCAGACGCCGTTCACCGCGCTTTGGGCGCGTCGACCTGCTGCGACGAGGCGGGCCTGCCCGAAGACCTCTTCCAGGTGTCGTCACCGGCGACGGCCCGAGCTCGGCCCCCCGCTCATCGCTCGACAGCGACTACGTCTCCGTTCACCGGCTCGACCGCGCACCGGCACGCGCATCGCGCGCCAGGCCGGCGAGCGGCTCATCGGCTGCTCGCTCGAGCTGGGCGGCAAGAACCCGATGATCGTCCTCGCCGACGCCGACCTCGAAGGGGCGGTCGCGCGGCGCGGTGCGCGGCTGCTTCGCCAGCGCCGGCCAGCTCTGCATCTCGATCGAGCGCCTCTACGTCCACGAGTCGCTCTACGACCGCTTCTTGGAGCGGTTCGTCGACGAGACCCAGGCGCTGCGGCTCGGCGCCAGCCTCGACTACGCCTTCGACGTCGGCTCGCTCGTCTCGGCCGCGCAGCTCGCAAGGTCGAGGAGCACGTGCGCGACGCGGTCAAGAAGGGCGCCACCGTGGCAGCCGGCGGCCGGGCACGGCCGGACCTCGGCCCCTACTTCTACGAGCCGACGATCCTGACCGGCGTGACGCCGGAGATGACGCTCTTCGCCGACGAGACCTTCGGCCCGGTGGTCGCGGTCTACCCGTTCGACACCGTCCACGAGGCCGTCGAGCGCGCCAACGCACACGCCGCTACGGCCTCAACGCCAGCATCTGGACCCGCGACACGAGCCAAGGGCCGGCGACTCGCGACGCGCATCGCAGGCCGGCACGGTGAACATCAACGAGGCCTACGCCGCCGCCTGGGCGCTCGATCGACGCACCGATGGGCGGCTTCAAGGAATCGGGCCTCGGCCGCCGCCATGGCGCCGAGGGCATCCTGCGTTACACCGAAGCGCAGACCGTCGCCATCCAGCGCGGCATGGCGCTGGCGCCACCGCAGGGCGTGAGCGACGAGGCCTTCAGCCAAGGCGTTCACCGCCGGCTTGAAGGCGCTGCAAGCGGACGCCGGGCCTGCGCTCGAGCGCTGCCGATGCCGCCGCGTCCTGGTCACCGGATTTCCCGGCTTCCTCGGCTCCGAGCTGCGTGCCGCGCGTTCTGCGCCGCCTCGACAAGGCGACCGCGGTCGTCTGCCTCGTGCAACCGAAGTTCGCCGGTCTGGCGGCTGAGCGCGCCGAGGCGATCGTCGCCCGCGAGCGTGCCTTCCGCGGCCGCATCGAGCTGGTCGAGGGCGACATCACGTTGCCGGATCTCGGGCTCGATGATCGCCAAGAAGCTGCAGCGCGACGTCAGCGAGATCTTCCACCTGGCGGCGGTCTACGACCTCTCGGTCCAGCGCGCGGTCGGCATCAAGGTCAACGTCGAGGGCACGCGCCAGTGCTCGACTTCGCCGGCGCCTGCAAGCAGCTCGACCGCTTCCAGTACGTCTCCACCTGCTACGTCTCGGGGCGCTACGCCGGCATCTACCGCGAGAGCGATCTCGACAAGGGCCAGGAGTTCAACAACTACTACGAGGAGACCAAGTTCCTCGCCGAGGTCGAGGTGCAGGCGGCGATGAAGCAGGGCCTGCCGGCGACGATCTACCGGCCGGCGGTCGTGGTCGGCGACAGCCGCACCGGCGACACACAGAAGTACGACGGGCCCTATTTCGCCATGCGCTGGCTGCTGAAGCAGCCGGGGATCGCCTTGATGCCGGTGGTCGGCGACACCCACCGCACACGCCTCAACCTGGTGCCGCGCGACTTCGTGATCGCCGCCATCGACGCCCTGGCTGGCATGAAATCCGCGGCCGGCAAGGTCTACCAGCTCGCCGATCCCGAGCCGCTCACCATCGCGGAAGTGATCGACGCGATCGCGAAAGCCAGCGGCCGCATGGTGGTCCAGCTACCGCTGCCGGTCGCCGTCGCCAAGAAGGCGATCGACCGCGTGCCCGGCGTCTATCGCCTGATGAAGATCCCCTCCGCCTCGATCGACTACTTCGTGCACCCGACCTTCTACGACACCACGAACACCCAAGCCGACCTCGGCCCCCGGGCATCACGGTGCCGCCGCTGCGCAGCTATCTGCCCGCACCTCGTCGAGTTCATGAAGGCGCATCCGGAGGTCGGGTCGGAGGCGATGGTCTAGGACGGCAGCGCGACCTCTCCCCGGCGCTGCGCGCCACCCCTCCCCTGAAGGGGAGGGGCCTTACTCAGGGGATGCATCCGCGAAGTACGACCCCTCCCCTTCAGGGGAGGGGGGCGCGCGAAGCGCGGGGGGAGAGGTCAGCTGGCGATTGCGCGCTCGCGCGGCTGGACCACGAACTCGATCGCCTGCCGCACCACCTCGTCGTCGCGCAAGATGCGCTGATGACCCAGGCCGCGCGTGGTCGCGATCTGCGCTCCGGGCCAGCTCGCTGCGACATGCCGGCCTTGCTGAACCGGCACTTCCCGATCGAGCTCGTCATGAATGACGAGCAGCGGTTGGGTCATCTCCGGCGCGACCGCTGGGACCCGCAGCTGCGACCACGGGATCCCGAAGCGAGCTTCGATGCCGCGCCGGACACGTCTGTGAACGGCGGGCTGAATGCGCAACGTGCGCGCCAGCTGGAGCGCGAAGTAGCCGAGGTCGTCAGGGGGCGAGACGAAGGCGAGCGCCGGGTCCCACGGACTCTCCTGGAGCGCCAGCGTGGTCGCGGCGCAGCCGGCCGAGTGGGCGACGATGCCGCGTGGAGCGCCGAGCTGGCGCATCGCGGCCTCGACTCCGGCCGCCATGTGGAGGAGCGACGACGTCTTGCCCGGCGACGCGCCGTGCCCGTAGAGATCCAGGGCCACCGCCCGGTAACCGCGGTCCGCGAGCCGCTGCGCGAAGACGCCCATCTGGCTGCCGCGCCCTGCCCAACCGTGGATCAGGAGGACCAGCGGGCCCGACGCCGGGCCCCAGGAGTAGGTGGCGAGCGTCTCGCCGTCGGCGTCGATCGCACCGCGTTCGGCGTTCGCCAGCCAGCGGCGTTCTCGGGGCGGAGCGGAAACCCGGCGCGGAGTGAGAAAAAGGCGGCGCAGCCAAGCCGCGGCGAGGTCCGGCGAAACCGCACCGGTGCCGCGCAGCGCGGCGCCCAGGGCGTGCATGACAAGGGAGCGAACGTTCGTGCTTTTTTTGATGGAGCGGTCGGCAGCCATGGACGGACCCTCGGGTGCGCTGTTCTAGGAAACGCGCGAGCGCTCGAGCAGCGCCGCGAACGTGCGGCGAGCGTTGCGCAGGGCGTGGGGTGAGCGCAGCAGGCGAGTGAAGTGGTGGTAGGCGAGAAAGATCGAGTACATCTCGTAGGCGAACTGCTCGAGGTCGAGATCGGCGCGGAAGTGGCCCTCCTCGACCGCGATGCTCGCCGCCCTGCCGATGGTCCCCATGACCGCGTTCTGAGCCGACTCGAGGTAATCGCGGGCCGGCCCCGGACGGTCGTCGAGCTCGGTCGAAGCGGCGACGAAGATGCAGCCGCCCGGCGAGAAATCGGCGCGCGACCAGCGCAGCCAGTTGTCGAACAGGGCCTGCACTCGCGGCTCGCCGCGCGGCTTCTTCAGCGCCGGCGCCACCACCATCTCGACGAAGCGGTCGGAGGCGGTGCGCAGCACCTCGACCTGGAGGTTGTCCTTGGACGCGAAATGGGCGAAGAGGCCGCTCTTCGACATCGCGGTGCGCTTGGCCAACTCGCCGATCGACAACCCCGCGAGGCCGACGCGGCTGGCCAGCGCGAGGGCGTCGTCGAGAATCGCGGCGCGGGTGGATTGGCCCTTGGTGGCGGTCGAGGCGCTCTTCACACGGGTCAAAATAGCACGACCGTTCGTTTTGTCAAGCCCCAGGCGGCGGGGCTCACTTGCTGGTGGCCACCAGCTCGTCGGCGAGATGACCCGCCGGATAGACCTTGCGCAGCACCTCGAGTATCGCGCGGCCGTCGACGGCGATGGCTCGCGACCGCGCGGCGTCGAAGGCGAAGCGGTTGGGCAACCCCCAGAGGTTGCCGTCGAAGACCACCGCCACGAAATCGCCCCGGCGGTCGACCATCGGGCTGCCGGAGTTGCCGCCGATGATGTCGTGGTCGGTCGCGATGTCGAGCGGGGTGTCGAGCGCCAGCTTGCTCTTGGCGGCGGCGAGGACGGGCGGCAGGTTGAACGGCGGCTGATCTCCGTGAATCTCTGACAGCTCGTAGTAGCCCCCTATCCGGGTGAAGAAGGGAATCGTCCGGTCGCCCTCCTTCAGGCCCGCCACTTTGCCGTAGGTGAGCCGCAGGGTGCCGGTGGCGTCGGGGTACACCGACGTTCCCTTGACGCCGAAATAGGCGTCGGCCACCCGCGCCGAGGCCGGCTGCTCCACCGCGTCGACTTCCTTCTCGGCCCGCTGGCGCAACTCCAGGGCCAGCGGCTCGAAGGCCAGGATGAGCCGGATCATCGGATCGGTCGAGGCTTCGAGCGCCGCTAGCTCCGCCTTCTCCATCTCGGCGCGCACCGCGGATTGGCCCAGGCGTGTGCCGCTGACCGCTTCGCGCGCCGCTTCTTCCGGCAGTCGGCCAGCCATCACCTGGCGAATCACCGGATGCAGCGGACCGAGCTGGGTGCGGGCCAGCCGGAGCGCGGCGCCGAGCAGCGCCTCTTCGTAGTCCGGGTAGACCGGCAGCTCGGCCACCAGCCGGTTGTGCACCTGCGGCAGCATGGTGTCGCGGTACTCGCGCAACCGTTCACCCGAGGGCTTCGGCCGCTCGCGCGCCAAGCGGACGATGGTGCGCGCCCAGCCGGCGAGGTTGCCCGCGCTCGCGAGCCCATCGACTGCCGCTTGCCGGGCATAGAAGGAACGCTTGAGGGCGAGAGCGCGCTCGATCTCCGGCCAGGGATCGCCGACCCGCTGGCCCAGCGCCGAATCCTTGGCGACCGCGGCACGCAGCGCGCTCTCCTCGCGCGCCAACCTGGCCATCGTCTCGGCGTTCAGCAGACCTGCCAGGTAGCCACCGGTTGCCTTGAGACTGTTCTCGACGCTGCGCAGGTCGTCGCGCGCGATGCGCCTCTTCTCGGGGCCGCGCTCGCCGTAGCGCACCATGGCGTCGCGCGTGGTGTTGAGCCGGAGCAGGGTGATCGGGTACTGCACGTCACGCAGGAACTCGCGCTGCGCCACGGTCAGCAGTCGTCCGGTGCCTCCCGGATGGCCCGACACGGCCACGAAGTCACCGTCGGCGACGCCCGGTACGGCTCCACTTCAGGAAATGCGGGCTGGCGATGGGCTGACCGTTGTCGTAGATGCGCAACAGGGCGAAGTCCGACGAATGGCGCGGGAACTCGAAGTTGTCGATGTCGCCGCCGAACTGTGCCATCTGGGTGGCCGGCGCGAACGACAGGCGGACGTCGGTGTAGCGGCGGTACTGGTAGAGGTCGTATTCGCGTCCGGAGTACAGGCTGACGACATCGCAGCGCAGACTCGTGCGGTCGGAGCACTCTTTCTCGATCGCCGCCATCTCCTTCTTGCGCGCCGCCTCGGTGTCGGCGGGCGAGAGACCCGGGCGTTCCACGGCGCGCACTCGCGCAGTCACCCGCTCGATCGCCATCAGCTGGCTGAGCTCCATTCCCGGACAGGTCTTCTCGTCCTCGCGCCGCGCCGCCACGAACCCTTCGTTCATGTAGTCGTGCTCGGCCGAAGAGAGGTTCGAGATGCAGCCGCGGGCGATGTGGTGATTGGTGATCACCAGGCCCTGCGACGACACGAACGATCCCGAGCCGCCGCCGAAGCGCAGGGAGGAGAGCCGCAGATGGTCGAGCCACTCCTGGCTGGGCGTGAAACCGTAAGCCGCCTGGATGCGCTCGAGCGGCAACGCGTTGTAGAGCCACATGCCCTCGTCGGCGCGCAGCGCGGGAGCGAAGAGCAGAAGAGCGAGAGCGATGCGGGTGCGCGTCATGCCGTTCCTCCGTAGGTCTGTTGGTCGCGGGAACCTTACCGCAGGCCCCTTGTCATCCTGAGCGTCAGCGAAGGATCTGGACCACGTTCGCTGGCGGCGACGACGCCGCGCTGGCGCGCGCCTACGACTGGGGTTACGGCTGGGAGTCCGAGACCGCGGCGCTCTGCGACTCGCGGGTGCGGGCCGCGCTCGACGCCGCCGGAATCGCGCTGTGCGGCTTCAGCGCGTTCTGACGAATCAGCGCGATGCGGGCGCCGGCGCCCCGGCTTCGCGATACACCGCACCCACAGCCGGCCCGGCCGCGTACACCGAGAACAGGAACCTCAGCTCCGGATCGTCCCCGGCCATGCTGCTGCGGAACGACTCGAGATCCACCGACTTGCGAGCCTGCTCGAGAGTCTCGCCGCGCGCGAGCGCGGCGCGCGCCTGCTCGTCGACCGCGGCGAGGAAGTCGCGGAAGTTGCGCACGTACGCGACGTCGCGCAGGACCTTGCCGTGCCCTGGCAGGATGATCTTCGGCTGGAGCTCGAGCAGGCGGTCGAGTGTCTTGCTCCAGTCGCCGACGAAGGACTGGTCGGCGCCGATCAATGGCACCGGGGCGACTACCATGTCTCCGGTCGCCACGACACCCTCGCGCGGCAGCCACACCACCAGATCGCCACGGGTATGGGCCCTACCCAACGAGCGGATCTCGATCGTGCGCTCGCCGCGTTGAAGTACCAGCCGGTCCTCGACGGTGAGCGTCGGCGGCACGACGCGAAGCTCCGCCGCGCCGGCCGAGAAGTCCTCGGCGATACGCAAGTCGGAGGCGTAGCTGCGGCGCTCGGACTCCGACAGCTCGCCGCCGCCGAGCGTCTTGCCCTCGGCCAGCGACTTGCGCAGTCCGCCGGCGAGACCGGGAACGCCTTCCTGCCACTCCCGTACCGTCGCCTCGCCCTTGGCGACGAGCTCGTCGCGCGTCGCCGGGTGGGCGACGATCTCGGCTTGCGGGAAGGCCTCGCGCCAGACCAGATTGCCGCCCGTGTGGTCTGTGTGCCGGTGCGTGTTGACGACATACCGCACCGGCTTGGGCGTGATCTTGCGCAGCGCCGCGAGCACCGCGCGCGCCGAAGCCGGCGTGTAGTTGGTGTCGACGATCACCACGTCCTCGTCGTTGACCACCGCCAGCACATTGGAGTTCACCAGCAAGCCCGGCAGATCGTCGCGCACGAAAGCGTAAACGCCATCGGCAAGCGTTTCCACGGCAAACGTCGGTGCGGTTTCCGCGGCAACCGCGCCGGCGGCGAGAAACAGCAGCGGCGTCGCCGCTCGCAAGACGGTCAAGCGCATGGGGGTCCTCCTCCGGACAGGGACATTACGCGGACAACCGGCGCAAGTTCTCGACCCTGGGCCGAACCGCGGCACGGCGGATATCATCCGACGGTGAGCGCGGCGCCGGCAGCCGCGGGGAGGTAGAGATGGCCTTGGCTCCGAGCTGGGCACGATACAGCGCGACCGTGGCGTTGGTTCTCGCGGTGGCGGCGGTTCTTCTACTGCTCCTCGCGGGGCCCGGCACGAAATGGGGGTGGTGGCACTACCGCACCGGACTCGGCTTCCTCCGCTACGCCGCCTGGCTGGGGATGGCGGGTATCGGCGTCTCGCTGGTCGCGCTCATCGGTGGAGCGCGCGGCCGCGGCGCGATCGCCCTGGTGCTGGCTCTCGCCTGCCTCGCGGTGCCGTTTCTCTTTCAGCGCCGCGTCAAGCAACTGCCGATGATCCACGACATCTCGACCGACACCGAGGATCCGCCCGCCTTCGTCGCCGCGCTGCCACTGCGCGCCGGCGCCGCCAATCCGCCGGAGTATGCCGGCGCCGAAGCCGCCGCCAAGCAGCGCGCCGCCTATCCCGACATTCAGCCGATCGACCTCGCGGATCCGCCGGCGCGCGCCTTCGAGCGTGCTCTCGCCGCGGTGCGCGCGCAGGGCTGGGAGATCGCCGCCGAGGTGTCCGCCGAGGGCCGCATCGAGGCAGTCGCCACCACGCCCTTTTTCGGTTTCAAGGACGATGTCGTCATCCGCATCCGGCCGCAGGGCTCCGGCAGCCGCGTCGACGTGCGCTCGAAGAGCCGCGTCGGGCGCAGCGACGTCGGCGCCAACGCGGCTCGCATCCGGCGTTTTCGCAAGTCGCTGTAGATCCCGGCTCGAATCGGGCAAGCAATTTGCTTTAGCTCCCTCCCGAAGGCGCGATGGACGCGCCGGCAGGAAGAAGAAGGAGCTTCCGATGAGGGTCGTAAATGGTTTCAGGAATGGGGATTACGGTTTCGAGGCATGGCTGCTCGCACCGCACGCTCCGGCCAAGACCAACGTCCCCGCGGAGACGCCTCTGATTCAGCAGCCGCGCGTCATCGTGCCCTTCGTCGTGGTGGAGCACGAGGACGGCACCAAGCGTCCGCCCCGGGTCGGTATCCTGGTCTTCGATCCGGCCGCCGCCTGACCTAGGGAGCGAGCGGTCCGTACGGCTTCAGCTGCTCCTCGATTTCCTTGCGATCACCGACCACCACGATGGTCGCCCGATCGTCTTGCAGGTACTTCTGCGCCATCTGCTGGATTTGCGCCGGCTTCACGGCGTTGACACGTCCGACGTAGCTCGCCAGGTAGTCTGCCGGCAAGCCGTGCAGGTCGACGAACTCCAGCTGGTTGATGATGCCGCCGCGCGAGGAGTTCTGCAGCACGAAGACACCGCTCAGGTAACTCTGCACCGCCTCGAGCTCGCTCGCCGGCGGAGCCTCCGCCTGAAGCCGGTCGATCTCGAAGAAGATCTCCTTCAGGGACGGTCCGGTAACGTTGGTGGTGACGTCGGCGGTCTCCGCCCAATAGCCGTCGCGATAACGCACCGAGAGCTGGCTGCCGGGCGAGTAGGTGTAACCCTTGGCCTCGCGAATGTTGGCGGTGATGCGCGACGAGAAATAACCGCCCAGTAGCGTGTTGGTCACCACCATCGGCACGTAGTCGCCGTGGCTCGGATCGAGCGCCGGCATGCCGAGGATGATCGTCGACTGCGGCGCGCCCGGCCGATCGGAAAGATGAACCGCGCGCGAGCTCTGCGGCTTCGGCACGCTGAACGCGACCGGCGTGCCCTTGCGCCAATTAGCGAAGGCGCCGCGAATGGCCGCCTCCGTGGCCTTGGCGTCGAACTGCCCCGCCACGTACAGGCGGGCTCGCGCCGCCCCAGTCGTGCGGTCATAGAAAGCGCGCACACGCGCGGCGTCGAAACCGGCGACCATCTCGGGAGTCGGGAAGAGGCGCCCGTAGGCGTGGCCCGGATAGAGCACGGCGCGGAACTTCTCCAGCGCGATCTGCTGCGGGCGGCTCTTGGCGATCGACAAGTCGCGGCCCAGGTCGGTCTTGAGGCGCTCGAGCTCGGTGGCCGGGAACGCGGGTTGCGTGGCGACATCGGCGAGCAGCTTCACCATCTCGGGTGTGAACTCGGAGAGCGCGGTGCCGACGACGCGCGTCACGTTGATGAGCGAGAACGCCTCGAGCGTGCCGCCCATGCGCGCCGCTTCCTGCGAGATCTGCGTCGCGTTGCGCGACGTGGTGCCCTCGCGCATCCAGCGGGTGGTGAGATCGGCGAGCCACACTTCTGCCGCCGCCTCCTCCGAGCTGCCGCCCCAGATGCTGAGCTGCACGGTGACCTTGGGCACGGTGCCGTAGGGCACCAGGGTGACTTGCATCCCGTTGTCGAGCGTGAAGCGTTGCGCCGCCGGAACCTGGAATCCTTTGGGCGAGCCCGCGGCGGGCGGAGCCTGCTTGGCCGTGGTCTGAGCGACGGCCGCACATGCGGCGAGCAGGCCGAGGGCGAACGTCGCGATGCGTCGATGGCTCATGTCACTTCCCCGATCCGGGCGCCGCGGCGGGGGCGGCGTCCTTGGGCTGCGGCACGCGCAGCAAGACGGTGCGATTGGTCGGACGCAGGTACTCCTGCGCGGTCTTCTGCAACAGGTCCGGCGTGACTTTCATGAACTCGCCTTCCAGCCGGTTGATCGCCGAGGGGTCGTCGTCGAACAGCGCGAAGCTCGCCAGCAGGTCGGCTCGGCCGAAGCCGAAGGTCTGCTCGATCTCGTCGTAGAGCTGGGAGCGGATCTTGACCCGCGCCAGGTCGAGCGTCGCCTGGTCGACCGGCGCGCTGCGCAGCTTCTCGATCTCGCGGTCGAATACCGCCAGCACGGCGTCGGCGGTCTTGTCGGAGTCGTGCATCAGCGACGCAACCCACAGCGTCGGGCCGCCGATGTTGTACATGTTGCCCAGTCCGATATTGATGCCGCCATCCACCTCGCCGGTGAATCCCGACTCTTGGACCAGCGCCTGATAGAGCCGGCTGTCGCGGCCCTGGACGAGGATCTGGTCGAGCAGCCCCATGGCGAAGTACTCCGGCGTGCCGCGCGGCGGCGCGTGATACCCCACCGCGAGCGCCGGCCGGGTGGCGAGCGGATCGGGCGTAGTGGCGCGCTTCTCCTCGGTCTGGCGCGGCTCGGAGATGTCGGGCTGCGGGGGCAGCTTGGAGGAGGGGATCGAGGCGAAGTACTTCTCGATCCAGGTCTTGGTCGTCGCCGGCTCGAAGTCGCCGACCACCACCAGCACAGCGTTGTTGGGGGCATAGAAGGTCTTGAAGAACGACTCGACGTCGGCGAGCGTGGCGGCGTCGAGGTCCTCGAGGTCGCCGTAGAAGTTGTGGGCGTTGTACCAGTTGCTGTTGGCGATCTGCGGCAGGTCGAGCCACGGGAAACCACCGTAGGGCTGGTTGAGAACGTTGACCTTGACCTCGTTCTTCACCACTCCCTGCTGGTTGGTGAGATTCTCCTGGGTGATCGCCAGGCCCCGCATGCGGTCGGCTTCGGCCCACAGCACGGGCTCGACGGCGTGTGCCGGCACCACCTGGAAGTAGTTGGTGAAGTCGAACCGGGTGGAGCCGTTGAGGATGCCGCCGTTCTTCTGGATCAGGCGGATGAACTCCATCTTGCCCAGGTTCTGCGAGCCCTGGAACATCATGTGCTCGAACAGGTGGGCGAAGCCGGTGCGGTCGCGCGGCTCGATGCGAAAGCCGATGTTGTAGTAGACCGCGACGCATGCCGTCGGCGCCGTGGTGTCGCGCGACAACACGACCTGGAGGCCGTTGGCGAGCTTGTACGAGTCGATCGGAATGGGCTCCGCGAGAGCCGGGGCGGCCAGCGCCAGGGCGAGCGCGGCGACCGGGCCGAAGCGGCGTAGGGACAGTTTCATCGGGCGTCCTCCTGGAAGTCGCTGGCTTAGTACGCAGGAAAGCGGGAAAAGTTGGTCATCCCGAGGGCTCCGGCGCTTCGGTGTCCTCGGGGATGGCAACCGCGAGCTCCTCGAGCACGCCGCGGGCCGCCGCTTCGTCCTCCTCGCGGACCAGGAACTCCACCGGACCGGTGACATAGCTGTAGCTCGTGCCCAGGCGCCCCCAACCGAAGAGGTCCTGCGCTTCCTCGCCCTTGGCCAGATATTCGATGCCGGCGCTCTCGAGGAGCGACTGCACGACCGGGATCATCGACGCCTCACCGGTGGCGTAGACCTTGACCAGCTTGGCATCGGGCTCCTCGTCGCCCGACTCGTCGGGCAGCGCGGCGACCAGCGCGACGTCGCACTCCGGGCAGCGATCGATCCCCTCGCGGTACTCGGCGCGGCATTGCGGACAGTACATGCGTCTCCTCCTCGCCGGCAGGCGATTCAGGGCGCGGCGGCGGCCGACGCCGGCGGGCGGCCGATCGTGCGTTGGAAGAGCATCAGGATGCGCGTGTACTCGTCGAGCCAGCTGGACGGCTCGCGGAAACCGTGCGCCTCCACGGGATAGATGGCGGTTTCGAAGTACGGCGTCTTGCGCAGCTCGATCAGGCGCTGCACCAGGCGGACGCTGTCCTGGAAGACCACGTTGTCGTCCACCATGCCGTGCAGATCAGCAGCGGCTTGCGCAGGCCCTCGGCGTACTCGATCGGCGAGCTGCTGGACGTAGGCCTCGGGATCGACCTCCGGCGTGTTGAGGATGTTGGCGGTGTAACCGTGGTTGTAGTGCGACCAGTCGGTGACCGGACGCAGCGCGGCGCCGGCCGCGAAGAGGTCGGGCTTGTTGAACAGCGCCATGAAGGTCAGGAAGCCGCCGTAGGAGCCGCCGTAGACGCCGACCCGCGCGCGATCGACGTTGCGCTCGCGCACCAGCCAGTCGACGCCGTCGGCAAGATCCTCGAGCTCGGGCCAGCCCATGTGCCGGTAGATCGCGGTGCGCCAGTCGCGGCCGTAGCCGGACGAGGCGCGATAGTCCATGTCGAGCACCACGTAGCCCTGGCGCACCAGCAGCGTATGGAACATGAACTCGCGGAAGTAGGACGACCAGCCCTGATGGGCGTTCTGCAGGTAGCCGGCGCCGTGCACGAACACCACGGCCGGCCGCGCCGGGCCGGAGGCCCAGTCGGCCGGCTTGTAGACCCGCGAGTGAATCGGCCGCGAGTGGTGGGTCGATGGAACCGGCACGAACTCCGGCTCGCTCCAGGCCACCGCCTCGAAGGCAGGGCTTGCCGAGTCGGTGAGCTGCGCGGCCTGGGCGCCCGGAGTCGTGGCCAGGACATAGAGCTCCGGCCGGCGCGTGGGTTTGGAGTGCAGCACCGCAAGACGCGTCTCGTCGGGTGACACGACCGCGTCGTTCTCGCCTCCCAAGGCCGTGAGGCGCGACAGCTCGCCGCTCTGGGCGTCGAGGCGGTAGATCTCGTGGATGCCGGGGTGCTCGCGATTGGCGACCACGAAGAAGCTGCGGCCGTCGCGCGACAGCACCGGCTCGGAGATCTCGAACTCGCCGCTCGTCACCTGGCGAGCCGCGGATTTCGCCTTGTCTCGCCCGCGGACCGGCGGCGCGGCGCCCGGAGGGCGCAGGTACAGGTGCGAGTAGCCGCTCGCCTCGGAGAGGAACCACAATGTGCGGTTGTCGCGCATCCAGCCGAGGTCGCGGAAAGCGGCGTCGTTGACCCACGCCGGATCGGTGATGCGCTCCAGCGGATCGATCGCCGGCTTCGAGAAATCGACCCGGGCGAGCCAGCGGTCCTTGTTGTCGAAGGATCTGAACTCGATGGCCACCTCGCTGCCGTCATCGCTCCACACCGTGTCGCCGATCACCACCACTCGCGGAGTCGGCTTCTCGGGCGTGGCCGGCTTCTCGGGCTTGGCTTCGTCCTTCTCTTCGGTGCGCGGCGGCTTGGGCCCTCCGGCGCGCTCGGCCTTCTCGGCGTCGACCTCCACCTGGGCGACGGACTTCGACTCGGCCTGCTGCTCGCGCGTCGGGTCGCTCTCGCCCACCGCCTCGACAGCGTCCTCGGCCGACTTCGCAGCCGCGTTGGCTTTGCTCTTGCGCTCCGCTTCCCGAGCCTTGCGCGCCGCGTCGGCCGCCTTGCGCAGCGTGGCAAGCGGGTCGTCGGTCAGGCCCGGCAGCGCGGCGAGATCGAGATCGTGCCGTCGGTGGCGCACCAGATCGAAGGCCACCAGGGTCGGGGTCTGAGGCTTTTCTTCGCCGACGTGCGGACGCAGGTCCTCGACCTTCACATAGCCGTCGGCGGTGACGAAGCGCGGCATCTTGTCCTGCTTGTCCTTGGGAGCGTCTTTCTTGGTGAGCACCGCGAGCAGCCACTTTCCCGAAGGCGACAGCGAGCGCGCCTCGATCTCGACTTCGTCGCCGAGATAGAACGGCAGCGGTGGCCGCGAGGGGTCGCGAAGCTGCTCCTCGCGGTCGCGCTCGCGCTGGCCGTCGCTGCGCGCCTCCCGGGTCCCCAGCACTTCGATCAACCGCTCCTCTTGCTCCTCGAGATAGGCCTTCTCGGCCTTCTTCTCGCCCGGGTCCTTCTCCAGCCGCAGATCCGCGAGCTGCCGTTCGAGACCCGTTTCGAGATGGCGCGCGAACTCCTGATCGCCGCGCCGGTAGGCGACCTCGTGGTCGCCGGCGAGGAACTGCACGTCGCTCTCTTCCTCGTTGGTGCGGGTCAGCTGGCGAGTCGTGCCCGAAGCGAGGTCTCGCACCCAGATGTCACCCTCGCGGGCGAACGCCTTGCGGCGGCGGTCGACGCTCCAGTCGCCGCCGGCGACGCTGGACGCGGGAAGCTCCCGATCCTCCACCTGACGTGGCGCGCCGCCGGCCGCCGGCACGACGTAGAGATCGCGCACCTCCGAGCCGTCGCGCTTCTTCTCGAAGTAGATCGAGGCGCCGTCGTCGGACCACCAGGCGAGCTCGGGCGAGTTGCCGATCCAATCGGGCTCGGCCATGATCTTCTCGAGCGTCAGCTCGTCGCGAGGTGCCTCTGAGGCCGGCGTCGCGGCCAACAGCCACGGCGAGACGAGGCAAACGGCAACGGCGAGTGGGCGGCGGAGCGGCATGAGCAAGACTCCGTGAAGTGGACGGAAACGCGGCGGCAACGAAGCGATCGTATCGCAGCCTGCCGGCGCGCTTCGGACGGTAGGATCTGCATGCAGCTGCGCCCCGCCACCACCACTGACGCCCGGGTCACAAGGTAACAATGGGACCAAAGTCGTAGCGCCGCCGGCACCATGGGTGCCTTAGGCTGAAGGGCGATTCGGATTGAGATGACGCCTCGACGACACGGAACAGGCCCCGCCGCCAGAGGGCGCCTGGCGGCGCTCTTCCTGGCGCTGGTGACGATCGCCACCGCGCGCGCAATGCAGGCCAGGCCCAACACCGACATCGTGCGCCTGCTCAACGGCGACCAGGCCACCTGCGAGATCGTCGACATGGAGTCGGGTTACCTCACCGCCAGAACCGCCAACTTCGGTACCGTCGAGATCGAATGGACCGATATCTCGGGCTTGATCAGCACCCAGCGGTTCGAGGTCGAGCTCCTCGACGGTACGCGCCTCCACGGCCACTTCGACCTCGGCGACAAGCCCGAGACGCTGCTCTTGCGGATGAGCGACGAGGAGTGGCGGCAGATTCCGCTCGCCGACATCATCGCCCTCCGTCAGCTCGGTGCCTCGATATGGAGCAGCCGGCGCGGCCACATCAACCTCGGTCTCGACTACGCCCAGGCCAACGAGGACGTACAGTTTTCGTTCGACGGCGACCTGACCTTCCAAGGCCGGGTCTTCCGCTGGACGAACACCGCTGTCTCGTCGATATCGGACGACGCCGATAGCGACCGCCGGCAGCGGGACAACGTGACCAGCCAGCTCGAGATCGTGATCAACAAGCGGTTCGAATGGCTGGGTCGCAGCATGTACGAGAGCAACGACGATCTCGAGCTCGATCGCCGCATCACCGTTTCCGGGGGCATCATCTATCTGCCCTGGCGAAGCTCCCGCGGACGGTTCGGCGTTGTCGGCGGCGTCGCCGAATCGACCGAGAACTATCGCGACGAACCGAGCCGGTCGGTGACCTACGGCGTCGTCGCGGTGACCGGCGAGTACCACCGCTTCGGCGACTACGGGACCGTGTTCTCGACAGAGCTCACCTACCTGCCGGTGTTGAGCGGAGGCAGCCGCTATCGCATCGAGTTCCGCGCCAGCGTGAGCCAGAAGATCGCCAGCGACTTCAACATTGCCATCAGCCCGTACTACTCACTCGACAGCGAACCGCCCAACCCCGGCGTCAACGATGAGGACTGGGGCTGGATCAGCTCGATCGGCTGGCGATTCTGAGGCTGCGCTCAGAGCGCGAACTGAATGCGGGCCTGGTAGAACTGGGTGGTGCCGGTCACGTCGAAGCGGTCGAGCTTGCCGTAGCCGTAGACGAACTCGAGCCGGATGTGGTCGGAGAGGTGCCAGTGCAGCATCGGTGTCACGCGCCAGAACTCGCCGCCGTCGTAGGTGAGGTCATCGAAGTCGCTGTACGAGAAGCGCAGCACCGCCTCGAAGGCTCCCAGACCGCCCTCATAGATCGAATGGTCGGGTGACACCGGGCCGAAATATCCGCCGCTGGCGTTGTAGGGGCGGGTTTCGCCGGTGATGAGCCAGGCCACCACGGTGTCACCGCCGTGGAAGACCGGGCTTCCGCCGGTCAACGCCTCGACCTCCAGCCAGTTGTACTCGCCGCCGAACAACCAGGACCCCTTGCGGTACCAGCCCTCCACGCCCACGGTGGTCGCAAGATCCGCCTCGATCTTGCCGGTATCGAGGAAATAGGGGCTCAGGTTGGTCTCGGGCCGGGAGCGCGTCTGCAGGAAGCCCTCGTCGGGCTCGCCGTAGCGAAACATGGCCGCCAGATGCAGCACTTCCTTGTCTTCGTCGGACAGCAAGGGCTGAATACCGAAGCGCCCCACCACCTGCTGGTCGTAAGTCGAGAACTTCTCCTCTTCGGAGAGCGCATCCATGAAGTAGCCGAGGCTGAAGAACGTCTTGCGCTCCGGGTTGTGATACATCCATTTGACGCCGTCGGCGAGGATCGGTATGAAGGCGTCCTCGGCCGGCGGCCGCTCCATCGCCCAGGGATGGTAGCCGGTCATCACCTTGACCATCGAGTAGCCCTCCTTGGTGCGGCCGATGAAGACCCTGCTCTTGGCCTCGGGGATGCCGATCATCACGCCGGTCTGGCGGAGGCGCCATTCCTTGTCGGCGCCGTCGTACATGAGGCCCGCGCTCCAGGAGATGGGTCGCTCGGTCTTGGCCTTGCCGCTGAACAGCAGGCGGAAGTCGCGTATGCCGATGTCGTCCGGCATGTCGAAGTGCGCCTCGCTGTTGTCGTCCTGCTGGTAGCTCGCGAAGTCGGTGAGAAAACCGAAACCGAGGCGGAGGGTGGTGTACGGTCCGTCGAACTCGTTGAACTTGACCCACTTGCGCCGCGGCTCCTCGGTATCCGACTCCCCGGCCGTGACATCCGTGGTGACGGTAGAGGTGGCGGTGGGTTCGCCGGCGTCCGCCGCGGTCGAAGAGCTGTCGGGAGGGGTTTGTGCTCGGACGAGGGCTGGAGGAGACGCGAACAGCGCGAGCAGCACCACCCGCGCGCAAGCCTCCAGCGACGATTTGTTCATGTCAGTCTCAGTTTGACCCGCCAACAGCAAAGCGCGGAATAGGACTTTGGTCCAGGCTGGCGCTTCTGACCTATCCAGAAGGCCTCGTACTTGCATGACCGCAAGCAGGAGGCCCGACATGAGCTCCATTCTCGACGTCCTAGGTCAGCAACTCGACCCCGATACCATTCGCGCCATCAGCCAGGAGATTGGCGCCCCGCCGGACGCGACCGAGAGCGCCATCGCGGGCGCTTTGCCGACGCTGCTCGGTGGATTGTCACGCAATACCGAGACGCCCGATGGTCTCGCCGGTTTGGTGAACGCCCTCGACGCTGACCACGACGGCAGTCTGCTCGACGACCTCGCCGGCTTCCTCGGCGGCGCGTTGGCCGGTCAACGAGCCGCCGACGGCGGGGGCATCCTCGAGCACGTCCTCGCCGGACAGCGCGGCCAGGTCGAGAACGGCCTGGCGCGGCGCAGCGGCCTCGACGCGGCACAGATCGGCCGGCTCTTGATGATGCTGGCACCTATCGTCATGGCGGCCCTGGGCCGCGCCAGGCGCAAGGGCGGCTTGAATCGCGGCGGGCTCGGCGATCTGTTGCGCAAGGACAGCCAGCGCGCCGACTCGGCGACCGGCGGCCTCGGTACGGTGTTGCTCGACGGCAAGGGGGACGGCCACGTCATGAGCGACGCGCAGAGGGGTGGCGGGCTGCTGGGGAGCTTGTTCGGCGGCAATCACTGAGCAGCGATGATCTTTCACGCCACTCTGGAGCAGACAGCCGAGGGCGACTACCTCGCCTCGTGCGAGTCGCCTGCCGTCCAGACCAGCGGCTTGAGCCCGACGAACGCCCTCGATCGCCTGCGCGACGAGATCCGCTACTGCATCGAGCTCTGTCCCTGCAGCGGCGTCGACGACGACTACGTCGAGCTCGACGTCGAGGGCTAGCCGGCGGAGAAGAGCCGGCGCATCGCCTCGGCGCGATAGTCGAAGACGCGCTCGAGATCGCGTCGCACCAGAGCCCCGACCAGCCACGGCAGGTGCACCGCCCAGCGCACCTCGTCGCGCATCACGGTGCCGCCGTCATGCTCCGCGAATTGATGGACGTGGTGCCAAAGGCGATACGGTCCCCGTACCTGCTCGTCGACGAACATCGCCGGCGGCTCGCAGCGCGTCACCACGCTCTGCCACCGCAGCGGCAGGCCCCGGGCCCGCACCCGGAAGGCGAACCGCGCGCCGGCCGTCACCCGTGCGGGCGGCGGCGTGAGCAACTCGAAGCCCAGCTCGGGCGGCGTGAGCTGGGCCAGGTTGGCGGCGTCGGCGAAGTAGTCGAAGACGCGCGGCCGTGGCGCCGGCAGCCACACCTCCCGCTCCAGCAGATAAGTCTTCACTCGCTACCGCGACCTCTCATAGGCTCGGCGGCGCAGCTTACGACAGGAGGTTCCGCATGCGCCGCCCCGTCCTCGCAGTCTTCCTCGCAGCGCTTGCCCTCGCGGCGCCCGGTTTGCTGGGCGCCACGGGCGACGATGCCTTCCGCGCACTGGTCGACCGGGAATGGGCGTGGCGCCTGCGCGAGAATCCACTGTTCGCGACCTCGGTCGGCGTGCACGACTACGACGACCGCCTGCCGAGCGTGACGCTCGAGGACCAGGCGCGCCGCGACCGCGAAACGCGCGCCTTCCTCGCCGAGCTCGCCGCCATCGACCGCGGGGGCTTGAGCGCGGCGGCGCGCGTCGACTACGACATCTTCCGCGCCCAGCTGGAGGAGCAAGTCGAATCCTTTCGCTTCAGCGAGCACTTCCTGCCGCTCAACGCCGACTCGGGGTTCCACTCCGACTTCGCGCAGCTGCCGGACAACGTGCCTCTGCAGACGGTCGCCGACTACGATCACTACCTCGCCCGTCTGGCCGCATTCCCGCGCTACATGGACGAGCAGATCGCCGCCATGCGCGAGGGTCTGAGCCGCGGGATCACTCTGCCGCGTGTCACCTTGCAGGGCACCGAGGATTCGATCCGGGCGCTGATCGTCGACGACCCCGTCAAGAGTGTCTTCTGGGCGCCGTTCACCAATTTCCCGGCCTTCTTCTCCGCCGCCGATCGAGCCCGCCTCGAAGCGGCCGGCCGCGAAACGATCGCCCGCAAGGTTTCGCCGGCCTACGCCAAGTTCCTCGCCTTCATGAGCAGCGAGTACATTCCCGGCTGCCGCGAATCGCTGGCCGCCTACGACCTGCCCGATGGCGCCGCCTACTACCGTTTCCTGATCCGGCGTTTCACCACCCTCGACCTGGCGCCGGAGACGATTCACGAAACTGGTTTGCGGGAGGTCGCCAAGCTGCGCGCCGAGATGGACGAGGTGATCCGGCAGACCGGCTTCAACGGAGATTTCGCGGCGTTCCTCGCCTTCCTGCGCACCGATCCGCGCTTCTACGCCAAGACGCCGGAGGAGCTGCTCAAGCAGGCGGCCTGGATCGCCAAGCGCATGGACGGAAAGCTCCCGGCGCTCTTCGGCAAGCTGCCGCGCAAGCCCTACACCGTGGAGCCGGTGCCGGCGCACATCGCGCCCAAGTACACCGCCGGCCGCTATGTCTCGCCGCCCGAGGGCGGCACCCAGCCGGGCATCTACTGGGTCAACACCTACGCGCTCGACACGCGCCCGCTCTACAACCTCGAGGCGCTGACGCTCCACGAAGCCGTGCCCGGCCATCATCTGCAGGGCGCGCTCGCGCAGGAGCAGGAAGCGCTGCCCAACTTCCGGCGCTATTCCTACATCTCCGCGTTCGGCGAGGGCTGGGGTCTCTACTCCGAATGGCTGGGACTCGAGGCGGGCTTCTACACCGACCCGTACAGCAACTTCGGACGCCTGACCTACGCCATGTGGCGCGCCTGCCGGCTGGTCGTCGACACCGGCATGCACGCCAAGGGCTGGACGCCGCCAGCAGGCGATCGACTACCTGGCGCGGCAACACGGCGCTGCCGTCTGCACGAAGTGGAGACCGAGATCGACCGCTACATCTCGTGGCCCGGCCAGGCGCTCTCCTACAAGATCGGGGAGCTGAAGATCCGCGAGCTGCGTCAGCCGCGCCGAACAGGCGCTCGGCGAGCGTTTCGACGTGCGCAGCCTTCCACGATGCGCGTGCTGCAGCAACGGCTCGGTGCCGCTGACGGTGCTCGAAGCGGCGATCGACGAGTGGATCGCGGGCCAGCGGGGCGCCGGCGAAAAGGCGGTTCGCTAGCCGCCGGCTGCGAATTCCAGCGGCGTCGCGAAGCCGCTCAGCGAGACTTCGTGACTGTGGGCGTGACGGATGCGGTCGAGCTCGCGGCCATGGCCAACGCCTGCGGCGGAGTATCCGCAGAGCAGCGAAAAATCGTGCTTCGTCGCCAACTGGTTCCAAAGCAGCTCCAGGCGCAGGGCGGCCATCTGAAAACCGTCCCGCCACAGGGTGTCGACCATCTCTCCATAGACCGCCACACCATTGCCCGCCAGCTGGTTGAGGACGCGTTCCATCGCTTGCTCGAAGAGCTCCGGTTCGGGCACGCCGTCCACCATGAAGCTGGCCAGCATCTCACGAGTGTCGAAGAGACGGAGGCGTCCGAACTCCTCTAGATGATCGCGGTCGAATTGCAGGAGCAGACGGCGCAAGATGGCTTCGCGATGCTGGGGGCTGGCGACGATGAGGGCGGCTTTGCCGGCATCCAACTGGCGAGCCAGGAAAGCCGACGCGACCCGGGCCAGTGCCTCCGAGCTTTCATAGAAACGAACGCCATGGAAATGTCCGTTACCGCCCACCAGCGTCACTGAATAGACCTCTCCTCATGCCCCCTCTTACCGACGCATGGCGGGCGTGCAAGAAGAGTGCCGTAAGGCCAACAAAATAAAAGGACCGGGCCCAACTGGGACCCGGTCCCGAATTAACCGAAAGCCGGAACTAGAAGCGGTAGGCCACCTGGCCGGTGATCTTGCGGCTGATGATGTCGCCGAAGAAGTGCTGCTGCACCTCTTCGTCGAAAATGTTGTTGCCGATCACTTGCAGCGTCAGCTGCTCGTCCATGAGCCGCACGCCGATGGCGGCGTTGACCATGGTGAACGCGTCGGTGAAGCCGACCGTCGAAGGTCCGAGGTTGACGTCGCCCCAGAATGCCTCGTCCTGATAGTTGACGTTGCCGTTCACGAACCACGAGCCCACGTCATAACCGATGCCGAAGTTGGCGCGCCACTCCGGCGGAAGGTTCTGCTCGCTGGTGTCGGTGATGCCCTCGAACTCCGGATCGTCCTGCCACGAGGCGTTGACGAACCAGCTCCAGGCACCGGCCATGCGGTGCTGAAGACCGAACTCCACCCCGCGATCGACGACCTCGCCGATGTTGCGGTAGCTGAAGTTCGACGGGAAGAGACCGCCGAAACCGACCACCGGAATGCTCGTGCCCGGCACCACGCCCACCGGCGGACAGCCGCGGAACTGCGCCGGTGCGAGCGGCGCGGGTGTGGGCGGAATGACGAAGCAGAAGCGCAACGTCGGCGGCAGCCCAGGCGGCACGATGAAGGGCGGGATGTTGGCGCCGCCGTACTCGGCCGCGGTGTAGAAGTCGATCGAATCCTCGGTGGTGTTCTCGTAGGCGGCGACGGTAAGCGTCATGCCGTTGTCGTAGGTGCCGACGTAACCCACTTCGTAGGCCGTCATGTGCTCTTCGACCAGGTCGACGCCGAGCAGCGACGGACCCTGGGCGCGCGCCGGCACGAAGAAGGCGCCCGACGGCGGCCCCACGAGCACGGTGGCGTCGAGGTAGCTGTTGATCACCGACGGCGTGCGGAAGGCCTCGTTGTACGACAGGCGGAACGTGTGGTGCTGGGTGGGCGAGATCAACAGGCTGGTGCGCGGCGTGAAGACGCCGTCCTCGAGTGGATCGACGTCGTCATAGCGGCCGCCGATCACCCAGCGCACCTTGTCGCCGATCAGAATCTCGTCCTGCAAGAAAACGCCCCACTCGTCCTTCTCCTCGCCCTCCGGCGCGATCTCGAGGTCGAACGTCGTAGTGCCGGTAGTTGCCGCCGTAGGTGAGGATGTTGTGCATGCCGACGACGCTGGTGTTGGAGAGGTCGAAGTTGTAGGTCTCGGTGGAGAACGCGAACCCCAGCGGCTGCCCGTTGATGCCGCGGCTCACCAGGTTCTGCGAATCGGCGTCGAGGAAGTTGGCGAAGGCGCCGATGCGCAGGGCGCGGCGGTTCCAGTCGCCCTTGACGTACCAGAGGTTCGAGCCCTTGTCGATGTCGAACGGTCCGATGCCGGTGTGCACGATGCCGTCGGTGCCGGCGTAGCCGCCGCCGATGTTGAGCGTCGTGTCGGCGCTGAGATCCCAGTCGAGCCGAACGTCGCCCTTGGGCTGCTCGGTGCCCTGGTTCTCGAAGGTCGGAATGCCGGCGTAAGCCGGCCGGTCGTAGGGATCCTGCTCGTAGTAGCCGGCAGAGACCTTGTAGCCGAGGTTGTCGGCCACTCCGGCGTGGGTCACGCTGCCGTACAACGTGCCGAGCTCACCGCCGCCCGCCACCAGCGACGTGCCGACCATCTCCTTCGGACGCTTGGTGATCAGGTTGACCACGCCGCTCATCGCGTTGGCACCCCACACCGCGCTACCCGGGCCACGCACGGCTTCGATCTGCTTGACCTCGCCGAAGTTCACCGGCAGGAAGTCCCACATCACGAAGCCGAAGAAGTCGAGGTAGATCGAGCGTCCGTCGAGCAGCACGAGCTGCGAGGTCGAGAGCGTGTTGGTCGAGCCGCGCGACGTCATGTTGATGTCGCGCGCGCTGGTCTGGGTGACGTTGACGCCGGGCACGTTGCGCAACAGGTCGCCGATGTCGTCGGCCGGGATCTGCTCGATGTCCTTCGCGGTCAGCACCGAAATCGCGGCCGGCGCCTCGGAGAGAGCTTGCTCGGTGCGCGATGCGGTGACGACGATGACTTCCTCGACCGTCGCTTCAGGCTCTTCTTCGACGGGCGGCTGCTCCGGCGGTGGGCTCTGGGCGTCCTGGGCGGCGGCGAGCGCCGCTCCCATGACGAGCCCGCTGGCCAGGAGCCAGCTCAGCTTTCGCTTCATGACGTACCCCTCCCTCGGAATCCGAACGGCCGGTATCCAGCCGTGGGTTGATGACGGTAGCGCGCGGATGCTAACTCGCGGCAACGGCAGGCCGCAAGCGCTTCAGCCGTCTCCAGGGAGGGGGAAATTCTGCGAAGACTAGTGGCCGGCGTGCTTGCCCCACAGTTCCCGCAGACGGGCGTCGCGTCCGCAGCCCGTACGGTAGAAGTTGTAGCGGAACGAGTTCTTGACGTAGTAATCCTGGTGATACTCCTCGGCCGCCCAGAACTTGCCCGCCGGCGTGATCTCGGTGACCAGCGGTTCTTTGAAGCGACCGGACGCCTCCAGCGCCTTTTTCGAGGCCTCGGCGGCTAGCTTCTGGGCGTCGTCGTGGAAAAAGATCCCGCTGCGATACTGGGAGCCGTGATCGCAGAACTGGGCGTTCTTGGTCAGCGGATCGACGTTGTGCCAGAAGACGTTCAACAGGGTCTCGTAGGTGACCTGCTTCGGGTCGTAGACCACCCTCACCGCTTCGGTATGGCCGGTCCAGCCCGCCGAAACCTGCTCGTAGGTGGGCTCTTCCTGGCTCCCTCCGGTATATCCGGAGGTCGTCGACACCACACCCGGCAGCTTGTCGAACGGACCCTCCATGCACCAGAAGCAGCCGCCGGCGAACGTCGCGGCGGCATAACCGGCCGGAGGCGGCGGGACAGGAGCGGCAGCCGCCGCGCCGGCGAAACAGAGAGCCAGGACGAAACAGGAAACGATGCGCATGGACATGTTACGCAGTCCGCCGGTCGGCGGATTCCTCACAGCCCCGGCACACCCTCCCGGTCCTTGGCCGGCGCCTTGAAGTACCAGCGGCCGTCGACGCGCACGAACTCCAGCGTCTCGTCGCCCGACTTGGCGGTGGCGGTGTCGCCGGTGATCTTGTAGTCGGTCACCTCCTTCGGCACCTCCAGCGGGGCCTGCGGCTTGTCCTCTTTTCCCTCCGCCTTGCCGACCTCTTCGAGCAAGGCAATCAAATCCTTGGACATGGCGATCTCGTCGGTGTCCTTGAACATCTCGGCCAGCGCCTTCGAGCGCTCGGGGCCTTCGGCGGGCAACGGAGTCGAGTCCTCCATCATCTTGTCGACGCCGTGCTTCTTGAGCACGCCCTCGAGCTTCGCCTGCATCGCGGCGGCTTTGTCGGCGACCTCCTTCTTGCCCTTTTCGAGCTTCGCCTTCTCCTCCGCGCTCAGCGACTCGCCCGCCATGCCCTCGGCCATTCCTTCGGCCATGTCACCGCCCATCTCGCCCGCCATGCCCATGAAGGCCACCATCATGGTGGCCCCGGCCACCAGACCGATCGACATCTCGCGGCGATCGTCGGGCGCCAGGCACGACATCAGCTCGCCGACGTCGTTCTTGCCCGCCGCGGCCTGCATGCGCGCCACCAACGCCTGGGGAGTCGTGGCTCCCAGCGACTCGGCGGCGGCCAACGGCGCGGCGAGCATCGATACCAGCGTCCAGGCGACAGCGCTCCTCCATCGGATCATGATGCCTCCTCGCGGCCGGCGGCCGCCTTCGTACGGGCTACTGGTGCGGGCAGCATTTCGCCGCGGGGGGCCGGTGTCAAGCGTGCTACCGTCCCGCGGCGCCATGTACGACATCATCGGGGACGTCCACGGGCACGCCGACGAGTTGGAAACCCTTCTTGGCGTCATGGGTTATCGCCGCCGCGGCGGCGCCTGGCGCCATCCGCGGCGCCAGGTGATCTTCGTCGGCGACTTCATCGATCGCGGGCCGCAGATCGCGCGCGCTCTCGACATCGCGCGCGCCATGGTCGAAGAGGGCTCGGCGCGCGCGGTGCTCGGCAACCACGAGTGGAACGCGCTCGGTTTCCTCACCCGCGATCCCGACGCTCCGGGCAAGTATCTTCGCCGGCGGGACCGTTCACACCGGCGCCAGATTCGCGCCACGCTCGAGCAGTTGCGCCCCGCCGAGCTGCGCCGCCATCTCGACTGGTTCCGCACCCTGCCGGTGGCGCTCGACTTGCCCGGCCTGCGCGTCGTGCACGCCTGCTGGGATCCAGCGGCCCTGGCCGTCGCCGAGGCCGCCTGGCGCCGCCATGGCGGGCTGACCGATGCGCTGCTCATCGAAGGCCACGACCGCGAGTCGCTGCTCTTCGCGGCGCTCGAGATTCTGCTCAAGGGCAAGGAGATGACCCTGCCTTCCAGTGTCGCCTTCACCGACAAGGACGGGGCCATTCGCCACGCCTCGCGCGTACGGTGGTACCTGCCTCCGGAGGGACGCTCGACGCGTGACTACGCGCTGCCGCCCTACCCGGAGATCCCCGCCGCGCCATTGCCGGCGAAAACGGCGGCCGAAGCAGCGCCCTACCCCGCCGATGCTCCGCCCTGCTTTTTCGGCCACTACTGGCTCTTCGACGCGGATCCCGCGCCGTTGGCCGTCAACGTCGCGTGTCTCGACTACAGCGTCGCCGCCGGCGGCTTTCTATGCGCCTATCGCCATGCGATGGGTGAGACGCGGCTTCGGCGCGACCGATTCGCGCGCAGCGGCGAGCGCCGACTGGCCTGATTCAGGCAATCCGTGCAGTCGGCTGGGGCGGACCGCCCGAGAAAGCTCGCGAAGTCCCTCATTCCTCGTCCTTTCAGGGTGTGGCACGGAAGGTGCTAAAGCTCCCTGTCGAGCGCCGCGCGAGAGCAAGCTGACGCACGGTGAGACAAGGACGGTGTCGCACTAGCAACAACCGGGTCGATCGAGCAGCTTCGTTCCGACAACGTCCTCAGTGCGCGCGCGCAAAGGAGGGCATGTGTCGCAGCGATCGCGCAAAGTCGTCCTCAGCCTCGCAGCAATCTCCTGTCTGTCTCTCGCGACGCCGCGCTTCACTCGCGCCGCCATCCCTCTCGAGGGTTACATCGATTCCATCTGGGTAGACGAGCTCGCCGGCAAGACCGCCCGGCGTGAAATCTTCCTCCATGACGGCGAGAAGATCCTCGCCCGCCTCGACGCCGACCACAACGTGGTGGCGAAGTTTCGTGGCCAGCTGGTGAACGCCGAGGTCGAGCTCGAAGCAGCCGGCGCCACCGCCATTCCGCACGGTACGCTCACCGGCATCCAGGCGGTCCGCTCGTCGGCCGTCGCCGCCGTGACCGCGGCGGCGGTGAGCCGCGGCCAGCGCCGCTGGGTCAGCCTCCTCTGCCGTTTCACCGACTCGCCGGTGGTGCCCAATCGCGACGTCGACCACTTCACCGAGATGTATGCCGCGGTCGAGCATCGTTTGCCGCATTACTGGCGCGAGATCTCCTACGGTCAGTTGACCCTCGGCGGCACCGCGGCGGGCTGGTTCTCGCTGCCCAAGTCCAAGGCCGACTATGCCTGGGGCTCATTTCCCGAGCGCGATTTCGCCGCCCTGTTCAACGATTGCACGGCGGCTGCGGACGCCGAAGTCGATTTCTCTCAGTACGACGGCATCAGCCTGTTCTTCGAGGATGGCGAGGAGCGCTCCTTCGGCGGCACCTGGACCGCCACCCTCGACGGCCAGACCCGCGAGTGGCCGCTGGCATGGATCGCTTCGTCGGCTCGGCTTTCGATCGTCGCCCACGAGATGGGCCATGCGCTCGGACTGCCGCATTCGAACAACTCGGACCGCGACGCGGATCCCTACGACAGCCCCTGGGACATGATGAGCATGCCGCCGACCTGGTGTCCCAACCCGCGCTGCGACGGCGGCGAGTGCTACGAAGCCGGCTACGGCGAGCTGCCGCAGCAGACCATCGGCTATCACCGCCAGCTGCTCGGTTGGCTGCCTGCGGCGGCGATCGCGAAAGTGGACCCGGCGCAGTCGACGACGGTCACGCTGGCCGCGCTCGCCGACCCGGCGGCCGGTACGCCGCGGATGATTCAGGTACCGATCCCCGGCACGACCCGCTTCTACACCGTCGAGGTGCGGAATCTCGCCGGTTACGACAGCTGGCTGCCCAGCGACGGCGTGATCATTCACGAGGTCGACACCGCCAGGCCGGAGCCCGCATGGCTGGTCGAGCGTAACTCGCCACCCGCCGACCAGGGCTGCACCGAGGGCGCGGTGTGGAGAACCGGCGACGAATTCCGCGATCCCTCGGGCGTGGTGGTCAAGGTCGCCGCCGCGGCGGGCAGTGGCTACAAGATCCAGATCGGCGGCGGCTCCGGCGGCTCAGGCCAGTGCTCGGAGAACGCGACCACGTTGTGCATCGACCGCAACCCCGGCGATCGCCGCTACCAGATCCGCGCCACCTTCTCGACCACCCAGGGCGGCGGCCTTTCGGGCGATGCCCAAGCGGCCTCGCTGTCGGCCACCGGCATGGACCGCGGCGGGCTGTTCTCGTTCTTCGCCGCCGACAATCCTGAGGTCTTCGTCAAGATCCTGGACGGCTGCAACTCGAATGGCAAGGCGTGGGTCTTCCTGTCCGCCGGCACCAACGTCGGCTTCACGGTGACGGTCAAAGACACGGTCACCGGGGCCTCACGGCAGTATTCGAACCCGGACCTCAAGCCGGCGGTGCCGATTCAGGACACGGCGGCATTCGGCTGCAACTGAACCAGCAGGCAGGAATGTAGCGGCGTCGCCGTCGGCATTGGGAGCACGGCTAGACTCTCGCCGTGCTCTTGCCGCTGCCCATCGATCCCTTCGTTCCCGAGATCGTCGCCCGCCTGCGCGAGCGGCGGGCGCTCGTCGTGGTCGCGGCCCCCGGTGCTGGCAAGACCACCCGCGTGCCGCCGGCGCTGGCCGGGGACGGCAAAGTGATCCTCCTCCAGCCGCGGCGAATCGCCGCGCGCTCGTTGGCGCGGCGAATCGCCGAGGAACGGGGCTGGACGATCGGCCTCGAGGTCGGCTGGCAGGTGCGCTTCGAACGGCGCTTCGGAGACCAGACGCGCCTCCTGGTGGCAACCGAGGGGATTCTCACCGCGCGGCTGCAGCAAGACCCGCTGCTCAGCGAGTTCCACACCGTCGTGCTGGACGAGTTCCACGAGCGCAGCCTGCATGCCGACCTCGCGCTCGCCTTGGTGCGTGAGGCCCGCCGGGCGCGGCCGGAGTTGCGCCTCGTCGTGATGTCGGCGACGCTCGACGCGCAGCGCGTCTCGGCCTACCTCGACGATTGTCCGGTGATCGAGGTGCCGGGACGGCTTCACCCGGTCGAGATCCGGCACGCGCCCGAAGCCACTCCCGCGACCGCGATTCGCGAGGCGCTCGGAACGGCTCGTGGCCACGTGCTCGTGTTCCTCCCCGGCGCGGCCGAGATCGAGCGTCTACGCTCCGAGATCGAAGCCGCGCCCTGGCGCCCCGCGGATACGATGATCCTGCCGCTCTACGGCGCCCTCGAGGCGGAGGCGCAGGATCGCGCTCTGGCGCCCACCGCGGCCCGCAAGGTGATCCTGGCCACCAACGTCGCGGAGACTTCGATCACCGTCGACGGAGTCGTCGAAGTGATCGACGGCGGCTTGCACAAGGTGTTGCGCTTCGATGTCGAAAGCGGTCTCGACCGGCTACGGCTGGAGCGCATCGGGCGCGATTCTGCCGAGCAGCGCGCCGGGCGGGCCGGGCGCACCGGGCCCGGGCGGGCCACTCGGCTCTGGGATCCGCGGCTGGAGTTGCGGCCTCATCGCGAGCCCGAGATCGAGCGCGTCGACCTCGCCGCGCCGTTTCTCGAGGTCCTGGCCTGGGGCGCCGATCCGCGCGCGTTCCCGTGGTTCGATCCGCCGCCGGCCCACCGCGCCGCCGCCGCTCTCGAGCTGCTCGAACGGCTCGAGGCGACAGCGGGCGGACGCCTCACGCCGCTCGGCGAGCGTCTGCACCGCCTGCCCCTCCACCCGCGGCTCGGGCGCATGCTGCTCGAGGCGCCGACGCGCCTCACGGCGGCGGCCTGCGCGGTCCTCGCCGAGGGCTTTCGAGCGTCCGGCAGCGCGGCGACTAGCGAGTCCGACCTCCTGACCGCGGCGGATCGACTGCCTTCGGCGCCGGCTTCGGTGCGCGCCGCGGCGTCCGAGCTCGAGCGCCTGATCGCCGATCGTCCGGTCCGGCCGGCGCGCCGGGAACCCGGCGGCTCTGTTCTCCGCCACTCGGCGGCCGAGGAAGAAAGCCTGCTCCGGGCCGCCCTGCGCGGCTACCCAGATCGCGTCGCGCGGCGGCGTGAGCCCGGATCTCCGCGCCTGCTCCTGGCGGGTGGCCAGGGCGCGACCCTCGCCCGCGAGAGCGCGGTGCGCGACTCAGAGTTCCTGGTCGCGCTGGAAACACACGGCGCGGCGCGCAGCTCCGCCGCCGATGAGATGCTGGTGCGGATGGCGAGCGCGGTTCGCCGCGAATGGATCCCGGTGACGCGGGTCGAGCGCGTCCATTGGCTCGATGAGAGCGGCGCGGTGCGCGCCGCCGAGCGCTCGTTCCACGGCGCGATCGCGCTCGGCGAGCGCGGTCTCGCCCCGGAGAGCGCCGCGGCGGCCGACCTGGTGAGCACCGAGCTGCTGCGCCGCCCGCCCGGCGAGCACAACGAACAGGCCCGGCGGCGGCTGCGCTTTGCCGGGCTCGAGATCGACCTGCCCGGTCTGCTGCGCGAGGCGGCCGCGGGGCGCTCGAAGCTCTTCGAATGGAACCTGCTCGAGCTCCTGCCGGGCGACATCTCGCGCCGGCTCGAGCGTGGCGCGCCGGCTACGCTCGCGCTGCCGAGCGGCCGGCAGGCGCGGCTCGATTATCGTGACGACGGTTCGGTGCTGGCGGCGGTGAAGCTGCAGGAGCTCTTCGGCCTGGCGGAGTCGCCATGCCTCGGGGCGCAACGCGAGCCCGTCACCTTCGCGCTACTGGCTCCCGAACGGCCGGCCGGTGCAGACGACGCGCGACCTGCGCAGCTTCTGGGACGGCGCCTACCAGGAGGTGCGCAAGGAGCTGCGGGGCCGCTATCCGAAGCACCCCTGGCCGGAAGATCCCTGGACCGCCCCCGCGACTCATCGAACGACGAGGAAGCGATGACCGAGTCACCCGGGCGCTCGCTGACGCCGCCGATACTGTTCCTGCTGGTGGCGGTGCCCTTCGGTTTGGTCTTCGCGCTCGTCTTCCCGCCATTCTCGATTGCGGACGAGCCGTCTCACTTCATGCGCGCCTGGTCGATCGCCGGCGGCCGCCTGCTGCCGATCAAGGAGCCCGGGCGGGCCGGCGATTATCTGCCGGCGTCGCTACCTGCCCTGGCTCACGACCTCGCCGGGGACCTGCCCTTGAACTACGCGCGCAAGATCGACCCGCGCGCCACGATTGCCGCGCTGCGCCGGCCGCTCGAGCCGGAGCGCACGGCGTGGGTGGACTTCGCGAATACCGCTTCGGCGAGTCCGCTGCCTTATCTGCCGGCCGCGATCGCCATCGCGCTCGGACGCCTCGCAGGCGCCTCGCCGCTGGTTTGCTTCTTCCTCGGCCGAATCGCCAATCTGCTTGCTGCTTGCGCGCTGCTCGCTCTGGCGCTGCGGCTTGCGCCGTCGCGCCGGCTGCTGTGGACGGCGATCGCGCTGCTGCCGATGACGATCTGTCAGATATCCGGTTTCTCCGCCGACGCCATGTTGATCAGCTTGGGTTTTCTCTGGACCGCCCTGGTCGCCCGCGCAGCGTGGACGGAGCGCCCGCTCGTGAGCCGCGACGTGGCGGTGCTCGCCGCCGCCGGGGCGGCGTTCTGTCTGACCAAGCTTCCCTACGCCCTGCTCTGCGGTCTGCTGGCGCTGATTCCGCTGGCCCGGTTCGCGCGACCGCGAGGCTGGCGGGGCCGGGCGATCATCGCCTCGAGCTGCGCCGCGGCCATGACGTTCTCGCTCTGGTGCTGGCGGCGTATCGACCTGCCCACTCGCGAGGGCGCGGCGGTCGACCCGGGACGGCAGATCCGCGAGCTCTTCACCGAGCCGCTGCATTTCGTCATGGTCTTCGGTACGGACGCCCTCATGCACGCCAAGTGGTACTCGTTGCAGTTCCTGGGCAGGCAGCTCGGTTGGCTCGACGCCAACGTGCCGTGGATCGCGGTCGGCGCGGCGGGGCTGCTTCTCGCCGCGCTCGCAGTGGTCGAGTCGTATCCCGCCGCCCTCCCGACGCCACGGCAGCGGCTGGTTCTCGTACTCGTCCTGCTCGGCACCTGGGCGGCGATCGCGGCTTCGCAATACGTCACCTACACGCCCTATCGCCAGCCGTGGATCGAAGGCTTGCAGGGCCGCTACCTGCTGCCCTTGGCACCTGCCGGAGCGCTGTTGCTGCAGTGGCGGCGATTTGCCGGTCGAGACCTCTCGCGCTACGCGTGGCACTTGGCGGCCGTCGAGGCAGCCATCCTCACGCTCGCGCTCGGCGGCGTCATCGCGCGCTACTACTGACCCGCGACTACTGCCCGGGCGCGCCGTCGATACCGGGATGGAAGCGGTAGACGAAGTAGGGCGCCGCGGCGCGCATGTGGCGGCGGCTGCGCAGCATCTGATCGGGAATCGCGCTGTCCGCGACGTAGAGCCAGCCACCCGGACCGAACGACAGAGCGTCGGCCCAGCGGATACGCGGGCTCTTGATCAGCGTCTCCAGCACGCCGTCCGGCGACATGCGCAGCACCGCGCCATGCTCGACATCGGTGATCAGAACGTTGCCGTCGCGGTCGGTCGACAACCCGTCGTTGAGGGGCTTGCGTCCCACCGCCTCGACGCGAATGGCGAGCGCCTCCGGCGACAGCGTCGCATCGCGCAGGTCCGAGGTGGCGGCGCGGTACAGCGTGTCATGGGTCATGGCGCCCCAAGCCAGCCAAGTGCCGTCACGCGCCACCGCGACGCCGTCGATGCCGATGCGCAACGACACCAGTCCGAAAACGAAGCGCATGGTCTTCGCCGGGTTGCGGATGAGCCACTCTTGAGACGAAACCGAGGGGGCGCTCTCGAGAACGCGACGCGCCCGGGCTCGTAGCCCGGGCTCGTAAACCACGAATCGCCGGCTTCCGGCGGAAAAAACTGACGTCGGCGATGTAGACCGTGCCGCTCGCCGGATCGACCTGGAAATCCTGGAGGAACGAGCCGCGCGGCGCCTCGTCGCGGGCGAAGCGATGGTCGTGCACGAGCTCTCCGCTCGCGAGATCGAAGGCGAGCAGCCGCGGGTGGCGCAACCCGTGGAAGCCGTGATCGATGGTCCACAACCACCCGCGATGGTCGACGCGCACTCCGAGCGGTGTTTCGAAGAGCTCGGCCTGGCGCTCCGCCGGTGGGAAGGCCACCGCCTTGCCATCCACCCACTCATAGAGCTTGGGGCCCTGCGGACGGCTCTCCGGATGAACGGTGAAGAAGATCCGCCCATCGGCCGCCACGGCCACGTTGCCGATCGGCTGTTCGAAAGTGACCACGGTCTCGAGCGCCGATTCCGGCAGGCGCGGCACGGTAGTCAGATCGGAATAGGGCGTCCGCCTCCGTACACTGCGCCGAGCCAGCCCGCCAGCGCCGCCAGACCGATGAGCAACCCGGCCAGGAGCGAGAGAGCGATGCGTCGCAGCCGACGTTTCATGATGCCTCCACGCTACCCGCTGACGGCCCTGCCGTACAATCGCCGCCAAATCCGGGAGGCCTCGTGGAAAAGCGCAACTACCTGTTCGTCTCGCTGTCGGCTCTGATCGGCGACATCGCCTGGCAGATCCTCAAGGAAGGCCACGAGGTGCGCTACTACATCGACGACGCCAAGGAGCGGGACATCGCCGACGGCTTCGTGCCCAAGGTGCGCGACTGGAAGAAGCACGTCGATTGGGCGGACGTCATCGTCTTCGACGACACCCTCGGCCAGGGCAAGATCGCCCAGGAGCTGCGCACCGCCGGCAAGCTGGTGGTGGGCGGCAGCGAGTACACCGACAATCTCGAAGACGATCGCTCGTTCGGCCAGGAGGAGCTCAAGAAGGCCGGCGTCAACATCATCCCGTATCGCGATTTCGACGACTGGGACAACGCCATCGAATACGTCAAGGACAACCCGTCGCGCTACGTCATCAAGCCGTCGGGGGAGGCCCAGAACGTCAAGCGGCGGCTGTTCGTCGGAGAAGAGGACGACGGCGGTGACGTGATCCGAGTCATGGAGGCCTACAAGCGCGCGCTGGCCGACGAGATCAAGATTTTCCAGCTGCAGAAGCGGGTCACCGGCGTCGAGGTCGCGGTGGGCGCGTTCTTCAACGGCAAAGAGTTCGCCGTGCCGATCAACATCAACTTCGAGCACAAGAAACTCTTCCCCGGCAACCTCGGCCCCTCCACCGGCGAGATGGGCACTTCGATGTTCTGGAGCGAGCCCAACAAGTTATTCAACCAGACGCTGAAGAAGATGGAGCCGGTGCTGGCGAGAGAGAAGTACGTCGGCTACGTCGATCTCAACTGCATCGTCAACGCCAACGGCATCTATCCCCTGGAGTTCACCTCGCGCTTCGGCTATCCGACGATCTTCATCCAGCAGGAAGGCATGACGACGCCCATCGGCGAGTTCTTCCACGGGCTCGCCGCCGGCACGCTCACCCGCTTCAAAACGCGCTCCGGCTTCCAGGTGGGCGTGCGGATCATCGTGCCGCCGTACCCCTTCGACGACGACCAGACGTTCCTCGAAATGTCGAAGAACTCCGTCATTTTCTTCAAGAAGGGCGCGCCCGAAGCGGTGCACATCGAAGACGCCAAGATGGTCAACGGCCAATGGCTGGTGGCGGGCACGGCGGGCGTGGTGCTGACCGTGGTCGGCATCGGCTCGACCATGAAGCAGGCCAAGGCGGCGGCCTACGCCCGGATCAAGAACATCCTCATTCCCAGCATGTACTACCGCGACGACATCTCCGACCGCTGGGAAGAGGACTCGGACAAACTGCACAACTGGGGCTACCTGCGCGAGGCCTGAGCCCGCGCGCCCGCGGGCTGCCCAGCCACCGCCTCACCTTCGCCGCAATTGCTTGGTGGGATTCCTCCCGCCGGCGGGGCTGGTCCCGCCGGCGAAAGGAGGCGGGCCGATGATGAGCACGGCGCGGGAGTTGCCGGTCGAGCCGGAGTCGTCGCGAAGCTGGGTCGAGTACTTTCACGACAACGCAGCGAGGCTCGCTGGCAAGGCCGGCACCGGTCCCACGCTGTCGCCCTGGGAACGGCGCTGCATCGCCGATTCGATCGCCGAATTCCAGCTCGGCGAGAGCTCTGAGGGCCGGCACCTGAAGCTGCTGGCGAGGCGCTGGTGCCGCCGCTCCGGCGACCGCGACTACGCCACGGCGATCGATCTTTTCATCGGCGAGGAGAATCGCCATGCGCGGGTGCTGGGCGAGTTCATGGACGGCGAGGGGATCGGCCGGCTCGGACACAGCCTGGCCGACCGTGTCTTTCGCGGTATGCGCAAGCTGGCCGGACTCGAGCTGGCGATTCGCGTCCTGGTAACGGCGGAGATCATCGCCCAGGTCTACTACCAGGGGCTGCGCGACGCGACTCATTCGCGGACTCTGCGCGCGCTGTGTCAGCGCATCCTGGAAGACGAGGACCCGCACGTTCGATTTCAATGCGAGCGTCTCGCCATCCTGCGCCAGGGGCGCGGCGGTCAGTCCCTCGTCGAGTTAGTACATTGGGTGCTGCTGGGTGGCGCGGCATGCGTGGTGTGGATCAATCACCATCCGGTGTTGCGCCGCGGCGGCTTCAGTTTCGTGGCCTACTTGCGCGAGGTGGCGGGTTTCGGCGCCGCGGCGATGCGGCGTGCCGATCCGTCCTCGTACGGCTTGCAGCGAGGCGGGCCGGCGCTGGCCGCGCCCGCCGAGGCCTGATCGGCGGGCGGGCCCGGATGAGCCCGCCCACCGCCTTGATGTCTAGAAACGCCAGCCCAGACCGATCGAGTACTGAGTGTCCAGTCCGTCGTAGGACTCGACCTCGTCGGCCTCGAAGTCCTGCTCGTCGAACCAGCGCGCCATCACCTGCGGTCGGATAAAGAAGTTGCCGATATCCCACCGGTAGCCCAGGCCGCCGTTGACGGTGAAGCTGCTGCTGTCCTCTTCGATGTCGTTGTCCTCACCGGGAATGTCGATCTCGAGATCGATCTCGGAATAGCCTGGACCCGCGAAGAGGTAGAAATTGTTCCCGGTCGGGTACCACTGGAAGGACAGATCCGCGAGCAGCAAGCCGTACTGCAGGTTCGCGTCCTCGAAGTCCAGAAAATCGTCTTCAAGGTCGATGACGCCGGCCGAGAGCATGAAACCGAAGTGGTCGTTGGGCCGATAGCCCCACGCGCCACCGTAGATCTCGCCGTTGTCCTCGACTGCGTTGGGATCATAGTAGCCAAAGAAGCCTTCGAGGGTCGTTTCTCCGGCCTGTGACGGCACGTTCATGCCGACGAACAACAGTGCAGCGAATCCTGCGATCAGAAATTTGTTCTTCATCTTCTCCCTTTCGTTGAACGGCCTGTTGGCACTCTGCCCAAGATGGCTCTCACCGATCCGGGCGGCCCTCACCAATTCTCCAAGTCCAAGATTCATGCCCACGGATGACCCGGGCCTTGCTGGGCCAAGCGGGCGCAAACTGCCCTGGCCATGCCGTGTTGCAAGTTTCGATCCCACGCGCGAGAGAGACCGCGGTCGGGCCAGCAAAAATGGGCCGGCCGAGGCCGGAAGAGGGTCAGTGCGCGGGTTGGGATGAGGCGATCCGAAGGATCGCTTCGGCGGAGCGGTCGATGTCGGATTCGCGGGTCGACCAGTTGGAGACCGAAATCCTCATCACCGCTCTACCGTGCCAATTGCTGCCGGAAAGCCAGCACGTGCCGTCGGTTTGAACACCGCTCACCACACGCCGGGTGAGTTCGTCGGCCGCCTTTTCGTCCTCACCGTCGCGGGCATGGAAGCGCACCAACACCTGGTTGAGGGCCACGTCGTTGAGGATCTCGATCCCCGGCGCCGCCGACAATCGTTCGGCCATGCGGCGGGCGAGCGCGCAGCAGCGCTCGATCAGCGCGGCGACGCCTTGCCGCCCGAGGTGCGCAACGCCGCGTAGACCGGAACCCCGCGGCCACGGCGCGAGAACTCCGGCGCCCAATCCAACGAGTCCATCTCGCTGCCGAGCGTCTGCACGAGATAGGGCGCCGCCGTGGTCATCGCCGCGCGATGGGCGGCCGGATGAGCGCACGATCGCCACGCCGCAGTCGTAGGGAACGTTGAGCCACTTGTGCGCGTCGGTCGCCCACGAGTCGGCGCGCTCCACGCCGCCGTCAGGTGGCGCGCTGACGGAGCTCGCCGCGGCCCACAGCCCGAAAGCACCGTCGACGTGCAGCCAGGCGCCGCGCTCGGCGGCGGCGTCGGCGATCCGCGTCATCGGATCGCAGGCGCCACTGTTGACGTTGCCGACCTGGGCGCAGACGATCGTCGGCCCGCCGGGGAGGGCGCGCAGGTGATCGCGCAAGAGATCCGCCCGCATGCGGCCCTGCCCGTCGGCCGCGACTCGATGCACGCGCTCGCGCCCGAGCCCGAGGAATCTGCAGGGCGGAGAAAACGGTGACGTGCGCCTCCTCGCCCACCACCACCTGGATCTCGGGCGCTCCGTAGAGTCCGCGCAGCTCGACGTTCCAGCCGGCGCGTTCGAGCACGCGCATGCCGCGCCGGCGGCGAGGCCGGTGAAGTTGGCCATCTGGCAGCCGGTGACGAAGCCGACGCTGGTGGCGCGCGGCAGTCCGAAGAGCTCGCGCAGCCAGCCGCCCGCGGTCTCTTCGATGACCGACACCGCCGGCGACGTCGCGAACAGACCGGAGTTCTGATCCCAGGCGGAGGTCAGCCAGTCGGCGGCCACCGCGACCGGGCAGCGAGCCGCCGATGACGAAGCCGAAGTAACGCGGACCCGTCGAGGCGAGGAGCCCTCCGTCGGCGTCGGCCGCCAGCCGCTCGATCACCGAGGACGCGTCCTCACCCTGCTCGGACAGCGGCCCGCCGAGCAGAGACAACAACTCGTCGCGCCCGAGTTGGGCGCGAACCGGCCGTCCGCCAACCCCATCGAGAAACTGGGCAGCCAGCTCCGCCGCCCGACCCAGCACCCTTCGCTCGCTCATCAGGGCCAAAGGATACTTTTTCTCAAGAGATCCGGAAACACGAACGCCGCCCGAAGGCGGCGCTCGTTCAAGAAACCGGATATCCGCAGAAAAGGGAAACTGTCCCCTTTTAGGCGGTGGGCTTTCTGGACTTGGGGGTGCGGGGGCTTGGCGGATTTGGGGGCCGCGGCGGGCTTGCTCGCGGTCTTGGCGGCCGGGCGCTTGGCGGCGGCCTTTGGACGCGCGGTCTTCGGCTTGGGGGCCGCTGCCACTTCCGGGATCGCGAGCGGCGTTTCGCGCACCGCGATCACCGAGTCAGCGGTGCCGAAGAGGTTCGGCACGACGGCGTCGGCGCCGGCGTCATTGAGCCAATAGAGGCCGTCGACCAGGTAGCGGAAGCGATAGTCCCCGGGTTCCAGCGCGAGGGTAACGCCGAGAGTGCCGTCCTCATCCCGCTCGAGGGGGTGGACGTCGGGATTCCAGCGATTGAAGTCACCGAGCAGCGCGGCCGAGTCGACCGGGGCGGTGAGACGAAAGGTGACGCGGCACGTAAGGCCGTCCTGAGCGAAAGTCTTGGTAATCATGGTCCTCTCCTGCGCGAGTTGAAAGGTCGGGGGACTGCGTGGGCCCATGATGCGGGCCGACAAATATTATCAGACTCCGGGGTGACGGCCAAACGGCCGCCGGGTCACAGAGCGTAGGCGAGCGTGAAAACGCCGAGCATGGTGAAGATGATCGCCAGCTTGAGGGCGACGCCCACCAGCAGCCCGAGCCAGGTTCCGATGCCGACTTCCTTAGCCCGCACGAGGTCCCGATTCGAGGCGTACTCCCCCGCTGCGGCGCCTAGAAAGGGTCCAGCGATGAGCCCGGGTAAGCCGAAGAAAAGCCCGCCGATGGTGCCCAGGAACGCGCCGAGCAGAGCCAGGCGGCTCGCCTTGACCCGCTTGGCGCCGACCGCCGCGGCCACGAAATCGACCCCGAAGCTGATCAGCGTGAGCACGCCGAGCACCCCGAGCGTAAACCAGCCGACCTTCTGGAAGCCGTCGATCGACGCCGCCACCAGCAGCCCGGCGAACACCAGCGGCGCGCCGGGCAGCGCCGGCAGCACGGTGCCGGCGAAACCGATCACCACCAGGGCGGCGGCCAGCGGCCAACGCAGATCGTCCATCGGTCCGGGGTCAGGCGCCGGGCTTGTAGATCGCCAGGTAGGCCGCCGCGGCCCCGAGTACGGGCAGCAGCCACCACAGCATCTTGGCCGTGCCGCGGGATCGCTTGGCGACGGTGACTAGCGCGCCGAGCGCCAGCCAGATCGCCAACTTCAGCCAGATCCAGAGCGGCCAGCTCCCCGGCCCGGATATCCCGAGCCGCGCCAGGGCGCCGAACCCGGCGACCAGGACGATCACCAGGCCGAGGCCGTGGGCGATCTGCGCCGTCCGCCGGTTGCTGCCGTCGCCGACCAGCGCGCCGAAACCGAGAAACACCAGCAGCACGCCGAACAGATGCGCCACCTTGTAGACACTCAAGCTCAGCATCGCTCCCCCCGCACCTAGATCATCAAGTTTTGGAACGCGGCCCGGGCGGCGGCATCGGCAACGGGAAGGCGCGCACGATCGCGTTCTCCCCTTCCGCGGGGCGCATGCGCGAGGGCCCCTCGCGCTCCACCTCGTCGATGCGCACCACCGCGTGCATCGGAATGTACAGCCGCTTGGCGCCCCCGAACTCGTTTCTCAGGCTCTCCTCGCCGGGATCCACCACCACCTGAGACTTGGTACCGAAGACCAGATCCTCGACCTCGACGAAGCCGAACAGGCTCCCTTGTCCGACGTGGTGCGCGTAGAGCTCCACCACCTGACCCTGCTGCTGGAAGATCACGCGATAGGTCGACTTCTTGGCCGTCTTGGACACCGGCATCGATGGTATCAGAGCGATCTCGCGCCCTTCGCCCCGAGCTCGAGGCGGCCATATGATGTCGCTCGATGGCGCCGCTGATCCTGATCGTCGACGACGAGCCCGGCATCCTCGCCACGCTGGCCGGCGTCCTCGCCGACCAGGGCTACCGCACCGCTCACCACCGGCAGCGGCGACGAGGCGCTGCCCTCTACCGCGAGCGAGCGGCCCGACGTCGTCTTTCTCGACGTCTGGCTGCCCGACCGCGACGGCCTCGAGACGCTGCAGGCGCTGCGCGAGCTCGATCCCGGCAGCGGCGGTGGTCATGATGTCCGGCCACGGCACCACCGTCGACCGCGGTCAAGCGCGATCAAGATGGGCGCCTTCGACTACCTCGAGAAGCCGCTCTCCTACGAGCAGGCGGCCGAGGCCGCCGCGGCGCGCTCGACCGCGGCGCGCGACGCGCCTGCGAGCTGCGGCGCTCGCCGGCAGCGGCCCTCGACCGACCGCGCCGGCTGCGCGCGCGCGCTCGCCGCCGCTCCGCGCGCTCCGCGCCAGCCGACGCGAGCCGCAGCGCACCATCCGCCAGCCGACCGTGGTCTACGGCCTGGGCCTCCATTCGGGCGGGCGCACCGGGCATGGTCCTCCAGCCGCTGCCCCCCGGACAGCGGCATCCACTTCCTCACCCTGCCCACCGGGCGACGCGATCCCGGCGCACGTCGCGGCGGTCGGCGACACCGAGTACGCCACGACGCTCGTCGCGAACGGCGCGACGATCAAGACCGTCGAGCACCTGCTCTCGGCGCTCCACGCCGCGGGGTCACCAACCTGCTGATCAAGGTGCACGGCGAGGTGCCGGTGCTCGACGGCTCGGCGCTCGAGTTCTGCCGGACGCTCGAGCAGATCGGGCTCGAGGACCAGGGAGCGCCGCGCCGCGAATTCGTGATCGACCGGCGCTACGAAGTCGGCGAGCGGCGAGAAGCTGCTGCGCGATCGAGCCGTACGACGGCTTCTCGGTCTCCTACCTGCTGCGCTACCCGCCGCCGATCGGCGAGCAGTGCTACGACTTCGAGCTCGCCGACTTCGCCGACTACGAGCGCGAGATCGCGCCCGGCCCGCACCTTCGGCTTCATGCGCGACCTCAAGATGATGAACGAGCTCGGCCTGGGCTCCGGCGGCCGGCTCGACAACTTCATCCTGGTCGGCGAGGACGACGTGCTCAACACCGAGCTCCGCTTCCCCGACGAGTTCGTGCGCCACAAGATCCTCGACATCATCGGCGACCTCTACCTGCTGGGCTATCCGATCCGCGGCAAGGTGACCGCGCGGCTGACCGGCCACCGCGACAACATCGCGCTCCTCCGCGCCATCCTGTCGGCAAACGGCTGAACCGGCTCAGCCGGCCTCGGCCTGAAGCAGGCCGCGGGTCGGGCCCACCAGGGCCAGATCGCTCGGCGCGCGCGGCGGGCCGTAGAGATAGCCCTGCGCAAGGTCGCAGCCGTAGCCGCGCAGCAACGACGCCTGCTCACGGGTCTCGACGCCCTCCGCGACCACCTCGACGCCCAGGCTGTGCGCCAGGCTGATGACCGCGGAAACGATCGCCGCGCTCTGCGGCTGCTTGCCGAGACCGCTGATGAACGAGAGGTCGATCTTCACGATGTCGACGGGGAAGGTGCGCAGGTAGGAAAGCGACGCGTATCCGGTGCCGAAGTCGTCGATCGCCACTTTCACACCCAGCTCGCGCAGACCGAACAGCGCCGCTTGCGTGGCCTCGGCGTTGCGCAGCGCCGCGGATTCGGTGATCTCGAGCAGCAGCGCGTCTCCCGGCAGGCCGACCGCCGCCAGGGTCTCCTGCACCAGGGGGACCAGGCCCTGGCGCTGCAGGGCGCGAGCCGAGGCGTTCACCGCCACCCGCAGCCGCAGTCCGGCCTTGCGCCACACCAGGGCCTGCTCGGCGGCCTGGCGGAGCGCGAAGGCGTCGATCAGGTCGTGCACGCCCGAGGTCTCGCTGGACCCCAGGAAATGTCCGGGCAGCAGCAGGCCGCGCTGCGGATGCGCCCAGCGCAGCAGCGCTTCGAAACCCACGGTGCGCTCGCTCACCAGATCGACCACCGGCTGGTAGTGAATCAGCAGCTCGTTGGCCTGCAGGGCCCGCCGCAGATCGTGCTCCATGCCGCCCTGAGCCAGCCGCTTCTTGCCCAGCGGCGGACGATAGAGCTGAAAGCCGTCGCCCCCCTGCTCCTTCGCCTCGTACATCGCGAGGTCGGCCAGCTTGAGCAGCGCCTCGCCGTCGTCGCCGTCTTGCGGATACATCGCCACGCCGATGCTCGCCGTGGGATAGACCTCACGGCCGAGCAGTGCAACGGGCTCGCGCACCGCGTCGAGCAGCTTGCGGCAGAGCTCTTCCACCGCGCTGTCGGACCCCTGGCCGGGCAGGAAGATCACGAACTCGTCGCCGCCGAAGCGCGCCACCAGGTCCTCGGCGCGCAGCGCGCCGCGCAGCCGCGCGGCGACCGTGCGCAGCACCTGGTCGCCCAAGGAGTGACCGAGGGTGTCGTTGACCGATTTGAACTGGTCGAGGTCGACAAACAACATCGCCACCCCGCGCCGCGCCCGCTGCGCATGGGGCAGGGCCAGCCGCAGGTGCTCGAAGAAGAAGTTGCGATTCGGCAGCGACGTGACCGGATCGTGATAGGCGAGAGCCTTGATCTGCTCGGCGGCCTCGACGACGCGCCAGCGCTCGTCCTCGAGCAGCCAGATCACCATGCCGATGCCCATCAATCCCTGCAGGGCGTAATCGAACGTGGCGATGAACGCCCCGCCGGCAAAGGGGCTGGCGCTCTGCCAAGCGGGCAGTTCCAGGATGCTGTACGCCAGCTGTTCCAGCGCGCAAATCGCGAACAGCGAGCCCACCATCCGCTTGCCGAGGTTGCTGCGCTCGGCGCCGGTGCGCAGCAGCACGGTGGCCGCGGCGAGGAACGCGAATGCGGCCGGCAGCGCGCGTCCGCCGGTGAGCAGCCAGCGCCGCCACGGCGCCGCCAACGCGAGTGAGCCGAGGACCACGCAGACGGCCCCCACGGCGCAGGCCGCCAGCGCCCAGCGCAGAGCGGCCGCCGGCACGTCACGGTCGCGGTCCAGCTCCCAGGCCCCGGCCAGCAGCCAGACGACCTGCCAGCAGCCGGCGACCAGGACCATCGTGGCCACCGCCGCCAGAGTCCAGCTGGTCGGCGCCAGCCTCTCGCTCAAGGTCACCAGCGAGGCGAAGCCGATGAGATACAGCCCGAAAGCGAGCCAGCTCCATGTCCAGTGCAGCAGGTAGCGATGGCGGTAGATCCGGTAGTAGCGGCGCAGCACGAAGGCCAGAGCGACCGCGCCGAGGGCCTGCAACGCGTAGCTGACCAGGAGGACCAGCCGGAGATCCACCATCGTGGGGATGTAAGGACGAGCATACTTGATCCGGGTGCCGGCCCTCGCTGCGTCGAGACCGGCCGCGCTACGAAATGGGAGAGAGCGCAAACGCCGCCGGGGGTGTAAAATCGCCCAACAATCCTTTCTTAGCAGGAGGGACTCGATGCTCTCCCGAAGTCGCTCGAACGTCGCGCTGGCCGCGGCGGCGCTGATCGCCGGACTTGCCCTGGCTTGTGGCGGCTCGGATCGCCGGATCCAGGTGGTCTATTACTACCAGAGCGGCTCGGAAGCTCTGGAGCGGTTACGGCCCGCTCTGCAGGGGCTGGAAACCGAGTTTCCTCAACGCGTCGCTGTGCGACTCGTCGACTCGTCGACTCCCGACGCCAAGCGCGATCTGACGATGCTCGGCTTCCCCGGCGGGGGTCTGGTGGTTCGCGATCACCGTGGCGTGATGCTTTTCAAGCAGAGCGGCAGCGACTTCGACCTCGAAGAGGTGCGCTCGCTCCTGCGCCAGAGCGCTGGCGCGGGCTGAGCCGCGGTCAGCTCGCCGCGACGTACGGTTTCTTGAGGTAACCGCGCGCGCGCGCGTGGGCGTCACCGGTGTCGCGCAGCTTCAAGACTTCGCGGTAGGCGTCCGCCGACCGCTTGCGGTCTCCGGCCGCGTCGTGCGCCATGCCCCTCACCAGCGCACCGAGCGTGCGCCAACGCGACCTCGAACCGCGCTTGCCCGCCTCGGCCTCGAGCTCCTCGAGGCCACGCACCGCCTCCGCCCAGCGCCGTTCGGCGAGATCGGCGCGGCCGGAAAAGTAACGCGCCGCCTCGGCTTGATAGCCGCCGTAGCCCGGCTGCCCGGCGAGGGCGCGGGTGAGGATCTCCGCCGCGACCACGCGCGCCGCGGCCCATTCCGTGCGTGCCGCGCGGCAGCGCGCCAGATAGAGATGGAAGATCGGGTTGCCGGGAAAACGCGCGCGCAGCGTCTCGGCGTGGGCCAGCGCGGCGTTGTGATCCTCCAGCCACAGGTACTCGATCTCCAGCCGCGCGAAGGCCGCTTCGACGCGCGCGAAGTGCCCGTCGCGCTCGACCTGAGCCAGCTCCGCGAGGCCACGCGCCTGATCGCCGCGCGGGAAGAAGGCGGTGAGCGGGCGAAACACGGCGTACTGCTTCGGCACCACGTCGGCGTAGAAGTCGTAGAGGCCGAGCCCGAAGAGCAGATCGTGGTTGGCGGGCTGCTCCGCCCGCAGCTCGCGCACGAGGTCGATGGAGCGCTTGCCGTCCCAGGCGGCGGCGATCCACTCCCCGTCGTAGGAGCGCAGGCGGCCCCGGCAGGCGAGGGCCGCGGCGCGGAAAAAGCGGCCATCGGGGTCCTTTGGCGCGGCGCGGAGCCGGCGATCCGCCAGCTCGAGGGCGCGCTCGAGCGTCGCCCGCACCGGCGGCCGCAGGGAGGCATCGTCGGGATCGGCGAGCGCCTGCCACCACCCCGGCATCGCCTCGAGGAAGGGTCCCACCGGGTGATCGGGATAACCCGCCGCGGCGGCCTCGAGCTCGAGCTTCGCCGCCGCGAACCGAAAGTCGTAGAGATGCTCCAGCCCGCGGTCGACGGCGGCCAGGAAGCCGGCGTCCTCGAGCACCGAAGCTGCGCGCGCGGGCGCCGCCGACAACGGCGCGATGAGTAACGCTGCGAGCAGGAATCGACCGCGGCGAAGCGCCGCAGCGCGCTCAGTCATAGCGGTTGCCGTCGAGCTCCAGCCAGCCGCCGGCGCCGCCGCGCGGATCATGGTGTGTCCAGTGCACCACGCCGCCACGGCGATTCCATTCGTAGCGGCCGCGAAAACGCACCGTGGCGCCGACTTCCGCGGGCACCCGCTCGGCGAGTTGGGTGTTGTGGGCCACCAACAGCGTGCCACCGCCCGGCAGCGCGAGAACGAAGCGCTGGTGCTGCCGGCCCCGCAGATCGTCGCGCAGCACGCGGCGCAAGATGCCGCTGCCCTCCACCCAGACTCCCGCCGCCTGCTCGCGAATCGCCTGCTCGAGGGGCACCGTGGCGTCGCGTTCACCGCCCGTGACGGCGGCGCCGGGCCTGCCACCGGCCCGCTGGCGCCGGCCTTCGCCGCGCGGCCGGGGCTCGCCGGGTGGCTCGCGGTCGAGGGAGGAGCCCTCTGAGGCCGGCTCGCCGTCGTCCAGATCTCCGCTATCGATGGTTTGGCCGGTGACCTCGCCGCCGGTCGTCGGGCCGGGCAGGGCCGACGGGCCAGCGCCCGGCACGGCGTAGCGGCCGGCGAAAAACCCCGCCGCGGCGATCGCGAGCGCGACCATGGCGAGCAGTGCGCGGCGCACCAACGGATTCACCCGGCGATGCTAGCAGCGACCGCCCAGCGACGGCGCGCGAAGGTCACAGGAGGCGTTGCCAATAACCGACGTCGATCCAACGCTCGAGTTTCCACCCGACCTGCGAGAAGTGCGCGACCTTGCGCATCCCGAACTTCTCGTGCAGCGCGACGCTGGCATCGTTGGGCAACGCGATACCGCCGACCACGGCGTGAAAGCGCCGCGAGGCGAGAAGCGGGAACAAGTGGTCGTACAGGCGCGACCCCACACCGCGGCCACCGCTGCCCGGCGCCACGTACACCGTGATCTCGGCGGAGTGGCGATACCCCGAGCGCGGGCGCCACTGACAGCCGTAGGCGTAGCCGACGGTCTCGCCGCCGTCTACGGCCACCAGCCACGGCATGCCGGCGGACTGGACCTCCTGCACCCGCCGCGCCATCTCAGGCACCGACACCGGCTCCTCTTCGAAGGTGACTACCGAATCCGTGACGTAGTGGTTGTAGATCCCGGCGACCCCAGCGGCATCCGCGGCGCGCGCGGGTCGCACATCCACGTCGCTCGGCGGGGCTTGGCGCGCGTTCATTGTCGATCGAGCCGGCCTCTCGACAGCCCGGCGCCGCCGAGCACGCAGCCTGCTGCCGAGACCACCGCCAGCATCATCGCGGTCGCGCGAAAGAGCCCGCGCGAGTCGCCCAGCGGCAGGTGCGAGACGTGGTCGGGTGAGACCAGCACGTAGTGATGGTAGACACCGAACACCAGCGACCCTGCCATCGCCCCGGCGAGCAGCCAGCTACCCGACCGCGGAAAGCCCGCCCAGAGAAGCGCCAGCGCGACGATCGGCGCGAAAGCGATGACCAGGCCCACGAAGTTCCGTTGGAACGGATCCAGCCCGACCCCGAGCTCGCGATGAGCCCAGCCGTGAGCGAGCGCGATCGCGGCGTGCGCCGCGACGATCACCGTCGCCCACCACGCGAGCCGGCTTTGCGGCATCACACCAGCTCCGGCAGCTCCCGTAAATCGGCGATCTCGTAGGTGATCTCGAGATCGCCGGGCCGGGGCTCGCCTCCCGGGTTGAACCAGCAGGTGTCGAGCCCGTAGCCGGCGCCGCCGCGGATGTCCGACGACAGACTGTCGCCGATCAGCAGCACGTCACTCTTCGGCGGATGGCCTAGCCGTTCGAAAGCGGCGTCGAAGAATGCCGCGGCCGGCTTGGCGGCCCCGACTTCCTCGGAAACGATCACCCCGGCGAAGTGGCCGCGCAGCGCGGAGCGCGAGATGCGGCTGTGCTGAACGGCGCCCAGGCCGTTGGTAACGATCGCGAAGCGGCAGCGCGCGCGTAGGCTGTCGAGCACCTCCAGCGCGCCGTCGATCAGCTCGGCGCGCTCGCACAACCGCGCCACGTAAGCGGCGCTGAGATGGGCCGGCGAGCATTCCAGCGCCAGCTCCTCGGCCAGCAACGCGAAGCGGCGCTCCTTGAGATCGCCCGGACTGATTTCGTGACGCTCCATGGCCGCCCACAGATCGCGGTTGATGCGACGGTAGGTCTCGAGGTATTCGGCGCCGCACGGTGTGCCGAGATCCGCGAAGGCCTGACCGAAGGCGGTCACTTCGGCGTGGTCCCAGTCGAACAGCGTGCCGTCGGCGTCGAACCAGAGCCAGGGGTAGGCGCGCCTCATGATTCCTTGCGCGCGGCGGGCAGCAGCATCATGGCCAGCAAGGTCAGGCCGAGCGCCACGGCGAGCGCTGGATGCTGGCGAAAGAAGTCCTCCCAATCCAGGGGCGTCGAGGAACGCGGCCCGTGATCGAGGACGCGGTGTACCGCGAACGACACGGCATTGCTGAGCAGCGCCGCCGCAATCAGCAGAATGCTCGCCTGCCGAGTTCGTCCCCGCTCCCCACGCAGCCTCACCCACAGGACCGTCGCGACTGCGGCGACGGCGCACAGGACGGCGAGCAACAGGGTGACGGAGTAGAGATCCAATCTAGGCTCGATCCAGCGTCAGCCGCGTCCATCCGCCGGCTCGACCGGCAGATTCTCCTGGATGAACCGCGGGCTGAGATGGACGTCGACCTGCACCAGCGGTTCGTCGCCGATGCACTTGAAGCTGTGGACCTCGCCCGCCTTGATCACCAGGATGTCACCGGCTCCGGCCTCGAACTCGACGCCGTCGACATTCCACAGCCCGCGGCCCTCGCGCACGAACTGGATCTCGTCGTAGGGATGGCGGTGCGGCCCTGGGCCGCGTCCGGTCTCGCCGCTGAACAGGAACACCGAGACGTTGACGTCACCTTGCTCGGCGCCGACGAAATGGTGAGAGCTGCCCTTGAACGGCAGGTCCTGCTGGCGGATACGGCGCATGCGTCAACTCCTCCGGCCGAGCATCACTTCGACGCCTCGCGCGGCGCTTGCGGCATCGGCTTGCGCGGCAGCGGCTCCGGCCGCTGGGCGGCCTGGTAGAGGAACGTCGCCATCACCACCGCCGACTGCATCAGGTCCTCGCGCTTGGCGTAGTCGTAGGTGTCGAGTTGAGTATGGTGGGTGCGGGTCTGATAGTCGAGCCGGTCCTGGAGAAAACAGTAACCCGGCAAGCCGTGGTCATCGAAGGTGACGTGGTCGGTCGAGCCCTCGTTGTTCATGGTCACCACGGTGGCGCCGAGGTCGGCGAGCGGCTCGAGCCAGGCGCGGAAGATGGGCACCACCGCGGCGTTTTCCTGGGCCGAGATGCCGACCACCTTGCCGCTGCCGCCGTCGTAGTTGAAGTAGCCGTGCAGGCGGGCGTGCTCGGGGCGCGGCTGGATGGGCCAGGTCGGCTTGCGCAGATTGCGCGGCAGCTCGAGCTGCTTGGGATCGGTGGGCTCGGGGCGGGTCGCGAGATGGTCGCGGACATAGGCCAGCGAGCCGAACAGGCCCTGCTCCTCGCCCGACCAGAGCGCGAAGCGGATGGCGCGCTTCGGCTTGACGCCGAGTGTCTGCAGGATGCGCGCTGCCTCCATCACCACCGCCACGCCGGCGCCGTCGTCGGTGGCGCCGTCCGCGCCGTGCCAGGAATCGAGGTGGGCGCCGGCCATGACGTAGCCGGCCGCAGGATTGCTGCCGGGAATCTCGGCCAGCGTGTTGTAGCTCTTGCCGTCGCCGCTTTCGAACGCCGCCTCGACGTTCACTTCGATCTCGACCTGGACCCCCTGGTCGAGCAGCCGGCGGACACGGCTGAAGTGTTCGTTCGTCATCACCAGCGCCGTCACGCCGTCGTTGGCGACCTCGTCCCAGCTGCCGCCGGCCTGCACGCCGAGGATCCCGCCCTTGCGCGAGCTCATCGACACCGTGGCCAACGCCTTCTCTGCGACCAGGAAGTCCGCCAGCTTGGCGCGCATCTCCCAGCGCCGCAGGGCGCGCTCCTTCCAGCCCTCGCTGCTGCGGTCCGCCGGTATCTCGTAACGCTCCAACTCCTCGAGCTCGTCGGTACTGTAGCGCCGCAGCTCGGGCCGGGTTTCCTCCTTGGAGTCGTCCTGGGCAGCGCCGCCCCGCGGGTTGCGGGTCTCGTCGAGAAAGACCACCTTGCCCTGCAGCTTGCCCTCGAGCTTCTCCAGGTCCTCGTCGTTTTCGAGCTTGGCGAAGATCGCCTCGCCGAGCACAGGGCCGTTGGTGCCCGGCGTCCAGGCCTTGGGTAACGCCGTGAGCACCGCCGGGCGGGGCGCCAGCATGCGCACCGCCGACTGGCTGAAGTTCCAGCCCCGCCCGAAGTCGTAACCCTCGAGCCGGGCGTCACGCAGTCCCCAGGCCGTGAAGCGATCTCGCGTCCAGTCATTGGCGGCGCGCAGGGCGGCGGAGCCGGTGAGCCGCGGGCCGATGCGGTCGGTGAGGTGCGCCAGCGTCGCCATCACCTCCGAACGCCGCAAGCCTTCGTCGCGAATGCGTGCGATGGTGGCGTGGTCGACCGGCTCGGCAGCCGTCAGCGGCGAACCGAGAGTCAGCGCGAACAGCGCAACGGCGAAGCGGCGGCGATCGGTCATCGCGAGAATTCTCCTTGCTGCGGGACGAGTCGAGGCGCGGCCGGGGCACGGCGCCCCCGCCCGGGGGCGGAGGATAGCGCGAAAACAGTTTCTATCGTCGAACGATACTCAGTTGTCGAAGGCCCGTTCGGGCCGCAGCGATTCCCAGATGCCGCCGCCACGGCCCGCCGCCACCTCGACGAAGCTGCCGCCGGCGCGAAACAGCGCTACGGCGCGGCCGTTGGGCGTCTGGTAGGAGCCCACCGGGAGGCACCAGCGCACCAGCACTTCGAGGCTGACGGTGCGCCCGCGCTGCTGGACGTCGAGCACGTAACGCTCCCCCACCAGCAGTGTCTGCGAGGTCTCGAGAGCCAGACCGCTGCGGCTGAGGTTGAGGATCTTCACGTCCATCGGCGAGGCCAGCCGCGCAAAGGCGTCCTCGACTGGGTAGCGGGCGTACTGGCGCGGGGTGGGATACCGCATCGGCGCCTCCGGTGGGGACTGCGACGAGATCTGCCACTCAACCTACAAAGCGGATTTCGCGCTGTCAATGCGTCCGGATCAAATGCAGACTTGGCTACTCATCGAATCACTGCGGCGCGCGAAATATCGAGCAGCAGGGTGGGATCCAGGCGCGCTCCGCGCCAACGCGCCGCGAAATGCAGGTGAGGGCCCGACACCCGGCCGGTCGCTCCGACCCGCCCCAGCTCGTCGCCGGCGCGCACCTCCTGTCCAGGGCGAACGGAGATCTCGGAGAGGTGAAAGTACATGGTGATGAGTCCGTCGCCGTGATCGACATACACCGCCCGTCCGGCGAAGAACTGATCCTCGGCCAGCGCCACGCGGCCCGCCGCCGCGGCGAAGACCGCGGTGCCGGTGCGGGCCGGATAATCGGTGCCCGAGTGCGGGCTGCGCGGCTCGCCGTTGAAAATCCGCCGCGCCCCGAACCGCCCACCGGCCGGAAGGTGGCCAAGCGGCGGTGTCAACGGCAACTCGAAGCGGCGGGGCGTCGCGAGGGCCCACAATTGCGCGACCCGCTTCTGTTCTTCTTCGATTCGCCGCAGCTCGTGCGGCGGCGGATTGACCTTGCTGTCGTCGGCGATCTCGACCCGCTCGACCGGATAGGGATAGTCGACGATGCGCAGGACGCGCGATTCCCACGCTCCACCGACGCGCCGTGACACGCGCAGCTCGCCGGTGGCGAGCAGGTCGACCGGGAACCAGCAGCCGCCGGCCAGAGGCTCGAACTCGCGCCCGGCCACGGAGCACCGCTCGAGCCGCTCGCCCGCCCAGCGCGCCAGAGTTCCCGGCGCGACCTCGATCGGCGGTCGGTCGGCGCCGATCGCCGGCGGGACCATCATCTGAATGATCAGCGCGATCTGAATGAGCAGCAGGCGTGGCAGGACCTCTCGCACGACGATAAGCTTAACCCGCCGCTCGCCGCGCCGATGCCGTTCAGCTACTACCAGCGCCTCTCCATTCGCCAACGCCGGATCTACGACCGCAGCGACGCCATCCATCGCCTGGCGCTGCCCGACGCCCTGGCGCTGCGGCCGTTGACCTTCGCCCTGGCGCAGGCCCTCGAGAGCGAGAGCCGCGCCGCCACCGAGAGCGCGGCGCAGCGTCTGGCGGCTGGCATGCACACCCAGTTCGCGGTGCCACCGGTCGAGCTGCGCGTGCTGGCGGCGCGTCCCAGCCGCACCTGGGGCGAGCTGCACGGCCTCTACGAATATGGCCCGAGCCTGGCGCGGCCGCGCATCACGCTGTGGATGCGCACGGCCCAGAAGCGGCAGGTGGTGGCCTTCCGCACCTTCCTGCGGACGCTGCTGCACGAGGTCTGTCATCATCTCGACTACGCGCTCTTGAAGCTGCCGGACTCCTTCCACACCCAGGGCTTCTACAAGCGCGAATCAAGCCTGTTCCACCAACTCATGGGTAGCGCCGCGCCGGCCGCGGGCGCCGCCGAAGATCCGGAGGCTGTCGCCGATGACTCCCGCTGACTTCATCGAGCTGCTCGGTCGCGAGCGCGCCACCGCGATCCTGCGCTGCAACGACCGCGACGTCGCCCGCGAGGCGATGAACGCGGCAGTGCGCGGCGGCTTCCGGATCGTCGAATTCACCCTCACCATCCCCGGCGCCCTCGAGCTGATCGCCGAGTTTTCCCGCCGGCCGGATCTGGTGGTCGGGGCCGGCACGGTGCTCACCGCCGCCGAGGCGGAGGCGAGCGTGGCGCGAGGGGCGCGCTTCCTGGTGTCGCCGGTGACCGACGCCGCGGTCATCCGGCGGGGTACCGAGCTCGGAGTCGCGGTCCTCCCGGGCGCGCATACTCCGACCGAGATGCTCGCCGCGCACGCCGCCGGCGCGCCGTTGATCAAGCTCTTCCCCGCTCCCGGCGGCGGACCGGCCTATCTGCGCTCGGTGCTGGCACCGCTGCCCTTCCTCAAGATCGTGCCCACCAACGGCATCACCGAGGACAACGCCAGGGGCTGGCTGGACGCGGGCGCCCTCGCCCTCGGCTGGACGGCCGCCCTCTTCACCGCCGACGCCCTGGCGCGGCGCGACTACACGGCGATCGAGGAGAGAGCGCGCGCCATCCTCGACTCGTGCCGCTAGGGCTCAGTTGCAAGGAAACGCGTCGGTGTCGGCGAATAGCGACGGCACCGCGCCGAGCGGGTTGCTGTAGACCCGGTGCTCGCCGGTGTGGTGATCGGTGATCTCGATCGCGTACTCGACGGTCGAGCCTGGGGAGATGAAAACCCAGAAGCGGTCGTTGAGCGCGCAGCCGTCGAGCACTTTCACCATCAGCTCGTAGTTGTCCGGGGCGAAGAACCACACGAAGCCGGTAGCCGATTCGAAAGGCACCGTCGGATCCCGCGGCACCGCGTGTCCGACGCCCTGGTTGCCGGCGAAGTCGCGCCAGTCCACGGTGACGCCGAACCGGCCGCCGGCGAGGCACAGCGACACCTCCGACGACACGCAGGCCGGGCGCTCGAAGACCTCGATCGGCAACTCGGCGACCAGCCGGTCGTCCACGTCGTCGCGGACCTCGACTCGATAGTGGCCGGCGGGCACCGGACCCAGAAGAACCGGGACTACGACGTTGGAAGCCGGTGGCTCCTCCGTACAGCCGATTCCGCCAGGAACCCCCCACAACACCCGAAACACGCCGTCTTCGTCTGGCCCGACGGCGTCGGCGTGCACTTGATCGCTCGAGAAAACGCCCGGCCAGCCGCAACGATCCACATAGTGCAGGCTGACTTCGAACGGCTCGCCGGCGAAGGGGGTCGCGCCAGGGCTGAAGAAGACGTGGAAGCCGGCGAACGCCGCAGGGGCGGCCATCGTCAGCGCGAGGCAAACCACCCCGCCGGCCAGCCAGCGCTTAGGAACAGGGAAACGCATCGGTGTCCGCCGTGAGCGCGGGAACGTTGCCCGCTTCGTTGGAGTAGACGCGAACAACCCCGGTCTCCAGATCGGTGACCGTGACGTCGTAGCCGACTGTGGAGGCCGGCGAGAGGAAAACCCAGAAACGGCCGTTGAGCGCGCACCCGTCGAGCACCTTGACCATCAGTTCCAGATTGCCGGGATCGAAGAACCAGAACATCCCGGTGTCGGACGCGAACGGCTGGGCCGGATCGATCGGCACGGGATGGCCGGCGCCGTACTCGCCGGCGAAGTCCTGCCAGTCGACGGCGACCGAGAAGCGTCCAGCGCGCAGGCAGAGCACGGTCTCCCACGGCTGGCAAAGGGTCGGAGCGAAGACGTCGAAGCTGGCGGTCAGGTAAGCATCGGGGCGCCACACCACCTGCTCGTGCAACTCGACCGTGTAGGTGCCGACGGGCAGCCTCGGCAGGGTTGCCGAAACCGAGTGGTAGGGCCCCGCGCCGGGCGGGCAGGGCTGGTCCTGGAGTTCGTACCGGAAGGTGGTGGCGTTCGGCGATTGCAAGCGATGGAGACTCGTGGGGCAAGCCCAAGGGTCGTAATAATCGAGCGTCACCACCACCCGTGCTTGGTCGACATAGGCAGGATGCGGCGAGAACCTCAGCTCGTAGGCCGCCGCCGGCGCGACGGTCATCACCGCGGCCAGAATCAGGGTGTGGAAGGATGCCCGTGTCATCGTCGCGGCACAATTTAGCACCTCGGCCGCTGCCGCTCACCCATCCAGGGACAAGCCGTCAGAGCCGCGTGCTACAGTCGCGGCGCCTGCCGATGTACACCGACTTCTACGGTTTCCGGGAAGCACCCTTCAACATCACGCCCGATCCGCGCTTCCTGTTCATGAGCGAGCGCCACCGCGAAGCCTTCGACCATCTGCTGTTCGGCATTCGCGAGCGCAAGGGGTTCATCCAGCTCACCGGCGACGTGGGCGCCGGCAAGACCACTCTCTGCCGCGCCGCGCTCGAAGCCCTGGGCCCCACCTTCAAGACCGCGCTGATCCTCAATCCCTGCCTGACCGCGGCGCAGCTCATCCGCGCCATCCTCGTCGAGCTCAGGTTGAAGCCGGGTCGCGACCGCGGCGCCAACATCGAGATCCTCAACCGCTTCCTGCTCGAACAGCTCGCGGCGGGCAACGACGTCGTGCTGCTGATCGACGAGGCGCAGGACCTCTCCGCCGAGCTGCTCGAGGAAGTCCGCCTGCTCTCCAATCTCGAGACCGATCAGCGCAAGCTGCTGCAGATCGCGCTCATCGGCCAGCCCGAGCTGCGCGACAAGCTCAACGACCGCAGCCTGCGCCAGCTCCGCCAGCGCATCACCGTGCGGTATCACCTGACGCCGCTCGACGCCTACGAGACCGAGCACTATGTGCGCTATCGCCTGCAGGTCGCCGGCGCCGACGGCCGGCCGAGCTTCAACCGCTGGGCGTACTTCTGGATCTACCGCTACTCCAAAGGCGTGCCGCGTCTGATCAACGCGGTGTGCGACAAGACGCTGCTCTGCGGCTTCGTCGAATCGACCGCCGATCTCCGGGCACGTCACGTGCGCCGCGCCATCCGCGAGCTCGAGGGGGTGATTTCTTGAGCCTGATCGGCGATGCGCTCAAACGGGCGCGCCTCGAAGCGGCGCGGCGGGACGGCGAGGAGCGCGGCACGGCGCATTCGTCGGTCCCGGCGTATCTACCCTCGCGCCGGCGCTCGCGAGCCGGGTGGATCATCGCCACCGTCGTAGCCGCACTGGCCGGCGCCAGCGTCGTCTACCTGCTGCTCGCCGGCGCGCCGGTCCCGACTCCCGAGATCTCCGCCCGCCCGGCCTTGCTGGACAAGCAGGAAAGGGCGACCATCCCGGACTCTCCCGCCGCAGTGACTGCGCCGGCTCCTTCTCCCTCGGTCGAGGCGCTCTCGCCGCCGTTGCCTTCCTCGCCACCCGCGTCGCCAGCGGCGTCGGAGCCCTCACCGGTGTCCTCGCCGCCCGCGCCACCGGCCGCTGCCGCAGCCTCACCGGCGGAGGCGGCGAAGCCAGCAGTCGGCGAACCCGTCCCGCCCGGAGCTCGCGTCTACGTTGCGGTGGCCCAAGTCGGCGCCACCCGTCTCGAGTTGGACGGCATCGTGGCGTCGCCCACCGATCCGGTGGTGATGATCAATCGCAAGCTGCTGGGGATCGGTGAAGGCATCGAGGGCTGGGTGGTCGAGAAGATCGAAGTGAAGCAAGTCACGCTGCGGGGCGGCAGCCAGCTCATCGTCCTGCGCCTGCGCTAGAAAACAAAACGCCCCGCCGGGCCAAGAGGCCGGCGGGGCGGTGGTTGTCGACGAAGTTGGGAGCTTACAGACGAACGACGTTGCGCGCCTGCAGACCCTTCTGACCCTCGACCACCTCGAACGAAACCTGGTCACCCTCGTTCAGGCTGCGATAGCCCTCGGCGGTGATGGCGGTGTGGTGGACGAAGACGTCCGGACCGGACTGGCGGGTGATGAACCCGAAGCCCTTCTCGTTGTTGAACCACTTGACGGTGCCTTGCTCAGACATTTTGTTGCCTTTCGTGTACTGCCTTTTGTTGCCGGGGTACCGCCCGGCGCCGGTTTACAGCTAAGTTGCGAGCGAAAAGAGGCTTACAGGCGAACGACGTTGCGCGCCTGCAGACCCTTCTGACCCTCGACCACCTCGAACGAAACCTGGTCACCCTCGTTCAGGCTGCGATAGCCCTCGGCGGTGATGGCGGTGTGGTGGACGAAGACGTCCGGACCGGACTGGCGGGTGATGAACCCGAAGCCCTTTTCGTTGTTGAACCACTTGACGGTGCCTTGCTCAGTCATTTTGTTGCCTTTCGTGTACTGCCTTTTGTTGCCGGGATACCGCCCAGCGCCGGTTTACAGCTAAGTTGCGAGCGAAAAGAGGCTTACAGGCGAACGACGTTGCGCGCCTGCAGACCCTTCTGACCCTCGACCACCTCGAACGAAACCTGGTCACCCTCGTTCAGGCTGCGATAGCCCTCGGCGGTGATGGCGGTGTGGTGGACGAAGACGTCCGGACCGGACTGGCGAGTGATGAAGCCGAAGCCCTTCTCGTTGTTGAACCACTTGACGGTGCCTTGCTCAGTCACTTTCGTTTCCTTCCATGTCGACCCCAGTCGACCTTGTTTACCGGAGTGCCGCTCCGGCGCGGTGTGAGCTTGCGCTCGTTATCGAACGGCGCCGGACTTCCGGCGCCGGTGAACTCTCGGTCCCGGCTTACAGGCGGACGACGTTGCGCGCCTGCAAACCCTTTTGGCCCTCGACCACCTCGAACGAGACCTGGTCGCCCTCGTTCAACGTGCGGAATCCCTCGGCGGTAATGGCGGTGTGGTGGACGAAGACGTCCGGGCCGTTCTCACGAGTGATGAAGCCGTAGCCCTTTTCGTTGTTGAACCACTTGACGGTACCCTTTTCGGTCACGGTCCTGCTCCTCTGTCTTAACCGTAATAAGACCGGGGGCACAGCCCCCCAAGCACCCCCGACGCGAGGGTGCGATGACTCTGGGTGGCATACGGACCTGCGATGGAGTTCAAGCGGATTTGTTCAGGAAAAGGGTCGTGCTCGGCGGGTCTAGCTCTTAAGTCCTGAGTGAACTATGCCACAGCCCTAACCCGAATGCAAGCCCCCCCGACTCAGATACGGGTTACAGCAACATGCCGGCGATGGTGGCGGTCTGGAAAGTCGCCAGCGACCCGCCGATCATCGCCCTCAGCCCGAGCCGGGCGAGGTCCGGCCGGCGCTCGGGCGCCATCGGCGCGATGCCACCGATCTGGATGGCGATCGAGGAGAAATTGGCGAACCCGCACAGGGCAGTAGGTGGCGATGATCGTGGCGCGCTCGGAAAGAGCCCCGGCGGCGATCATCTTCTGCAGCTCGACGTAGGCGACGAACTCGTTGAGCACCGTCTTGATGCCCATCAGGGAGCCCACCTTATCGGCCTCGGCCCACGGCACCCCCATCAGGTATGCGAGCGGGCGCAGGGCCCAGCCCAGGATGCCCTGCAAAGTGAGGTGCGGGAAGCCGGTCCAGACCTGGGCAATGAGGTCGCAGGCCTTGCCGAGAGTGGCGTCGACGAGCGCCACCAGGCCGATGAAGGCGATCAGCATGGCGCCCACGTTGAGCGCCAGCTTGACGCCCTCGGACGCGCCCTCGGCGGCCGCCTCGATGATGTTCGCCCAGGGCCGCTCGACCTTCACCTGGACTGAGCCCCTGGTCAGGCTCTCCTCGGTCTCGGGAAAGATCAGCTTGGCCATCAACAGCGAGGCCGGCGCCGACATGACGCTCGAGGCGATGAGGTGGCCGGCCGAGATGCCCATCGAAACGTAGGCCGCCAACACCCCGCCGGCGATGTTGGCGAAGCCGCCGACCATCACCGCCATGAGCTCGGAGTTGGTCAGCGTCGGCACGTAGGGCCGGATGAGCAGCGGCGCTTCGGTCTGACCGACGAAGACGTTGACCGCCGAGGCCAGCGACTCCGATCCCGAGGTGCCCATGGTCTTGACCATGACCTTGGCCATGACGTCGACGATCCACTGCAGAACGCCGAGGTAGTAGAGCACCGTGATCATCGCCGAGAAGAAGATGATCGTCGGCAGCACCTTGAAGGCGAAGAGGTGGTGCGCGAAATCGTCGCCGAAGACGAAGCGCGCGCCGGCGTCGGAGAAGTCGAGGAAGGCGGTAACCGCGCCGTTCAGCCAGATGAAGAACGCTTTGCCCCAGGGCGTCTTGAGGATCAGCAGCGCGAAGGCGAACTGCAGCAGGGTGCCGGTCCAGACCACCCGCCAGTTGATCTTCTTCTTGTTGTTGGACATCAGGAAGGCGATGCCCAGGAGGGCGATCAGGCCGAGGAACGACATCCAGCGCACGGGTTACCTCCGCGTCATTGGCCGCCCGACTTGAGCAGCCGCAGCAGATCGCTGTCGGTCGACAGGATCAGGGTGTCGTCGCCATCGATGGTGCGGCGATAGGTCTCCAGGCTCTTGAGGAAGCGGTAGAAACCGGCATCCTGGCCGTAGGCCGCGGCGTAGATGCGGGTCGAGTCGGATTCGGCCGCGCCGAGGATCTCCTGCGCCTTGCGGTAGGACTCCGACTCGATGCGCTGCTGCTCCTGGGTGGTGATGCCGGCGATCTCCGCCTGGCGGCCGATGCCCTGGGCGCGATAGCGCTCGGCCAGCTGGTTCTGCTCGGAGACCATGCGGCGGAAGACTTCCTGCTCGACCTGCTCGGTGTAGTCGATGCGCTTGATGCGCAGGTCGACCAGCTCCATGCCGAGATCGAGCTCCTTGAGCTTGCGCTGGCAGATGTCGAAGATCGCCTGCCGCACCTCGATGCGCTTGCCGCCGACGTGGGGGTCGGCGCGCACCAGGTTGGAATCGCCGCTGTTGTTCTCGAGCGCTTCGGCGATCGCCTGGCCGTCGCTCACCGAGCTCGAGTCGGCGGGCGCGGCGAGAGGCCGGTTGGTCGAGCGCACCAGCTCGAGCAGGTAATGGGTCGAGACCACGTCGCGCACCGAGCCGTCGAGGATGTCGTCCAGCCGGCTCTGGCCGCCCCGCTCGTCGCGCACCGCGTTGTAGAAGCGCAGCGGATCGGTGATCTTCCAGCGCGCGAAGGTGTCGACGAAGATGAACTTCGAGTCCTTGACCGGGATGCGCTCGGGGTCGCCATCCCAGGCCAGCACCTTGGCGTCGAAGCGAATCACCTGCTCGATCAAGGGCAGCTTGAAGTAGAGCCCGGCGCTCTGAATCGGCGGCCGCGTGGCGTTGCCGAGCCTGGTCACCAGGGCCGCCTGGCCTTCGGCCACCACGAAGGCCGAGGTCGAGACCACGATCAGCGCCAGCAGCGCCAGGGCAGCCGGCAGGAAGAGGCGGCGCATCACTGGCCGCCTCCGGGCGGCGGCGCCGCCGGCGGGCCCGCGGACGCGGGCAAGTTGAGCAGCGGCAGCATGCCCTTGATCTCCTCGTCGATCACCACGATGCGGCCGGCCTTGGGCAGCACGTCCTGCATCGCCTCGAGGTAGAGCCGCTGGCGGGTCACTCCCGGCGCCTTGCGGTACTCGGCGAGCTGGAGGGCGAAGCGCTTGGCGTCGCCCTCGGCGCGGTTGACACGTTCGATGTGGGTACCCTCGGCCTCGGCGACCCGCTGCTTGGCTTCGCCCTCGACCCGGAACAGCACCTTGTTGCGCTCCTGCAAGGCCTCGTTCACCGAGCGCTCCATCTCCTGCAGGGCGCGGTTGACCTCCTCGAAGGAGTCCTTCACCGGCGTCGGCGGGTGGACATCTTGGAGCTGCACGATCTTGACGTCGACGCCCGCCTCGTAGCTCCTGAGGATCTCGTTCATGCGCGTCCGCACCAGCTCCTCGATTTCGGCGCGCTTGCTCTTGATGACTTCGTCGAAGCCCATGTCGCCGACCACGCCGCGCATCTCGGCCTCGGCCACCACCCGGATGGTCTCCACCGGGTCGCGGAGCTCGAACAGGAACTTGTAGGGATCGTCGATGCGGTACTGCACCACCCACTCGACGTCGGCGATGTTCAAGTCGCCGGTGAGCATCGACGACTCCGCGCCGTAGCCCTCTTTCTCGTAGGTCGAACGTTGCCCGGCCTCGACGGTGCGGAAGCCGAACTCGACCTTGTGCTGCTTCTCGGTCTCCACGCGATAAACCTGTTCGAGGCCGAAGGGCAGCTTGAAGTGCGGTCCCGAACCAACCGTGCGCACGTGACGGCCGAAGCGCAGCACGACGCCCTGTTCGTAGGGGGCGAGCTGGAAGTACGAAGAGACGGCGCCGATCAGCAGTAACAGGCCGAGCAGGATCCAACGCAGCGCCCCGAGCGGCGGTCTCGGCAGATCCGCCAGCTCGGGGAGCTTCAGCAGCACCGGCCGTTGCCGGTTGTCTTCACTCATGGATGCGGCGGCAGACTATCAGAAGCCCCCGCCGCGGCGGACCTCAGAACGCCGGCGTACCACAGGCGTATGATCGCAACCGCCTTGGCCCTGCGCTTCGACCCCGAAACCCTGACGCTCGATCTCGCGGTCGCCGACCTGCTCGACGCGACGCTCCTCCGCCACATCGGCTTCGGCAACCGCGGCGGCTACGAGCGGCATGTGGCTCGGGCCAGGCGATCCACAGCCGCTATCAGGAGGAGGCGCTCGCCGAGCGACCCCACCTACCAGCGCGAGGTCGTGCGTGCCGCTGGCGCTCGAGCACCGCGGCTGGAAGGTGCGCGTCCACGGCCGGATCGACGGCCTGCGCCGCGAGCCCGACGGCTGCGCTGGTCGTCGAGGAGATCAAGTCGGTGCGCCGCGGCGGCCAGCTCTCGCCGACGGCGCGCGAGATCTACCAGCGCCAGGCGCTGCTCTACGCCTGGATGCTCGGCCGAGCTCGACGCGGCCACGAGGTGCGCGCCGAGCTGGTGCTGATCGAGATCGGCAGCGACGACGGTGGAGCGCGAGCCGCTGGAGGCCGACTTCGACAGCGCTCGACGCCGCGGTCCGGCGGCGGCTCAACGCCTCCTCCGCGCCTGCGAGGCCGAGAGCGCCGGCCGCTCCGAGCGCCGCGCCGGCGGCGAGCGCCTGCGCTTCCCCTACCGCGAGACCGCGCCCGGGCCAGGAGCAGATCTCGACGGCGGTCGAGCGGCGCCCTCGCCAACGCGCGAGCACCTGCTGCTCCAGGCGACCACCGGCATCGGCAAGACGGTCGCGGCCCTCTATCCCGCGCTGCGCTACGCCCTGCCGCACGACAAGCGGCTCTTCGTGCTCACCGCCAAGACCCTGCAGCAGGACATGGCCACGGCGGTGCTCAAGCTGCTCAACCAGCGACGGCGCCTTCCGCGCGCTGCGCCTGCGCGCCAAGGCGAAGATGTGCGCCAACGACGAGATCATCTGCCACGAGGAGTACTGCCGCTTCGCCAAGGACTACTTCCTCAAGCTCGAGACCACGCGGGCGTGCTGCGCGGCTGCTCGACGAGCAGCCGACCCTCGAGCCCGACGCCGTCTTCGCCGCGGCCAAGGAAGCCGAGGTCTGCCCGTTCGAGGTGAGCCTCGACCTCGCCGCGCCGCGCGCAGGTCGTGGTCTGCGACTACAACTACGCCTTCGACCCCTACGTGGCGCTCACCGACTTCGCCGCCGACGCCGACCTCTCCGACGCCATCCTGGTCATCGACGAGGTCCACAACCTGGTCGAGCGCGGGCGCGGCTACTACTAGCCCGGAGCTGTCGGCGCAGGCCGCCCGCGCCGGCCGCCGAGGCGCTGGGGCGCGGCGGCGAGCCGATCCACCGCGAGCTCGAGCGCCTCTGCCTCGACCTCGCGCGCGTTGATCGAGACGCGCGGTCGGCGACGCGGCCTGGAGGAGGGACCGCCGCAGGCGACCGCGCCGTCGAGTGCGCCGCTCCCCGAGGACGCGCTTCTGGCGCCTGCGGCCCGAGTTCGACGCCGCCTTCGTCGACTACCTCGAGCACCAGCGGGAGACCAAGACCTTCCGCGCCGACGACCCGTTCGTCGAGCTCTACTTCGACTTCCTGCGCTTCCTCAACGGGCTGCTGCGTGTCGGACGCCGCCTTCAGCCACTGCGTCGAGCTCGCGCGACGGCGGAGCCGCGGCTCAAGATCCTGTGCAAGGACCCCAGCCGCTTCCTCGGCGCACGTCATCAACCGCACCCACGCGACGATCGGCTCTCGGCCACGCTCTCGCCGCCCGAGTTCTACCGCGACCTCCTGGGCTTCGACGCCGGCCGCACGGCGTTCGTCGAGTCCCCAATCCGTTCCCGGCGCGAGCAACCGGCGGGTGGTGATCGACACCACGGTGGCCACCACCTGGCAGCGAGCGCCAGGCCAACTACGACCGCATCGCCGAGCGCCTCGCCGAGTTCGCCGACGCGGTGCCCGGCAACTGCCTGGCGCTCTTCCCGAGCTACGACTTCCTCGCCGAGGTCGGCGGAGCGCCTGCGGCCGGCGCGAGCAAGCGCGTCCTGGTCCAGCGCCGGGCGGACAGCGACCGCGAGCGCGACGCGATGCTCGCAGACGCTGCGCGCGCGCCATCTTCGGCGACGTGCTGCTGCTGGCGGTGGCGGGCGGCGTCTTCGCCGAGGGCGTCGACTATCCCGGCGAGATGCTGCGGCCGTGGCGGTCGTCGGCCCCTGCCTGCCGGCGGTGACGCTCGAGCAGCGAGCTGCTCAAGACCTACTACGAGGAGCGCTTCGAGCGCGGCTTCGAGTACGCCTTCGTGGTGCCGGGCATGACCCGCGTCGTCCAGGCCGCCGGCCGGCTGATCCGCTCGCCCGACGACTCCGGGCGTCATCGCCCTCTTCGACCGGCGCTTCCTCCACCCGCCCTACCGCGACCACCTGCCCGCATCCTGGCTTCCCGAGGACGGCGCCGCGGGCCTCGCCGGGCATCCCGGGACGGCGGCTAGCGACTTCTTCTCATCGTTGCCGACCGACGAGCGGGCGCCGTAGGACTGGAATTGGGAACCAAATTGGCGTAAACCAAGAGCCAGGGCAGGTCAACCAAAGGAGGAAGCCATGTCAAAACCGAGACTCGTCCTCATCGCGACGTTGCTGGTCGGTGTCTGGGCGGCCGTCAGCGCCGCACAGCCGGCGCCCACTCCCGAGCACGGCATGTTCGCGCCCGCGGACATCCAGTGGTCCCCGGGGCCGCCGGCGCTGCCGGCCGGCGCCAAGCTCGCGGTCCTGGAGGGCGATCCCTCCAAAGAGGGCATCTTCACCATGCGCCTCTCGGCACCAGCCGGGTACCGCATCCCGCCGCACTGGCACGCCGCCTTCGAGCACGTCACGGTCATTTCCGGAACTGTCGGGCTGGGGATGGGAGACGCGTTCGACAAAGGCAAGGGCCACACCCTTCCGGTCGGCGGCTTTGCCTACATGGCGGCCACATCGCACCATTTTTTCTGGACCGAAAGCGACGCCGTGGTACAGATCCACGCCATGGGTCCGTGGCAGATCTACTACGTCAACCCCGCCGACGATCCCCGGCGGGCACCGGGGAAGTAGCCTAGACCGTGCCCTCTTCGAGCGGCCACGGCCAACTGCCGCCGGGCAGACCGAGGGCCGCATAGAGGTCGCGCGCGCCGGACAACGTGACGCCGACTGCCATCACCGTCAGCGTCCAGCGCAGCTCGCTCCCCACCGGCGCCGGCGCGCAGCGCAGAGCGGTCGGCGCGGCGGCCCAGGCGTGCAGTGTCGGCACGAGGTAAGCAAGCATGGCACCGTAGAGGATGCCCATCACCGCGTGGGTCACGCGCTCGCCGGCGTAGACGTCGCCGAGGTCGCGCCGCACGGCGATCTCGACGATGAAATCCCACAGCGTGAGGACGATTTCGGCGACGATCACTCCCGCGAGCACCCACAGCCAGGCGCCCTCCCAGGCCACCCACGGCAGAGTTCCGAACAGCACGCCGTAGAAGAAGGCCCGCGCCGCGTGCAGCCGGAGCTCGGGCGCCGCGGTGGCGCCGCGCGCCGGCAGGCGGGCGCGCCACTCGTGGTAGTAGAGAGTGTCGAAGGCGCCGATCACGCCTTGCAGCGCCAACAATGTGAGCGCGACCGTCACGCGGGGTCTCCGAGCCGGCCGGAGTATTCCACCAAACGGCGGCCGAAGAGCAGCACGCGCACCGAGAAGTCCACGCTGCCGGGCTGCGCTCCCGGCGTGTCGTGAGCCACTACCTGCGGCGCCAGGAAACCCGGCAGCGGGCAGCGCAGCGGCCCGGCGGCCAGGGCCGCTGAGCGTTGACGGTACTCGATGCCGGCCGGCGAGCCGGCGACTTCGAAGGTCAGCTCGACACCGCGAAAGCGCTCGGCGAAAAGGCCACGGCGGGCGGCCACGCGGGTGGTGAAGCCTTGGTCGCCGAAACTCCGCCGCCAGATCTCATGGCCGCGCCGTGGCTCGATGCGGAGCGCCACCGGCACATCGACCGCCGACGCCGGGAAGCCGAGGACTCCGGCCAGCAGCCGCAGCCACGCGTTCTCGCCGCCCAGCACGTCGGCGCGCCCTCGAGCCTCGCCCGTGGCGTGTATTTTCTGCAAGGCCGGGGGCAGCGAGTCCCAGCAACCGGCGAGCAGCTCCTGAAACGCGGTCATAAACACCCGCCCGGGGTCATGCGTATGAAGAGGTGAGAAGGCAAGAGAGAGAATCTCCTAGCCATTCTCCTCCTCCTCCAGGCCCCGCCCGTGGCGGGGCCGTTTTTCTCATGTGCAGGGCAGCGCCGAGGTCGCTTGGACCGGCGGAGCGGGGCTGCCCGGCGGGTTTTCGACCACGAACTCGCGGCCGGTTTGCTCGTCCCTCACGGTGAGCGTGAACCCGACGTCGGTCACCGCGGTGACGAACACCCAGTAGTGTCCGTTGAGCGAGCAGCCGTCGATGACCTTGATCAGGATCTCCCAGTTCGACGGCTCGAAGAACCACAGAACTCCCGACACCGGCGTCGACTCGGAGGCCGCCTGCGCGACCCCCTCGGCCCCCGGGGTATGCCAGGTGGCTGCGACGCGGAAGCGGCCGAATCCCAGATGGAGCGCCTCGTCGGCCTCCGGGCCATTGCAAGGTGAGCTGCCGGCGTCGAGCACCGCGCCGTTCTCGGCGACGAACTGCCAATCGTAGCCGCCGTCGCGAAGCTGCAGCCTGAGCACCCCGAAATCCCGGTGCAGGCGAAGCTCGCTGTGAGGCGTCGGCGCCTGGAACGGCCGCAGGTCCTTGCCGCCGGTGCCGACGACGAACTGCCGCAAGCCGCGCTCGAGATCCAGGTTCCCCGCCGCGTCCTGCGGCGCGTAGCGTTCGTACTCGTGATCGTGGCCGACGAGCACGAGGTCCGCTCCGGCATCGTGGAGCGTCTGCCAGAAAACCTCGTACGCCGGATCGCTGCCGTGCAGGCCGGACGAGAAGCGCGGATGGTGCCAGTAGGCCAGCGTGCAGCGGCCGGCGTGGTCCGCGAGATCCTGGCGCATCCAGCTCACCTGCGGCGAGCTCGCCGAGCAGCCGCCAAGGCCGGGACCGCAGTTGGAATCGAGCGAGATCAGGTGCCAGGCGCCGAGATCGAAGCTGTAGTACCCGGGGCCCGCCGCGGCTCCGAAGTAGGTGAAGTAGCCCTGGGCGCCCGGTGTCTGGTACTCGTGGTTGCCGGGGGCCGGCCGCAAGCGGGCCCCGAGCCTGCCCCAAGTGGGGGCGAACGAGGTCTTGAAGGCGGTCACGCTGCCGCTTTCGTACTGGATGTCGCCCAACAACAGCACCGCCGCGGGGTCGAGATCGAGGACCAGATCGGACGTGGCGCGTTGGTGGCAACGGCTCGCGGAGCCCGCCCCACCGTTGAAATCGGGATCGGCAGGATCGCAGGCGATGTCGCCGGCCGCCACCACCTCAACCTGCGCCGCGGCTGAGGGCGCGAGCGAGACGCAAAGAATGGCGACGAGCGGGAGCCAGCGCCGCATGACGATTCCTAGAGCCAGCGTTTGCGACGAAACCAGGCGAGAAGTGAGATCGCCACCACCACCATCGTGCCCAAGGTCGCGAAGTAGCCGTAGCGCGAGCGCAGCTCCGGCATGTTCTCGAAGTTCATGCCGTAGACGCCGGCAATGAAGGTCAGCGGTAGCAGAATCGCGGAGAACAGCGTCAGCACCTTCATGATGTCGTTGGTGCGCTGGCTCACCACCGACAGATACGTGTCCTTGGTGTTGGCCAGGCCCTCGCGCTGCAGGTCGATGGCGTCGGCGAGCCGGAATACGTTGTCGTAAATGTCGCGAAAGAAGAGCGCCGACTGGGCGTCGAGGAAGGGTATGTGCTGAGTGCTGCTAGCCAAGTGACTGAACACCTGGCGGTGCGGCAGCATGACGCGCCGCAAGGTCGCCAGCCGGCGGCGCAGCGAGAGGACGCGCTGCAGGTGTTCCGGCCGCGGGAGATCGAAGATCTGCTCCTCCAGCGTTTCGATCTCCTCCGCGGTCTCGTCGACGATCGGGAAGTAGAAGTCGATCAGCTGGTCGAAGATCAGATACAGCAGGTGACACGGCCCGCCCTGCGGCGCCTTGCCGCTGGCGGCGATCTTCTGGCGCACTCCCGCTACACTGCGCATCGGGGCGCGACGCACCGTGAACAGGCGCCGCCCGTCGAGAAACGACGCCAGCTTGAGGGTGCCGAGATCCTCGTCCTGCTTGTTGAAGTCGACACCGCGGACGATGGTGAACAGGTAGCCGTCGTACTCTTCGACCTTCGGCTGATGGGCGAGGGTAAGGGTGTCCTCGATCGCCAGCGGATGGTAGCCCTGCGCGAGAAGCACGGACTCCGTGTCGGCGTCCAGTCCCTCGATGTCGACCCACTGCCAGGAACCGTCGACCAGCGGCGCGGCGAGCAATTCGGGTCCGCCGCACACGACGCTGCCGTCGGCGAGACCCCGCATCACCTCCATTTTCATGGCGGCGGGCAATGTATCACGCGCTTTCGCGCGCTACGGCCGCTGCCGGCGCTGCCGCTCGCGCAGCGGCCGCCGGTCGCGCGGCGGCACGTCACTCGAGCGCAGGCGCTCCTCGACGAAGCGCAGGTACATGCGCTGCTGCTCGGGATCGAGCACCTCGCGGGTCTCGAGCAGAGAGTCGATCAAGGCCCGTTCGAGCGCCGCCTGCGCCGCCGTCACCTCGGCGAGCCGGGCGTCGATGCGCGGCCGATCCGAGCTGCCCGAGACCAACTCACGGCGCAGCTCCAGCCGCGCGCCGATCAGGCGTTGGCGCTCCTCTCGCATGCTCTCGAAGGCGCGGCGCTGAATCTCGAGGAAGCGCTCACGCCGCTCGCCCTCGAGACCGAGGCGATCGGCGAGATTCTGGAACCGCGGGCCCGGCCGCCCGGACAGGCCAGCCGTCGCCGCGGGGGGCGAATCGTCGCGGCGCAGGTGATCGATCGCCAGCGTCGTCAGGATGCCGACGTTGACGCCCAGCGACAGCAACAGCACGATCCACAGCCACCAGCGCCTCACGGGGTCTCCAGCGCCGGGTCGGCATCGTTCTCGAGGGCCGTCAGGTAGCTCTCCGCCAGCGCCTCGTCCTCGAGGCTCCATTGGGCGGCCTCGGAGCCATGGCCGGGAGCGGCACCCGCGACGGCGCTCGCCCCGGCGGCGATCCCCACCACCAGCGCTGCGGCGGCGGCCAGTCGCGCCCAACCCGGCAGTGCCCCCCAGCTCCAATCGCCGCCCCGCTCGGCGCGCGCCCGCGCCATGACGCGCGCGGAGAATCCCGGCGGCACGGGGCCCGCGGGCGCCCCGTCGAGCGCCGTCCATGCCGAGGCCAACCGGTCGCGCTCGGCGCGCAGCTCGGCGTCTTTCTCCAGCCGGCGGTCGAGCGCCGCGGCCTCCGCCGCCGGAAGCTCGCCGCGCAGCTGGCGCAGTAGGTCGCGAACCGACGCTTCGTCGATCATCGTTCTCCTCCCCGAGAAACCGGCGAGCCGGACTTCTCCTGCGCCCGGGTCAGCGCCTTCATCGCCCGTACCAGACGGCTCTCGACGGCGCTCTCGGTCGTGCCGAGAATGCCCGCGATCTCGCGATACGACAAGCCCTCGAATTTCGCCAGCACCAGCACCGCGCGCTGAGTGGACGGCAGGCGCTCGATCTCGCGCCGCACCGCCTGCCAGCGCCGTCCGGCCTCGAGAGCGCGCTCGGGGCCGGCGGATTCGTCGGCGGGTTCGAACGGCGGCCCGTCGTCGTCATCGCCACGCGACAGCGACAGGAAGCGCACCACCGAGCGCCGGCGCAGCCGATTCAGGCAGTGGTTGACGGCGATGCGGTAGAGCCAGGTGAACACCTGGCCGACCGGCCGCACCGCGGCGGCGCCGCGAAAGGCCCGCAGCAAGACCTCCTGGGCGGCGTCGCGCGCCTCGTCCGCGTCGTGCAGCAGCCGGGAACAGACTCTCAACAGCCGCTCCTGGTGACGCTCCACCAGCGCCGCGAAAGCCTCCACGTCCCCGGCTGCCACCCGCCGGAGTGTCCCCCAGTCCGGATCCGCTTCGGCGCTCACCGTCCGAGAAACCTCCCAATCCCCCATTCCCTGCGCAACTAGGCGGAGAGGGATTCGAGGTCGCGCAGGAGGTCGGCGGCGTTGGTGAAGCGTTTGGCGGGATCCTTCTCGAGGCAGCGCAGGATCATCGCCTCGAGCTCCTTGGGAATCTCGGGCCAGTGGGACGAGCGGCGGCGGCGGCGGCTCGTTCAGGTGTTTCATGATGACCTGCATCGGATTCTCGCCTTCGAACGGCAGCTTGCCGGTGAAGATCTCGTAGAGCACCACGCCGCAGGCGTAGATGTCGGCGCGCTGGTCGGCCTCCTTGCCCTCGAGCTGCTCGGGCGACAGGTACTGCGGCGTGCCGACGACCAAGCCCGCCTGGGTCTGGCCTGGCGCCAGCGCGCTTGACCGGGCGCGCGATGCCGAAGTCCATCAGCTTGGCGTTGCCGGCGTGGTCGAGAATCAGGTTCTCCGGCTTGATGTCGCGGTGGAGCACGCCCTGCGGCGTGCGCGGCGCCCAGGCCGGCGCAGAGCTGCTTCGCCAGGCGCAGGCCGGCCGAATACGGCAGCCGGCCGGAGCTGGTCGAGCAGGTAGCGCAGGGTCACGCCGCGCACGTACTCCATCGAGATGTAGGGCATGCCGTCGATCTCGCCGAAGTCGAAGGTGCGCAGGACGTTGGGGTGGGTGATCTTGCGCGCCAGCTTGAGCTCGCTCTTCAGCCGCTCGAGCAGGCCGGTGTCGTCGGCCAGCTCGCGCTTGAGCATCTTGAGCGCCACCAGGTCGTCGAGCTCGCGGTCGCGCGCCTTGTAGACCACGCCCATGCCGCCGGCGCCGAGCACCGACAGGATCTCGAAGCGCTCCCCGAGCAGCTGCCCGGCGCGATGCCGGCCAGGGTGGCGTAGCTGGCTGCGGCGCCAGTCGCTGGGGCTGCCGCCGATGCCGTGGCTACGGTCGGGTGCCACGTCGACGCCGGTGACCCGCGACGCGAGATCGGCGCGCAGCACGTAGAGCGGCTGCGTGCTCACCACGCCGCGCTGCGGCGCCAGCTCGACGCCGGCCTGCTTGAAAGTGTCCTGCAGCTCGTCGTGCACTTCGCGCGACAGGATGAGGTCGCCCGGCGTCGCCTCGCGCAGCAGGCTCTCGAGCTGCTGCACCGGCAGGCCGACCACGGCCGAGGTGGGGCTGTCCTCCCAGACCACGGAGCCGGTCACCGCCTCGCCCGAGGTGATGACGACGGCGGGCGGCTCGACCTCGTCGAAGGCGCTCTGCTTCTCGACCAGCGAGCCGAGAACTTCGGCTGCCGCGGCGAGAGCGCGGAAAGCGCGGCCCTCGCCGTCGAAGCTCGCCAGCACCCGATGGCCGAAGACGCCCTCCACCTGGCCGCGCCGGCTGCCCACCGCCGAAGCGATGCGCCGCAGGTCACGTGAAAGACGGTCGAGCGTGTCGGCGGGCGCCACCGCGACCCGGCGGTTGGCGTAGCCGCGCATCTCGCAGGCGAGCAGCGTCACCCGGCGCGCCGCCGGTTTGGCGAAGGCGGCCTCGCGCGCCGGCGCCACCGAATCCGGCAGGTAGCGCGAGAGCTCGGCGACGTACTGCTCCATGTCGCGCTTCTCGCGCAGGTTGGCGAGCAGGACGTCGAAGCTCCGCGCCAGCTTGCCGACTTCGTCGGAGCGGCCGGAATCGACCTTGACGTCGTAGTTGCCCTGGTGGCCGCCTCCGCCGCCGCGGCCAGCTGCCGCACCGGCGCCATGGCGCGCCGCGACAGCACGAAGGAGGCCGCGCCGGCGAGCAGCACCGACACCAGTCCGACACCGAGCAGTACCGTCTGGATGCGCCGATAGCTCGCCAGCTGGTGGTCGACCGAAGAGAGCGCCACGCTCATCCCGGCGCTCTTGTCGGCGGCGTCGCGCAGCGGCGAGAGCAGCGCCATCCACGGCCGGCCATCGAGCTTCAGCTCCAGGTGGTCGACCTCCTGCCCCTGGTCCATGGTTTGGCGCATGGCGCTGCCCTGGGCGCGCAAAGCGTCGAGCAGGCGCGACGACATCCCGCTGTCCAGGGTCGTCGCCGCCACCGCGGGGCCGGTCGTGGTCGAGGCGATATAGGCGACGTCGGTACCGCTCGATCGCTTGACCTCGAGGGCGCGCTCGTTGTTGATGGCATAGGCCATGACGACGAAGCCCTGGAGGATGAAGTCGTGCGTCACCGGCGCCGCCACGGCGTCGTAGAGCTGGTTGCCGTCCTGCCAGACGCCCGCGGCCTCGTTGTTCTGGATCGCCATCTTGATCAGTGGCGCGGCGGCGAGAGAGGCGCCTGCGGCATTCGGCTGATCGGTGCGGGCGAGCAGCCTGCCCTGCGCGTCGACCATCATCCCGATGTCGAAACGCAGGTCCGGCCGGCGCTCCTCGAGCAGGTCCAACAGAGTGCTGGTGTTGTCCGGCTCGGCGATCAGCGCGCGGATGCCCTCGTCGTTGGCGAAGACCTCGGCGGCGAGCTGCAGCTGCTCGAGTCGCTGCTGCTGCGACGTCGCCTGCATCGAGTGGCTGGCCAGGAGCTGCTCGTTGGCCGCCTGGTGGGCGATGCGGTTGCCGACCAGCGCGGTCACCACCACGGCGGTGCCCACCGACAGCACGATGAGCGCCGCGGTGATGAGGAAGATCCGCGCCGCGAGCGACAGTCCGGAGCCCTTAGTAGTCGCCACGGCTCTCTCGCGAGTAGGGGCGGCCGGACTTGTTCATGTGCGCCGGGATGCGCGGCTTGGTGACCTCGAGCTGGATCTGCAACGGCCCCCGTTCCTTGGCCGCCACCTCTCGCGTCACGCCGTCGGTCTGTTCGTGCCAGACCTCGAGCTGACCGCCCCCCTCGGGAACGTCGGCGATCACGAAGCGGCCGCCGGCGTCGGGCGAGGCGTAGTACGGCGAGTCGGCGACGTAGATGTACGACACCATCGAGTGGTGCACGTTGCAGAACACTCGCACCGGCCCGGCACTCTTGAAGGTCCACGACTTCCCGGGCCCCTTGCGGTAGAGCCCGAGATCGAACTTGTTGGCTCCCGAAACTGAGAACACGTTGTGCAGGATCGGGTCTTCGTTGGGAAAGGTCACCGTCGAACCGAGCGGCACGGTGATCATGCGCGGCACGAATTCCTTCTTGCGGGTCGCGACCTGGAAGGCGTTATTCGGCTTCATCGCCCGCGCCGCGGACTTCGGGCGGAAGACGACCACCGCGTTCGCCACTTCGGCGGTCTTGTCCTGCACCTTGCCGCCCTTGGCCAGCAGGGTCAGGGTACCGGTGAGATCATGCGCGGCCGCGCTCCCGGCGAGCGCGCCGAGAGCCGCGAGCGCAAGGAGAGCGTAGCGACCCGAAGTCATGATGGGAGCGCCGCGTATGCTACTACGGCCGGCGCTGTTCGAATTTGGCTAGGTGCTCCTCGACCAGGCGATGCGTGCCCAGCCGTTGCAGCTCCGCCGCCAGCACCAGGATCTGGTTGGCGCGCAGGGGATGCTCCTTGTGGATCACTTGCAGCACTAGACGCAGCGCGGTCTCCAGCTCGGGATCGTGCGCCTGCGCTTCGTTCACGTCAGGACGCGCCGCGGCGGGCGTCGGCGGCCTCGTGCATGGTCTCGGGATCGAAGTCGTAGAGCAGCGAGCGCACGGTGTGGCGCGGCGCCATCGCCATGCCCTCGTCGTGCGACCACATGAAGATCGTTTCCCACGGGCAGTAGCGCGCGCACAGCTGGCAGCCGATGCAGCGCTCGAGATCGACTTCGACCAGCTTGTGGAAGTCGTAATGCTCCGGGCCCGGCACGATCTCGATGCAGTCCACCGGACAGAACGAGATACACGCTTCGCAGCCGGTGCAGCCCGTCTGGTCGATGATCGCCAACTGCTTCGGCGCCCGCGGGCGCGTCGCCTTGTCGACTTCGATTTTCTTCCGGTAAGGGAAGGCCTCGGCCATAAGAGTGGCCGTACTGTAACACGCCACTACCCAGCGAGCGACCCGCTATCATCTGGCCCGTGCTCGTCGACCGCGTCGGCCGATTCCTGCGGCAACCCGAGGGCGACTCGTTCGACGACCTGGCGCGCGCGGTGATCGCCTGGCAGTACGAGCGGGTCGCTCCCTACCGCGCGCTCTGCGACCGCCGGGACATCCGGCCGGAGTCGCTCGAGGATTGGCGCCAGGCACCGGCGGTGCCAGCGGCGGCGTTCAAAACCCTGGCGCTGCACGCCGCCGAACCGCTCGAGACCTTTCGCTCGAGCGGCACCACGGCCAGCGAACGATCGACGCACCACCATCCGTTTCCCGAGCTCTATCGCCAAACGATCGACGACTCGTTCCCGCACTTCTGTTTTCCGGCTCCGGCGCCGCTGCCGATGCTTTCGCTCGTCGCCAGCCGCGAGCTGCAACCGGAGTCCAGCCTGTCGTTCATGATCGAGCACGTGCTTCGGCGTTGGGCGGCGCCGGACAGCGTCACGGCGGTGGCGCCGCGCGGCGTCGAGGTCGCGAAAGCCCGCTCCTGGCTGGGAGCGCAGCAGCGCGCCCATCGCCCGGTGCTGGTCCTGACCACCGCCTTCGCGCTGGTCGAGCTGCTCGATGCACTCGAGCGCCAAGGCTTGCGCTTTCGCCTCCCAGCCGGCTCCGCGCTCTTCGAGACCGGAGGGTTCAAGGGCCGAACGCGAGAGGTGGCGCGCCCCGAGCTGCTGGCTCGCGCCGAGGCCATTCTCGGCGTGCCGCCGCAGGCCGTGGTCCGCGAGTACGGCATGACCGAGCTGACCAGCCAGTTCTACACCCGCGCCCTCGCGGACGGAGACCCCGAGCTGTTCGTCGCGCCCCACTGGACGCGGGTGAGGATCCTCGACCCCGAAACGCTCGCCGAAGTCCCCGACGGCACGCCCGGCCTGATTTCGATCTTCGATCTCGCCAACCTCGGCTCGGCGGCGTACCTGCTCACCGAGGACCTCGGCATAGCACGCGATGGAGGCTTCACCCTCCTGGGGCGCGCGCCGGGCGCAGATCTGCGCGGCTGTTCGCTGACCGCAGAGGAAATGGGCGGAGGTTGACGTCCTTCGAGGCTGCTACACTTCTCCATGGAGTGCTTCTGGTGGCCCGCCGTTTTCTTTCCCGTCTCTTTCTCGTAGTTCTGTGCTGCTGCGCCCTGGCCTCGGCCGCGACGGAGCTATCGGCCGCGCCGGTCGTCGTCGCCGTCGATACCTCGAGGTCCCTGAGCGCCGCGGATCTAGCGCAGGTGTCGCGCGCCGTGGGCGACCTGATGGCTCAGCTTCCGGCCGGCACCTCGGCCGGGCTGCTCCGCTTCGCGGACTCGCCGGAATGGATCGAGCGTCCCGGCGTGACTCCCGCGCAAGTCGGCGCGGCGCTCTCCGAGCTGCGGCCCGAGGGGAGTTACACGCTGCTACATGACGCCGTTTTCGAGGCCGCGCGAGCGCTGCCTGGCGGCGGCGCCGTGCTGGTGGTTACCGACGGCCGCGACGAGAACTCGGCCACCACGGTCGACGACATCGCGCGGCTGTGCGAAGCGCAGGGTGTGCGCGTCTTCACCGCCGCGGTGGGCGCGCGGCGCGACGACCGCCTGCTCCGCCGCCTAGCGCTGGTCACCGGCGGCGAGTACGCCGGCCCGGTCGTCGCGATCGATTCGGCACGCCTCGCTCGCACTCTCGCGGAAGCTCCGCCAGCCGTCCCGGCCGCGGCCGCACCGGAGCCCGCTCCGGCCCCGCGCGAAGAACCGCCCGCCGGCATCGCGCCCGGGGAAGATGCCGCGGCGGCCGCCGCCGCTGAGACTCCGCCGGCGGCAAGCTCGCTCCCGCGGTGGCTTCTAGGGCTGGCGGTCGTTGCGCTGCTGGCGATCGCGGCGATCGCCGGCCTCCTGACGCGCCGCCGCAAGCGGGCGTCCGTCGCCGAATGCAGGAGCTGCGGCAAGGATCTCGCTACCGGCGAGGGCCCCGAATGCGCCGCGTGCCGCGACGTCCACCTGCTCGAGCGATTGCATCGCCAGCCGCCACCGCAGGTCGGCAGCGCGATCGAGGCCTTCCTCGACACCGGCGTGTTTCCGCAGATGAGCCTCGAAGAGCGTCTCGAGCGCACCTTCGTCATGCAGGAGATCGCCGTCCTGCAAGTCAAGGAGCCCGGCGAGCCGGTGCGCTCGTTCCAGCTCGACACCGACCGCGCGTTCTCGGTCGGGCGCTCGCCCGATCGCGTCAGCCTGGCTCTCCCCGACCCGACGCTCTCCGCCGAGCACTTCCGCATCGTGCCGTACGAGGGTGACTTCTATCTCGTTGACTCCGGATCCACCAACGGCACATTGCGGAACGGCGAGCGGCTGCGGCTCGTGAAACTCCGTCCCGGCGACATCCTGCGGGCCGGCCAGGCGGAATTCACGTTCGCCATCCAGCAGAGCGCGCGCGCCGGCGAGCGCCGCGACGTCGTACGCGCGTGAGCGCGCCGCCGCTGCGTGACTTCCACCTTCCCGACGGCCTGACTCCCGAGGCCGTTGCGCCCAAGCGTCTCGCCGATCGCTTCGCGATCGAGAGCGCGCTCTGGTCGCCGTCCGGGCTTGCCGCCGTGGCCGACCATCTCGCCGGCCGAGGCGCGCGGGCGGTCGCATCCCTCGGTCGGGAGCGGCTGATCGGCGCGTGGTCGCGCACTGTCGAGCTCTTTCGCGATCCCCGATCCGAAGCGCGCCGTGCGCTGATGCCGGCGCTGGCGGAAACCAGTGGACTCTCCCCCGCCGGGCTCGACGCCGCTCTCGAGGCGGTGCTTTGGGGAGTCCGCGCCGAGGCGGTGGCCGCGACGCCAACGCAGACTCATGAGGGCGGCGCGCTCAGCGTGGTGATCTTGGCCTCCAACCTGCCCGCGCTCGCGGTGCAGCCGTTGTGGCGGGCGCTGGCGAGCGGCCAGGCGGTGCTGCTGAAATCGGCGCGGGCCGAGCCGCTGTTCGCGCCAGCGTTCGTCGCCGAGCTGACGCGCATCGAGCCGGAGCTCTCGGATGCGGTGGCCGCCGTCACCTGGCCGGGCGGAGATCTGTCACTCGAGACGCCGCTGCTCGCACGGGCCGGCTCGGTGGTGGCGTTCGGCGAGCGCGACAGCATCGAGTCGCTGCGCGGCCGGGCCAGCCGCTCGTTCACGCCCCATGGCCCCCGGCTCAGCCTGGCAGTGGTGGGCCGCGACGCGGACCCGGAGCGGACGGCCTCCGCGTTGGCGCGCGATATCGCCCTCTTCGATCAACGCGGGTGCCTATCGCCACACGCGGTGTTCGTCGAAGCCGACGGCACGGTGCTGGCGAACGCGCTGGCGAAGGCGCTCGATGCCATAGCGCTGGAGTGGCCACCCGGACCGCTCCCCGCGGCACAACTCGCGGCGGTCCAGCAACTGCGCGCCGAGGCCGAGATGCGCGGCCTCATCTGCCCGCGGCTGCCCATCGCGTCGGGCTCGGTGATCGTCGAGCCGCGGCCGGAGCTCCGCGTATCGCCAGGCCTGCGCACGATCCGCGTTCACTCCCTGCCGTCGCTCGACGATCTCCTCGCACGGCTGCATTCCTGGCGTGGACAGATCCAGGGCGTCGCCGTCGCGGGGAGGGTCCCGGAGCCGGTGCTTGCCGGCCTGCGCGAGCTCGGGGTGACGCGCATCGCCGCGGCCGGCGAGCTGCAGCGCCCGGAGGCCGGCTGGAACGGCGCCGACTACGCGCCGGGCTTCAGCGCTTGAAGCGCAGCGTTACCAGGAGCTCGTTGTTGGTGCCGTTGCGACCGAGGGTGGGAATGAAGAACTCGTGGTCGGCGTATTCGACCGTGGCGTCGAATCCGTCGACGATGCCGACCCGCAAACCGGCGTCGAGCTTCGTCCACTCCCAACGCACCGACGGCGCAGGGTACGGTCCGCCGCCGTCGAAATCGGGATCGAGCCGCGAGTAGCGCACGGCGGGAGCGATCGAGGGGAAGAGCTGGCGGCCGGCGACGGCCCAGACCAGCGGCAGCTCGAAGCGCCACGCCACCTCGCCCTCGTAGCCGGTGCGGGTCATGCCCGCGAGCTCCTGGTCGACGTACTGGCCGAAGAACGACAAGCCGCTCGAAGTAGATCCAGACGTTGGCGCCGAACTCGCGCTTCTCGTCGTCGCGGATCGGCAGATTGGCGCGCGGGAAGGGCGGTCGCAGAGACGGCCCGTCGAGGATGTCGAGGTCGCCACCGTAGAACGTGCCGTCGAGCTCCACCGTGTCGGCCAGCTTGCGCTGGTAGCCCCAGGCAAGAACGTCGAGACCGCGCCGCCCGGCCTCGTCGCCGAAGCGCACGCCCAGGCCGCCGCCGATCTCGGGCTCGCCGCAAGTCGAGGTCTCTCCACCTCGGCGTCGTAGAGGATCACCACGCCGCTGCTCGAGCTCCGGATCGGGCGGCGTCGCCAGATCCGTCGGGCGTGCCGTTGTCGCCGGCGAGCGCGTTGGGGTCGCGCAGGAAGACCGGGTTGCCTTGCGTCGCCGAAGCCTTGAGGTAGACGTGCCGGCCGAGGTCGACGCCGAGCCTCGAGCGCCCTGATCCTCGAAACGGTTGAAGGCGGTCGAGATCAGGCCGTAGCTCTCGAGGTGGCGGTCGTCCTGGCGCTCGAAGTGGGCGATCTTGCCCACCTTGAGATAGCGCCTGCGAGCGCTCGGCGCAGCGTCGCCGGCTCGCTCTCGCGTCCCGAAGCGCAGCCACGCCTCGTCGACGTCGACCTCCTTGTCGGTCGAGGTCGGATTGCGGTCGTAGAGGTCCACGACGTCGACCTTGAGACGGGCGCGAAAGCTCGGCGTCAGGTCGGCGTCGAGAAAGAGGCTGAGGTTCGAGAGCTCGTGATGCTCACCCGGATCGACGGTCTCGAGGAGAACCCGATCCTGTCCCGTCGGAATCTGCCCCGGCCGGAAGGGAAACGGAGTGCGGAACGCGTTGTCCTCGCTGTCGCGGTAGTTGCCCTTCACCTCGAAACCGAGGCGCCAACGCCGGGGCTGCGCGGCGGTGTCCGCCTCCGCCTCGTCCTGAGCAACGGCGGCGACGCTGGCGGCGAAGGCCGCGATCGCGAGCGCCCACACCTTCAGCGTCCTTCCCCGCATGTCGATCCCCCCGCCCGCAGCCGACCTTCTCAGCGGCCGATCGATGCTCCGACTTGCAGCAGATTCTGCAGTGTGGCTTCGGGGTTCGCCCAGCCATCGCCCAGGATGCGCCCGATTTCCTTGTCACCGATGAAGACCACGCCGGTCGGCACGCCCTTGACCCCGAGACGCTTGACCTCCGGGTCCTTCATCATGGCCTGGCCCGAGGGCACGCCGTAGTAATCGAACTTGATCTTCGATGCGCCGATCGCCTGTTCGACGCGCAACAGGCGCGGCACGTACTGGGTGCAGTGCGGGCACCAGGACCCGAAGACGGTCAACACGCGCACCGATTTGCCTTGGCCGCGCAGCGCCTTGATCAGCGCGGCATCCGGCTCGTACGCCTTGGCGTTGCGCCCGTACTCGGGATTGAAGGTGAACATTGCCGCCGCCGTCTGTTCCTTGAGCAGGGGCGTGCGCGGCCGGAGCGCCAGCTTGTGGCCGTCGGCGGTGAACACCACCTTCTCGCCTTCGATGGTGAAGGCGCCCTGCGGTTGAAGGGTGGCGCCGGGCAAGAGATCGATCGAGCCGTCGGGGCGCTTCGCGACCTTCATCAGGTTGATGGTCTCGACGTTGAAGCTACCCGGATTGAGCAGCACCGGTGACGGCAGCTCGGAAACCAGCAAGAGGATGGCCGCCGAGCGGTTCGACTTGTAGATCTCCGCCTTCGGCGCGTCCTGGCCATCGAGCTCGAGAGAGTAGGTGCCGATCTGCTGGAAGCCGGTGAGCTGTGGATCCGCTCCCTGAGCGAAGAGCGGCAGAGCGCAAAGCGCCAGCGCCAAGGCCGGGGCGAGTACACGAAAGACGGCAAGGAAACGATTCATCACGACACTCCTGGTTGAAGACAAGTATACGGGGTCAGGCGCCGCCCGCTACGCGAGCGGCCAACTGTGCGGGTGCCTCCGCCAGGGGCGGCAGGCCGCTCCAAGTGCGCGTCACCTTGCCGTCCACGACCGCGAACGAACGCGGCAGCCGGCGGTACAGGGGCCGCAACAGCGCGGGCGGCGCCTCGCGCACCTCGAAGCTCGGCCCGTACTTCCAGAAGAAGGCGTGTTTCTCCTCCGGCGACGGAGCCGCGAGCACCCAGAGCGCCGGAGTGTCCCCACCGGCGCGCGCGGCGTAGTCGTTGAGCTCCCGCACCGCCTCTCCGAAGGCTTCGCTTCCGAGGTCGGCGAGCACCACGACGTGGCGGCCCTCCGCGAGCTCGGGAACGATCCCCGAGAGGCAGACGCGCTCGTCGCCGCTCCCCGCGCACAGCGCCGTGGCGTTCACGCCGGGGCGCAGGCGCGTCGCGACGTCGTCGAGCGGCAGGCTGGGCGACCGGATCGCGAAGCCCACCGCCGCCAGCGTCGCGGCGCCCGCCAGCGCCACGCGGGCGGTGGAAAACGCGCCTCGCGCGGACGCGCGACGAACGCCAGTCCGAGCGCCGGCACGAGCAGCAGCAGGTCCTGCCAGAACGCCTGGGCGGGCGTGCGCTCGACGAGATTGCCGAAGCATCCGCAGGCGGCGTCCTCGGGCAAGGTGCCGTGCGCCGCGCGCCAGGCATCGCGGCCGGTGAGGAAGACGAAGAACGCGACCAGCAGCGCGGCGGGAATCAGCACCCACAGCCGGCGCACACCGAGCAGCAAGAGCACGCCCAAGACGACCTCGAGCGCGATCGCGAGCACCGCCCAGGTGGGCGCGCCCAGCACGACCGCCAGGCCCTGCTGTTGAATCTGCTGGGCAAAGGCCAACGGGTCGAGCGCCTTGGCGGCCGCCGCGACGAGCAGGATCACGCCGAGGAGCGCCGAGCCGGCAGTCCCCGCCAAGCGGGCAAGGCGACCGCTGGGCGCCGCGCCTTCGGCGGCCATGGGAGAGGACACTTCGAGCACCATCAGGGGTGGATCGTGCAAATCGGGTGCCGCAACCGGCCCAAGGTCAACGGCGGCCGACCGCGGTGCCGGCGATCAGATCGTGGAGCCCGCGCTTGTCCTTGTTGAAGGCCACGAGGAGAAAGCCGACCCCGAGCAACGCCATCGACACCATGTACGCCACCCAACGCAGAAGCGCGCGGCCGACACCGATGCCCGGAGGGCCCCCAGGCTGGCAGACGTAGAGCCCGAGGGCCCGCTTGCCGGGAGTCGTGCCCCACTTCGCCCAGCCGGCGATCACCAGGGCGGCGCTCAGGAGCCCGGTGCCAGCGCTCACCAACGACGCCAGACTGGCGGACAGGTCGAGCAGAATCGGCAGCGCCACGCCGAGGCCGACCAACGCTGCGATCCAGAGGCCGTCGATCGCCACTGCCAGGGTGCGCACCCAGAACCCGGCCGGACGGAGGACGGCAGCCATCGGGGCGGCGGTCGCCGGGCGTGGCCGCGTCGAGGCGGAAACCATTGGCCGGGGCGGCGACGCGACGCTTTGCGCCGGCGGTGTGACGAGCCCGGGCTCCGGCGAGGGCGGAGGGACCTTGGGTCCCAACTGGCGGGCGAGCGAGATGTCGCTCGAGACACCCCGAACGGTCGGTGCCTCCTCTTCGGTCGCATCCGGCGCGGCGTTCGGCACGGCCGGCTGCGTCGCCGGTCCGGGCCCGTCTGGCGCCGCGGCGCGGAAGCGCATCTCGGTCTCGCCGAGCACGATGCGGTCGCCGTCGACGACGTCGGTCTCGGAGTGGACGCGCGAATCGTTCAGATAGGTGCCGTTCGACGAGTTGAGATCGCGCAGGCGCACCTGGCCATGACGCAGCAGCAGCTTGGCGTGCTGGCGGCTGATCGAGGGGTCGGGCAGGGTCACCGTGCAGCTGCGGCTGCGGCCGAGCAGAATCTCACCCTCGGGCAGTTCGAGCGGCTGCCCGTCGAGTTCCAGCACGTAACGCCAATTGCTCGCGATCGCGATTCTCCTCGGGGAACGCGGCTATGGTACCAAAGCCGTCTGGCCGTTCATCGGCTCTGCCAGATGCAGGAAGCGCCGCAGCTCGGTCGCGGTCGGGCCGCTGCCCTGACGGGCGAAGGATTCGAGCGGCCCCGAGTAGAGGAGTTGTCCGCCGTGCACGCCGCCGCCGGGACCGAGGTCCACGATCCAGTCGGCAGCGGGCGATCAGGTCGAGGCTGTGCTCGACCACCACCACGCCGTCGCCGCGCTGCACCAGCCGGCGCAGCGTGCGGTAGAGCAGGTCGATGTCGGCCAGATGCAGCCCGGTGGTGGGCTCGTCGAAGAGGAACGAGCCGCTGCCCCTCGGCGCTCCGGCCGGTCGAGGAAGCTCGCCAGCTTGAGCCGCTGCGCCTCGCCGCCGGAGAGCGTCGAGGTCGGCTGGCCCGAGCCGCAGGTAGCCGAGCCCGACCTCGGCGAGCATGCGCAGCCGGCGCGCAGAGCGCGCTTCTGCGTCGGCGAAAACCTCGAGCGCCGTCTCGACCGTCAGCTCGAGGGTCTCGGCGATGTTGCGGCCGCGGTAGCGCACCGCCAGCACCTCGGGCCGGAAGCGGCGCCCCTGGCAGGTCTCGCAGGCCACCGTCACCGGCGCCATGAACTGCATGTCCACCTCGATCGACCCCGGTGCCCTCGCAGGCCGGGCAGCGCCCGCGCTCGAGGTTGAACGAGAAGTGCGCCGGCGTGATGCCGCGCACCGCGGGCGTCGCGGAGTGCCCGCGAAGAGCTTGCGCATCTCGTCGTAGGCCTTGATGTAGGTGATCGGGTTGGAGCGGCTGGAGCGGCCGAGCGGCCGCTGGTCGACCAGCGTCACGTCCTCCAGCGCCTCGAGGCCGAGCGATGCGCGTCGCACGCTCGCCGGGCTCGACGTCCACCACGCCGCGCGCCCGCTGGTAGGTGCCGTAGAGGACGTTCTCGACCAGCGTCGACTTGCCCGAGCCCGAGACGCCGGTCACCGCCACCAGCGCGCCGAGCGGGAGCTCGACGTCGATGCCGCTTGCAGGTTGTGCGCGCGGGCGCCGCGGATCGCGACCCGCGGCCGGGTCGGCAGATCTCCTCGGCGCAGCGTCTCCCAGCCGCTGCTCGCGGCGGAAGCGCGCCACGTGCCGCCGCGCCGGGGTCGGCGGGCCGCTCGCGCAGGTAGCGGCCGGTGAGCGATTCGCTCGCACGCGCAGGATCGTCTCGACCGGCCCTTCGGCCACCACCCGGCCGCCGTGCTCGCCGGCCGCCGGGCCGAGGTCGATCACGTGGTCGGCGCCGCGGATGAGCGTGCGGTCGTGCTCGACCACCAGCACCGTGTTGCCCCGCGCCGCGAGGTCGCGCAGCAGCCGGAGCAGGCGCTCGCTGTCCTGCGGGTGGAGGCCGATGGTCGGCTCGTCGAGCACGTAGAGGGTGCTGGTCAGGCCGGAGCCCAGCGCCGCCGCGAGATGGATGCGCTGCGTCTCGCCGCCCGAGAGGGTGCGCGCCTGGCGGTCGAGCGTCAGGTAGTCGAGCCCGACCCGGTGCAGCACCTCGAGGCGCTCGGCGATCTCGTCGAGCAGGTGGCCGGCGATCTCGCGCTCGCGGCGGCGTCCAGCGCTCGCGCGGCGCAGCCAGGCGCGCAGCTCCTCGATGCTCGAGCGGCCGATCGAGCTCGCGGCAGCGTCGCGCCCTCGAGCCGCACGGCCAGCGCCTCGGGCTTGCAGGCGGCCGCCGCCGCAGTCCGGGCAGGGGTTGTAGGAGCGGTAGCGCGCGAGCAGCACGCGCACGTGCACCTTGTAGGTGCGCGCCTCCGAGCCACTGCGAAGAAGTCGTCGAGGTTGGTGAACTTGCCCTGCGCCGCTCCAGATCCACTCGCGCGTCGTCGGGCGGAAGGTCGCGCCAGGCGACGTCGAGCGGCACGCCGCGCTTGCGCCGCCGCGGCGAGGAGCTCGTCGTAGAGCTCCTCGTAGGCCGGCGTGTTCCAGGGCGCGATCGGCCGCTCGCGACAGGCGTGCGCCTCGGATCGGGGACCACGCGCTCGCGGTCGATGCCGATCACCCGGCCGAAGCCCTGGCAGGTCGGGCAGGCGCCGAGCGGCGAGTTGAAGGAGAACAGCGCCGGCGTCGGCCGGCGCAGCCGCTCGCCGCAGACCGGACAGGACGAGCTCGCGAGCGTAGTAGCGCACGCCGGCGCGCTCGCCGATCGCCTCGACCCGGCCGCCGGCCGAGCCGGTAGCCGTCCTCGATCGCGGCCGCCAGCCGAGGACGCGCGCCGTCGCTCCGCCCGGGCCGGGAAGCGGCCGAGGACCAGCGGCAGCGGATCGAGCGCCGGCGGCCAGCTCTCGCCCGGCTCCATGCGGACCACCTCGTCGCCCTCGAGCCGGCGCGCGAAGCCCTGGCGGATCAGCTCGCCGCAGCGCCGCGTCGGCCTTGCTGCGCCGGGCCGCGGCAGCTGCGCGACCACGACGGGAAGGACTCGCCCGGCGTCGCCGGCCAGGCGAGCTCCGCGCGGCCTCGTCCGGAGTGAAGGAGCGCACCGGGCCGTGGCCGCGCGGGCAGTGCGACCTCGCCCAGGTGGGTGAAGAGGAGGCGCAGGACGTCGTGGACCTCGGTGATCGTGCCGACGGTCGAGCGCGCGTTGCGCACCGCGTTCTTGGCTTCCAGCGCCACCGCCGGCAGGACGTTGTCGATGTCGTCGACCGGCGGCCGCTCCATCTGGTCGAGGAACTGGCGGGCGTAGGTCGACATCGACTCGACGAAGCGCCGCTGCCCCTCGGCGAAGACGGTGTCGAAGGCGAGCGACGACTTGCCGGCGCCCGACGGGCCGGTGACCACCGTCACCGCGCCGGTGCGGCATGCGGCAGTCGACGCCCTTCAGGTTGTGGGTGCGGGCATTCCTGACTTCGATCGCGACCGAACGCGCCATGCCGAGCCCAAGATCATATCAACGGTGACATCACAACGGTGACGGTCACCCTTCTTTTCCACAGCCCGGGATGCGGGCTAACTGTTGCAAGAACTCAAAGCCCGACCCGGCCGCCCGAGTGCAAAGAAACGGTGACCGTCACTGAATGGGTGGCGGGGGGGGTGGGGGGCGGCGGGGCGGTTGGCGGGGGGGTTCGCGGTCGCGGAAGACGCGGCGGAGCCAGGCGCGGAAGCCGCGGTTGCCGGGTTGGGGGGCGGCTCGACGGCGGCGGGTTCGGGCTCGACGCCGGGGGGCTGTTCGAGGGCGTGCACGAACCAGCCGCCGTGCAGGTGGCACACGGTCGACGGCACCTGGCCGTCGCGGAAGACTTCGGTGATCACTCTCGGACACGCCTCGGTCGCGAGCTCGCCGCTCTGGGGATCGACGACCGCGGTCAGCACGCCGCGCGGCGTGGGGAACAGCGGGTACCCGCCGGGCGGCCGCACCGCGGCCATGAAGCGACCCCAGATCGGCGCTGCGGCTCGCGACCCGGACAAGCGCGTTTCGGAGTTGTCGTCGATCCCCACCCAGACCAGCGTGGCGCGACTCGGCGCGTAGCCCGCGAACCAGGAGTCGCGGCGGCCGTTGGTGGTTCCGGTCTTGCCGGCGAGAGAGTCGGCGACTCCCTGCTGGCGAACGCTGGCGCCGGTGCCGTGATCGACGACGCCCTGGAGGACGGTGGTCAACAGATAGGCGCCCTGTGGCGACAGCGCCTGCACCGGGGGTTCGAGCGCCAGGCCGTCGACCGCCACGCCTTCACGATCGACGATCGCGACCAGCCGCATGCACCGGCGGCCGCACGCCGCCCGCAGCGAAGGTCGCGTAGACCGTCGCCAGCTCGACCGGCGTGACTTCGAAGGCGCCCAGCGCCAGCGACGGCACGGGCTGCAGCGGCGACTTCGACGCCCAGGGCGCGGGCCACCTCCACGACTCTTTCCAGCCCGATCTCGAGCGCCAGCCGCGCCGTCGGCACGTTGAGACTCTGCTCCACCGCCTGGCGCGCCGTGACCCAGCCGCGGTAGTCGTCGTCGTCGTTGTGCGGAGTCCAGACCTGGCGCGCCAAGGTAACGGTGAGCGGCGCGTCCTCGAGCAACGTCGCCGGCGTGGCCTGCGCCGCCCTCGAACGCGGCCGCGTAGACCACCGGCTTGAAGGCGCTGCCCGCCTGACGCAGCGCCTGACTGGCGCGGTCGAACTGGCTACTCGACGTAGTTGCGCCCGCCGACGTAGGCCAGCATGGCTCCGCTGCGCGGATCGATCGAGACCAGCGCCGACTGCAGACGGTCCGGTGCGGCCCTTCTGCCATCCCTTCTCGAGCTGCTCGAGCCCCCAGGCCACCGCCTCCTCCGCCTTGCGCTGGTCGCGCCAGACGAGGGTCGAGAACACCGTGTAGCCGGCGTCGTCGAGACGCGGCGATGCCGATATCGCCGCCGCACTTCGTGTTCGATCCAGATCGGCGAAGTAGGGCGCCCGGCGCCACGCCAGGCGCTGCGGCGACACCGCGAGCGGCATCTCCTTGGCGGCGCGCGCGTGATCCGCTTCCACCCAGCCCAGCGCCGCCAGCCGGTCGAGCACCCAGTTGCGCCGCGTCAGCGCGCGATCCGGGTGCGCGGTGGGCGCGTAATCGCCGGGCGACTGGATCATGCCGGCCAGGGTGGCCGCTTCGCCGAGGTCGAGCGCCGTCGGCGTCCTTGCCGAAGTAGGCCCGCGAGGCCGCGCCCATGCCGATCAGGTTGGCTCCGCCGCTCTTGCCGAGATAGATCTCGTTGAGGTAGGCCTGCAGGATCGCCTTCTTGCTGTAGCGCAGCTCGAGCAGCACGGCGAGCACCGCCTCCTGCGCCTTGCGCGCCAACGTGCGCTCCTGGGTCAGGTAGAGGTTCTTGACCAGCTGCTGGGTCAGCGTCGAGCCGCCCTGGCGCACCGCGCCACCGGCGACGTTCTTCCACAGCGCGCGCAGAATGCCGCTCGAGCGAGACGCCGCCGTGGCGGAAGAACCCGTCGTCCTCGGCCGCGAGCACGGCGCGCACCAGGTGCTCGGGCAGCTCGTCCACCAGAACCGGGCGCCGCTCGAGCAGGTCGTCGCCGAAGTAGGTGGCGAGCTGCGGCGCCTCGAGCACGGCGCGCGGACTCTCAGCGCCGTCGAGCCACAAACCCGCGACGCGGCGGCCGGTGAACGATGCCTCGACCATCTGGCCCCCGCCCAGCCCCGCCGGCGTGGGAAAGGTACGGACATAGATGGCGATGCCGCGCTCGGTCTTGCGGTAGCTGCCGAGCTCGAGATCGCCGCTCTCGAGCTCGCGGTACTCCAAGGCGGAAAGCTCGTCGAGCGTCTCGGCGAGTGATCCGGGACCGCCTACCCGCAGCTCCATCGGCTGGCCGTAGAGGCGAGACGGCTGGGCCTGATCGTGCTGGGCAAATTGACTCGAGAGGCGCCAGAACGGCCGCAAGAGCCAGAAGAGGAAGACGAGAAAAACCGCCGCCAGGGCCGCCAACACCCAACGCAACCTCAGGCGGTCGACTAGCGCGCGCACTCGTGGCATTCGCGGCGAGTGTAAAGCAAGCGTGCTGCCAGGGAGTCAGCGATCGCGATAGCCGGCGCGGCTGCGCACCGAGAGTCCGGAGCCTTTGACGTCGACCTTGACCGAGTGCCAACGGCCGTCGCCCTCGGAATGGGTCGGGTAGTAACCCAGGACGTACTGCTCGCGCAGCTCGGCGAGGATATCGCGGAAAGCGGCCTCCGCCTCCTCCACCTGCGGCAGGTCGAGGATCCGCCCGCCACTCGTCTCGACCAGACGCCGCAAGCCGTCGATCTCGCGCCGGTGCTCCTCGCGGCCGCGCCATGCCGAGAGATGGGTCACGTCCGGACCGGACTCTTCGTCGATGAGGCGAATCCAGTAAACCAGCGCCTGGCTGCGCGCCGCCACGTCCTCCACCTGCTCCATCTCGAGCAGGCTGTCGACGTCGACGCCGTCCGAGAGCACGACGATCAGTCGCCGTCCTTGCCGCGCGTCGAGCCGCACCAGCGCGGCGAAGAGCTGATCGTTCAGCGCCGTGCCGCCGCCGCTGTTCACCTGCTCCAGGCCGGCGGCGAAGACCTGCGGCTCGGAGGTGAAGTCGGTGCTGTGCAGCACCCGATCGGAGAACAGGACCAGCATGGCTTCGTCGAGCTCCGCCATGCCGGAAGCGAAGCCGTGGGCGCCGCGCAGCGCCGCCTTCAGCCGCGGCCCCGCCATGCTGGTCGAGGCGTCGACCAGGAGCGCGGCGGTGAGCGGCACGTTGCCGCGCTCGAAGGTCACCAGCTCCTGACGATCGCCGGCGTCGACGACGCGGAAATCCTCGCGTTCGAGGTCGAGCACCCGGGAGCCGTCCCGGCTGACGGTGACGAAGAGCTGCTGCAGGCGCAGCGCGATTTCCTCGTCGACCCGCAAACTGGGCAGCGGCAACGAGGCCTCGCCGCGCCCGCCGGCCGTGCCCACTGCTACCGCGCGCAGCATGCGGTCGACGTTCTCTTGTCCGAGGTCGATCGTGAAGCGGTAGGGGGCGGTCTTCCGTTCGCCGATCCGCCGCCCGTTGAAGTAGAGCTCGACCCGCGCGACGGCCTCGGCGCCGCGGACCTCGACCACCACCTCGGTGGTGCCGAAAACCGGCGTCTCGGGAGCCGGCGAGGAGAAGCTCACCGTGAACACCTCGGCGCCCGGCACCGGTATCGCCGTCAGAAGGAGCGCGGCGAGCGCGCCGCGCCAGAAACCGAGCCGAGGGATCTTCATCCGGTGGCGGCCGCCGGCTTGCCGAGCGCCGCCGCCAGGAGCGGCAGCCGCAGCAGCGCGTCCTCCTGGAACGAGCGCCGCGCCGCGCGCAGCGCCTCGTCTGGCCAGCGGCTGAACCGGCGGCGGGCGCTTTCGCCGCCGCTGACCACTGCCGCCCGCCGCCCGATCTCGGCCTGGGCGCAAGCGCGATCGCCGGAGCGCTCGCAGGCGTAAGCCAGCGCGATCATGATGCCAGGGTCGTCCGGCAGCCGCCGCGCCGCCTGAGCGAGCAACTCCTTGGCGGCATCGGCGCGCCGGGCGAGCAGTAGCAACCGTCCCAGCTCCTGGTAGGCCAGGGCGGTGACCCAGTCCGGGGTCGGATTGCCCGCCAACAGCTCGCGCAGCTCGCGCTCGGCGCCGCCGGTGTCAGCGCTGCGCGCCGCGAGGAGAGCCGAGCGCAAGCGCCCCTCCCGGTGCTCCGGGTAATGGTCGAGCAGCCGGCCAAGCTCGGCGCGGGCACCCGGCAGGTCGCCGAGGCGGGTGAGCACGGCGGCGCGCCCTAGGCGGGCCAGCTCGTTGGCGGGATCGAGCGCCGCGGCACGCTCGAAGAGCTCGGCGGCGCGCTTCGGCGCGCCGGCGTCGATCGCCGAGCCGGCGAGGCTGATCACCACCTGCGCCGCGCGCGGCGCGGCCTCGGGGCCGCGCTTGCCGTACTGCTCGGCGATCCAGAGCGCGGTGTCGAGCGCGTGCCGCGGGAAGCCGGGCTTGCCCTCGCTCAAGTAGCGGCGGCACAGATCCTGGTGGAGCAGCGCCACCGGCAGCAGCGCCTCGCCGTCGCGCTTGGCGAGCTCGAGCAGCATCTTCTGCTCGATGTCGCGCAACGCGGCGAACTGCTTGCGGGTTGTGAGCACGCGCAGCTCGAAGGCCGCCACCGCCGAGAGCGCCCCGAAGCGGTCGCCGGCCGCCAGCCTTGCGAGCGCGCGGCGGTACTCCTCCATCTCCTGCAGGCCGCCGCGCGCGCCGCCCGGCGTTTGCTGCGGCAAGGCGGCGAACTTCGCCGCCCGCCCGACGTCGAGCTCGGTCCACAGCTTCGCGCCCTCGTCGCCCGGCGACAGCACGCGCGCCGCCGGCGACTCGGTCGCCCGGCCGTCGCTCGCACGACTGACGAACGACAGCATGTAGGTGCCCTGAGGCAGCATGGGCGGCGTCCACTCGAGAACCGCAACGTCGAGGTTGCCGCGGCCCCCCGGCTGGCGCTCGACAACCGTCGCCGGCAACTCGCGCGTGGAGCTGCCGCCCTCTTCGGCCAGCCGCCAGGAGATGTTGCTGAGCGTCACCACCGGCGGCAACGGCACCCGCACCCGGACCGGCCCCGCGCCCAGTACCGGCAACGCGGCGGGCAGTAGCGACGGTATTGCGGCGAGGCGGGGAGAGCGGGCGTCGAGCCAGGTCTGCTCGAGCGCCGGCAACTGCGGCGCCAGCGGCACGCGCGCCGGCGACGAGATCTCGAGATCGATGCGGCGCACTCCGAACGCGCCGGTGCGGCGCTGCCGAACCAGTACCCGGATCGACGACTTGCCGGCCGGCACCTGCACGTTGGTCAGGTAGCGCAGGCCGCCGGCGGCCAGCGCGTTGCGATCGCGCGGCAATTCCAGCCGCAGGCCCTCGGCCATGAAATCGGCGATGGTGTCGCCGGGACCGAGAGCGTAGGTCGAAATCTCCAGGCCCAGGGGGCCGTCGTCCGCGCCGGCGACGAGCATGTTGCCGTCGATCTCGGCCACCAGCAGGACCTCGCTCTTGCCATCCTGCGGCAGGCCCATCGGAAGCGCCACCAGGGCCAGGCGAAGATCGCCGCCCTCGCCACCCGAGAGGAGAAGCGCCGAGGTTTCCGGGCGAACGCCGCCCAGGTCGATGGTCTCGGTTTCCGCCCTGAGCGGGGCTTCGGCCGCGAGCAGTGCGAGGCCCACGGCCAGGAACGCGACCTTCCGAAGCGCACGGCCGGCGCGCGACGGAGATCCGCGGAGTTTCATGGCCTCGCGACTTCGGTGTCGAGGGTCAATGCCGAACGCGTGGCGCCGAGCTGGTCTTCCACCAACACCGCCACCCGGTATGCCCCGGGGGCCAGCTTCAGTTGGACGTCGAAGGAGATGTGCTGGCGCAGCGCCGCCTGCATCTTGTCGTTGGGCACCGACAGTGGCAGCTCGCGCCGCTCCATGACCTGAATGCGCCCGCTGCTGTCGCGGGCGGCGAAATCGAAGGTCAGTCTGGCCTGATGGTGATCACCCTCCGGCAGGAGGGTGACATGGCGCAGCGGCACACGCACGGTCACCGGCACGAGGAGCGTGTCGCCCTTGCCTTCCGGCTTCGCCGCGCCGCTCGTGGCCGCCGCTTCGAGCGGGTTCGGAGCCTCCTTGAAGAGCAGCGCCGCGACCGCAGTCTGGGAGGTGCGGTTGCCGGCGTCCTCGGCCCGGAAGTAGTTGCGGTAGCGCACGTTGAGGCCCGGGCGCGCCCTCACTTCGATGCGCTGGCTGCCACGCCCGGAGGGCGTGAAGGCGAGCGAGTAGTACTGGGCGAAATCGGCCACCACCTTGTGCAGGGACACCGCGAGCTGCGGTCCGGCGCTCACCGTGAGCCCGCCGGTCGCGCTCGCCATGTAGGCCAGCGCCGACTCGCGGGCCGGGTCGGTGGAGGTGTTCTGAAACGGACCTGCGTCGGTGTCGAACTCGACGCCGGAGACGGCGGACGCATGATCGGGACCGGCGAGGATGGAGTACAGGGTCACGCGGTGGGCACCGGCCTTCTCGATCAGCCGGCTCTGCCGCCGCTCGACCTCGGGCACGTGCGGGCTGCGCAGCGCGGCATTGCGGGTGAGCACGAGCAAGGCGAACTTCTGCTGCCACATGTTGTACAGCCGCTCGGTGGGCGTCGCGGTGAAGCCCCCGCCGGCATAGAGCACCGCCTTGCGGCCTTCGACACCCGCGAGGGACTCCGAGAGATAGGCCAGCGCGTCCATGCCCGAAAGCGATTCCTTCAGCGCCTCGTCCTCGAGCACCTGGATCTGGTCGAAGAGGTTCTCGGCATCGATGACCGCCGTCCGGTCGGCGGTATTGACGCGAGCGATGTCGCGCATCATCGCCGCCTCGCGGTTGGCCATCGCCGACACCGCGGTGGCCCGCTTCTCGAGCTCGGCCAGCGCAGCGTCGACCGTCGGTCGATCCGTGGTCAGGTCGGTATACAGCCGCAACCCGTTGTCATAGGCGGCCAGCATGACCCGGTCGCCATCGCGGAGACCGGTGGCCAGGAACTTCCGCAGCTGCTCGAGAAGGGAGTTGCGCTCGCCGGGCCGCACCAGGGTCTGGTCGAGCAGGATCGCGTAGGACGCCGGCGGCGGCGCCACGACATCGAGCGGCACCTCCTCGTCCACCAGCACCGCGGTTTCTGCCGGCGAATTTGCCTCCGGTGCGCCGGGCAGATAGGCGGCGAAGTGGGTGATCTCGACCGGCTTGCCGTCGGCGAAGAGCTGGAAGTCTTCTTTCTTCAAGCCGGGCACGAACGTGCCACTCCTGTCGGTGACCACGACGTCGATGTTCACCACCCGGACTTCGATCGAATCGAGGAAGGCGCCGTAGCCGTCGGGTTCTTGAGCGAAGCCGGGGCCGGTGCCGCAGAGGAGAAGGGCCAGGGTCAGCGATACGAGACGAGGGACCAACGTTGTCTTCATGATCATCGCAGCCTACCAGCGGCACGCCCCGCTGGGGTGGCGTTTCGCACCAGCCCTAAACGTCCAGGCAAGCCACGAAGCGCGGGCTCGCCGCCGCTATACTGCGCGCCGTGACGCGCCGGCTCGCTCTCCTCGTCTTTCTCGTCTTCGCGGCCGGCTGCTACCCGGCTCTCCCCTACCGATTTGGTTCCGGTCCCGACTCGCCGTTGGAGACGCTGACCGCCCTCAACGTGGCGACCGGCCAGGCGGCGGTCGACGGCAACCGCCTCCGCCTGCTCGAGAACGGCGACGCGGCGTTTCCGGCGATGCTCGAGGCCATCCGCAAGGCCGAATCGAGCATCCATCTGGAGACCTTCATCTTCAGCAACGACTCGATCGGCAAGGAGTTCGTCGCCGCGCTGACCGAGCGCGCCGCGGCCGGAGTCAAGGTTCGCCTGCTCCTCGACGCCATCGGCTCGTCGGATTTCGGCGAGGAGAACGAGAAGCAGATCGAGGCCGCGGGCGGCAAGGTGGAGTTCGTCAAGGAGATCAAGCTCAACGATTTGCGCAAGGTGCACCTGCGCACCCACCGCAAGGTGTTGATCATCGACGGCAAGCTGGCCTACACCGGCGGCATCTGCATCGACGACGCCTGGCGCGGCAACGGCGACAGTCCGGAGCGTTGGCGCGAGACGATGCTCGAGGTAGCGGGGCCGGTGGTGCGCCAGATCCAGGTCGCCTACGCCCGCGCCTGGTTCGAGTCGACCGGCGAGCTGCTGTCGGAACGGGCGCTCTACCCACCGCTGGCGGCAGAAGGGACCCTCGTCTGTCAGCTTGCCGACGTCAGCCCCGACAGGGCTCAATCGCACGGCGCGCCTGCTTTTCCTGGTGGCGCTGGACAGCACGCAATACGAGATCTCGATCACCAACAGCTATTTCGTGCCCGACCGGGAGACCCGCCGCGCCATGTTGCGGGCGGCGCGGCGCGGCGTTCGAGTGCGGCTCCTCCTGCCCGGTCGCAACACCGACTCCGGGGCGGTGCGCCACGCCGGGCGGCGCTACTACGACGATCTGCTCGAGGCGGGTGTGGAGATCTACGAGTTCCAGCCCGCGCGGCTGCACGCCAAGACCCTGGTCGCCGACGCGCGCTGGGCGAGCGTCGGCTCGACCAACCTCGACCGCCGCTCGCTGGCCTGGAACTACGAGTCGAACCTGAACATCTTCGACGAGGGCTTCGCCACCGAGATGGGAACGATGTTCGAGCGCGATCTCTCGAAATCGAAACGGCTCACGCATGGAGGAGTGGCAGAAGCGCCCGCTCTCCGAACGCTGGAAAGAGTTTTTCTACGGCCTCGCAGACTGGCAGTATTGAGCCATGCTCGACGAGCTCACCAAGGAATCCTTCCTCCCCCACCTGGACAGCGTCTTCCGCCTGAGCGAGCCGGCGCTCGAGCTGCGTCTGGTCGAGGTCGAGGCGCGCTGGGGCAAGGGGCCGAAGCGGGAGCCGTTCTCATTGCATTTTCTTGGGTCCGGCCGAACCCGCGCTGCCGCAGAAGATCTATCGCCTAGAGCATGAGCAGTTGGGAGAGCTCGAGATCTTCCTGGTCCCGATCGGACGCAACGCGGCGGGCATGCGCTACGAAGCGGCGTTCGCCTGAACCGCCCCCACCCAGATCCTTCGCTTCGCTCAGGATGACAAGGGGCAACACGTCGCTTCGATGTCATCCTGAGCGAAGCGAAGGATCTAGGTGGGGGTTAACGCCGGCCCGCGATCAAGCCGCGGTACTGCGGATTCCGATCGACATACTCCCCCACGAACCAGCAACTCGGCACCACCTTGAGCCCGCGCGCCTTGGCCCACTCCAGCGCATGCTCCACCAACCGCGCCCCGATGCCGCGGCCGCGCAGCTGCGGATGAACCCAGGTGCTCATGAAGTCCATCAGCAACGGATCGATGGGCCTGTAGATCAAGTACGACTCGACGCCGTCGCGCCCGAGTACGAACCGGTGCGCGCTCTCGTCGTGAACGATGTCCGATGCTTCACTGATCATGGTTGCCTCCCCAGCCGCAGAACAGCGGCCTATCGGGAGGCGACTGCAAAGCTCTTGCCCGCTAGGGCGCCGGGCGCTCGAGCAACAGGTAAACGCCCTTGTCCTCGCGCAGCCGGAACCCGAGCCGCTCGTAGAGCGACAGCGCAGGATTCATGCGCTCGACATGGATCGACACCGCGCAGCGCGAGCTCTCGGCCTCTTCGATGATGGCTCGCAGCAGACGGCTCCCGATGCCGCGACCGCGAAACTCCGGCAGGAGAGCGATGTCCATCACCCGGATCTCGCCCGGCCAACGCGCCACGTAGAGCCGCCCCGCGGGCACGCCGTCGACTCTCGACGACATCGAGCGTCGCGCCTTCGTAGCGCTCGCGATAGTGCCGGTCTTGCGCCGCGAACTGCTGTTCGAGAAACGCCGCCTTTTGCGCCGGCGGCCAATCGACCTGCGCGAGTTCCTCTTCGCGCGTCGAGGCGTAGAGCCGCAGCAGGAAGTCGTGATCGGTCGGCTCGACCGGGCGAAGCCGCGGTTCGACCGCTCGCAGCTCGAACGGCGGCCGGCCGACCGGCATCGAGCGGCCGGCGGCGGGACGCGGAAGATGCGCGGCGGCCTCAGGCGGCGCAGCCGGTCCTCGTCGAGCCCCTCGCTCCACCGGGGGCGTAGCGCCCGTTGCGCCGCCACGTCGGCCGGTCCAGTGGGCAGGTCGCGATCGAGGCGCAGCGCGCCTGCCGACGGCTCAGAAGGTCCGCGAGAGCTCATCCCAGCGGTCCATGAGCCCGCAGCGCGCGAAGGCCTCGCGCACCGCAGCCCGGTCGAGATCCGGGCGCTCCAGCAAGGCGCGCACGTCGGCCATTTCCTGCCAGGTCCGCGACGGATCGTCGCGCATGGCCTGGATCTTCATCGCCGCGAGATGCTCGGGCGACGGCACCGGCACCAACCTGCCGCGCGGTCCCGGCACGCGGTGCAGGGCGGCAAAAAGGTGCTGCTGGTCTCGCCCCGCAGATACACGAAGTCGACCCGGCCGAGGTCGGCGTCGGAATGAAGATGGTTGGAATAACCCTCGGACCGGTAGAGCGTCTCGTACCCCGCCGCCGCCATGAACGCGATCGCGTCGTCCTGGACCGCGCGGTCGACCGCCAGATCGAGGTCGAGCGTCGTCCTCAGGATGCCGTAGGCGGCGAGCGCCACGCCTCCGACGACGGCGTAGGGCTGGCGCCGTTCTTCGAAAAAGGTGGCGAGTCGATCGAGGACCGCTGCGAAATCCATGTGCGAAGTCTATCGGCTCGCGCGGAGGCACGCGGACGCGGCCTCAGAATCGCTCACGCCGTCAGGACCTGAACATGCCGCGTCTTGGCTCCCACAACGGCGGCCAGAGGAATCGAACGATCGAAGGTCACGAGCATGCCGCCATGCGCTACACAAAGGCCGAGCAGATAGACGTCGGTCAATTGGCGGCTACGTGCTGGCAGCCGCGACGAAAATGTCTTCTCATCGCACAGCGAGACGTCGTCAGGCCAAAACACGTGATTGCCGCTGGCGCAAAACGCGGCCAGAGCATACGAGAACTTCCGCCGCTCGGCAAGGGCTCCTTGCGATACGCCGGATTGGCCACCACTCGGACGAAGCCGTTCTCCGTCAGCGGACAAGTGGCCCATCCATCTCTCCGATGCTCCGCGAGCCAGGCGTGCGCCGCCTCGTGATGAACGTGCTCGCGATCGAAGAGCGCGATGAGGACGTTGACGTCTAAGAGACCGACGCTCACGACTCGTCGCGCAGCCGATTCACCAGCTCGAGCGTCGACTTCGGCGATCCGGCCGGGGCCGGCGGCAACAAGGGTACTCCGTTGCGTATGGCCTTCTTCCGGCCACGTGGCGCGAGGGCTTGTCGGGCGAGATCCGACAGCACCTTGCCGGCGGTGGAATCACGGCTTGCGGCGAGCTCTTTGGCCGCCGCGAGAATGTCGTCGTCGATGTCGAGGGTGGTTCTCATGCGTTGATCATCACGCATCACGCATCAGATGTCAAACTTAGTGAGGCCGGGGCCTATCGCCAGAGCTCGGCGTCAAGGCTCGCAAAACGGCTCCACGGCCCTTTCGAACCTGCGGAACTCTTTCTCCGTCCAATCTTCCTGCCAAACGAGCGAGCCCGTTCGAGCGCGTCACACCGACGCCCAGGCCCTGCCTGAGTAGATCGATCACCGTTTGATTCAGAGTAATGCCCCGTTGAGCCTGCGCCTTCTCAAGCGCTACGGCGACCTCGTCCGGAAGGTTTCGGATGGTCAGGGTTTTCATGCAGTCGGCGAACGTCCCCTCAGCGCAGCATCGTCTGCGCCATCTCGAACGCCACCACCACCGAGGCGTGCTCGGCGCGCAGCTTCTGGCCGGCGGCCGGGAGGGTCACGGCGCTGTCCCAGGTCGTGGCGCCGAGGCCGAGCAGGTAGAAGCCGCGTTGCAGCTTTGGCAGGCCGGAGATGGAGTCGACGGTGAAGCGCGTGGTGTAGCGCTGCTTCACTTGCCGGCCTTTCGGCGTCGTCTCGGTGACGTCGAGCACGAAATCGATGTCGCCGTAGGTGCCGCTCGGCATCTCGAACGTCAACCGCGCCGCCGGCGACGGCGCCGGCTTCTTGCGGTACTCCCAGGCGTGGAACGGCACCGGGCCATTGAGGAGCGTCTCGTCGGGATTCGGAAAGAGCACCGTGAACGCCGCCACGTTGGGCGCGATCAGACCCTTGTCGCCGAGCTGCTTGGGATAGAGCCCGTGCACCGTCACCTTGAGCTGCTCGAGCGCCATCTGCTGCTCGCCCAGCAATAGATCCCGCGCCGGCACCACCCGCTGGCCGGCGAGCGGCGTCGACTTGTTGATCTGCGCCCCAGGTCTCGCTGCCCTCGACGAACCCGACCGACATCGGCCGCGGCGCCGCGGCCGCGGCAGCGACGGCCCGCGCCCCGCCGACGCCCACACCGATCACCGCCGCCGAGGAGAGATAGAGAAACTCCCGGCGCGGAATGCCCGAGTTGGAACGATCGTGCTCGCTCATCGGCTGGTCCTCACGTCACGCGGCGGGAAGACGCCCTGGAGGGCGATCGCGAAGTAGAAGGTGAGATAGGGCTGCAAGTTGTTGTGCGGCTGATCGCCACCGGCGGGGGCGAGGGTTCTGGTCGGCCATAGCGACCAGTCCCGCGGTCGTGGTGCTGTACGCAAATCCGCCCGCCGACCGCGCCAAGGTGACGCCTGCCTCCGGAATCTGAGCGATGGCGGGATCGGTCGAGGCTCGCATCGCGTGCGAGTGCGCCGGGATCTCGGATTCGAGCAGCGTCACGGTCTCGGAACCGCCGGTCTCGCCGAGATCATGCAGCGAGAGCCCAGGCCCTTGCCCGGGATGCATGGCGCGCGCCCCTGCAGGTCCGGCAGCGCGAAGGTGCTCTTGCCATCCCCGCCGTAGGTCGTCCCGAGGAGCGAGAACAGCGCGGTGTTCTGCGACAGCGGCATGAGCTGGCCGTCGCACCACGCCCAGCCCTTGGGCGCGAAATTGAACGGGAAGATGCGGATCTCGGCGACAAACGGATCGGCCATGTCTGTCTCCGTCTAGGTGGGGCTCGGGAAGATCCCGAACAGCGAAATGATGAAGTTGATGCAGAGGTAAGGCTGGAAATTGGTGTGCGGCTGACTGCCCCCGACGGGAGCATCGCGCTTGGGTTCATGGTTGCGTGGTCGGGGTGATCCGCGAAGTAGATCTTCGACGGCAGCCGATTCGCTCGTCACGTTACCGCCGGGAGTGTTCGCGTTTCCGGGGCCCGTCGACGCGAGCATTGGATGGCTGTGGGCGGGGATCTGGTTCACCGTCAGCGTGATCTCCTCCGCTCCGCCCGTCTCGGCCAGGATGAATCCGTTGCCCTGATGGATCGGAACCCGGCCGCGCAGGTCCGGCAAAGCGAAAGTGCTTTCGCCGTCGCCACCATACGTCGTACCGATCAAGCTGAAACAGGGTTTCGTTCTCCGAAATCGGCAGCAGCTGCCCCTCGCAAAACATCCATCCGGCGGGGGCGAAGTTGCCCGCGAACATTCGAATCTCACCGACGTAGGGCTGTGCCATGTCGTCTCCTCAGGTCGGGCTCGGGAAAATGCCTTGCAGCGCGATGCAGAAGCTCAGAGTCAGGAACGGCTGCATGTTGAGGTGAGCCTGCGAGCCGCCCACGTTGGTGATGGTGCCGGCAGCAATGGCGTCAGGTTGTCGGCTGCGCGATAGAGGTTCGGAAGCCTGCGCGAGAAGCAGCTTCACGGGCGGCAATTGTGTGCGCGGGCGCGGCTGCGCCTGCGCGACGTGCGTGTGTGTCGGCAGCTCCGGCGATCGACAAGGTGTGCGCCTGCTCGCCGCCCTTCTCGCCCAGCGTGTGACCGCTGCCGACGTGGATCGGCGTTCGCCCGCGCAGGTCGGGTAGCGCGAAATTCACCCGCCCATCGCCGCCGAACGTCGTGCCGAGCAACGAAAAGAGCGCCTGGTTCTGGTTGATCGGCAACAGCTGACCGTTGCACAGCGCCCACCCCTTGGGCGCGAAGACGAAGCTCATGATTCGAATCTCGGAGAGAAACGGCTCCGCCATGCGCTTCTCCTATGGGAAGGTGGGCTGGGTGCACGCCGCACCGCCGGTGTACCCGGCCCCCGTGACAGTGACGGTCGTTGCTGTGGGTTGTCGGCGGTGATCTTGTTGTCGGCGTCCGTGCTCGTGCTTCCGACCAGCCCAGGGATGCGAACACTCAGGCCCGCCGCCGCGCTCTTGCGCAGCCGGATGTCGGCGCCGCCCTGAGGTTCGTTGCCGGCGTTGGCAACCGAGTTGGCCCGAATGTCCATGCAAACCGTGTTGGTGTCGCCAGCCAGGATCCCGTTATCCGAGTGAATTCCATGCAGTGAGTTAGTGGCGTCAGCGAAATTATCGACTACGTTGTTCGTCACTGTCGCATTCAGAGCTGCCGATCCTTCTCCCGCCTCGAGCACGATGCCGCGGTCGAAGTACTGGCGCGTCTGATTAGATCTCGACCACTTGCGGTTTTTGTTGAACAGCCATCGCGACGGTCGCGCCCGCGCACACGGCAAGAATGCCCAGCAAGATGTTTTTCATTAGAACCACCATCCGAGGCCGATGTTGAAGGAGTTCGGCTCTCTAATCGTCGAGTTTTTGCTTCTCACGTTCGCGTAGTCGACTTTGAGCGCGATGTCTGGGTCGGGCCAGTACGTCGCGCCGAACACCAGCGCGTCGCGATCGAACTCCTTGAGCGGAAGATATTCCGTGGGCATCTTGAACTGCGTGTCGAAGTTCTCATACCGCGCGAACAGGCCGACGTCGCCGTAGGACGCGCCGGAAATCACGCGATAGCCGGCCTCGCCATAAAACCCGCGCAGCGCGCTCGCCACATTCGGATCGACGCCGACCGCGCGTCCCATGGCGTCGTTCAGCAGTCCGGCGTTGCTGATGGCCACCTGCGGAATTGACCGCGCAGCTCGAGCCGGTCGCGCGAGTACCGGACGTCGGCTTCTCCAAGCTTGACCGGCACGTCGAAACGCGGCCGGAATTGAACCCCGATCGGCCGGTCCAGAAGCTCGCCCCAACTGTCAGGCCGGGAACGCCGACATACTCCAGGCGACCCGTGACGGCGGGCCGTCCGATGTTGGTGTCCGATCCCTTCTGTCGTCCGCCGCTCAACCCTTCCTCGGCCGAAAACTCGCGCGCATTCAGCGGCGACATCACATACGCCCGATATCTCCACCCTCGGCCGAGCTCGCCATGCACACCCGCGCCGACTTCGAACCATGTGGTCGGGACGATGACGGTATCGACGAACGGCCGCTCGACGCCGTAATACGTTGGCGGCTCGTGGCGCTCGTTGATGATGCCGACAGGTACCAGCATCATCCCTGCGCGCACGTTGAAGCGGCGCGACAGCAGAAAATCGACGTAGGCCTGTTCGAGCTCGAGCTCTCCGGCTTCTTCGAGCCCTTCGACCAGCGCGTGCTCGAGCTCCAGCTCGCTGACGAAACGGATGCGGTCGCTGAAGCGATGCGTGATCAGCAGGACGAAGCGGTGAAAGTCGAGACGCCCGTCCGCGAATTCCTGCTTGTTGAAATGGAAGTCCATGTAGCCCGAGATCGCCGTCGTGCGCTCGGGCGGTGGGGCCGGTGGCGGCTGGCGTCGTCTGCGCGGCGGCGGCGGGCAGGAGCAGGGCGAGGACGAGGCACGCGGCGAGCGGGAGAGCCGCATGTTTTGTCATGGCTTCAGAATGTAGCAAATACTACATTTCGTTGCGGTAGCTTGTCAATGCGACGGTATTCTGGTCTAGTGAGGGCGGTGAAACGCACCGCACGAAGTCGCAGCCGCGCCGTATCCCGGTCAGAGGCGACTCCGCACGGAGACGCCAGGATCATTCCCAGGAGCTCGCGCAGGATTACGTCGAGATGATCGCGGAGCTGATCGACAAGGCGGGCGAAGCGAGGCTGACCGATCTGGCGCGCGGCCTTGGCGTGACGCACGTGACGGCCAACCGCACGATCAAGCGGCTGCAGCGGCAGGGGCTCGTCACGAGCCAGCCGTATCGATCGATTTTTCTCACCTCGAACGGCCGCAGCCTCGCGAAGGAATCACGCGATCGCCACGAAACGGTCGTCAGATTCCTCATCGCCATCGGCGTGCCCGAGGCGATCGCGGAATCGGACGCCGAAGGCATCGAGCATCACGTCAGCCGCGAGACGCTGGCCGCGTTTGTCCGGCATCTGCGAAACCGGCGCTAAGCTATGAAAAAGAAGGAGACAGTGATGCGCTCGAACATTCTGATTCTGACCGCCGTGCTGGTGATGGCTGGCGTGAATGCGCCGCGGCTGATCGCTCAACAGGTGAGCAAGGAACCGGTCGAGGGCATCAGAAATCTTGCCCGGCTCGAGACGACCGTGGCCTGTGCCGGCGCCATCACCGCCGACGTGGTGCCCGAGATCAAGAAGATGGGCTTCGTGTCGATCGTCAACCTCCGGCTCGCCACTGAACCGGGTGCCGAAGTCGAGAAGGAAGCTGCCGCCGCAAAAGCCGCCGGCCTCCGGTATTTTCACGTGCCCTTCGATGGCTCTCCCGATCCGGCCGCTGCGGAACAGTTCCTGACGGCGATCACGTCGCCGGGCGCCGAGCCGGCCTTCATTCACTGCGGCGGCGGCAACCGCGCCGCGACGATGTGGCTGATCAAGCGGCTGGCGGTCGATCGATGGGACGTCGATCGTGCGGTCGCGGAGGCCGCAGCGCTCGGGCAGACGAGCCTTCCGATGCGGAAGTTCGCGATCGACTTCGCGCAGTCGCGACGCCAGTAGGCCGCGGCCGGGATGTACCCGATCCTGTTCCGGTTCGGCGACTTCGAAGTGACGACGTTCGGCGTGCTCGTGGCGCTGGGCGCAATGACGGGACTGTGGATGTTTCATCGTGAGCTTGTCCGCAGCGGCCTGGCGGCCGATGGCACCGACGCCGCGCTCATCGGTGTTGTCGGCGGCCTCGTCGGCGCCAAGCTCATCTGGGCGATCGAATTCCGCCATACAGCGCCGTTTCTCTCTCTCCTGCTCAGCCGCGGCGGCCTCAGCTGGTTCGGCGGATTTCTCGGTGGTGTCGGTGCAGGATTATGGGCGTTGCGGCGCCGGCGAATTTCGATCGTGCCGGCGCTGTCGGCCGCGGCCCCGGCGCTGGCCATCGGTCACGCGATCGGCCGCATCGGGTGTTTTCTCGTCGGCGACGATTACGGCCGCCCGACTGATTTGCCCTGGGGTGTGGCGTTTCCGAAAGGACTGCCGCCGACAACGATACCCGTGCACCCGACGCAGCTTTATGAAGCGGTCGGCTTGGCTGCGATCGCCTGGTTACTCATTCGATGGCGGCGAAAGGGCATCTCAGACATCGTAGTGTTTGCGAGGTACCTGATACTGGCTGGCACGTTGCGATTCGCGATCGAATTCGTCCGCGTGAATGAGCCGATTCTCAGTTCGCTGACGCTCGCTCAGCTCTTTTCCGGCGCGATGATCGTTGCCGGTTTTCGGTTGTTATTCGTCGCCGTCAGGAGGGAAGTGACTGATGGGCAAGAACAATCGTGGCATATCGATGACGCTCGCAATTGCCGTGGGCCTGAATGTTGCCGGAGTTGTGGCTGGCCAGTCGACGCCGGTGCCCGCGTCACCGGCGCAGACGCTGGCGGTTCCTGGAGCCTCCAACTCCACGCCCTCGCTGACGGCAGCCGGTCGAACGGTTGCCGCAGCCTGGACTGCGACGAAGGAGGCGAGCACCAATCTTTACCTCGCGATCAGCAACGATGGCGGTGCGACATTTTCGGCTCCGCGGCGGGTCAACGATATCGACGGCGACGCAGGCGCGACACCGGAACAGCCGCCGCGCGTCGTGTTGTCCGGCTCGAGCGGAGCCCGACTCTGACGGTCGTTTGGTCCAAACGAGATACGGGACCGATGCAAACACGCCGCGACGTCATTCGTATGTCGCGCTCCACCGATGGCGGCCGGACGTTTACGCCCGCGCGGTTCACGCACGATCCGAGTTTCAGCGGTGCGCGTGGGTGGGAGTCGGCAACTGTCGGAGCGGATGGCGCCGTCCACGTCGTCTGGCTCGACGGTCGCGCGGCCGCGCGGAAAATCGACGAGCACGCGAAGCAGTCTGGCATGCCGCATAAAGGGCAGCCTCCACAGGAGATCTACCACGGCAGGCTGTCGCCGAACGGGCGCATGACGGAAACACTGATTGCGTCTGATGTGTGCTTCTGCTGCAAAACGAGCATAGCCGTCGGCGCGCGCGGCGACGTGTACGCGGCGTGGCGGCACATCTTTCCGGGAAGCATGCGTGATATCGCCTTTGCGAAATCAACGGACGGCGGGCGTTCGTTCGATCCGCTCGTGAGAGTCAGCGAAGACAAGTGGGAGCTGAACGGGTGTCCCGAGGACGGTCCCACGTTGGCGGTGGACCAGGCGGGCGTGATCCATATCGCATGGGCGACGGTCGTCAACGATGGCGAACCGCAGAAAGCGCTGTTCTACGCCACCTCGCGAGATGGTAAAACGTTCTCTGCGCGCGCGCGATTGCCTGTTCCCGCGACGGCGACGCCTGGTCATCCGCAAGTGACGCTCACTCCAGACGGCGGCGCTGCCATTGTGTGGGATGAGGTGGTCGGCGGGGAGCGGCGAGTTTCGTTCGCGCGCGTCCGCGCGCCGGCGCGTTCGGACAACCGCAGATTCTGAGCGGTGATGAATCGGCACAGCATCCGGTGATCGTGCGCGCCGACGCGAACGTGCTCGTCGCGTGGACGAGCCGATCGTCGAAATCTTCCGCCGAGCCGTCTGTAATAAGGATGACGCGTATCACCCGATAAGAAACGACACGCCGAGCAGCAGCAGAAGGATTCCGACGACCATGCGGAACCGCTGCTCGGGCACGCGTGCGAGCAGCCTCTCGCCGAAGAGCGTTCCGATCACCACTCCGATCGTTGCGATGGCCATCGTCGGCCACAGGCGCGCGAGCGCGGCCGTGTCGGTCACGAGATACACCGGCACCCGCGCCATGTCGATCATCAGCGCGACCGCGGTCGTCGTCGCGACGAACTGCCGCTTGTCGACCTCGAACCCCAGCATGGCGGCCGTTCGAATGCCGCCTTGATTCCCGACCAGGCCGCCAAAAAATCCTGAGAGCGCCCCGCCGAGCCATGCGAGCGTCCCCCGAAGCCGCCAGCGCTTTGCGTAGCCGGTCACCTGCGACGCGCCGGCGAGCACGAGCAGGCATCCGAAGACGATCTCGAGTGCACGGCTCGTCGCCCACGTATTGAGCAACGCGCCGGTCAAGCCGCCGGCGGCGCTCGTGAAGCCGAAGCTGCGGACCACTTTCCAGTCGATCTCGCGGCGAAATCGCCAGAAGCGAATCGATGTGCCGATCGCGTGGGGAATGGAAACGGCGGCGACGGCCAGCTTGGTGCCCGTCATCGCGCGATGGCGGGCGTCAGCAGGCTGCCGATGCCAAAGCCGGCGATCGACGCGACTGCGCCGCCGAAGACACCGGCGAGGAAGATGAGTGTCTCGAACAGATCAGTGTTTGGCGAACACGCGTGTGGCGCCGCTCTTGTCGAACGACATGACGTTGTAGGCTTGCGCCTTCGTCCCTGGAAAATCCATGCCGGGCGATCCGATCGGCATGCCGCCGACGGCAATACCGGCGATCGCCGGCTTTTCCTTCAACATGCGGTGGACGTCGGCCGCCGGCACGTGCCCCTCAACGACGTATCCGTTGACGACGGCGGTGTGGCACGACTGCACCTGATCGGGCACGCCGCGCGACTTCTTGATGTCCGTGAGGTCGTTGAGATCGGTCGTGCGCACGGTGAATCCGCTCGCGCGCATGTGCTCGACCCACTGCGCGCAGCAGCCACAGGTTGGCGATTTGAACACTTCGACCAGCGGGCCGGCAGGTTTCTGTTGCGCGGCGATATATATGGTGCCGGACAGCGCGAGCGCGGCGGCGGCAAAGTGCGACGGCTTTCGTTCGAGACATTGCTCCTCCAGACTGATTATGGCATTTGAGCGCGGTGAGGTCATAATCGTCGCCTTTCCAGATGAGGATGCCGCGCGACCAGTCTCACGTATCGTCAGTGTGCCGCCTGGTCCTCGCAATGGCCCTCGCGGCCAACTGCGGAACGGCGCCGCCTGTCCCTTCGCCCGATCCTATCCAGCTCCACCTCACCACAGGCGGGCGGAGAGGGTACTCGTACCGCATGGCCGAAGCACTGGCCAACACCCTGTCTTCGCAGAACGCGAAGTATGCAATTGATTTCGAGACAACAGAAGACGTCGGGAGTCTTCAGTCTATTCAACAGGGCAAGACCGACTGCGGTTTTACGTCGGCCAACATCGCGTACGAAGCATTTGCAGGCCGTCTTCCTGATGATCCTCGCCGCTACGATCGCCTTCGCGGCGTCGCGCTTGTGCAGCTTGCGCCGCTGCATTTCCTCGTTCGTAAGGGATCACCCATCCGCGATGTCTCCGATCTGCGCGGCAAAACCGTCGCGATCGGCAGTCCCGGGACTGCCACATCTCGAATTGCGCTGCTGGTCCTCCGTGCCTACGGGCTGGGACGTGACTCCGTTCAGATTCGCGATGAAGGCATCCTGAGAGTGTTTTCGTCCGATGTGAAAGGGGCGCCAGATGGCGCGTTTCTGCTTTACGGACAGACGCAACCGTCAGAAAGACCTTCGCGTCCCGCGAACGTGCAGGTGGTGCCCATTCACGGATCGGCGATCGACCGTTTACGGCAGGAGTACCAGTTCATTCGCCCCGCGCTCATCCTGGCAGGCACGTATGCCGGGCAGAGAGAACCGATTCGCACCATCGGCGTGGAAAGCATGCTGATTTGTCGAGCCGATCTCGCGGCCGAGCGCGTGCAGGAGATCACCGATGCGTGGTTTCGAACCACGAATCATTTGCTCCAGGGCGATTTCATGTTCGATGCGGTGAGTCCTGAGCTTGCGTCGGCCACACCCATTCCATTGCACGAAGGCGCGATGAGGTACTACCGCGCAAAACGGCTGACACGGTAACGGCGCGCGTCAGGTCGCGACCGGAAGCGTGACGGTGACGGTGGTGCCCGTGCCCACCACGCTCGCGATCGTCAACGCCCCGCCATGATCCTCTGCGATGCGTGTGGCAATGGCCAACCCCAGTCCGCTGCCGCCAGTCGCGGCCTGCCGCCCCCTGACGAACTTTTGCGTGACGAGCGGGATTTCCGCCGCCGGTATGCCGACGCCCGAATCGGTGACGTCGATCTTCACCATCGAACCTTCACGGCGCGCGTGCAGAAGCACGTGGCGCTTTGCGCCCGAGTACTTCATCGCGTTGTCAACGAGGTTGACGAACAGCAGCCGAAGAGACGAGCGATCGGCGCGAATGTTCGGTACGCCCGGCGCGATAGTCATCGACAGCTCGAAACCGCGCTGGTCCAGCTGCCCCTCTGTCGCCTGCTGCACGTCGTTGAAGAGGGCGTCGACCGCGAGCGGTTCGAAGGTGTAGGTATCCGCCACATCCGCGATGCGCGAATACGCCAACAGGTTATCCACGAGGTGCGACAGGTGGCCGGCTTCCATCATCACAATCCGTCCGCAGGTTTGAAAGCTCATGCCCGTCAATCGATCTTTCGACAACGTTTCCGCCGCCGCTTTGATCGTGGCGATCGGGGTCTTGAGCTCATGGGTGACCGCCGACACGAAATCGGATCGCATGCGCGTCAAGTCGGCTCGCGCTCGACTGGCGTACAAAACGAGGCTCAACCCGACAATCAGGCACATCGCGGAAACGGCACCGACCCCGACAATTCTGCGCGCCAAGACGATATCTCCGCGAAGAACAGGATCATTTGATGCGCTCACTGCCAGTGTCCACTGATCGCGCGACACGGCGCGAGGAGGCGACGGCTCGAAATCCGGATCAAAGAACAGTGGACGCAGGTGCGTTCGTTGAGTCAGCTGAGCATCCGGATCAATCGCCGATCCGACAATCACATCTCCATCACCGGCGGTGAGACTGAGCGCGAGACTGGCCTCCGAGCCGACGACGCTATCCCAGGCCTGTCTCGAGAGCTCGGGAAAGTAGTGCCTCTTGGCCCACGGCAGGTTGACGATGAATCCGACCACTCCGGCCAAATGGTCCCGATACATATCGCTGTAGCTAAGGAGGGCGACGACTTGGTAGCGCGTACCGTCGATCGGCAGTTCGAATGCCGACAACCGGCGCGCCTGGCCCGCATCGAGGAAAATCTGTTTAAAGATGAGCCCGGGCACCTTGGCCTCACGCACGACGACGACGGGAAAGGCGACCTGATCGGCCGTCGCGACCGCCCATGAGGCCCGCCGATCGTGACGGCAGAAAAACACCGTCTTCTCGACGGCATGGCCATCCTTCCAGACGAAGAACGTTTCGGGATACAGATACCGCGCGAACGCGCTGGCGATAACGTCGGCGATCTCGTGGGGACGCTCGAAGGCGAATTGCATCAGCTGCGGGGACGTCAAGACCGTGTTTGTTGTACGCCGCTCATGTCCCGCGTGAATGCTTCGCGCATCAGATCGGCTGTTTTGCCCGCCTGCCGTTCGGCGAGGAGAGCGCTACTGTTGCGCCATTCAACAACCGCACGGTACCCGAACCAGATAATCACCGTCATCGCCGCAAGGACGCCAACGGCGAGAAGCGACACCAGCCGATCGAAGCCGAGTGATTCAAATCTGCGCATGTGCGGTTTGTCGACGGCGCGGTAGCCTAACACTTTCATTGCCGTTGTGATATAGAGCGTCACCATGAAAAAGCGCGTTCTGGTTGTCGAGGACGATTCCAATCTGTCCGCGCTGCTTCGTGAGAACCTCGTCTTTGAAGGCTTTGACGTCGAGTGCGAGGCCGATGGCGACCTCGTGCTGGGCCGTGCGAAGCGATTCATGCCAGACCTGATCGTGTTGGACATCACGCTCCCGAACGTCAACGGCTTCGAGCTTTGTCGCGCTCTTCGCCGTCATGGCGCCACCCCCATACTCATCGTCTCCGCACGAACGCAGAAGGCCGACAAACTGAGGGGCCTCCACCTTGGCGCGGACGACTATCTGACAAAGCCATTCGATCTCGATGAGTTTCTGGCGCGTGTCAACGCGATTCTCCGGCGAACGCGGCCCGCGGCAGACGAGCTCATGCTGGGCGACATCACAATCGACTTCATCCTGAGAACCGCGATGCAGGGCACAAAGGAAGTGCATCTCACACACCGTGAGTTCGAAGTCCTGAAGTATCTGGCGGAGCGGCCCGGCCAAGTTGTGCCGCGCGAAGAGCTGCTTCAAGAGTTGTGGGAATATCCGGACGTCGCTCTGACTCGATCTGTCGATCATGCGATCGCGCGTTTGCGGAAGAAAGTCGAACCCGATCCCGAGCGGCCACGATTCATCCATACCGCCGTAGGCAGCGGGTACTCCCTCACGTCAGAAGCCGGCACGTCGAACGTCACCAGGAAAAAACGCGTAAACGCTTCCAGCACGCCGCGTCGCAACATGTCTCAGATTACGTCGCGTCGCCAGGCACGCAGCCCTTGGGTGTGTCGTAATGTGTCGCACTCTGTTGACTTTGAAAAGTCCGCCTTCTCTATCGTCTCGCCATCAGCGAGGTTGATTACACCGTCCTGCGTCGATCCGCAACCGGTTCGTTAATGAAGGAGAGGGCCAACATGAATCGCAGAACGTTCATCACCACTTCCGGGGCCGCGCGCTGCAGCGGCAGCCACTGTTCTCACCGACGCGGTCCGCTGGGCTCAAACCTGGCCGAGGCGCAGCACAGCGGCCTGCGGCTGGCCGGAAGCCGCTGCTCTTGAAACTCGGCTCGAACTGTTCCGCGTACAACGCAGCCGACCTCGCCCGCGTCGGACGGTTTGGCGTGACGAGCATCGTGTCCGGCGTGAACCAGGGCAGATCGCGACCAAGCTGGCCGTCACCACCGAAGATTTGATGAAGATGCGCGAGCTTCCAGAGAAGCACGGCATCAAGGTCACCGTCCTCACGCCGCCGCAGCTCGGTTCGAGTCACATCGACCGTGAGGAGAACCCGTACATCATGCTCGGCAAGAGCCCCGAGCGCGATCGCGAGATCGAAGCGTTTCAAACCACGATCAAGAATGCCGCCGCGGCCGGGATCCCGTCCATCAAGTACAACATGAGCCTGCTCGGCGTCGTGCGCAATGGGACTGACACGGGCCGCGGCGACACGTCTCACCGCTCGTTCGATATGGAGCTTGCCAAGAAGACGAACCCGACGCTGCCCCTCACGAAGGCCGGCGTGGTGAACGCAGACATGTACTGGGAGCGCATCACCTACTTCCTCGAGCGGGTGGTCCCGGTGGCGACCGAGTACAAGGTTCGGCTGGCCTGCCATCCGAACGACTCGATCGTTCCGGACGGCGGCTATCAGGGCATCGATCCCGTGCTGTCGCGTCCGGAGGGTCTGAAGCGGTTCGTGACGATCAAAGAGAGCCCGTATCACGGCCTCAACCTCTGCCTGGGCACGCTCAGCGAGATGCTCATGAACCCGGCGGAGGAGATCTTCGAGCCGCTCACCTGGCTGGCGTCCCGGAAGAAGATCTTTAACGTCCACTTCCGCAACATCAAGGGCAACCGCCTCCATTACGCCGAGTGTGCGCCGGACGAGGGCGAGGTCGACTTCACGCGCGCGGTCCTCGTGCTCGCGCAGAATGGGTATGACGGGCACATCACGCCCGATCACAATGTTGCCGCGAAAGGCGATAACACGGGCGGCCAGGCGTACAACGCGTTCGTCTACGGCTACATCGCAGCCTCGATCAAGGCGGCCGGCAGACAGATGAACAGTTAGCCACGTCGTTGATGAAGGAGAGGGTCAACATGGATCGCAGAAAGTTCATCACCACATCAGGAGCCGGCGCAGCCGCGCAGCGGCCGGTCTCACCAACGGGCCGTTCGTGCTCACAAGCGGTCGAAGCGCAGACACAGCGGCCTGCGGCTCAGCGCAAGAAGTCCTCTGCACATTGGGCTCGAACGCGAATGCGTACAACGAAGCGGACCTCATCCGCATCGGGCGTTTTGGCGTGAAGAGCATTGTCGCGGGCATTCAGATCGCCGACCCGCAGCGCCTGCGCGCGACGCCGGCAGAGTTCGCCAAACTACGCGAACTGCCAGACAAGCACGGCATAGAGGTCAACGTCATGACGTCGCACGTTCCGGTGCGGAACGTGCTGCTCGGGCAAAGCCCGAACGCGATCGCGAGATCGAAGCGTTCCAGAACCAGATTCAGGGGCGCGGCACGAGCCGGTCTCCCCTGCATCAAGTACCTCATGTCGATCCTGCCGAACCTGCGCACCGGGACGGACAAGGGCCGCGCCGATACGTCCTACCGCTCGGCCGACCTGGCGATCGCGAAGCAGCAGAGCGACAAGCTGGGGCTGACGGACGCCGGCGTCGTGACCGCGGACATGTACTGGGAACGCCTCACCTATTTCCTCGAAAGGGTGGTCCCGGTGGCGAACGAATACAAAGTTCGGATCGCCAACCACCCGAACGACTCCATTGTTCCCCCAGGCGGGTATCGCGGAGTCGATCCCGTGCTGGCCACGCCCGAAGGGCTGAAGCGGTACGTCACCATCAAGGACAGCCCGTATCACGGCCTCAATCTCTGTCTCGGCGTGCTGAGCGAGATGATGATGAACCCGGCCGAGGATATCTTCGAGCCGCTCACCTGGCTGGCGTCGCGGAAGAAGGTCTTCAACGTCCACTTCCGCAACATCAAGGGCAACCGCCTGCATTACGCCGAGTGTGCGCCAGACGAGGGCGAGGCGGACTTCACGCGCGCGGTCTACGTGCTCGCCAAGAACGGCTACGACTCGCACATCACGCCGGACCACAACGTGAGCGCAGAAGGCGACAACACCGGCGGGCAGGCGTATTGGGGGTTCGTCTACGGCTACATCGCCGCGTCCATCAAGGCGGCCGAGCGACAGTTGAACTGCCTAACGTTGAAGGAGTCTTCGTTATGAAGCGTCAGCAATGGTATTCGGAGCGATTGCCGTCGCCATCTCGGCAGCGATTGTTGTGGCACAGACGCCGACGAATTTCGCCGGCAGATGGACGGCAGATCGACCCGCCGCCCCGGCGCCCGGCGGCCGGCGGCGGCGACGATGAAGACGGAGGAGGACGCGGGGGCCGTGGCGGCGGTGGGTTCAGCGGGGTCAACCAAGTCACCACCATCACCCAAGACGCGAACACGATGACCGTGGCCTATCCGCAGGGCCCAAACAGCGTCACGCTCACCTTCAACTTCGATGGCACCGAGACCAAGAATACGGTGCCGACCAACTTCGCCCCCGAGACGCAGACTTCGAAGGTCGCATGGCAGGGTGACAAGCTGGTCATCACCACCACCACGGCGTCGGGTACTCAGCAGGCGCGGACGATGTCCCTCGTCGGCGGCAAACTACTGGTCGAGACTACGATGCCTGGCGCAGGCGGGAAGCCAGTGATGTCTCGGGCGACCTACACCAAAGCTCCGGATGCTCCCGCCGGCCGCGGCGGCCGCGGCGGCCGTGGGGGCCGTGAGGGCGGTGGCGCAAACGAGTAGGCTTAAGGATCGTGTTGCTCAGGCGCGTCGGACGTCACTATTGCGGCAGCAAGCGACGGAAATCCGCTTGCGGCAAGCGCGATGACCTTGGGATTCTCGAGCGCGAGCACCAATGCGCGTGATAGGTCCAAAAGAGTACCGCGCGCGCCCATTTCGTGGAAGGCTGTGACGACCCCGGACACTGCACCTCGGACCGTGTCGGTGACAACGGTCAGTTGCGTCGTCTCACCAGCGCCGGTTTCGCAGTGTGTCCTGCACTCCTGCACGTCGTAGGCATGCTGGCCGCGGCACACGATCGGGCGAGCGTCATAGACGGAACAACGCCGATCGACAAGCAACGGGCACGGCGGCCGCCCTGCCGGGGATGCGACCTCCGACGACTGGGCCAGGATGTGGGCTTCGAGTCGCGCTTTGAGCGCATCGATCTGATCAACCGGCCAGGTCCGCACGCGCTCGACAATGCGCGCCAATTCGGGCAGGGACACGAGCACTCGCGGGACATAACAGCAGTACGCACAATCGGCGTGACACGCGACGTGTCCGAGGCCGGATGTCGCGAACAGGTGTTCGATTCGAGCCTCTACGGCCTCGGTGACTTCCTCGGCTATCTTGCGAAGCGGAATCGTTTTTCGACGGAGGCCCTTGACCGTCAGCGCATGCGTGGTGGCGCTCGCTTCGTGCGCAACAGCAAGACGCAGGCGTTCAAGGTCCGTTGGCATGCGTGAGATCGCGAAACCATAACATTTCTCTCGACGCTAGGCCATGTCTTTGGCGACGAGTCATGAGGAGATCTCTGGTCAACGTCGCGCTGGCAGTCGCCGTGGTCGTGTTGACTGTCGCTGTTGCGCCGGTGCGCGCTCAGAGCGACGCGGCCATTCGGGGAGAGGTAACCGCATCGGCAGACAATTCGACGCTGTCGGGCGTCGCCGTGACCCTGGATCCCTCGCGGCAACAGCGGAGCCGCTCTCAACGACGACGGATGATTCAGGGAGGTTTTCGTTCCGGTCCGTGCGACCAGGGGACTATGTTCTCTCGATCGCACTCGATGGATTTGCGCCGCGCGAGCTCCGTTTCGTGCTCGAGCCCCGCGAGGTCAAAAGCGTCATGCTCGCCCTCGAGGTGCGCCCGATCGAGCTCAATGTGGAAGTGGTGGGACAGCTGTCTCGCAGCGAGAGCACGCATTCGCCGAACTCCACCGTGCTGACCGCAGAGCGCCTCGAGAGCCTCCCCATCAGCCAGCGGGCCCACATATCGGACGTGTTGCTCAATGCGGCGCCCGGCATGATCCGCGCGGACAATGATTTCGTCCACGTGCGCGGGCACGAAATCGGCCTGAGCCTTCTGATCAACGGGGTCGCGTTCTGGGAGAATCCGCTGCCGGCCTACTCCGGCGGCGTGAGTCCAGACATCGTCGATACGGCGAACATCATGACGGGCGGCTTCTCAGCCGAATACGGCAATCGTTTCGGTGGCGTCGTCGATATCGTGACCAAGTCGGGGTTCAACACGGCCTATCGCGGGTCGATGACCGGCAGCGCCGGTCAGGCGGGACGCCGGAGCATGTCGGGCGATTTCGGAGGACGCCGGCGGCGGGTCGCCTATTTCATGTTCGCATCGGTCAACGAGTCCGATCGTTTTCAGAGTCCGCCGGACCCCAAGGCGATTCACGATCGTGGGCGTAGCGCTCATGGGTTTCTGCAGATCGATGGGAACCTCGGGCGTGCCGGGTTTCTCAGGACGTCGGTGATGGGTGACGGTGCGAATTTCGAGACCCCAAAGACGCCGCTCGACGATGAGGTGCGGCCTCACGCGAATGGCGGGCAGCGCATTCGCCAGCAGACGGCGATCGTCGGTTGGACGCGGGCGGCTTCGAAGACTGCGGTCGGCGTGTCCTCCTACACACGGCAATCACGCGCAGATTTTCGCCAGGCTCGCACGCCGCTGGCCGCAGTGGCCCTCTCGAATAGAAAAGTGTCGACCCTCGGGGCCAAGGCGGATGTGAGCAGGTTCGTGGGGCCACACGCGGTGAAGGTAGGTTTCGACGCGGTGAGACTTGGCCCCGAGGAAGTGTTGAAGTACGACTACTCCGGTTACGCGGACTTCGCGCGCCTCACCGATGTCCCGGTCCTTGCGTTCGACGGGATCGTTGATTTTCGAGGCCGCATGTCGGGTGGGCAGATCAGCGCCTACGTGCAGGACACCATCCGGCTCGCCAGCGGCATCACGGCCGACATCGGCGCTCGCGTCGA
>CAWGFP010000011.1:617500-688668 GCA_963821905.1 Thermoanaerobaculia bacterium | reverse complement strand
GGAACGACAAGGCGAACCGCATCGACGTCGTGCGCTACGTGCATGTCGCGGACCCTGTCACCGAGCTCGCGCGCTTTCGCGCGGGCGACCTCGACATGACCTACACCGTGCCGCCGGGCGAGGTCGCCCGGCTCGAGAAGGAGCTCCCGGGCAGCTGCGGATCGCGCCGCATGTCGGGGTTTACTACTACGGGCTGGCGCTCGACCTGCCGCCATTCAAGGATTCACCGAAATTGCGCCAGGCGCTCGCCATGGCGGTGGACCGCGATGTCCTGACGCAGCAGGTCCTGGGCGACGGTGAGCGGCCCGCTTATGGCTGGGTCCCGCCGGGCGTTGCCGGTTACGCGCCGCAACGATTCGACTGGGCCGGCCTCGACGCGAAGGCGCGCATCGCGGAAGCGAAGCGGCTGTATGCAGAAGCCGGCTACTCAGCCAAGGAACTGCTCAAGGTGGAGCTGCGCACCAGCAAGAGCCCCGTGCACGATCGCATCGCGCTCGCCGTCACTGCGATGTGGAAGGAGCATCTCGGCGCCGAGGTGACCCTGCGCTCCGAAGACTTCCGCGTGCTGAAGTCCGCGATCGATGCGCGCGAGGCGCCGCTGTTTCGCGGCAGCTGGATCGGCGACTACAACGATGCCTATTCGTTCCTCCAGGTGCTGAAAGGCGGATTCGGCATCAACCTCCCGCGCTATGCGAGCGATCCCTATGACGTCGCGCTTGCGATGGCGGCAATCTCGACGGAAGACAAGCGCGCCACTTTTCTCGCCGCCGCGGAGCGACAGCTCCTCCAGGATGTTCCGCTGATCCCGCTCTTCTTCTACGTCTCCAAGCACCTCGTCGCGCCACGCGTCGCTGGCTGGTACGACAACGTCATGAACGTCACTTACAGCAAAGACCTGCTCACTCAGTAAGAGAGACGCGCGGGTCCGAGGGGATCCTCGCTCCCCTCTTCAAGGGGAGGACCCCGCCACCTCGCGCGCCGGCGTCCGGGAAGTGTCCGGGTGCTGTCCGCGGACACTGCGGACGTTCCGCACGCTGACATAAAAGCCATATAAAACATTATGTTACGCGCCGTTCCAACTTGGCACGGCGCATGCAACATCTAATCCGTGAGCTTACGTTTGCCATGAAAATCACGAACCTGAGACCACTGATGTCTGCCGGCGGGCGGGATACGACGCCCGCCGGCGACGTTTCGATCCGGGGTACGGATGCGACGGACGTGGCCGTCGCGGCCGAGCCCGATCGCACGCGCCAGAAGATGATCGGCATCGCGGGCGGCGCGCTCCTCCTGATTCTCGTGTTTGGCCTCCTGATCCGCGGCTGGAGCGCGACCGAGCACACGATCTCGCGCGAGCGGCTTCGCATCGCGACCGTGACCGAAGGCCCGTTCGTTCGCGACGTCTCGGCCGTGAGCCCGAGCAATACGTAACGAGCCCAGGCGCTGCAGGGCAAAACACGTATTGCTGGTGCGCGGCTCGCACCCGGACGTTCCGATCCTGCTGCAGTCGTCGTGCCCGAGAACGAGGAGCTGGCCACGCCGCTGGGCGCGCGTTCCTGCTCAAGGGCTCGCCGCTGCTGCTGCACGGACCTGCGCCAGTTCATGATCGAGGACTTCGGCTTCGGCGACTTCGTCTTCCGGCTGCCCGACGGCACGCGAGGTCGGCCGCGCCCGCGACCTCAAGCGCTCGAGGAGAAGCTCGCGAGCGGTGCCGGCCGAGAGCATCGCCTACCACGCCGAGCGCAACCACTTCTCGAGCTGGCTCAAGGCGCGCACCGAGTTCGCGCTCGCCCGACGAGCTGCGGCCGCGCACGGCTCGACCGACTTCGCGACGCCGAGGACCTGCGCGCACGACCTGATCGACATCGATCGCCGACGTACCGCCGCGAGCGCAGCCGCAGTCGCTGGTCGCCGACTTCGACCGCGACGCGCTTCGATCCGCGCGCGCGAGCTTCTACGCGCATCGGCGGCGGCTCGCTCGGCGGCAAGGCGCGCGGGCTCGCCTTCGTGCGCCGCGCTGCTGCGCCGAGCACGCGGCTCGCGCGAGCGCTTCCCGGGCGTCGCGATCGGCGTGCCGCCGGCGGTGGTGCTCGCGACCGACGTGTTCGACCGCTTCCTCGAGGACAACGACCTGCGCGACTTCGCGATCGACGAGCCGACGACGACGCCGAGCTCGCGCGGCGCTTCCTCGCCGCGCCGCTTCCCGACGGACGTCGACGCGCGACCTGCGCGCGTTCCTGCGAGCGGCGTGCACTAGCCGCTCGCGGTGCGCTCGTCGAGCCTGCTCGAGGACTCGCAGTACCAGCCGTTCACCGGCGTCTACGAGACGTTCATGCTGCGCGAACAACGCACCGCGAGCCTCGAGCGCGCGGCTGCACGCAGCTGCGTCGCGCGCGATCAAGCGCGTCTACGCCTCGACGTTCTGCGCGGGCGCCAAGGACTACCTCCGCGCCACGCCCTACCGGCTGGAGGAGGAGAAGATGGCGGTGATCCTGCAGCGCGTGGTCGGCGCGCGCGCACGGCGACCGCTTCTACCCCGACTTCTCGGGCGTCGCGCGCTCGCACAACTTCTATCCCGACGCCGCCGCTGCACGCGCCGAGGACGGCATCGCGGCGGTCGCGCTCGGGCCTCGGACGCGACGGTGGTCGACGGCGGCCGCTGCCTGCGCTTCTGCCCGCGCTACCCGCAGCACCTGCTCCAGTTCTCCTCGGTCGCGGACGTGCTCGCAGAACTCGCAGCGCGACGTTCTGGGCGCTCGACCTAGCGCGCGAGCGACGACGGCGAGGACGGCATGCGCGAGACGACGCTTCGCGCTCGACGTCGGCCGAGGAGGACGGCACGCTCGCCGCGCTCGGCGTCCACCTACTCGCGCGAGAACGACGCGATCTACGACGGCATCGTCGCGCGCCCGGCGCGCGGCTGGTCAGCTTCGCGCCGATCCTCAAGCACGGCGTGTTCCCGCTCGCCGAGCATCCTCGACGGCCTGCTCGACGATCGGCGCCAGCGGGCATGGGCGGCGCCGGTCGAGATCGAGTTCGCGGTCAACCTGGCGCGCGAGCCGGCGAGCCGCGCGAGTTCGGCTTCCTCCAGCTGCGCCCGCTCGCGCTGGCGCGCGGAGACCGAGGAGCTCGAGATCGGCGAGCGTCGCGCCGGCCGACGCTGCTGTGCCGCAGCCCGCGCGTGCTCGGGCAACGGGCGGATCGACGACATCCGCGACGTGGTGGTGGTCGACTTCCACCGCTTCGACCGCGCGCCAGCAGCCGCGAGGCCGCGCGCGAGATCGGCGCGCTTCAACGCCGCAGCTGCTGGCCGAGCGGCGTGCCCTACCTGCTGATCGGCGTCGGGCCGCTGGGGCTCGGCCGATCCCGTGGCTCGGCATCCCGGTGACCTGGGACCAGATCGCCGGCGCGCGGGTGATCGTCGAGGCGCGGCTTCGCGCGACTTCAAGGTGGCGCCCTCGCAGGGCAGCCACTTCTTCCAGAACCTGACCTCGTTCCACGTCGGCTACTTCACGATCAACCCCGACAGCGGCGATTCGGGTTCGACTGGGACTGGCTCGCCGCGCAGCCGGCGATCTCGGGAGCGGCCTGCGTGCGCCGGCTGCGGCTCGCCGGCCGCTGCGGGTGCGGATGAACGGCAAGACGGGCGACGGCGTGATCCTGAAGCCGGAGGTCCCGCTCTACGGGAAGATCCCCATCTCGCCGTAGGTTTGACGATCTTGTCGATCGCGCATGATGAACGCCGCGGTGCGCAGGTCGGGCTTGTCGCCGTGCCTGCGGCGCGTCTCGCGGATCTGCTGGTAGGCGGTGATCATCGTCTCTTCGAGCCCCGAGTTGACCAGGTCCTCTTCCGAGGCGCCGGCGGCGAGCCGTCGATCTCCTCGTTCGAGAAGCCCTTGCCGGTCATGCGTCTCGCATCGCCTCGAGCAGCTTGCCGGTAGGCGCGCTCCTCGAAGCGCTTCTCCATGCGCCCGAAGCGCACGTGCGAGAGGTTCTTCAGCCACTCGAAGTACGACACCGTGACGCCGCCGGCGTTCAGGTACATGTCCGGGATGATCATCACGCCGCGCGCGTAGAGCTGTTCGCCGGCCTCGGCGGTGGTCGGGCCGTTGGCGCCCTCGGCGATGATCTTGGCGCGGATCCGCGGCGCGTTCTCGTCGGTGATCTGGTTCTCGAGCGCCGCCGGAACCAGGATGTCGCACTCGAGCTCGAGCGCGTCGATCGGCCGGCAGGTTCTGTGGCGCCGGGGAAGCCCAGGATCGAGCCGGTCTCCTTGCGGTGCGCCATGACCTTCTCGAGGTCGAGCCCCTTGGGGTCGTGGATCGCGCCCTCGCACTCGGCGAGGCCGACCAGCTTGGCGCCCCGCCTCGGTGAGGAACTTCGCGGCGTAGTAGCCGACGTTGCCGAGCCCCTGGACCACCACGGTCTTGCCGCTCGACGCCCGGCCGAGAGCCCGAGCGCCTTCATGTCCGCCGCGTCGTTGCAGCGCCTCGCGGATGCCGAAGTAGACGCCCGCGCCCGGTCGCCTCGTTGCGGCCGCGCACGCCGCCCTGCGGCACCGGCTTGCCGGTCACGCAGCCGAGAGCGTTGAGGTCGTTGCCGGCGGAGCGCCTGGTAGGTGTCGGCGATCCACGCCATCTCGCGCGGACCGGTGCCGTAGTCGGGCGCCGGCACGTCGATCGCCGGGTCCGATGAAGCCCTTGCGGAAGAGCTCGAAGGTGTAGCGGCGGGTGATCCGCTCGAGCTCGCGCGATCGGAGTACTTGCTTGCGCGTCGATCCGGATGCCGCCCTTGGCGCCGCCGAACGGCACGTCGACGATCGCGCACTTGTAGGTCATGAGCGCCGACAGCGCCATGACCTCGTCCTCGGAGACCAGGAGGCCGTAGCGGATGCCGCCCTTGGTGGGCAGCTTGTGCTGCGAGTGCTCGGCGCGCCAGGCGTGGATCACCTCGATCGAGCCGTCGTCCTTCTCGATCGGAAACGCCATGTGGTAGACGCTGTTGCAGACCTTGATCTGCTCGAGCAGGCTCGCGTCGTGCTTGGTGTAAGCCGCCGCCTTGTCGAAGTTATGTTGACCTGGTCGAAGAAGGCGTGCTGGGACGACATGCGAGCTCTCCCGGATTTGGAGTCGGTCGGGCGTCGGGCCTCTAGCTGCCTGTGACGGGCGCAGATCCTAACATGGCGTTCCGCCGTGCTCGTTGGGCCTAAGGTCCCGTCCGCACTGTCATCCTGAGCGAAGCGAAGGATCTGGGAGGGCGGCTTTCTCCGGACCTTCCGCCCCCCAGATCCTTCGCTTCGCTCAGGATGACATCGGGACGGCAGTTCGATGTCCCGGCACAGTAGTATCCCGCCGAATGCTCCGCCCGCCCTCGCATCGCCGTCGACCTCCGCGCCCTAGTCCCCGCTCCCTCGGGCATCGGGGTCTACACACGCTCGCTGCTCTTGGAGTTGGCGGCGAGAGGCGGGTTTCGAGCTACCTCGGACTCGCGCACCGCGAACCCGACCATGCCGACGAGCTGCGCGCCGCGGGCGTGCGGATCGAGCATCAGCCGGCTGCGCTCGGCGTGCTGGTGGCAGCAGGTCGTGCTGCCGCGGCGGCTGGCGCAGGGCGATGTCGATCTGCTGTGGTCGCCCATCACCACTCTCCCGGCGCGCTCGCCGGTGCCCGGGGTGGTGACCGTTCACGATCTCACCGCCATCCTGATGCCCGAGACCCATCGCACGAAGGTGCGCTGGAGCGTCCTGCCTTTCATCCGGACACGCTCGAGCGGGCGCGCGCGGTGGTGGCGATCTCGCACGCCACCGCGGCCGACCTGCGCTTTCACTTTCCGCAGACGGCGGAGAAGCTGCATGTGGTTCACAACGGGATCGACCCCGATTTCGTGCCCGGGGACGAGGACACCATCGCTGCGACGCGGGCCGAGCTCGACGCGCCCGGGGGCTACCTCCTCTACGCCGGCACCCTCGAGCCGCGCAAAGGTCTCGACATCCTGCTCGAGGCCTGGGTGACGGCGCGGCGCGACGCACCCGAGACCCCGCCGCTCGTTCTCGCCGGCCCTTACGGCTGGCATAGCCGCGGCCTGCTGCGTGAGATCGAGCGGCTGACGGCGCAAGGCGTGCGCTACCTCGGGCGGGTCGATCGCCCGCGTCTCGTCCGCCTGATGCAGGCCGCGCGATACTTCGTCTATCCGTCGCAGTACGAGGGCTTCGGGCTGCCGCCTGCCGAATCTCTGGCCTGCGGCGTGCCGGTCATCGCCTGCGATTCGTCCAGCCTGCCCGAGGTGGTTGGCGATGCGGGACTGCTGGTCGAGCCCGGCGACGCCCCCGGTCTCGCCGCAGCGATCCGCCATCTGCTCGCCGAGCCCGAGCTCGAGGCCCAACTTCGCGAGCGCGCGCTGCCGCAGGCTCGGCGCTTTTCGTGGTCGCGCTCGGCGGCCGAGATGGAAGCCGTCTTTCACTCTGCTCTCGAAAGGAGTTCCTGATGCGTCTCCTGTCCACGCTCGTCACGGGCGTGCTGCTCAGCACGCCGCTCGCCGCCGCCGATCTCGACAGCGACGTGCGCGCCGCGATCGACCGCGCGCTGCCGACCCTCGTCGAGGTTCGCCACGCCATCCACCAGAACCCGGAGCTCGGGTTCCAGGAGATCGAAACCGCTCGCCGGGTCGCCGATCGCCTGCGCGCCGCGCGGACTCGAGGTGCGCACCGGCATCGCCAAGACCGGAGTCGTCGCGACGTTGAAGGGAGGCTTGCCCGGACCGATCGTCGCGGTGCGCGCCGACATGGACGCTCTGCCGGTGGAGGAGACAGACCGACCTGCCCTTCCGCTCCACCAAGCGCGGCGACCTGCCCGGCGCAGGAAGTGCGGCGTGGCTCACGCCTGCGGGCACGACATCCACACCACGGTCGGCTCGGCGTCGCCGAGGCGCTGGCACAAGTGCGCGGCGAGCTCCCGGGCACGGTGGTCTTCATCTTCCAGCCCGCCGAGGAGGGCCCGCCGCCGGGCGAGGAGACCGGCGCGCTGACTGATGCTCAAGGCAGGCGGTCCTCGAGCAGACGAAGCCGGAGGCGATCTTCGGCCTCCATGCCTTCGCCGATCTTGCCGACGGCACCCCGGGCCTGGTGGGCAAGGTCGGCTGGACGTCGGGTCCCGCCTACGCGGCGGTGGACCACTTCGTCGCCAAGATCCGCGGCAAGCAGTCGCACGGCGCGTACCCGCATCTGGGCGTCGACCCGATCGTGATGGCCTCGCAGGCGGTGCTGGCGCTGCAGACCATCCGCTCGCGCACGCTCGCCGCCGCTCGAGCCGAGCGTGGTCACAGTCGGCATCTTCCGCGCCGGCGAGCGCTTCAACATCATCCCCGGCGAGGTTCACCTCGAGGGCACCGTGCGCACCTACAGCGAGTCGGCCCGCGCGACCGTCGAGCGGCGGATGCGCGAGATCCTCGACGGCGTCACCCAGGCGAACGGCGGCTCGTTCGAGCTCGAGTACCGCCAGAACGCGCCGGCGATGATCAACGACCCGGCGCTGTCGGAGCGCGGTGCGGCCGAGCCTCGAGAAGGCGGTGGGCAAGGACAACGTCGTCGTTTCCCCGCCCACCATGGGCGGCGAAGACTTCTCCTACTTCGCGAACCAGGTCCCGGGGTTCTACTTCAGGCTCGGGATCGTCAAGCCGGGCACCACCTCGGGTGGCCTGCACACACCCGACTTCCGCGCCGACGACTGCGGCGATCCCGGTCGGTGTCCGGGCGATGTCGCAGATCGTGGTGGATTACCTGCGCGGCGCGCGCTAGTAACGCACCCGCTCGAGCGGGCGGGAGAAGAAGTGGGGCCCGCCGGGAGCGGGCGCCGGCGGCGGCTGGGACGGCGGGCGGTGGAGAGCCACCGTGCCCAGCCGGCCGGAGAGCGTTGCGAGCGCCGCCTTCCAGGTGTCGTCTTGCCAGTACCAGTCCGGCAGCAGTCCGACATCGAAGCGGCGGCCGCTCAGTCCGGCGCGCGCCAGGTCGGCGGCGCTCGCCTCGGCGTCGCCGACGTGAATCAGCGTGCGGCCACCGAGATGGACGACGTGGGCGAGATTCTCCGGCAGGGTGCGCGCCTCACCGTGCGGCAGACGGAGGAGCTCGACCTCTAATCCGTCGCTCGTGTGCTTGGCCGGCGCCGATTCCGTGGGCGCGACGGCGGTGACGCGGCCCGCGACCTCCGGCCAGCGCGGCCAGTTGGCTTCGAGTGCCGTCGCCACCTCGCGGTGCACCACCCAGCGGGCGTCGCTTCGCGCCAACAGCAGCTCGCGCGCCGGCTCGACCTGGAAGTGATCGCGATGGTTGTGCGAGACGAGGACCAGATCGAGGCGTTCGAAAGGGGGCTCGGCGCGCAGGAGCTTCGTCCAGACTTCGGCGGGCACCGCTCCGTAGTTGTAGTACGGCTCGCGCACGCAGCCGTCGATGAGAACCGCCCGCCCGCCACCCGTCAGATAGACCCCTTCGTTGGCCAGGAAAACGACCTCGACGCCGGCGCCGGCCGCAGTGTCCGCCCTCCCGGCGCTCGCCAGCGTCAGTAGGAGCGCGGTGGCGGCAAGAAGGCGAAGCGGGAGCCCGAAAGCCATGCAAGGCATCCTGCCATAGGCCCCCCGGCTGCGGGGTCCGGCCGGTCCCCTGCGATAGGATTCGACGTCGTTCGCTTCCTTCCCTGAGCGAGAGGAGACGCATGGAGCACAAAGGAATCGCTATCAGCCGGCACGGCCTGGAGGCGGACGGGATCGCCGAAGGCCGGACCGTCTACTGGAACCTTGCCGCCGGCGCAGCTCTACGAGCACGCCGTCCGGCGCGGCGAGGCGATGATCGCCGCCGAGGGGCCGCTGGTCTGCCTGACCGGGCAGCACACCGGCCGCTCGCCGAACGACAAGTTCATGGTCCGGGAGCCGTCGCATCGAAGGCGACATCTGGTGGGGCAAGCTCAACCGGCCGATCGAGCCCGAGAAGTTCGACGGCCTGCTCGCGAAGGCCCGGGCGCACGCCCGCGAGCAACGACCTCTTCGTCTTCGACGGCTACGCCGGCGCCGATCCGACGCTACCGCCTGAAGGTGCGGGTGATCACCGAGTACGCCTGGCACAACCTGTTCGCGCGCAACATGTTCGTGCGCGAGGACGACCCGACGGTGCTCGCCGGACTTCGAGCCCCAGCTTCACCGTGGTCGACGTGCCCTCGGTCGCACGCCGACCCGGCGACGCGACGGCACCCGCACCGCGACCTTCATCCTGCTCGACCTCGCCCGCCGCATGGTCCTGATCGGCGGCACCGAGTACGCCGGCGAGATCAAGAAGAGTCATCTTCTCGCGTGATGAACTACGCGCTGCCCAAGCAGCGGCGTCTTCTCGATGCACTGCAGCGCCAACTACGGCGCGGACCAAGGACGACGTGGCGCTCTTCTTCGGCCTCTCGGGCACCGGCAAGACGACGCTCTCGGCCGATCCCGAGCGCACGCTGATCGGCGACGACGAGCACGGCTGGAGCGACGACGGCGTGTTCAACGTCGAGGGCGGCTGCTACGCCAAGGTGATCCGGCTGCTCCACGGAAGGCGAGCCCGACATCTACCAGACGACGCGCAGCTTCGGCACCATCCTCGAGAACGTGGTGATGCGATCCCGAGACCCGCAAGCTCGATCTCGACGACTCGCCGCGCTCACCGAGAACACCCGCGCCAGCTACCCGCTCGACCCAGCTCCGCAACGCCGACCTGGGCGGCATCGCCGGCCACCCGAAGAACGTGGTCTTCCTGACCTGCGACGCCTTCGGCGTGCTGCCGCCGATCGCCCGCCTCACCGAGGCGCAGGCGATGTACCACTTCCTCTCCGGCTACACCGCCAAGGTGGCGGGCACCGAGCGCGGCGTCACCGAGCCCGGCGGCCACCTTCTCGACCTGCTTCGGCGCGCCCTTCCTGCCGCTCCACCCCAGCGTCTACGCCGAGATGCTCGGCGAGAAGCTCGCGCCAGCACGGCGCCAAGGTCTGGCTGGTCAACACCGGCTGGACCGGCGGCCCGTACGGCGAGGGCCAGCGCATGAAGCTCGCCCACACCCGCCGCATGGTGCTCGGCGGCGCTCTCGGGCGAGCTCGACAAGGTCGCCGACCCGCCCCGACCCGATCTTCGGCCTCGCCATTCCCAAGCACATCGAGGGCGTCCCCGACGCCGTCCTCGACCCCGCGAGCACCTGGCGCGACCCCGCCGCCTACGACGCCAAGGCGCAGAAGCTCGCCGAGATGTTCCGCGAGAACTTCAAGCAGTACGAGGACCAGGCGACGCCAGAAGTGCGGGCGGCGGGCCCGAAGGTCTAAGCGGTTTGCTCGGCGGCGCGCCGCGTCCGCGCTTCGTATCCCGCCAGCGGCTGCGGCCGATGCACGTGATACCCCTGCACATAGTCGACGCCTAACGCGCGTAGCGCCGCGAGCGTCGGTTCGTCTTCGACCGACTCGGCGATGGTGCGCAGGCCCATGACGTGGCCGATCTGGTGGATCGAGCCGACCAGGGCGCGTGGATGGGGTCGGCGACCATGTCGCGGACGAACTCGCCGTCGATCTTCAGGAAGTCGACTGGCAGGTTCTTCAGGTAGGCGAATGAGGACAGGCCGCTGCCGAAGTCGTCGAGCACGAAGCGGCAGCCCTGCTGCTTGCAGCGCGTTGATGAAGGTGAGGGCGCGGGTCAGGTTGGCGATCGCCGCGGTCTCGGTGATCTCGAAGCAGACCCGCCGCGGGTCGACGCCGGCGCCGCCGAGCTCGCTCGCTGCACGAAGTCGAGGAAGCTCTCCTGGGTGATCGACTGGCCGGAGAGGTTGATGGTGAAGGTCTGCCCGCTGGGATCGCGCGCCAGCGCCTCGAGGCCGTGGGCGACGACCCAGCGGTCGATCGGGACGATCAGGTGGTAGCGCTCGGCGGCGGGAATGAAAGCCACCGGCGGCACCAGCGTGCCGTCCTCGTCGACCATGCGGATGAAGATCTCGCGCAGCTGCCTCGCCCTCGCCGAGCGGCCGGATCTCCTGCTCGTAGAGCAGAAGCGGTCGTCGTCGAAAGCCTTGCGGATGCGGTGGATCCACTGCATCTCGCCGTAGCGCTCGGCGACCGCGCTGTCGTCCGGCTGGTAGACGTGGATGCGGTTGCGCCCGGCCTCCTTGGCGACGTAGCAGGCGGCGTCGGCGGCCGAGAGCACGCTCGAGCAGGTCGTCGCTCTGCGGCGTCGATCGGCACCAGTCCGATCGAGCTGGCGCGATCTCGAAGACGCGGTCCTTGCCAGCTCGAAGCGGAAGGCGGCGATCTGCGCGCAGCACCTCCTCGGCGATCGGCCGCGCCGCCTCGAGCGAGCGGTCCTCGAGCAGGACGCCGAACTCGTCGCCGCCCAGCCGGGCCAGGACGTCGTGCTCCTGCGCACCGCGAGCTGCAGGAGCGCCGTGACCTGCTTGAGCAGCTCGTCGCCGGCGAGGTGGCCGCAGGTGTCGTTGACCACCTTGAACTCGTCGAGGTCGAGATAGCAGAGGGCGTGCGCGGCGGCCCTCGTCGCGCGCCGCCTGCAGGCAGCGCTCGAGCCGCCGCTCGAACTCGCGGCGGTTGATCAGGCCGGTGAGCGGGTCGTGGCGGGCGAGATAGATCATCTCGCGCTCCATGCCGCGGAGCTGGGTGACGTCCTTGAAGACCAGCACCGCGCCCGACCGTCTGGCCGGCGCGGTCGCGGATCGGCGCCACCGAGTCGCGCACCGCGAACTCGCGCGCCGTCGCGCGCGCACCAGGACGCGGTCGCCCGGCGGCTCGACCGCCTTGCCTTCGCGCAGGCAGCGCTCGACCGGGTTCGGGCAGCGGCCGGCCGATGGTCGCTCGTCGACGACGTTGAAGACGTCGCGCGACCAGGCTGGCCGCAGGCCTCGGCGAGGCTCCAGCCGGTCAGCCGCTCGGCGACCGGGTTCAGGTAATCGACGCGCCCCCCGGCGTCGGTGCGGATGACGCCGTCGCCGATCGAGGCGAGGGTCACCTGGGCGCGCTCCTTCTCCTGATAGAGCGCATCCTCGGCCAGCCGGCGCTCGGTCACGTCGCGGCCGACTCCCACCGCCTCCGCGAAGCGGCCGTCCGCTCCGGTGAGCCCGCGGCAGTTCCAGGACAGCCAGCGCACCTGCCCGGCGGCGATCACCCGGTGCTCGAAGTTGACCAGGAAGGGCGGGCGTTGCACCGCGTCCCAGGCGCGCCGCAAGGCCGCCGAATCGACCCGCTGCGAAGCCTCGAAGACCTTCTTGCCGAGCTGATACGAGGTGTCTTCGTTGCCGAAATAGGCCGCGACCGACGGCGATAGGTAGGTGATGCGTCCCGCGGCGTCGACCTTGATCACCAGATCGCTCTGCTGCTCGACCAGCAGCCGGTACTTCTCCTCGCTCTCGCGCAGCGCGATCTCGCCGAGCTTGCGGTCGGTGATGTCGTGGGCGACGCCGACGATGCGCAGCACACGGCCGCTCTCCGGGTCGCGGATACCGCGCGCGCGCTCGGCGAGCCAGCGGATCGGGGCGCCCTCGACGAAGAACTGCAGCTCTTCGTGGAGGTCCTCCCCATCCTTGAGCAGCCGGCGGATGGCCTCCTGCATGCGCGGCCGGTCGGCGGCGGCGATGAGACCCAAGTGCTCCGCACCGGTGCGCGCCAGTGAATCGATGTCGACGCCGAAGAGCTGGCGGGCGTGCTCGGAGACCGTCAGCCGGTCGCTCTCGAGGTCCCATTCCCAGACGATCGAGCCGGCCGCCGCCTGGGCCAGCTGCAGGCGGGCCTCGCTTTCCCGCAAGGCCATCTCGGTGCGTTTTCTCTCGGTGATGTCGTAGGCGGTGCCCAGTCCGGCGAGGGCGCCCTCGAAGTTCACGGCGCCGGCGGTGAAGTCCATCCAGCGCTCCTCGCCGTCCTTGCGCACCAGCTTCACTTCGTAGTGCGACGGAATGGGCTCGCCGCGCATCCGCGCCGCGACCCGCTCGCGCACCAGCTCGCGGTGCTCGGGATGCACCGCGTCCCAGGTGTGCATGCCCTTGAGCTCTGCGGCGCTGTAGCCGGTCAGGATCTCGGTGGCGTGATTGGCGTAGAGGATGCGGTCGCGGTAGACGAAAATCGCCACCGAGGTGGTCTCCGCGAGAGTGCGGAACCAGGACTCGGCCTCCGCGGCGAGGCCGTCGATCGACGGTGGCTGCGACATCGCGATTTCAGTATATGGGCAAATTGCGCCGCGCCGGGAGCGCGAGCGCCACCGCGGTGCCGATCAACGCGCGGCGGCGTCGTGCGGCCGGAAGATGCCGGTGAAGTAGGCGCGTCCTTCGTGATGGAACTGGCCGAGCGACACCTCCGCGACACGCTCGCGGCCGTCGCGCGCCTGCCAGACGAAGGTGGTGCGCTCCCAGTCGAGCTGCCGGCTGCCGGTGGCGAGGTAATGGGTCATCAGCTCGCCCAACGTTCCCGCCTTCGGATGTCGCAGAGCCTCGCGCAGGTCTCGTCCCACCAACGCGGGTTCCTCGAACAGCTCACAGGCGGCGCGATTGGCCTGGACCACGCGGCAGTCCTGATCGATGGTGAGAATGGGGTCGGTCGCGTGCTCGGTGATCAGCCGGTAAATCGATTCGCGCTCGCGGTCATGGCGCTCGGCGGCCTGGCGCTCGATGGCGTAGCGCAGCGCGCGCCGCAGCTCGCCGGGGTCGAAGCGGCCCTTGATCAGGAAATCCTGGGCGCCGCGGCGGAACGTCTCGTGCGCCAGGCGCGGATCGTCATCGCCGGTGAGCACCACCACCGGCACCTCCGGCTGGCGCTCACGCACACGCTCGAGGCTCTCCAGCCCCCAGGTCTCGGAAAGACCGAGATCGAGCAACAGGGCGTCGAAGCGCTGCTGGCGCATGCGCTCGAGGCCCTCGTCGAGCCGGGTCGACCAATCGAGCTGGATGGGATCGTCGCCGCTCTCGAGGGCGCGACGGACCAAGTGGGCGTCGAAGGGATTGTCCTCGACGAGCAGGACGCGGAGGGCGGTGATCTGCAACACGGGATCTGGCTGTTCGAGTAACGGCGTTTCGCGAAGTATACGCGTGCGCGACCGTCGGTAGCGGCTCGGCTTGTGGTCGGCGAAACCGTATCCGGCGGGAGAGGCCGGTCAGTGTTGGTGGTCCAGATCCTTCGCTCCGCTCAGGATGACACCCGGCCGTGGCTCTAAGCGTGGGCATTGTCATCCTGAGCGTAGCGAAGGATCTGGACCACTTCTGCCCGACGACTACAGAGGGCGTAGCAAGACCCCGCGTAGACAAACTGGACCCTTACCGATCGTCGGTGCGAGCGCTGCTATTCTTGCCTTCGAGCCCGCCGATCTTGAGCGCCCAACGCAATCTTCGCCGCCGCCTGCGCTACCTGGTGGTGCCGCTGGTGCTGCTGGTGGCGCTCTATTTCGTCCACCGCCTGGTCGAATCGGTGGGCTGGCAGGACCTCGCCGGCCGGCTGCGCTCGGCGCGCTGGACCTGGCTCGCGTTGGCCGCCGCCGCGGTGTTGGCGCATCTCTACCTGTGGGGTTACCGCTGGAAGGTGGCGATCCGCCGCGTCGACCAGCGTCCCCGTCGCCGGCTCATCTATGCCGCGCTCGCCGCCGCGGCGTCGGTCAATCTAGTGGCGCCGTTCGCGCGCGTGCTCGGCGGGCTGCTGCGGGCGCGCTACCTCTCGCGCTCGGGCAGCCACTCCCTGGCGGCGTTCTACGGTGTGGTGCTCTTCGATCAGATCGTCCACCTGGTGGTGATGGTGTCGATCACCGGCCTGGCGGTGGTGTGCGGCTTCTGGCTGACCGGGCGCTCCTTGCTCGCACTGGCGCTCGGCGGCGGCCTCGCCGTCGCGCTGGTGGCGTTCGTCTTCTGGGAGGAGCGCCTGACCGCTCGCGGCCCCCAGTGGCTCGCCACCTGGCTCGAGTCGCGCGCCCAGTCGCACCGCGGGCTGCGCCGGTCGGTCTTCGCCCGCGGCCACGAGACCCTGCGCATGCTGGCCGGGCTGCTGGCAGACCGCCGGCTGCGCATCGAAACCACCCTCCTGGGGCTGGCAATCTTCCTCTCCTCCGCCGCCGCGCAAGGCGCGGTGTTCAAGGCGCTGGGCGAATGGCCAGGCGCGCTGGTGGTGATGGTCACCGTGGCCCTCGGCACCGCCGCCGGCACGATCGCCGGCACCCCGGGCGGCTTGGGGGCGACCGAAGCGGCCATGATCGCGCTCTACGTCGCGCTCGACGTCGACCGCCTCGACGCCGCCGCCGCGGCGCTCGCCTATCGCGCGGTCTACTACGTGGTGGTATTTGCGACCGGGTTGCCGTCAGCGGCGATCCTCGAATGGCGCCTTCCTCGCGCCGCCGTCGAGGAGCAAGGCCCCCCTACCCCTTAGGAAGAGGTTGGAACGAAGCACTACTCCCCTGTGTGCTGGGGATAGAACTCGATTGCCGCGCGTCCCACGGTCGCTTGCTTGGTGATCCAGACGATCTGGCCGGTGTGGTAGCTCATGTGCTCGACGGCGTGAAAGAGCGCGCCGCGGCCGTCGGTGGCGTAGCCCTGGATGTCGCAGGCGCGGTCGAAATCGGCCTCGCCGAGCCGTGACAGGAGCCGCTGGCAGCGGCCCACCACCTCGGTCAGCCGTTCCAGCACCTCGTCCTTGGGCGCGCTGTGATCGGCCGCGAACTCGGCGCTGCGGTGGCGGGGATTCGACTCGCCGCCGAGCCCGTTGAGCACCCAGAGCGAGAGATTGCCGGCCAGATGCAGCATCAGGTTGGCGGCCGAGTTGGTGCCCGGAGCCGGCCGCCACCAGGCCTCCTCCTCGGACAGCAGCGCGACGCAGTGGCGGATCTTGTCGAGGTACTGCCCGAGATAGTGGCTGGCGATGAGCGGGTAGGGCAGCGCGCGCGGCGTCGTCATGAGCCGATCCTACTCGTAGCGCAGCGCCTCGATCGGATCCATGCGCGCCGCGCGGGCCGCGGGATAGATGCCGAAGAACAGCCCGACCATGGCGGCGAAGCTGACCGCCAGGAGCACCGAGTCGGGAGTCACGATGGTGCGCCAGCCGGCGAAGCGCGCCATCAAAGCGGCCGCGCCGCCGCCGACCAGGATGCCGAGCAGGCCGCCGAGCAGGCAAAGCGTCAGCGCCTCGGTCAGGAACTGCAGCAGGATGCCGCGCTTGGTGGCGCCGAGCGCTTTGCGCACCCCGATCTCGCGCGTCCGCTCGGTGACCGAAACCATCATGATGTTCATGATGCCGATGCCACCCACCACCAGCGACACCGCGGCGATGCCGGCGAGCAACATCGAGAACGTCCGGGTGGTCGATTCGAAGGTGGCGCGCAACTCGCTCTGGTCGCGAATCGAGAAGTCGTTCTCCTGGCCCTCGCGGAGCTTGTGCTGGCGGCGCAGCACGCGCTCGATCTCGGTCATGGCGCGCGGAATCTGATCCGGAGAGATCACCTGCAGGCTGATCGAGCGCAGCCGCTCGCCGCCGATGAGGCGGAAACGGGCGGTCGAGATCGGCACCACGATCTGATCGTCGGGCGAGAAGAAGGAAGCCTGGCCCTTGGCGGCGAAGACGCCGATGACCTCGAACTGCACGCCGCCGATCTTGATGCTGCTGCCCAGCATCTCTTCCGGCGTGCGCCGCAGGTTGGTCACCGTCTCCGAGCCCACCACCGCGACGCGCCGCCGGCCCTCGACCTCGGAGCCGTTGAAAAAGCGGCCGGCGGCGAGCTTGTAGTTCTCGACTTCCGGGTACTCGGGCGTCGTGCCGACGACGTTCGACGAGACGTTCGAGTCGAGGTGCTCGACCTGGAAGGTGCGGTTCATCTGCGGCACTACGGCGGCAAGCGTCGTGGTGTCGCGCAGCAGGGAATCGGCGTCCTCGATGGTGAGCGGTTTCTCGCCCTGCGAGACGCCCATCGAGCGCTGCTGACCGGGGCGCACGAAGAGCAGGTTGGTGCCCATGGCGGCGATCTGCTCCTGCACCGCCTGCTGCGCCCCCTGGCCGAGCGCGGTGACTGCGATCACCGCCGCGATGCCGATGATGATGCCGAGACAGGTCAGCACCGAGCGCAGCGCATTGGTGCGAATGGCGCGCAGCGCCACCGCCAGGGTTTCCCAGATCATGGGCGCCCGCGCTGGCCGCTGCCGCCGCCCTGGGTCTGACCCGGCAGGCCGCGCATCCTCTGCATGCGATCGCGCCAATCCGCTGATTGCCGGAGCTGACTGCCCGAGGGCACCAGCGCCACGCGCTCGCCCTCGGCGAGGCCGCTCTTGATCTCGGTGACCTCCCAGTTGCGCAGCCCGGTCTCCACCGGCACCAGCTCGAAGCCGGTGTCGTCGCCCGGCTTGGCGCGAAACGCCACCCGGCCGCCACCATCGCCGCGCCGGCCACCGCTCTGGAGCGGACTGGCGTTGGCGCTCGTGGCGCCGTCGGCGCTGCGCCGGGCTCGCCGCTCGCCGCCGCCTGCCGACTCGCCGCCCTCGCCGGTCGTGACGCCGAGATAGCGCGCCACGATGAAAGCCTCGTCGCGCGCCTTCACCGCTTCGTTGGGCACCGCCAGGACGTTCTCGTGACGCTCGATCGAGATCTCGACCTCGGCGTTCATTCCCGGCTTGAGCAGGTTCTCGCGGTTGTCGATGCGGGTTAGCACCGGAAACATGGTGACGTTCTGTTGCACCACCGCTTGCGGCTCGATCTTGAGCACCGTGCCGTTGAACGGATGCTCGGGGTAGGCCTCGACCTTGATCGAGACCTCCTGCGCGGCACGGATGCGTCCGATGTCGACCTCGTCGACCAGCGAGCGCACCTGGACCTCGTTCAGATCCGCCAGGGTGAGGAGCAGGGTGCCGCCGGAAACCTGTGACACCGCCGAGCTGATCACCTGGCCGACCTCGACCGAGCGGCCGATCACCGTGCCGCTGATCGGCGATCGCACGGTGGTCTCGGCGAGCCGCTCGGCGGCGTTGTCGAGCGCCTTCTGGGTGCGCACGACGTCGCTGCGCGCGGTGGTGGCGTCGAGCTGCGCCGACTCGAGCTCGGTCGACGGCACCAGGCCGTCCCTGGCCAGGTTGCGCGCCCGCTCGAGCTGGATGCGCGCGTTCTCGGCCCGCGCCTTGGCCGACTCGAGCTCGGCGGCCGCCTGGTCGTAGGCATTGCGGGCGTCGCGCGGCAGGAGCTGCAACAGGATCTGGCCCTCGGTGACCACGTCGCCGGTGTCGGCCAGCATCTCGATCACTTCGCCGGAGGCTTTCGATTTCACCTCGACCTTGCGGATCGGCTCGACGACGCCATCGGCCGAGGCGGTGACCGCGATGGTCTGGCGGCGCACCTCGACGGTGGGAACGGGCGGCGGCGCATTCGAGCCGCCGCAGGCGAGAACGAGGGCCATACAGGGCAGCCAACGGAGTGGGGAGCGATAGGTCATCAGAGGAATTGTAATCAAAGGTCGCGCCAACATTGGGATCGCCTGCGCTAGACTTTTGCGGTCGCCGTTCCCCGGAGGATCCTGCATGCGTTTGAAACGTCTGGCCCTGCCGGCTCTTGCCACGCTCGTCTTGAGCGCCGGCTGCGGCACCGCGCCGGCCGAGCGCGCGCCGTCCAAGGCGATCGTGGTGTCGCTCGATGGCGCCGGCGCCGAGGAGTTCTGGCGGCTGCACGAAGAGGGCGCCTTCGGGCAGGACGGCTTCGAGCGTCTGCTGCGCGAGGGCGAGGCGGCGCGGCGCCTGGTGCCGGTCAACCCGCCGTTGACCGCGGTCAACCACATCAGCCTGGTGACCGGCGCCACCCCGGCGAAGACCGGCATCGTGAGCAACACATTCCACTTCACCGCCGAGCCGATCACCCAACGCGCCGACGGTTTCTCGGCGCCGGTTGAAGCCGAGACCCTGTGGCAGGCGGCGCGCCGCCAGGGCAAGCGCGCCGGCGTTGTGGCGTGGCCGGGCACCGCGCCGAACGACCCGCTGGGTCCGACGTGGGAAGTGGCTTGGACGAGCACCATCCTGCGCCGTGGCCAGATCCTCGATCTCGGCGCCGCCGACTGGACGGCGCCCGAGGCCGCCGCCGACCTGCCGCCGAGCCACGCGCCGGGCCGTCACAAGCGCTTGGAGCTCAAAGCCGAGACCTCGCTTCCCGCCCAGACGCTGGACCTCTATCTGGTCGATCAGCAAGACGATGGGGTGGCCGCCTACGACGCCTTGACCGTTCGCGACGCCGCGAGCGGCGCCACGGTGACGCTCGCCGCCGGCGAGTCGCGGCGGCTCGTTTTCACGCCGGCTGAGTTCTCGACGCCGGTCGCGCAGGGCCTCGAGCTCCAGCGCCTGAGTTCGCAGGGCGAGGCCCGGCTCTACTTCGCGCGCCTCTACCGCAACGTCGCCCGCCCCGCCGCCTACGAGAGCGCCCTCGCCGAGCGCGGCATCCTCTGGCCGGCGCCGCCCGACGACGACGCGCTCGAGGAGAGCTGGGCCGGCAAGCCCGGACTGACACTCGACGGTTGGGTGCACCAAAGCGACCGTTTCGCGACCTTCTTCGTCGACGCTCTCCTTGCCGGGATCCAGACCCAGGACTGGGACCTGGCGCTCGGCTACGTGCCGACGATCGACGAGGCCGAGCACCAGCTCTTGCTGGTCGATCCGCGTCAGCCGGACTGGAGCGCCGAGCGCCAGAGCGACTTCGCCGCCGCCCGCCGCGAGGTCTGGCTCCATGCCGACCGCGAGCTGGCGCGGCTGCTTCGGTCAGTGGACGCCGAGACCACCACGGTCGCACGTGGTGAGCGATCACGGCTTGGCGCCCGCCCGCACCTCGATCGACGCCAACGCGGTGCTCAAGACCGCCGGCCTGTTACGCACCACCGACGACGCCAAGCTCGACCCGGCGATGACCCAGGCGGCCGCCTTCGGCTCCGGTGCGATCGCCCACGTCTACGTCAATCTCGCCGGCCGCGAGCCCGGCGGGGTCGTGCCGCCGGCAGAGAAGGACGAGCTCGTCCGGCGCATGCGGGAGATCTTCGGCAGCCTGCGATCCGGCGAGGAGTCGCCGATCGCCCGGGTCCTCACACCCGCCGAGCTCGGTCCGCTCGGCCTGGCGCACCCGCGCGCCGGCGACCTGGTGCTCTTCGCCGCCTCGGGCTACTGGTTCTCGATGAGCCGCCCGATGGCCTCGCGGGCGTTCTTTCCCAGCCCGGCCTACGGCCAGCACGGTTATCTCAACGACGATCCGCGCATGCACTCGATCTATTTCGCCTGGGGCGCGGGCATCTCGCCGCGGCGCCTCGATTCCCTCTCGACGACCGAGGTAGCGGCGCGGGTCGCCGCCCGGCTCGGCATCGAGCCGCCGCGCGACGCGGCGCGCTGAAGGAGCGCGAGAGTGTCTCACGGAGTCGTCCTGCGCGACGCCGGGATGAGCGACGTCGACGAGCTCGACCACCTGGAGGGATTGGTGTTCGGCGACGAGGTGCACCGCATCTCGCGGCGCCAGTGGCGCTACCTGGTCAGCCGCGCCGGCAGCCGCACGGTGATCGCCGAAGCGGCCGGCAAGGTGGTGGGAGCACTCGTGCTCTCGTGCCGCACCGGCGGGCGAGTGGTGCGCATCTACTCGATCGCCGTCCACCCCGATGCCCGCCGGCGCGGTATCGCGCGCCGTTTCCTGGACGTGGCGGCGGAGTTCGCCCGGCAGCGGCGGTTTCCGGGTCGTGCACCTCGAGGTGGCGCGCCAGAATCATGCGGCGATCGCGCTCTACCGCGCCGCCGGCTACGTACCGTTGGAGACGCTGCGCGACTACTACGCCCCGGGCGAAGACGGCTTGCGCATGGAGCTGGTGCTCGGCGAAGCCGTTGCTCAGGACGCCGGCTGAGGGGTCATTCCGCCTTCTTGCCGGAGATCGCCAGGAAGAGCTCCTTGACGACCTCCTTGAGCTCGAGGGTATAGGTCGCCAGGTCGCGCAACTGCTCCTCGTGCTGCTCGGGAGTGCCGCGCATCAGGCCGGCGGCCGGGCGCGGGCGCAACTTGTGGCTGAGCCGGTCGTCGAGGTTCTCCAACCGTTCGTAGGCTTCCCTGAAGCGCTGTGCGTCGATGGCCATGTCAGCGATTCTCCGCGAGTGCGAGACAGAACTTGGTCAGCCGTTCGATGTCGGCGGGGTCGAGCTTGTGCGAGAAGGCCGGCATCGGACCGTAACCGAAGGCGATGCGCTGGTAGATCTGCTGGCGGGAGCGGCTACGCGCCAGCGCGCTGCGGGTGAGGTCGAGACGCGGGTTCAAGCCCACCGAACGGCGATCGCCCTTGGCGTCTTCGCCGTGGCAGCGAGCGCAATAGCTGACGTAGAGCTCGCGGTCCGCGAGCTTCGAGGGCTCGGGCCCGCCTGGCTGGCAGGCCGGCAGGAGAGCCGCGGCTGCGACGGCGATCGGCAGCAGATGCCGCGCGCGCACGCGTCAGCGCGTCTCGCCGCGCAGCTTGAGGACGTGGTCGACGACGGTCTTGATCTGCTCGCCGGTGAGCTCGGGATGCGCGGGCATCTGGGAGAACACCCCATCGCGGATGATCGCCTCCATCGAACCCGGGTCGCCGCCGTACTTCCAGAAGGGATCGGTGAGGTCGTTGTTGGGGTTGCCCATGCCGCGCGGCGTGTTGCCCGCGCCGTCGATTCCGTGGCAATCGGCGCAAAGCTTGCGGTAGAGCTTCTCGCCGGGCGAGCGCTGCACGAAGACGTCTTCGACAGCGGCGCAGGCTGCCAGCGCGAGCACGGCGCCGCCGAACGCCGCTAACGCGAATCCGTTCTTTTTGGGCATGGCCGCTATTGTACCCGGGCGGCGCTCCGGGGGCTTACTCCGGCCGGCGATGAACTTGCGTCGCGCTCGCCTGGTCGCGCGGCCGCACCACCAGCTCGTCTATGGAGACGTGGGACGGGCGGCTCGCCGCGAAGGCGATGCATGCCGCCACGTCCTCGGCGTGAAGCGGATCGAGGCCGCGATAAACGGCCTTGGCGCGTGCCTCGTCGCCGGCGAAGCGCACGCGGGCGAATTCGGTTTCGACCAGGCCGGGCGAGATGTCGGTGACCCGCACCGGCTGGCCCAGCAGCTCGAGGCGCAACGTCCGGGTGACCGCCCGCAGGGCATGTTTCGAGGCGGTGTAGCCGGCGCCGCCGGCATACACCTCGAAGCCGGAGGTCGAGCCGACGTTGATGAGATGGCCGTCGCCGGAGGCGACGAGCTTGGGCAGGAGCGCCCGCGTCATGCGCAAGACGCCCATGACGTTGAGCTCGAACATCCGCTCCCACAGCTCGTCGCTCGCCGCCTCGACGCGCTCGAGCCCGAGCGCCGCCCCGGCGTTGTTGACCAGCAGCCGGACCGCGGGCACCTGGTCGCAGAAGCTAGCGATCGAGGCCGTATCGGTCACGTCGAGCGCCAGCGCCTGCGCGCCGAGCGGACCCGCGACCTCGCCGCAGCCGGTCGAGGCGACGAGCCCCGAGAACCAGCTGCCAGCCGTCGGCGTGAAGCGCGCGCGCGGTCGCCTCGCCGATGCCTGAGGAGGCACCGGTGACGACCGCGACGCCTCGATGAGCCGCCGCTGTCAGCCGACCCTCCCGCGCAACATCGCGAGCGCCGCCAGGGCGAGCAGCATCGCCAAGCGCGGCGAGGCCGACCGTATCGAGCGACGGAATCTCGACCACTGACGAGGCCACCACGAACACGGTGGCGTCGCCCGCCGCTCCGGTCGCCGGATCGTCGGTCGAGCCGGTCGACTCGTTGGTGTTGTCGCCGTCGCCGTCGAAGGCGAAGGTTCCCTGGTTGCTGACCGTCGTGCCTGGCAATACGACCGTCGGCAGTGTGGCCTGGATGGAGATGGTGACCGAGCCGCCGGACGGAATCGAGCCGTTCCATGTCACGGTATTGGCGACGACGTTCGCCGTGCCGCTGGTGGCGCTCGCCGAGACGACCGTGAGCGGCGCCGGCACGACGTCGGTGAACTCGTCGCCGGGGTTGTCGGCCTGAACGCCGGAGCCGGCGTTCGACAGCACGACGGTGTAGGTCACGGTGCCGCCGGGCTGGAAGCTGCCCGAGACCGTCTTGGTGGCCGAGACCGCTGCGGGCAGGGCGGCGACCGTGGTCTGCACCGAGCTGGTCTGGTTGCCGGTTTGGGGATCGGCGCTGGTCGAGGTGACCGTGGCGCTGTTGGTGATCACCGTGCCCGGAGGGACTCCCGAGCCGACCTGCACCACCAGGATGAATTCCGCGCTGCCGACCGGGAACGAGCCGATCGAGCACGAGACGGTGCCGGTGCCGCCGACGGGGGGCGTGGTACAGGTCCAGCCTGCCGGCGAGGACAGCGACACGAAGGTGGTGCCGGGGGGCAGCGTTCCCGAAGGCGCCACGTTGAAGGCGGTGTCCGGGCCGGCGTTGGTGATCGTGATGGTGTAGGTGAGGTTCGCACCGGGCGACACCGGGTCAGGCGTGTCGACGATGGTAGTGGATATATCGGCACTGATCCCGGTCACCATGGTGGTCGCGGAGCCGGTCTCGTCGCCGCTGTTCGGATCCGAGGTCGAGGAGGTCACGGTGGCGGAGTTGCCGAAGACCGTGCCGTCCGCGAAGCTGCTGTCGACCAGGACGACCAGCGTGAACGCCGGCGAGCTACCCGCGGCGAGCGAGGGGATCGAGCAAGAGACGGTGCCGCCGGAGCCCACGGCAGGCGTGGTGCAGCTCCAACCCCCCGACGAAGACAGCGAAACGAACGTCGTGCCGGCCGGCAAGGTGTCCGAGAGGCTGACGCTCGCCGCGTCGCTCGGCCCAGCGTTGATGATGGTCAAGGTGTAGGTGAGATTCGTTCCAGCGTTCACCGGGTCGGGTGTGTCCACTTTGGTCACACTGAGATCGGCGGCGGTGGTCACGGCGGTCGTTTCCGTGTCGCTCTCGTCGCCGGGGTTGCCGTCGATGGTGGAGCTCGCGGTCGCGGTGTTGCTGAGTATGGTGCCGTCGGCGACCGAGGCGCCGACGTTGACGATGAGAGTGAAGACGGGAGCGCTCGCGGCGGCGAGCGAGGCAATCGAGCAGGAGACGGTGCCGGCGGCGCCCACGGCGGGTGTGGTGCAGCTCCAACCGCCCGGCGAAGAGAGCGAGACGAACGTCGTGCCGGCAGGCAGAGTGTCGGAGAGATTGACGTTCGCGGCGGCGCTCTGCCCGTTGTTGGTGAGGGTAACGGTGTAAGTGAGGTTGGTGCCTGCCTGCACCGGGTCGGGTGTGTCGGACATGGTCACGCTGAGATCGGCGGCGCTGATCACGGCAGTCGTTTCGGTGTCGCTCTCGTTGCCGAGGTTGCCGTCGGTGGTGGCGGAGCTCACGGTCGCTGTGTTGCTGAGCACGGTGCCTGCGGCAAGCGACACGTCGGCCTCGACGGTGAGGGTGAAGTCATGACTGCTGCCGGCGGCGAGCGAGGCACTGGAGCAGGAGACGGTGCCGGTCCCGCCCACAACGGGTGTGGTGCAGGACCAACCGACCGGCGCGGCGAGCGAGACGAAGGTGGTGCCGGTCGGCACGGTGTCCGAGAGGCTGACGCTCGCCGCGTTGCTCGGTCCGGCGTTGACGACGGTCACGGTGTAGGTGAGATTGGTTCCGGCCTGCACCGGGTCGGGCGTGTCCGACTTGGACACGCTGAGATCGGCGGCGGTGTTAACGGCGGTCGTTTCCGTGTCGCTCTCGTCACCCGAGTTGCCTTCCCCGGTGGTGGAGGTAACGGCTGCGCTATTGCTCAGCACCGCGCCGGCCACGATGTTGCTGCCGACGTTGACGACCAGCGTGAAGACGTTGCTGCCCACCGCGAAGGAGAGGTTGGAGCACGTGACCGTACCGGCCGTGCCGACCGCTGGCGTGGTGCACGTCCAGCCGGCAACCGAGGAGAGAGAGACGAAGGTGGTGCCCGCCGGCAAGGTGTCGCTCCAGCTCGCGTCCGCGGCAACGTCGGGTCCGTTGTTGGTGACGGTGATGGTGTAGGTGAGATTCGCCCCGGCCAGGACCGGATCGGGGCTGTCGCTCTTGGTCAGCACCAGGTCGGCGAGCTGGAACAGTCCGACCAGTACCGGATCGTGATCCGAGGCGCGGAACGGGCTCGCGGGCTGGAACACGACTCGCGGCGGCACCAGCGCCGAGCCGTCGGGCTTCTCTTCGAAGCTGGCTTCACCGGGCGAGTCGAAGACCTCATCGTTGTAGTCGAACAGCGGCACCTCATCGGCATTCAGGTGCCAGGCGCCGATGCCGGTGACCTGGGAGGTGAGCGAAGCACTCGAAAACGCGTAGTCGAGATGCCCGAGCTGGCCGTCGAAGAGATAGGAGTACGCCGCCGGTCCGAGCAGCGCCGTCTCCAGATCCGTAAAGCCGCCGCCGGTGAGCGTGGTCACCGGAGTTTCCTGCGCGTAAGCGTTGAAGTCGCCCAGGAGCAGGACGTCGGGATCGCCCGCTGCCGGCAACACGGCGCCGCCGATCCAGGCCAGCAGCCGCGTTGCCTGGGCGGTCCGCAGGCCGTTGTAGCAGGACTGGCCGTCCCCGGCATCCGCGTCGGCGCCCACGGCGGAGGCGTCGCAGCCCTTGGACTTGAAGTGATTGGCGATCACCGTGAAGCGCTCGCCGAAAGCCGGGTTGACCGCGTCGACGACGTCGAACGTCTGGGCCGTGGGCGGCCGGTTGTGGATCGAGTCGAGGTCCACCAGCGGCGGGCCGACCGGAGAAAGGCTGGCGCTGCGATAGATCAGCGCGACGCGGATGGCGTCGGTGCCGAGCGTGCCGCCGGTGTTGACGAAGGCGTAGGGATCGGCGCCGCCGCACAGCGCGTTGACCGCGCCGAGCAGGTCGGTGATGGTGGCGGTGGCGGTGGTGTTCTCGAGTTCCATAAAGCCGTAGACGTGGGCGTTCAGCCCGCAGATCACGATCGCCGCGCGCTCGCGCTGGCGGTTGAGCTCGGCCACGCTGTCGGCGCCGCGGCAGTCCAGGGTCCCCGACGGGCTGCACGGCCCGCTGTTGGTGCTGGCGGTGGTGTCGATGGTGGTGAAGTAGTTGAGCAGGTTCATCGACGCGGCCTTGATCGCGCCTCCCACGGCAGGGGGCGTCGCTGGACGCGGGTTGGCCACGGTGAAGGCGGCCGGGGTGGCAGCGGTAGGCCGCACCCGCCAGGTGTTGGGTCCCACGCCGGGGAAGTCCCAATCGAGCACGCCGGTGAGTCCGCTGACCAAGTCGCCGCCGCGGAAGAAATCAGTGCCCTGGGTGCCGACCGAGAAGCCGCCGTTGGCGCGGGGGTGGAAGACGAACTGGCTGCCGTCGGGGAGCAAGATCGGCGCGTTCTGGGCGTTGTCGTCATCGTCGAGGATCACCCGTCGCCGATCGAGATTGTCGAGATGCGCGGTGAGGCCCGCGACGCTCGGCGTACTGCTTTCAGTGAACTGGCGCGGCCGTCCGCCTTCGAAGAGCTCGATATGGCCGAAGCGCGCGAGCTCGAAGTACTCGGCGACACTCAAGCTGTCGACGAAAGTGACGAGCATGCTCTCGCGCGTTTCGTAGAAATCGTCGACCACCCCCACGACCGGCAGGTCGATCGGCGAAGGGGTCACCTCGGCGAGGTGATTTCCTGCGTCCGTCACCACCACGGCGCCCGCGGACCCGGCGGTGATCTCGGTCTTGTTGAAGAACTCGGAGACCGAGCCGGTGGCACGCACCCGCTGGCCCTCGGCAACCGGAGTCGGGCATGTATTGCAAAAGACAAAGATGCCCTCCGAGGTCGCCGGATCGGCGTCCGCGTCGGCGTCTTCCTCCTGGAGAAAGAATCCCCGGAGCTTGTCGGCGCCCTGGAAGTTCGCCGTCACGACACCCTCGACGGACACCGTGGCACCAGGAATGGGCGTCGCCGCGCCGTTGCCCTGGACGTCGTGGATAAAGACGATCGCGACGTCGTCGTTGTTGATCGTGCCTTGGCCCTGCGTGTCACTGGCGTTGGCGCCGGTAATGCTGGTGACGTTGACGAAGAAAGTCTCGTTGGACTCGACGGTGGTGTCGCGGTTGACCGTGACGTTGAAGTTGTAGGGACCGGTCGAGCCCATCGGAATCGATTGGCCGGTGAGGGACTGCGCGACGTAGTCGTTGTCCTCGGTCGCCGCGGGATTGTCGTCCTGCGCCGTGCCGTCCGCAGTTGCGATGTCGAAGGTCACGCCGCCCGGCCCGGCGGGGGCGGTCAAGGTGACGGCAAAGGTGAAGGTCGTCGTGCCCGCCGGGTCGCCCTCGGCAAGCGTCACGTCGCTGATGTTCAGAGTCGGCGTGACCACGCCACCCTGGGGTGTGACCGAGAAGTCGTCGATCGAGAGTCCGTGGTCGGCGCCGGTGTGGTCGGGATCGGACCAGCGCAGCATGACCTCGGTGCCGTTGGGAATGCTCAGGCCGGTGATCGAGAAGGTCTTCGCGGTGCGATTCGCAGCCAGGTTGCCGTTCAGTGCGCCGGCGGTGCCGCCGGTGATCGGGCTGGTGAAGTCGAGACTCGCGACGGCTACGCCCGCGGACTGGAACTCGGCCAGGCTAGCCGGTGACCGTCGGGGAACCCACCAGGTACGAGAACGCGACCGTCTGGGCGGCGGCTGCGCTGTTGCGCCACTGTTCGCCGACGTAGCTGACATCGAGCGGGGTGATCGTGGCGCCGGTGTTGTTTTGCAGGCGCACGCCCCAGAAGAGGTTGCCGATCGCTGCGTTGCCTGAACCCACCGAGCCCAGCGCGCGGTCGGTGGCGGTGCCTGTGCCGTAGCTGTAGAGGTTACCGGCGTTGCTCGAACCGTCGTTGGCGACGATCGTCGTGCCGGTGCCGGTGCGGGCGTGGAACCAGCCGGGGATGTTCGAGTTGTTGGTCCAGGTCGCCGAGCCGGAAGCCGGCAGGGTGTCGAAGCTCTGGTTGTGCGGCGTGCCCAGCGTGGTGAGGGAGACCTGGGCGATGGCGGGAGCGGCCAGACTGGCGGCGATGAGGACGGACAAGGCGGCGCGTCGAATCAAGACGAGTACCTCGGGAAAGAACGCGGGAACGGGGCCAGATGGCCGCGGCCCAGCGCTCGGTCGGTCGGCGGTTGACGGCGCCGAGTTTACCCGAGTCGACCGACCAGCAGAAGCGGCGAATTCGTGACGATTACTCGGCGATCGCCGAGCGGAAAACTCGCAGCAAGAGCAGCGCCGCCGCCGCGAGGGCGCCGGCGAAGACACCGATTCCGTGGCCGCCGAGCAGCGGGATTTCAACCGCCGCCGGCTCCGCGACCACCACGAAGCTCGTGGGATCGTCGTCCGCCGCGGTGCCCGGGTCGTCGGTCACGCCCGCGCCGCCATTGCCGCCGTCGCCGGCGGCGTCGAAGAGGATCGTGCCCTGATTGCTCACCGTGGAGCCCGGCGCCGCCGCGGCGGAGAGGACCGCGGAGAGGGTGATCGTCACCGACGCCGCCGCCGGCAAGGCGCCGTTCCAGCTCGCCGTGTTGGTGCCCTCGTCAATGATCGCCGTTCCCGAGCTCGCGGCCGCGCCAACCAGCGCGAGCGGGGCCGGCAAGACGTCGGTGAACTCGTTTCCGGCGGCATCGGGCTGGTCGCCCGGGCCGGTGTTGGTGAGGATCACCGTGTAGGTCACCGGTGAGCCGGGCAGGAAAGTGCCGGCCACCGACTTGGTCCCGGTGAGATTGGCGGGAGAGAGCACCGCGGTGTCCTCGTCGTCCTGCGCCGAGACCACCCGGTCGTCGGGTTCGTCGTCGATCGTGGCGGTGGCGGTGGCGGAATTGTGCAGGACGCTGCCGGTCGGCAGCGGCCCGACGTTCACGGTCAGGCCGAAGACATGATCGCCGACGGAAGGCGATGCGGCGCTGCAGTCGATGGCGCCGGTCCCGCCCACCGCCGGCGTCGTGCAGCCCCAGCCGGCGGGCGCGGCGAGTGCCACGAAGGTCGTTCCCGCCGGCAGCGTGTCGAAGAGGGTCGCGGACACGATGCCGGGGCCGGCGAGCGAGACGGTGAGCGTGTAGCCGAGAGCCTCGCCGGCGGTAACCGGGTCCGGGGCGTCCACCTTGGTCAGGGTCAGGGCGAGGGGTGGCGGCGCGTTGACCGTGGTCTCGACGCTGCCGGTGTTGTCGCCCTCGTCCGGATCGTCGGTGGTGGTGGCGACGGTCGCTTGGTTGGTGATCAACGTGCCGTCCGGCGTCGAGGGGTCGACGTTCACGGTGAGCGTCAAGTCGCTGCTGCCGGGCGGGAAGGTCGCGAGCGTGCAGTCGACCGTGCCGGTCGCCCCGACGCCAGGAGTCGTGCAGGACCAGCCCGGGGCGGCGAGTGAGACGAAAGTCGTGCCGGGCGGGAGGGTATCCGAGAGGGTGAGATTCAGCGCGTCATCGGGTCCCTCGCTGGCCACGGCCAGGGTGTAGACGAGATTCCCGCCGGACGCGACCGGGTTGGGCGTAGCCGACTTCGAGAGGCTGAGCGAGGCGGTTTGCGCCGCCAGTGCTCCGGCGGTGAGTAACATGGCGCCCAACACCATGGAAAGCGGACGCGAAACGGTCATCTGTAAACCCCTCCTGGATCCAGCTGACAAATCGGCCGACGAATGGAAGCGAGTCTAGCCGACCTCGGCACGTCAGACTTCCGCGGCCGGGCAGATTTCCGACAGCACGCACTCGGCGCAGCGCGGCTTGCGCGCCAGGCAGACGTTGCGGCCGTGCTCGATCAGGAGGTGCGACCACAGCGTCCAGCCGTCTTGCGGCAGCAGAGCGATGAGGTCGCGCTCGACCTTCTCGGGGTCGTCCTGGAAGCTCAGCCCGAGTCGCCGGGACAAGCGGCCGACGTGGGTGTCGACGACCACACCCTCGTTCTTCCCGAAGGCGTTGCCGAGCACCACGTTGGCCGTCTTGCGCCCGACGCCGGGCAAGGCGCGCAGCTGATTCCATCTCGGCGGGCACTTCGCCGCCGTGCTCGGCGACCAACGCCTGACCGAGTCCCTTGAGCGCCCGCGCCTTGTTGCGGAAGAAGCCGGTGGGCCGCACCATCTCCTCGAGCTCGGGGAGCGGCGCCTTGGCGTACGCGGCGGCGGTCTTGTAGCGGCGGAAGAGCGCCGGCGTGACTTCGTTGACCCGCTTGTCGGTGCACTGCGCCGAGAGGATCGTCGCCACCAGCAGCTCGAGCGCGTTGCGGTGATCGAGCGCGCAATGGGCGTCGGGATACTCCGCGTGGAGACGGCGATAGATCTCGGCCGCGCGGGCGCGCTTGGCGACTTTCGATTCCCGCCGCGCTTGCCCCGGGGTCATTCGCTGAACGCCCGCACCACCCAATTGAAGAGCGCGATCACGATTCCGCCCAGCACCGCCGCGCCAAAGCCGTCGACCGTCAGGCCGGAGAGGAAAATGTCGGCGAGATAGAGCATCGCGGCGTTGACCACCAGGAAGAAGAGACCCAGCGTGAGGATGATCAGCGGCACCGAGAGAATCGTAACGATCGGCTTGACGATCAGGTTGATCAATCCGAAGACCAGGCCGGCGATGAAGAGATAGAAGAAATCGCCGGTCCATTGGATGCCGGGCACGATGTTGGCCGCCACCAGCAGGGCGACGCCGTTGAGCAGCACCTGCACCAGAAGCCTCATCACCGGTCCCCCCGCTCCACCGAGCTCGGTTCGAGCGCCCGTGCGGCTTCGGCCACTCGCCGCTCGTTGGCGAAGGTCAGGCGCTCCAGTCCTTCCTGCCAGCGAAACCATGCGGCACCGGAGACTTCCTTGCGGTCGTAGTCCGCGGCGTCGCCCATGACGTAGGTCAGGAGATAGTAGTCGACCCGCTTGTGGATACGGACCCCGCGTTCGTTGAACCAGTACTCGACCGGCGGCAGCGAAGCCACCACCCGGCCGGTCACCCCGGTCTCTTCCCGCGTCTCGCGCACCGCGGCCTGCTCGGAGGTCTCGCCCGGCTCGAGGTGGCCCTTGGGAAGTTGCCAGCGTTTGCCCTCGCGCGTCGAGATGAGCAAGATCTCGCCGTCGCGCACCACCAGGCCGCCGGCGGAGTGGTGGTGCTCGACTTTCATGGCCACAGCCGCTGGGTGCGCCAACCGGCGCCGTCGCGCTCGAAGAGCAGGCGGTCGTGGAGCCGGCTTTCGCGGCCCTCCCAGATCTCGATGCGCAGCGGGCATGAGCCGGTACCCGCCCCAGAACGGCGGCCGCGGGACGACCGCATCGGCGAAGCGCGCTTCGACGTGTCGCACGCGTTCGTCGAGCGCCTGCGCGCGAGGGTAGCTGCGAGCTCTGCCGCGATGCCCAGGCGCCGATCTGGCTGCCGCGCGGCCGGCTGCCGAAGTAGGCATCGGACTCCGGGTCGGAGACCGATTCCACCGGACCCTCGACGCGCACCTGCCGCTGGAGCGAGGGCCAGAAGAAGCACAGCGCGGCCCAGGCGTTCTGCTCGAGCTCGCGGCCCTTGCGGCTGTCGCGGTTGGTGAAGAAAACGAAGCCGCGCTCGTCCACCTGCTTGACCAGCACGACCCGCGCCGACGGCCGCCCCTCGACGTCCGCCGTGGCCAGGGTGGCGGCCGTGGCGGCCTCGGGCTCCTGCGGCGCCGCGCGCCGCTGCAATTCGAGAAAGGCGGCGATCGGATCCGCGGCGAAAGTCATCAGTTGGCCTGCTCCTCCGACCCCGGCGCGGACCATGACGGCAGGGTCGCCGGATCGACTCCCACCGAGGCAGCGCGCGGCCCAGATGCCCTCCGGGATCGGGCGAAGACCAACTCGTCGACCACCGGCGCGGTAGCCAGTCGTTGCGCAGGATCTCCTGCATCAGCTGGCCGTCGCCCCAGCCGGCATAGCCGAGGAAGAGGCGGAAGCGCTGCGGCGGATCGCTCGCCAGGCTGCTGCAGGTCGCCGAGCTGCTGGGTGAGCGCGATGCCCGGCAGGGCATAGGTCGGCGCCTCCGCACCCTGCCGATCGGCAGCCGAAGAGCACGCTGCCCGAGCTGCGGTTGCACCGGGCCGCCGAAGTAGGCCAGTGCGCCGGCGTCGCCTTGCCATTGCATCTCGAGTCCCGACGAGGACTTCGGCCACTCGCACCGCGGTCGGCCGGTTGAGGATGAAGCCGAAGGTGCCCTCGTCCTCGTGCGCCAGGAGCAGCACCACGCCGCGATGGAAGAAGGGATCGAGGACCTGCGGCATCGCCAGCAGCAGAGTCGGAGCCCTCAAGTCCTGGGCGGCGGCCGTCACGCTGCGCATCTTAGCAACGCGAGTCGGGTGCGGTATCCTGAGAGTTCGGTTTCGCGGGTGCGGGGGACCATGCAATGAGCGACAGCTTCGGGAGTCTCGGCTCCCTTCCATCGGCGGCCGGAAGGTCGCGATTGCATCGCCTGGCGGCGCTCGAGCAGCGCGGTTTCGATCTCCGCCGGCTGCCGTACTCGCTGCGCATCCTGCTCGAGAACCTGCTGCGCCGCGAGGACGGCCGCGGTCGTCGCGCGCCGAGGACATCGAGGCGCTGGCCCGCTGGGACCCCAAGGCGGTGCCCTCGCGAGAGATCGCCTTCATGCCGGCGCGCGTCCTGCTGCAGGACTTCACCGGCGTGCCGGCGGTCGTCGACCTCGCGGCGATGCGCGACGCGATGGCGCGCCTGGGCGGCGACCCCAAGCGCATCAACCCGCTGCAGCCGGTCGAGCTGGTCATCGACCACTCGGTGCAGGTCGACGAGTACGGCTCGCAGCGCGGCCTTCCTGATCAACGCCGAGCTCGAGTTCGAGCGCAACCGCGAGCGCTACGCCTTCCTGCGCTGGGGCCAGAAGGCGTTCCGACAACTTCCAGGTCGTGCCGCCGGACACCGGCATCGTGCACCAGGTGAACCTCGAGTACCTGGCGCGCGTGGTGATGGCAGGACGAGGACGGCGAGTCTGGGCCTACCCCGACACCCTGGTCGGCACCGACTCGCACACCACGATGATCAACGGCCTCGGCGTGCTCGGCTGGGGCGTCGGCGGCATCGAGGCCGAGGCGGCGATGCTCGGCCAGCCGGTGTCCATGCTGATCCCGCAGGTGGTCGGCTTCCGGCTCACGCGGCAAGCTGCCGCGAGGGCGCGACCGCCACCGACCTGGTGCTGACGCGTCACCCAGATGCTGCGCAAGAAGGGCGTGGTCGGCAAGTTCGTCGAGTTCTTCGGCCCGGGCCTCGCCAACCTGCCGCTCGCCGACCGCGCCACCATCGCCAACATGGCGCCCGAGTACGGCGCCACCTGCGGCATCTTCCCGGTCGACGCCGAGAGCGCTCGACTACCTGCGCTTCACCGGCCGCCCGGCCGAGCAGATCGCGCTGGTCGAGGCGTACTGAAGGAGCAGGGCCTGTTCCACGACGCGACGACGCCGGAGGCGGTCTACATCCGACACGCTGGAGCTCGACCTCGGCACGGTCGAGCCAGTCGCTCGCCGGCCCGCGCCGGCCGCAGGACCGCGTGCGCCTCGCGCGACGTCAAGGCCAGCTTCGTGCGCGAGCTCGAGACGCTGCAGGCGACACGCCGCCAAGCCGAAGCCGCGGCCGACCACGGTCGGCCGTTGGGAGGGCGAGGGCGGCGAGGCGATCGGCACCGCGGTCGCCGAGCCCGACCGTCGACCGACGTCGACGCCTGACCCGTACCGCGATCAGGCAGTTCCGCCTGCGCCACGGCTCGGTCGTGATCGCCGCGATCACGAGCTGCACCAACACCTCGAACCCGTCGGTGATGCTCGCCGCGGGCCTGCTGGCGAAGAAGGCGGTCGAGCGCGGGCTGACGCGTCAAGCCCTGGGTGAAGACCAGCCTCGCGCCCGGCTCGAAGGTGGTCACCGACTACCTGCGCGAGGCCGGGCTCACGCCGTACCTCGAGCAGCTCGGCTTCCACCTCGTCGGCTACGGCTGCACCACCTGCATCGGCAACTGCGGCCCGCTGCCGCCGCCGATCTCGCGAAGCCATCGAGAAGCGCAGATCTGGTCGCGGTCGTCGGTGCTCTCCGGCAACCGCAACTTCGAGGGCCGCATCAACCCCGACGTGCGCGCCAACTACCTGGCCTCGCCGCCGCTGGTGGTCGCCTACGCGCTCGCCGGCCGGATCGACATCGACCTCGCAGACCGAGCCGCTCGGCACGGGCAAGGACGGCGCAGCCGGTCTACCTGCGCGACATCTGGCCGACGCCAGCGCGAGATCGACGAGACGATGCGGCAGCGCGGTGCGCTCGGAGATGTTCCGCCGCCAGTACGCCGACGTCTTCGCCGGCGACGAGCGCTGGAACGGCGCTCGACGTGCCCGAGGGCGACACCTTCGCCTGGGACCCGGCCTCGACCTACGTCCGCAGCCGCCGTACTTCGACGGCATGCCGCGCGAGCCGGCGCCGGTCGACCGACATCGCGCGGCGCCCGCGTGCTGGCGCTGCTCGGCGACTCGATCACCACCGACCACATCTCGCCGGCCGGCTCGATCAAGGCTGCAGAGCCCGGCCGGGCAAGTACCTGATCGAGCACGGCGTGCCGCCGAAGGACTTCAACTCCTACGGCGCGCGGCGCGGCAACCACGAAGTGATGGTGCGCGGCACCTTCGCCAACATCCGCCTCCGCAACCGCATGGTGCCCGAGATCGAGGGCGGCTTCACCGCTCCACCTGCCGGCGGGCGAGCCGATGTCGATCTACGACGCCGCGATGCGCTACGCAGCGCGAGGGCGTGCCGCTCGGTGGTCCTCGCCGGCAAGGAGTACGGCACCGGCTCGTCGCGCGACTGGGCGGCGAAGGGTCCGGCGCCTGCTCGGCGTGCGCGCCGTGATCGCCGAGAGCTTCGAGCGCATCCACCGCTCGCAACCTGGTCGGCATGGGCATCCTGCCGCTGGAGTTCCCGGCGGGCGAGACGGCGCGCGAGCCTGGGCCTCACCGGCCGCGAGGTCTTCGACGATCGACGGGCCTGGCGGCGGGCGTCGCGGGCGGCTTCGCCGGCGGCCAAGAGGTCACCGTGCGTGCCACGCGACGAAGGCCGGCCCGACCGAGTTCCTGCGCCCGGGTGCGCCTCGACACGCCGCAGGAGGTCGAGTACTACCGCCACGGCGGCATCCTGCAGTACGTGCTGCGCCAGCTGCTCGCGAGTTGAGCTCGCCCCCTAAGGGCTGACGCGCAAAAAAGCCCCGTGCCGTGGAGGGAGCCGGCACGGGGGGAGGAGAGGGAGCTGAAGGAGGTTGTCGGAGTATGTCTCCGGACGGGCTCAACTCCCAGCAACCCGTCACCTCTAATAACGCTGCAAGAGGCACGCCGGATTCCCAGCACGTGGTGGTCCCACCCTCTACCGCCTTTTCCCCAGGCCGGGGAGGGGGTCGCGGGTGAGCGGCGCAACCCCCTGTAAACTCGCGCCATGCGCGTCTTCATCACCGGCGCAACCGGCTACATTGGCCAGGCCGTGTGCCGCCGGCTGCGTGCCGAGGGCCACGAGGTCCGGGCGCTGGTGCGTCCAACCAGTCGGACGGAGCCGTTGCGTGTCCTGGACGTCACGACCTTCGTCGGGGACATCGCCGATCGGGCCTCGATGCGCGAAGCCATGTCGGGCGCCGACTGGGTGATCCACGCCGCCGCCGAGCTCGACGTGGCGGCCACCCGGGAGCGGATGCAGGCCGCCAACGTTACGGGCAGCGAGAATGTGGCGTCACTTGCCTTCAAGCTCGGCGTCGGCCGATTCCTGTCGGTGTCGTCGATGGCCTTTTGGGGTGGCAGCGCCGCGGACGGAACGCCGAGCGACGAGAGCTCACCGGTCGATGCGGCCGTTTCCAACCTCGTACAGCGCCACCAAGCACGCCGGTGAAGAGGCCATTCAGGCGTGGGCGCGACAGGGACTGCGCGTCAACACCGTCTTTCCCAGTCTGGTCTACGGTCCGCCGGGCAAGAAGGAGGGTGCCAACTTCCTCTTGCGCAACATCTTGAAACAGCGTTTCCCGGCGCTCGTCGGCGCCGACCGGCGCACCAGCTGGATCTATCTCGACGACGTCGTCGACGGCATCCGCAAGGTCATGGAGCAGGCTCCGCCCGGCCGCGGCTTCCTGCTCACCGGCGACATCGCGACCGTCCGCGAGCTGGCGGAGAAAGTCGGGCGGCTGGGCGGCGTCAAGGTGCCGCGGCTCGATCTGCCACCGGTCCTGGTGAGATTCCTTCTCGCGGCCGCCACGCCGCTTTACCGGCTGCGCGGTCGCCGCCCGCCGATGCCCCCCGGCCAGACCCGATCATTGGCGCGCCACTGGGCGTTCTCCGACCTGCGGGCGCAGCAGGAGCTCGGTTTTCGCCCGCGGTCCCTCGACGACGGGCTGCCTCCGACCATCGAGTTCCTGCGCGCTAACTGAGGGGAGACGGTGCCGCGGGCTCGAGCGCGGCGCTGTTCGCCGGAACCCGGCTGGCTTGGACGATGAAGCGCTTGGGTGCCTGCCCGATGTAGCCGAACGGGTAGCAGGTGATGAGCGTGAGAGTGGCGTCCGCTGTCGGCTCCAGGACGGACACGTCATCCGGACCGACGATCTGGGTGCCGCTCACTTCGAACTCCACTTCACCGGTCCAGGAAAGCATGCGGATGCGGTCGCCCACGCGGACGTTGCGCAACTCGCGGAAGTGGGTGTCGCGATGCGCCGCGAGCGCGGCGTTGCCGGCCTCTCCCGGCAGGGGCGTATGCGAAAGGTGGCCGATCGCGGTGCGCAAGGTCCCGTCCTCGGCTCCCTCCGCGACCAGCGCGGAGATGCCGAGGCGGGGGATCTCGAGGCGCCCGAGGAGCTCGCCGGATACCGGCCGGCGCTCCGCCACCATGGCGGACGACGACGCTTTAGAAGATTCGGCCCACGCCTTTTTCAGCCGGCGGTTTCCGATCTCCTCCCGCACCCTGGCCTCGAGCAGCGTCTCGCCGACATAGCCGAGAAGCACCAGGCCGACGACGGTCAGGATGAGATCGAGCCGGATACGCCGCATGTTCAGTGCGACTCACGACTCAGGCGATAGAGCCCGCTGCCGGCCGCCAGGGCCATCAGGCCGCTCACCGCGATCACCGCGAGCGGGCTCGCGGTGCGGGGCAGCGGCAAGCGCTCGGTGGTGCGCGCCGCGGGCAACGGAGGTGCGGGGGCGCTGGGAAGACTCTCGCCGTAGGTCTGCAGAGTCTCGGATTCCGGCAGGGCGCCCGCCTCGTTGGGCCGGCGCGCCGCCGATTCGCGGTCCACGCCCTGGGCGAGGAGCGGCGCGCTGCAGAGAGTCGCCAAGACCAGCACAGGGACGTACCTGAAGATCCGCATTCGGTGCCTCCTTTCGACGGAGATCGAGAGTGCAACCGAAGTGCCACACCAGGCAGTTGGCCGCAACTTCCACTAAACGCGAAGGTTCGGGGTGGCAAACGCGGGTCCGGGCGGACGTCGCGGGCAGATCGTACCGGCACTTTCTGCGCGGGTCCCGGACCGGCGACGGGCATCGCAGGAAGTCCCGCCTTGCCGGGTTGAACAGGAAGGCCGAGTGATGACGGCCGAAAAGGAGATCCGGAATGGGTGTCTCGAACTCTTCGCTTCCTCGCTGGCTTGCCGTGGCTTGGATCAGCGCGCTGGCGCTCGGTGCTCCGGCCTTGGCCAGCCACGGCCGCGCCCCCAATACAGCTGGGGGCACAGCGGCTCCTCGCCGGGCGCGGTTCGCGCGGGTGGTTCAACGGCTCGATCTCAGCGCCGAGCAGCGCGCCCAGGTGCGCGGAATCCTCGAACGTCATCGCTCCACCGTGCGCGAGGAGCGGGAAGCGCTACGCGCCGGCCGGCGCGTTCAATTCGAGGCGGTGCACGAGGAGGCTTTCGACGAAGAGAAAATTCGGGCCGCTGCGGCGGGAGCGGCACGAGCGCACGCCGACCTGGCGGTGACGCGCGCACGGATTTCGAGTGAGGTGCGCGCGCTGCTCACCCCCGAGCAGCGTCAGGAGCTCGACGACATGCTGGTCGAAGCGCGAGCCCGCGCCGCGCGCCGGGGGAGCCTCGAGTAGAGCTCTGCCACCCTTGACTCGCCCGGCCGCCCCGCGACACCATGGGCGGCCGGCATGTTCACCGTTTTCAAGGACTTCACCTTCTCGGCGGCGCACCAGATACGCGGCCATCAGGGCGGCTGCGAGCGTATGCACGGCCACAACTATCGGGTGCGCGTCGTGCGTCCAGTCCGAGCGACTCGACGAGCTCGGCATGGTGATCGACTTCGCCGACCTCAAGGCGATCATGGCCGAGATCCTCGACCCGTTCGATCACCGCGTGATCAACGAGCTGCCGCCGTTCGACGTCCGCAACACGACCGCCGAGTTGCTCGCCGAGTACGTCTACCAGGAATCGTCGCGCCGGCTTCAAGCGCGCCAACTTGCCGTGGCGCGGGTCGAGGTGTGGGAGAACGAGTCCGCCTGCGCCGTCTACACGCCGTGAGCGACGTCCGCGGCCTGCCGGCGCTGCGTCCGGCCGATCCGCTGTCCCAGCTCCCCGCGGAGCGCCGGCTACTGATTCACGAGATCTTCTATTCCATTCAGGGCGAGTCCACGTTCGCCGGCCGGCCCTGCGTGCTGGTGCGCCTCACCGGCTGCCAGATGCGCTGCGTGTGGTGCGACACCGAGTACGCGTTTCACGAGGGCGGCTGGCGGTCGCTCGAGGACGTCCTCGCCGAGGTCGCCGGCTTCGGCTGCCCGCTGGTGGAAGTGACCGGCGGCGAACCGCTGCTCCAACCGGGTGCGCTGCCTCTGCTCGCCGGGCTGTGCGACGCCGGCCACGAGGTGCTGCTCGAGACCGGTGGCGGGCTCGACATCTCGGCGGTGGATCCGCGCGTGCGGCGGATCGTCGACGTCAAGTGTCCGGGCTCCGGCGAGGTCGAGAACAACCGCTGGGAAAACCTCGACGTCCTGAGCGGCCGAGACGAGCTGAAGTTCGTCATCGCCAACGAGATCGACTACCTCTGGGCTCGCGACCTGCTGCGCGCGCGTCGCCTGGATGCGGTATGCCCGGTTCATTTCTCCCCGGTCTGGGAAAGTTGCGCCCCGGCCGACCTCGCGGCCTGGATCCTCCGCGACCGCCTGCCCGTCCGACTGCAACTCCAGCTCCACAAGCTCCTCTGGGGCCCCCAAACCCGCGGCGTCTAGTTCGGCGTCTAGTTCGGTGACAGGCACCGTTTTTTTCCGACGGTAATTTGGGCCGCAAGGGTGGCGCTGTCAGAGCGTTGCGGCTCGTCGGGCCTGTGGAAAGAAGCGGTGACCGTCACCGTAGTGGCCGTTCGCCGGTGGAAAACCGCTGTTCACCCGCGGGGCCTCAACCTGCCGAGGGCTTTCTCGTAGGATGCCGCAGCACACGGGAGGCGACTTGGAACGTTCGACCTTGGATGGCTTGAGAATCGATCGCTCGGCGGAGCCCACCGGCTCTTCGGGCCGTTGGAAATGGCTCGTGGCGGTGGCCGTTGCCGTGGTGCTCGCAGGCTTGGCCTGGTTTGCTCTCGGGCGCCGGGCGCCGCAGGTGCGGACCGCGGAGGTGATCGAAGCGACGGGCGGCGCGGGGGCCGCGGGGGCGGTGCTCAACGCCTCCGGCTACGTCACCGCGCGCCGGCAGGCGACGGTCTCGTCCAAGATCACCGGCAAGGTGACCGAGGTACTGGTCGAGGAGGGCATGCGGGTCGAGGAAGGTCAGGTCCTCGCCCGTCTCGACGACTCACTCACCAGCCTGCAGGAGCAGCTCGCCGCGGCGGAGGTCCGCGCGGCGCGCCAAGCGCTGAGTGAAACGGAAGTGCGTCTGGCGGAGGCGCAGCTGAGCGCCAAACGGGTCGCAGGCCTCCGCGAGCAAGGTGTCACCAGCCAGGCCGACCTCGACGCGGCGCAGGCCGAGGTCGATTCGCTCGCTGCGCGCCTGGACCTCCAGCGCGAGCAGGTCGAGGTGGCCGAGCGCAGCCACGGGCTGGCGCGGCAGAGCCTGGAGGACACGGTCATCCGCGCCCCGTTCGCCGGCGTCGCGATCTCCAAGGACGCCCAGCCCGGCGAGATGATCTCGCCGATGTCGGCCGGCGGCGGTTTCACCCGCACCGGCATCTCCACGATCGTCGACATGTCGTCGCTGGAGATCGAGGTCGACGTCAACGAGGCCTACATCGCAGCGCGTGCGCGCCGGGCCAGACGGTGACGGCCACGCTCGACGCCTATCCGGACTGGCAGATCCCGGCGCGCGTCATCACCACGATTCCGGCCGCCGACCGCCAGAAGGCGACGGTCAAGGTGCGCATCGGCTTCGACCAGCTCGACCCGCGCATCCTGCCGGACATGGGGGTCAAGGTCGCGTTCCTCGGCGATGCGACGGAGAGCGCCGCCGACGGCGCGGCGGCGCGCTCAAGGTGCGCGCGCCGCAGGCGGTGCGCAGGAGCCGGCCAGGATGTGCGTCTTCGTGGTGAACGGAGAGCACGGCTGGAGCGCCGGGCGGTCAGCTCGGGCGCCGGCGCCGGGCGACCCGGCGGAGGTGGTAGCGGGCCTCGCGGCCGGCGAGCGTGTGGTCGATCGAAGGGCCCGCCGAGCTCGCGCGACGGCGAGCGGTCGAAGAACGCCAGCGATTCGTGATGGTTACCAAGGAGAGGCGATGAGCGGCAACGCACTGGTTCAGGTCCGCGACGTCCACAAGACGTTCATCCGCGGCGACGAGCAGCATCGACGTCCTGCAGGGCCTGACGTCTCGAGGTCGCGCCAGGGCGAGTTCCTGGCGCTGATGGGCCCGTCGGGCTCGGGCAAGTCCACCCTGCTCAACCTCATCGGCGGGCTCGACCGGCCCGACCTCGGGCTCGATCGGTCGTCGGCGGGCGGCGAACGCATCGACTCGCTCGGCGACGGCAAGCTCGCCGCCTGGCGGGCGCGCCACGTCGGCTTCGTCTTCCAGATGTACAACCTGCTGCCGGTGCTGACCGCCGAGCGCAACGTCGAGCTGCCGCTGCTGCTCACCCAGCTGTCAAGGCGGCGCGGCGCAAGCAGCGTGCCAGACCGCGCTCTCGCTCGTCGGCCTCGCCGACCGCGCGAGGCACTACCCGCGCCAGCTCTCCGGCGGCCAGGAGCAGCGCGTGGGCATCGCGCGCGCCATCGTCACCGACCCGACGCTGCTGCTCTGCGACGAGCCCACCGGCGATCTCGACCGCAAGTTCGGGCGACGAGATCCTCGACCTCCTCCAGGCGCTCAACCGCGAGCACGGCAAGACGATCGATCATGGTCACGCACGACCCGCACGCCGCCGCAGCGCGCCACGCGCATCGCTCCACCTCGACAAGGGCGTGCTGGTCGAGGAGGCGGCGGCATGAAATTCCTGCCGCTCCTCTGGAGCAACCTGAAGCGCCGCAAGGCGCGCACGATCTTCACGCTCCTGTCGATCCTCGTCGCCTTCGTGCTGTTCGCGCTACCTGGCGGCGGTGCAGGTGGCCTTCCGCGCCGGCGTCGACGTCGCGGGCGCGGACCGCCTGCTTCACCACCCACAAGACGTCGATCATCCAGCCGCTGCCGAAGAGCTACCAGGACGCAGATCGCGCCGCGTGCCGGGCGTCGTGGCGGTGACCCACTCATCGTGGTTCGGCGGCATCTACCAGAACCCGAACAAGGGATTCCAGGGCGTCTTCCAGGCGCCGGTCGACCCCGACGACGTACCTGGCGATGTACCCCGAGTTCAGCGTGCCGGAGGACCAGAAGCGGCCTGGATCGCCGACCGCGAGGGCGCCGTCGTCGGCGCGAAGACCGCCGAGCGCTACGGCTGGAAGGTCGGCGACCGCGTTCCCGATCCAGGCGACGTTCTGGCGCAAGAAGGACGGCTCGAGGATCTGGGAGTTCAACGTCGCGCGGCATCTACGACGGCGGACAAGGGCATCGACACCACGCAGTTCCTCTTCCACTACGACTACTTCGACGAGGCGCGGCAGTCATCGGCCAGGGCATCGTCGGCTGGTACGTCGTGCGGATCGCCGATCCCGACGCAGTCGGCGGAGGTCGGGCAAGGCGATCGACGCCCTGTTCGCGAACTCGCCCGACGAGACCAAGACGGTGACCGAGAAGGCGCTCGCGCAGGGCTTCGCCGACCAGATCGGCAACATCGGCGCGATCATCCAGCTGGATCCTCGCCGCGGTCTTCTTCACCCTGCTGCTGGTCGCCGGCAACACCATGGCGCAGTCGGTGCGCGAGCGCACCAGCGAGCTGGCGGTGCTGAAGACGCTCGGCTTCACCAACGGCGCGATGCTGGGCCTGGTGCTCGCCGAGTCGTGCCTGCTCGCCGTCCTCGGCGGCGGCCTCGGGCTGGGGCTCGGCGGCGCTCGCCATCTCGGGCGGCGATCCGACCGGCGGCTTCCTGCCGATCTTCTACTTCCCGGAGAAGGACGTGGTCGTGGGGGTCGCCTTCGTGGTCCTGCTGGGCTTGGTCGCCGGCATCGTGCCGGCCGTGCCAGGCGATGCGCCTGCGCATCGTCGACGCGCTGCGGAGGGTCTGACCGATGAGCTGGACTGTCTGCAGGTCGGCGCCGTCACCTCGACCGCGGTGCGCACCATCCCCCAGCGCCGCGGCGCCTCGCTCGCCACCATCGTCGGCATCGCCGGCGTGGTCGCGGTGTTCGTCGCCGTGCTGTCGATCGGCGAGGGCTTCCGCAAGACGCTGCGCACCGCCGGCTCGCCGCGACAACGCCATGGTCCTGCGCACCGGCAGCGACAGCGAGATGATGAGCGTCCTGTTCGGCGAGACCACCGAGATCATCGCCCAGGCGCCGGGCATCGCGCGCGGCGATCGGGCGGCGGCGTCGCCGCCGCGCCGCTTTCCTCGGCCGAGCTCTTCGTCGTCGTCGACGTGCCGAAGAAATCGACCGGCACGCCGGCCAACGTGCCGCTGCGCGGCGTTCAGCCGGCGGCGTTTCGCGACCCGGCCCGATCTCAAGATCACCGCCGGCCGGACGTTCGAGTGGGGCAAGAACGAGATCCTGGTCGGCGAGGGGGCGCGCAAGCAGTTCCGCGGCCTCGACGTCGGCATCGCAGTCTGAAGTGGGGGCAGAACGAGTGGACGGTGGTCGGCACCTTCGCCGCCGGCGGCGCGCTCTGGGAGTCGGAGATCTGGAGCGACGCGCGCGTCCTGCAGCCGGCCTACCGCCGCGGCAACTCGTTCCAGACCGTGATCGCGCGGCTCGAATCGCCGGCCGCGTTCGACGCCTTCAAGGACGCTCTCACCACCGACCCGCGGCTCGACGTCGCAGGTGATGCGCGAGAGCGAGTACTTCGCCAACCAGGGACGCACGCTCAACGCGATCATTCGCCGGCTCGGCTTCTTCCTCGCCGTGCTGATGGGCATCGGCGCCGTCTTCGGCGCGCTCAACACGATGTACTCCGCGGTCGCCGCGCGCACGCGCGAGATCGCCACGCTGCGCGCCCTCGGCTTCGGCTCCGGCCCGGTCGTCGTCTCGGTGCTCGCCGAGGCGCTGCTCCTGGCGCTCGTGCGGCGGCGTCGCTCGGCGCGGTCGGCGCCTACCTTCGGTTCGACGGCTACCGCACGTCGACGCTGAACTGGGACACCTTCAGCCAGGTCACCTTCGCGTTCGACGTCACCCCGCCGTTGCTGGTGAAAGGGACGATCTTCGCGCTGGTGATGGGGTTGGTCGGCGGGCTCTTCCCGGCGATCCGGGCGGCGCGGCTGCCGGTGTCGGCGGCGTTGCGGGAGTTGTAGAACACCCCCGCCCAGGTCCTTCACTTCGTTCAGGACGACAGTTCGAGGTTTCATTGTCATTCTGAGCGCAGCGAAGAATCTGGGCGGGGGCGACCGCGACCGCGAATTCCGCTAGCGTAGGCCTTTCTTTCGGGAGGGCCTGCATGCGCTGGATCGTCCGCGGCGATATCGACGGATTTTTCGGGCTGGCGCTCGACAACCTGGTCCAGTTGCTGCTGATCGACGCGCTCTGCCGCGGCGTTCTCGGATTCCCCGCCGAGCTGGTCTACGGGCGCATCCTGCCGGGCGCGGCGGTGTCGCTGCTCGTCGGCAACCTGTATCTACGCCCGCCAGGCGATGCAGCTGGCGCGCGCCACCGGGCGCAGCGACGTCTGCGCGCTGCCCTACGGCATCAACACGGTTTCGCTCTTCGCCTACGTCTTCCTGGTGATGCTGCCGGCCAAGCTCGCGGCCGAGGCGGCCGGGGCCGCCGATCCGGTGAAGGTCGCCTGGCAGGCCGGCCTCGCTCGCCTGCGTGGGATCGGGCCTCATCGAGCTCATCGGCGCTCTCGTTTCGCCGAGCGGGTGCGCAGAGCGACCCCGCGGGCGGCGCTGCTCTCGACGCTGGCCGGGATCGCGCTGACCTTCATCTCGCTGGGCTTCCTCTTTCGCGCCTACGCGCGGCCGCTGGTCGGATTGACCACGCTCGCCGTCGTCATGCTGGTCTACTTCGGTCACCGGCGTTTTCGCGGCGGCCTGCCGGGCGGGCTGGTGGCGGTGCTGCTCGGCACCGGGCTTGCCTGGCTCACCGGGATCGCGCCCGTCGGCGCGGCGCCGCACGGCAGCGCGGGCTTCTATCCGCCGCTGCCGGTTTTCGGCGACCTGGCGGCCGCCTTGAGCGGCGACTGGCTGGCCTACCTCTCGGTGATCCTGCCGATGGGCCTTTTCAATGTGATCGGCTCGCTGCAGAACATCGAGTCCGCAGAGGCGGCCGGCGACAGCTACCCGACGCGTCCGTCGATGGCGGTCAACGGCATCGGCACACTTGCCGCAGCGCTCTTCGGCTCGTGCTTTCCCACCACCATCTACATCGGCCATCCGGGCTGGAAGGCCCTGGGCGCGCGGGCCGGCTACTCGGTGCTCAATGCCGCCTTCTTCACCGTCGTCTGCTTCAGCGGCACGCTCGCCTGGATCGCCTGGGCGGTGCCGATCGACGCCGGCATGGCGATCGTGCTGTGGATCGGCATCGTGATCACCGCGCAGGCCTTCCAGGCCACGCCGCGCGAGCATGCGCCGGCGGTGGTGATGGGACTCCTGCCCGGGGTTGCCGCCTGGGGGGCGCTGATGCTCAAGAACGGCTTGCGGGCCGCCGGGGTAGGCGTGCCCGGAGGTCCACCGTTCGGCGAGCATCTGCTCGCGGCATTCCTGGGCTCGGACACCTGGGCGCACGGCGCCTTCGCGCTCGACCAGGGTTTCATCATCACCGCGATGCTGCTGGCGGCGGCGACGGTTTGCGTCATCGAGCGGCGTTTCATGGCGGCCGGTGTCTGGTGCGCGATCGCCGCCGGGCTCTCGGCTCTCGGCATGATGCACTCGTACAAGTTCACCCCGACCGACACCGTGGTGTCGCTGGCCCCCGCCTGGCCGTGGGTGGGCGCGTACCTGGCCATGGCGGCAGTCTTCGTGTTGGCCAGGTGGCTGACCGTCGAAGGCGAGGGCCACTAAGGCCCACCTGCTAGAGTCTCGTCCCCGTCATGAAACAGGAAGCGCCGTCCCACGGCCGCTCGCCGCTTCTACTGCTCGCGCTGGGCGCTCTCGGCGTGGTGTACGGCGACATCGGCACCAGCCCGCTCTACGCGCTGCGCGAGTGCTTTCACGGCTCGCACGGCGTTGCACCGACGCCCGAGAACGTGCTCGGTGTGCTGTCCCTCGTTTTCTGGGCCCTGATCGTCGTCATCTCGATCAAGTACCTGGTCTTCATCATGCGCGCCGACAACCGCGGCGAAGGCGGCATCCTGGCGCTCATGGCCTTGGTGCGCTCCGAAAAGAGGGTCAAGACCAAGCGCCAATGGACGCTCGTGGCTCTCGGGCTGTTTGGCGCCGCGCTGCTCTACGGCGACGGCATGCTGACCCCGGCGATTTCGGTGCTCTCGGCGGTCGAAGGGTTGGAGGTGGCGACGCACCTGTTCCAGCCCTACGTCGTGCCGATCACCATCGCGATCCTCATCGTTCTATTCTCGATCCAGCGCCACGGCACCTCCGGCGTCGGCGCCATCTTCGGGCCGATCACGCTCTTGTGGTTCGCGGTCCTCGCGGTGCTGGGCGCCGTCAACATGGCGGACAACCTGTCGGTGCTGAAGGCGATCGACCCGCAGACACGGCTTCGACTTCTTCGTACGCAATGGACTGCAGGGTTTCCTGGTGCTGGGCGGTGTGACCTTGGTGATCACCGGCGGCGAGGCGCTCTACGCCGACATGGGGCATTTCGGTCGCCGGCCCATCCGGCTGGCCTGGTTCGCCGTGGTGCTGCCGGCGCTGCTGATCAACTATTTCGGCCAGGGCGCCCTGCTGATCGCCAACCCCGACAGCGGCGCACAACCCGTTCTACCGCATGGCGCCGGAGTGGGCGCTGTATCCGTTGGTGGTGCTCGCGACAGTGGCGACCTCGATCGCTTCGCAGGCGGTGATCTCGGGCGCCTTTTCGCTCACCCGGCAGGCGGTGCAGCTGGGCTATGCGCCGCGCGTCGACATCATCCACACCTCTCCCGGCGAGATCGGCCAGATCTACATCCCCAGCGTCAACTGGCTGTTGATGATCTGCACCATCGGCCTGGTGGTCGGATTCCGAAAGTCGACCAATCTGGCTGCGGCGTACGGCATCGCAGTGACCGCCACGATGGTGATCACCACGATGCTCGCCTTCGTGGTCGAGCGCAAGCATATGGCGGTGGAGCTTGGGGCTCGCCGCGGTGTTCAGCGCCGTCTTCCTGATCATCGACCTGGCGTTCTTCAGCGCGAACTTCGTGAAGGTTCTGCAGGGCGGCTGGTTCCCGCTAGCCGTGGCCGCGGTGGTGTACACCTTCCTCGCCACCTGGCGGCGCGGCCGCGACATCCTGACCGTTCGGCTGTCGCGCGGTTCCCTGCCGATCGAGACCTTCGTCGCCGACGTCGCGCGACGGATGCCCACCACGGGTGCCGGGCACCGCGGTTTTCCTCACCGGCGACGCGAACGCCACGCCGGTGGCGCTGCTGCACAACCTGAAGCACAACCGGGTGCTGCACGAGACCAACGTCTTCGTCAACGTCTACGTCCAGGAGCAGCCGCACGTCGAGCCGGAGCAGCGCCTGCAGGTCGAGCCGCTGGGCGAGGGCTTCTGGCGGGTGATCCTGCGCTATGGCTTCATGCAGGATCCCGACGTGCCGCAGGCGCTCGCCGGCACGCGCGAGCTAGGACTCGAGCTCGACCCGCGAATGGCGACGTACTTCCTGTCGCGCAACACGCTCATTCCCTCCAAGCGCCCGGGCATGGCGCTGTGGCGCGAGCGTTTGTTCGCCTTCATGCAGCGCAACGCCACCCGCGCCACGCAGTTCTACCGCCTGCCGCCCAACCGCGTCGTCGAGCTGGGCATGCAAGTCGAGATCTGAAAAGAAAAAACGCCGGATCTCGCGATCCGGCGACAGAGTTGGGTGGACTGTTTTCCGGCCGCACGGGCCGGTGGTTTAGAAGTCGTCGTCGTCCTCGAACGACATTCGGTCGCCGAACTCCGTGTCGTCGTCATCGTCATCGAAGTCGATGACCGGCGGAGTGGCGCGGCCTAGGGCGGCGTTCGGCGGAGCCGGAGTCCCTTTCGGAGGCGGGGCGACGGCGGTTTCGACCTTCTTGGCCACGGCGGCGACGTTCTGCGCCGCGGCGGCAGCCATCTCGCGGGCCGCGCTCTCGACACGCTTGGCGACCGAGGTGGCAGCCCTCTGCGCGTTGCCCGCGGTACGGCTGACGGCGTTGATCACGGCGTTGCGCTTGATCGCTTTCTTGACGGCGGCCTTCTTCACGGCCCGTTTCTTGACCGCCTTCTTGACCGCGCGCTTCCTGACCACCCTCTTGACGGCGGCCTTCTTCACGGCCCGTTTCTTGACCGCTCTCTTGACGGCCCGCTTCTTGACCGCCCTCTTGACCGCAGCTTTCTTGACGGCCCGCTTTCTAACCGCCTTCTTGACCGCCCGCTTCTTGACGGCCCTCTTGACGGCCCGTTTCTTGACCGCCTGCTTCTTCTTCCTCGCCGTCGCCATCGTGTCTCCTCCTTTTCGAGACGGTTCCGCTGGCCTGTCGATTCCAAACGTGCGAATAGCTTAAACGAAAAACCCCACAGTCAAGCGTGGGGTTTTTCGCTGCTATCGTCCGCGCTCAAGTTCAACCGCGCCGGGCGTGGACCTCTACGACTAGGCCAGTTCGCCTTCGTGACGACGGGTCGTCACCGCGGTCTACCTGATCAACTAGGAAGTGCCGGCCGCGGGCCCGCCTCCGGCGTTCGCGACGATCATCCTCTTGATGATGGCTCGCTTCACGGCCCGCCGCTTGATCGCCCTCTTGACGGCGGCCTTCTTGACGGCGCGCTTCTTGACCGCCTTCTTGACGACCCGCTTCTTGACCGCCCGCTTGACGGCGCGCTTCTTGACCGCCTTCTTGACGGCGCGCTTCTTGACCGCCTTCTTGACCGCCCGCTTCTTGACCGCCTTGCGCTTGACAGCCTTCTTGACCGCTCGCTTCTTCATTCTCGCCGTTGCCATTGTGCCGCCTCCTTTCGAGGTTGCGTTGGCTGCTGATGAAGATGTGTGCATAGTGTAAACCCAATTCACCAGAATTTCGAGAAGTTTTCGCGTTATCGTGCGCGGTCAGTGAATCCGCGACGAGCTTGGATCCTCTACGACTGGGCCAACTCTGCCTTCGTTACGACGGTCGTCACCGCGGTCTACCCCATCTACTTTCAGGAAGTGGCGGCCGCCGATCTGCCTCGCAGCCGCGCGACCACCATCTATGCCGCCGCGACCACCGCAGCGCTGATTGCGGTGGCGATACTCGGCCCTATCCTGGGTTCGTTCGCGGATGAGCGAGCGGCGAAGAAGAAACTCCTGGCGTGCTTCACCGGCCTGGGCGTGGTGTCGAGCTTGGCCTTGGCGGCGGTGGGGCGGGGCGACTGGCGGCTGGGAGTCGTGCTGTTCATTCTGGGCAATATCGGTTGGGCGGGCAGCCTCGTCTTCTATGACGCGCTGCTGCCGCATCTGGCTCAGGGAGACGCCGCCGACCGTCTTTCCTCTACCGGTTATGCGATCGGTTACCTCGGCGGCGGCCTGATGTTGGCGATCAATCTGCTGGCCATCCAGAAGCCCCATCTCTTCGGTCTGGCCGACGCCGGCCAGGCGTCGAGGCTCTCCTTCGCCGCGGTCGGAGTGTGGTGGGGAGTGTTCTCGGTGCCGCTGTTTCGACACGTCCCCGAACCGCCGGCGCGGAGGCGCGAGGGCCCCTCGCGCGGCCCCTTTGCGCGATTTGCCGCCACTCTGCGGGATCTGCGGACCTACCCGCAGGCGTTCATGCTGCTGATCGCGGTGTTGCTCTTCACCGACGGGGTTTCGACCATCATCCGCATGGCGACGATCTACGGCGCCGAGGTCGGGGTGTCGCGCGGAGCGCTGATCGGCGCGGTGCTCCTGGTGCAGTTCCTGGGCATTCCCTTCGCGTTCCTCTTCGGCCGTCTGGCTCGCCCGCTCGGAGCCCGGGGCGGCATCTTCCTGGGCATTGCGATCTACAGCCTGGCCAGCCTGTGCGGGTTCTTCCTGCAGACCGAGCGTGGGTTCTACCTGTTGGCTGTTCTGGTGGCCATGGCCCAGGGCGGCACCCAGGCTCTCTCGCGATCGCTCTTCGCGAGCATGGTGCCGTCGCAGCGCTCGGCGGAGTTCTTCGGTTTCTTCGCGCTCGCCGACAAGTTCGCCGGCATTCTCGGTCCGGCGTTGTTCGGCATCGCCGTGGCGCTCGCCGGTTCGACGCGCTGGGCGGTTCTGTCGGTGCTCGCGTTCTTCCTCGCCGGCGCCTGGTTCCTGACCCGAGTCGACGTCGAGCGCGGCCGTCGCGAAGCCGTCGCCCGGCCGGTTTGAGCTCCGCAGCCGCCACCCACCGGCACGCCGCCTCCATCCGCCGGTAGACCCTTAACCGGCGGTGCTCCGCTCCGTACTCTGCTACGCGAAAGGGGGAGTACGGCTATGAACTCGACATCCGAGAAGCGCGCTGACGGTCTCATGGGCGGTCTGATCTTGATCGCGGTCGGCGCGGTTTTTCTGCTGCTGCAGCAAGGCATTCTTCAAGCGGCCGGCATACGGGACTGGTGGCCGCTCATCGTCGTGGCGGTCGGTCTCGCCAAGCTGGTGAGTGGAGACGGGGAGCGGCGCCGAGGCGGTCTTTGGCTGCTCTTCGTCGGCGGCTGGATGCTGCTCAACACCAACCATCTCTACGGGCTGAGCTGGCACAACTCCTGGCCGATCCTGGTGATCGGTCTCGGCACCATGCTCACTCTGGGGGCTATCTTTCCGGCGCGCCGGCGTGGCTGCGGCCCGCAGGAGACGGAGGCCGGCAATGGCAACTGAACGCTCCTTCGCGGTCACCCCGCGGCTCATCGTCGGGCTCACCGTGCTCGCTCTCGGGGTGGCTTTCCTGCTCGACGAGATGGGGCGCTTCGAGGCCCGTCAGATCCTGCGCTTCTGGCCCCTGGCGCTCATCGTTCTCGGTTTGACCTCCGTCGTGCAGGCACGCGAAACCGCCGGCCGGCTGTTCGGCGGCGTGGCGGCCTTCGTGGGTCTGTGGTTTCTCTTCGACAACCTGGGCTGGATCGACAGCAATCCCTTCATCTTGCTGAAGTACTTCTGGCCGGTGACGCTGCTGGCTGCCGGCGGCATGCTGGTGTGGCGCTCGCTGCGCGGACCGCGGCCGGCGGTCGCGGCGGCTCGCTCGAGCGACAAGCTCAACGCGTTCGCGCTGCTCTCGGGAGTGGTGGTGAGCAGCGCGTCCCAGACCTTCGTCGGCGGTAGCGCGACCGCGGTCCTGGGAGGGTGCGATATCGACCTGCGTCAGGCCAAGCTCGAGGGCGACGAAGCCGTGATCGACGTTTTCGCGATCTGGGGTGGAATCGAGATCAAGGTCCCGCCGACCTGGGAGATCGTGGGGAAGGTCGCGCCGCTGATGGCCGGTTTCGAGATCAAGGCTGCCACACCGCCGCCCGGCGGGCCCCGATTGGTGGTGACCGGATCTGCGATCATGGGCGGCGTGGAGGTCCACAACTAGATGCATCCGATCCTGGAGCGGCGCCAGCGCCTGCTGGCGTACCTCCTGGGTTGGGCGGTAGCCGGTGCGCTCCTCGCCGCGGCGCCCTGGGCGGCCGGCGAAACCCGGCTGGGTTCGGCGCTGGCTTTCGTGGTGCCGCTCTCGCTGGTCTACGGCTTCGTCTGCCTGGCGGTCTGGTATCCCTGCCGCGCGACTCCCCTGCGCAGTGCGGGTCTGGCGCGAATCCTCGGCACGCACCTCAGCGCCGCGCTACTCGCCAGCGCCATGTGGTGTGGCGCCGCCGTGTTGTTGGCGCGGCTGGTGTGGCGAAGCGGTGCCGACGGCCTGACCTATCTCTACGCCGCCGGCGTGCTGCTCTATCTGCTGGCGGTGGCGCTGCACTACCTGCTCATCGCGCTCGAGGAGTCGCGGCTCGCCGAGCGCCGGGCGCTCGAATCCGACGTGGCGGCGCGCGAAGCGGAGCTGCGGGCCCTGCGCGCCCAGGTCAACCCCCACTTCCTGTTCAACAGCCTCAACTCGATCGGATCGCTGGCCGGCTCCGACCCTCAGGCGGCGCGGCGCATGTGCCTCCTGCTGGGTGATTTCCTGCGCCAGAGCCTGCGGCTCGGAGCGCGGCCGCGCATCGCGCTCGCCGACGAGCTGGCGATCGGCGCCAACTACCTCGAGATCGAACGGGTGCGTTTCGGATCGCGCCTCCAGGTCGAGGAGGAGATCGCCGAAGAGGCGCGCGCCTGCCGGATTCCGCCCTTGCTCTTGCAACCGCTGCTCGAGAATGCCGTGGTGCACGGTATCGCGCATCGTCTGGAGGGCGGCACGGTGCGCTGCGCAGCGCGGCGTCAGGGCGCAGCGCTCGTGCTCACGGTCGAGAACCCGTGCGACGCCGATCGGCCACGCGGCCGCGGCGCCGGCGTGGGGCTCGAGAACGTCCGCCGCCGGCTCGCCGCCGCTTACGGCAGCGAGGGACGCATGCAGGCTGCGGAAGAGGACGGCAGCTACCGCGTGGTGCTGTCGCTCCCCGCCGAGACCGACGCCGGCGTGGAGGCGGCACCGTGAAGGCCCGGCGATTTCGTGCGCTGGTGGTCGACGACGAGGAGCCGGCGCGGCGCCTGCTCGCCGAGTACCTCGCCTCGCTGCCGGCTTGGGAGCTCGCGGGTGAGTGCGGCAACGGTTTCGAGGCCGTCAAGGCGGCCGCCGAGAACCGCTCCGGATCTGGTGTTGCTCGACGTCCAGATGCCCAAGCTCGACGGCTTCGAGGTTCTCGAGCTGCTGGGAGAGGACGCCCCGGCGGTGGTTTTCGTCACCGCCCACGACGAGCACGCGCTGCGAGCGTTCGCGGTTCACGCGGTGGACTACCTGCTCAAGCCGGTTTCGCCGCGAGCGTTTCGCCGCAGGCTCTCGAGCGCGCCGCGCTCCGGCTGCAGGCCGGAGAGCGTCCTCCGGCTCGCGGCCTGCTCGCCAGTTCGCCGCCCGGCGGAGCGTCTATCTCGAGCGCATCGCGGTTCGCAACGGCGGTCAGGTCGAGGTGGTGCCCGTAGGCCAGCTCGATTTCATCGAGGCGCAGGACGACTACGTGCGACTGGCAGCCGGCGGGCGCAAGCTTTCGAAGCAGAGTCACCCTGGGCGAGCTCGAGACCCAGCTCGATCCGCGGCGCTTCGTGCGGGTTCATCGCTCGTTCCTGCTCAACCTCGAACGGCTGGCACGCATCGAGCTCTACGCCAAGGACAGCCGGGTGGCCATTCTGCGCGACGGCTCGAAGCTGCCGATCAGCCGCGCCGGTTACGAGCGCCTGCGCGCATTCCTTTAGTAGTCTTCTAGTAGTCTTCGCTCATCGCCATGTCGTCCCCCAGCGCGACCGCCTCGGCCAGGCCGCTCCTCGCCTTCGCCTCTGCGGTGGTGATCATCGCCGGCCTGCGCGCCGCCGCGGTGATCTGCGTGCCGCTGCTCCTGGGGGTGTTCTTCGCCGTCCTCAGCCTGCCGCTCGCCGAGTGGCTCGAGCAGCGCGGCGTCCGCCCGAGTCTGGCAATCATGCTGGCGTTGCTGGCCGGCGTCGCCGTCGTGGGTGTCCTCGTCCTGCTGCTCTCCGCGGCGCTCGGCGAGCTCACCGAGGCGGCGCCGATCTATCAGGTGCGCCTGCAGCGGGCCAGCACGTCGGCGCTCTCTTGGCTGCAGGAGCGTGGGCTCGCGGCCCCGGAGTGGTCGACGCGCGACCTGGTGCGGCTGCTGACTTCGGTCAGCTTGGTGAGCGGGACGTTGCGCAGCGTGGCGGCGGTCCTCTCCGACCTGGTGTTGATCGTCCTCACCATGGCGTTCGTGATGCTCGAGGCGGCCGGCTTCGGCGACAAAGTACGGGCGGCCTTCGGGAGGCCGGAAGGCCCCCACATTCGATTCCGCGACGTGACCCTAGAGATGCAGCGCTACCTCGGCATCAAGACGGTGATGAGTCTCCTGACCGGCCTGCTGGTGGGCGCGTGGGTGGGCATTCTCGGGCTGGATTTCCCGGTGCTGTGGGGCTTCCTCGCCTTCGTCCTGCATTACATCCCCAACATCGGCGCCATCCTGGCGGCGGTCCCCGCTGTCCTGCTCGGGGTGATCCAGTTCGGCTCCGGCGGCGCGGCGCTGGTAGCGCTCGGCTACCTGGTGATCGACATGGTGCTCGGCAACGTGATCGAGCCGCGCTGGCTGGGGCATCGCTTGGGTCTCTCGCCGCTGGTGGTCTTTCTGTCACTCATCTTCTGGGGCTACGTCTGGGGCGCAGTGGGCATGTTCCTCTCCGTGCCGCTGACCCTCACCGCCAAGATCCTGGTCGAGCGCACCGCGGGGTGGGAGTGGCTGGGCGTCCTGCTGGGGCCGAACCCGGAGCGTGCGGTACCCCAGGACGAGGTCCTTGCGGCCGACTAAGTAGAGAGAAATCAGCACTTTAGATTCGTCCTGGCGGCAGTGACCCCAGGGCCCCCAGCGTTGACAAGGGGTCGAAAACGGACTAAAATTGTCCTGTTTCGAGGAGCCCCCTGCAATGTTGCGCATGACCAAGCAAACCGACTACGGCATCGTGCTCATGACCCACTTGGCGCAATCGTCGTCGGGACAGTACTCGGCGCCCGAGTTGGCGGCGGCGCTGCGTATCCCGCTGCCGATGGTGTCGAAGATCCTCAAGCTGCTGGCTCGCGATGGTTTGCTCGCCTCGCACCGCGGGGTGCGTGGCGGTTACACCCTGGCCAAGCCGCCGGCCGAGATCTCCGTCGCCCAGGTGATCGCCGCCCTCGAGGGTTCTCTGGCGATGACCGAATGTGGCGAAACCGATCACGGCGATTGCCTGCGCGAGCCCTTCTGTGCCGTGCGCGGCAACTGGCAGGTGATCAACCGGGTGGTGCGTCAGGCGCTCGAGTCGATCTCGCTCGCCGAAATGGCGCGCCCCGGTGCCCCCGCCGAATTGGTGCGCCTCGGCAGCCATCTGCCGGGCAACCAGCCGCTCGCCTGAACCGTTCCGGAGTCCTAGATGACCACCACTGAAACGCAGACCATCGAACAGCTCGCCACCCAGGAGTACAAGTTCGGCTTCGACACCGAGGTCGAGCAGGACATCGTGCCGCCGGGGCTCGACGAGAGACGTCGTTCGCCTGATCTCGGCGAAGAAGAACGAGCCCGAGTGGATGCTCGAGTGGCGGCTCAAGGCCTACCGCCACTGGCTGACGATGAAGGAGCCGCACTGGGCGAACGTGCACTTACGACCCGATCGACTACCAGGCGATCGAGCTACTACGCGGCGCCGAAGCGAAGAACGGCCGAAGAGCCTCGACGAGGTCGATCCCGAGATCCTCGAAGACCTACGAGAAGCTCGGCATCCCGCTTGCAAGAGCAGGAAGTGCTCGCGGGCGTGGCGGTCGACGCGGTGTTCGACTCGGTCTCGGTCGCCACCACCTTCAAGGGCAAGCTCAAGGACATGGGCATCATCTTCTGCTCGTTCTCGGAGGCGGTGCGGAGCATCCGCGAGCTGGTGCGGAAGTACCTGGGCTCGGTGGTGCCGTACTCGCGACAACTTCTTCGCCACGCTCAACTCGGCGGTGTTCACCGACGGCTCGTTCGTCTACGTGCCGAAGGGCGTGCGCTGCCCGATGGAGCTGTCGACCTACTTCCGGATCAACGCCCGGAACACCGGCCAGTTCGAGCGCACGCTGATCATCGCCGACGAGGGCGCCTACGTCTCCTACCTCGAGGGCTGCACGGCGCCGATGCGCGACGAGAACCAGCTGCACGCCGCGGTGGTCGAGCTGGTGGCGCTCGAGCGACGCCCAGATCAAGTACTCGACGGTGCAGAACTGGTACCCGGGCGACAAGGAACGGCAAGGGCGGCATCTTCAACTTCGTCACCAAGCGCGGCAAGTGCGAGGGCGCGAATGCGAAGATCTCCTGGACCCAGGTCGAGACCGGCTCGGCGATCACCTGGAAGTACCCGTCGGTGATCCTCAAGGGCGACGACTCGGTCGGCGAGTTCTACTCGGTGGCGGTGACCAACAACCGCCAGCAGGCCGACACCGGCACCAAGATGATCCACATCGGCAAGAACACGCGCTCGACGATCGTCTCGAAGGGCATCTCCGCCGGCCACGGCCAGAACACCTACCGCGGCCAGGTGAAGATCCTGAAGGGCGCCGACGGCGCGCGCAACTTCTCGCAGTGCGACTCGATGCTGATCGGCGACCAGTGCGGCGCCCACACCTTCCCGTACATCGACGTCCAGAACCCCACCGCGCAGATGGAGCACGAGGCCTCGACCTCGAAGATCGGCGAAGACCAGATCTTCTACTGCAACTCGCGCGGCATCGAGACCGAGGACGCGGTGTCGATGATCGTCAACGGCTTCTGCAAGGAGGTCTTCCGCGAGCTGCCGATGGAGTTCGCGGTCGAGGCGCAGAAGCTGCTGGCCATTTCCCTGGAGGGCAGCGTCGGCTGACGCGCCTCATTCCTTTTCTTTCGGAGAGCTGAAGATCATGTCGTTGCTCGAAATCAAGAACCTGCACGCCAACGTCGAGGGTCGCGAGATCCTGCGCGGCGTCGACTCTGACCCTGAACCGGGCGAAGTGCACGCCATCATGGGCCCCAACGGCTCGGGCAAGTCGACGCTCGCCCAGGTGCTCGCCGGGCGCGAGGAGTACGAGGTCACCGAGGGCGAGGTCCTCTACAAGGGCCAGAACCTGCTCGAGATGGACCCCGAGGTGCGCGCGCGCGAGGGCGTGTTCCTGGCCTTCCAGTATCCGGTCGAGATTCCCGGGGTCTCCAACACCTACTTCCTCAAGGCGGCGCTGAACGCCAAGCGCAAGCACCTGGGCCTGACCGAGCTCGACGCGATGGAGTTCCTCAAGCTGGTGCGCGCGAAGGTCAAGCTGGTGGGCATGGACGAGTCGCTTCTCCAGCGCCCGGTCAACGAGGGCTTCTCGGGCGGCGAGAAGAAGCGCAACGAGATCTTCCACATGGCGGTCCTCGAGCCTCTGCTCGGCGTGCTCGACGAGACCGACTCCGGCCTCGACATCGACGCGCTCAAGATCGTCGCCGACGGCGTCAACACGCTGCGCGGCAAGGACCGCTCGTTCCTGGTCATCACCCACTACCAGCGCCTGCTGAACTACATCGTGCCGGACTTCGTGCACGTGCTGCTCGACGGCAAGATCGTGCGCTCGGGCGGCAAGGAGTTGGCCCTCGAGCTCGAGCAGCGCGGCTACGTCTGGCTCGAGGAGCCAGTCGCGGCCGAGGCTGTGCCTCCAGCCGTATTGGGGGCGGCGCGATGAACGAGGTGGCGACTCTCGCCTCGGGGCCGGGCGTCGAGCGCTACCGCGCCATGTTCGCGGCGCGGGACGCTGGGCGCCGCGAGCCGGACCGGCTGACGGTGGTACGGCAGACGGCGTTCGAGCGCTTCGCCCAGGCCGGCTTCCCGACGGTCAAGGACCAGGCCTGGAAGTACACCAACCCGGCGCCGATCGCCAAGACGGCGTTCGAACCGGCGCCCGCCGTTACGATCTCTGCGACGCAGGTCGAGCCCTATCTGTATCCCGGCTGCGCGGCGCTGGTGTTCGTCAACGGTCACTTCTCGGCCGAGCTTTCGCTGCTCGAAGGGTTGCCGGAGGAGCTGCTCGCCGGCTCGCTTCAGACCGCCATCGCCGAACAGCCGGCGCGCATCGCCGAGCTCGGGCTGCACGTCGACCTGGTGGCCCATCCGTTCGCGGCGCTCAATACCGCGCTCTTCGAAGACGGCGCGATCGTCTGGGCGCCCAAGGGCCTGGTGGTCGAGAAGCCGATCCAGATCCTCTATCTGGCGGCCGGCGACGGCGCTCCCTATGCGATCTTCCCCCGCACTCTGCTGGTCGCCGGGGCCGCCAGCCAGCTGACCGTCGTCGAGAGCTACGCCGCCCTGGGCGAGCCGCTCTACTGGAGCTGCGGCGTCACCGAGATCGTGGCCGCCGAGAACTCCAACGTCGATCACTACAAGGTGCAGCGAGAGAGCCTGCGGGCGTATCACACCGCCGCCCAGGAGGTGACCCTCGGGCGGGGTGCCCAGGTGTCCTCGCACGCCTTCTCGCTCGGCGCGGCTCTGGCCCGGCACGACATTCACGGCGTGCTCGCCGGCGAAGGCGCCGACGCCAACCTCAACGGCCTCTACATGGTGCGCGGCGAGCAGCACTGCGACACCCACATGAAGATGGACCATCGCGCCGCGCACTGCGGCAGCCACGAGCTGTACAAGGGCGTGCTCGACGGCGCGGCGAGCGCGGTTTTCGACGGCCTGATCCACGTCCATCCGGGCGCCCAGAAGACCGACGCCAAGCAGACCAACCGCAACCTGCTGCTGTCGAAGGACGCGCTGGTCAATACCAATCCCCAGCTGCTGATCTTCGCCGACGACGTCAAGTGCACGCACGGCTCGACGGTCGGCGAGCTCGACCAGGACGCTGTTTTCTACCTGCGCTCGCGTGGAATCGGCGTCGAAGCGGCGACTTCGCTGCTCACCTACGCGTTCGCTCACGACGTCATCGAGCGCATCCGGATCGAGACGCTGCGTCACGATCTCGAGTCGTTCCTCTTCGCCTGGCTGCCCAAGGGCGAGGTCGTCGCGCAGGCGGTGTGACGGAGGACACGAAGTGGCCGACGTCATCCTGAGCGAAGCGAAGGATCTGGGCGGGGGCGTTGCCGCCGCCTTGCTTTTCGACGTCGAGCGCGTCCGCCAGGATTTCCCCGGCCTCGCCGTCCGCGTTCATGGCCGCCCGCTCGCCTACCTCGATAACGCCGCCACGGCGCAGAAGCCGCGAGCGGTGCTGGAGGCCGAAGCCGCCTACTATCTCGAGAGTTGCTCGAACGTCCACCGCGGCGTGCACGCTCTGGCGGAGAAGGCGACGGCGCTTTATGAAGCATCGCGCGCCACCGTGGCGCGCTTTCTCGGCGCCGACGAGGGCGAGATCGTCTTCACCCGCGGCACCACCGAGGCGATCAACCTGGTGGCGCGCAGCTTCCTGCGCCCGCGGTTGCGTGCCGGCGATGAAGTCCTGGTTACCGAGCTCGAGCATCACTCGAACATCGTTCCCTGGCAGCTGGTCTGCGAGGAAGCGGGCGCGCGCCTGCGCGTCGCGCCGATCGACGATCAGGGTGAGTTGATCGTCGACGAGTTCGCGGCGCTCTTGTCCGAGCGCACCCGGCTCGCCGCCTTCGGCCACATCTCGAACGCCCTCGGCACGATCAATCCGGTGCGCGAGCTGACCCGCCTGGCGCGCGCGCGCGGCGTCCCGACATTGGTTGACGGCGCCCAGGCGGCGCCGCACTACGAGATCGACGTCGCCGCTCTGGACTGCGATTTCTACGCCTTCTCGGGCCACAAGCTGTTCGGTCCCACCGGCATCGGCGCATTGTGGGCGCGGCGCGAGCACCTGGAAGCCATGCCGCCCTACCAGGGCGGCGGCGACATGATCCGCTCGGTTTCATTCGTGCGCACCGAGTTCGCGCTGCCGCCGCAGCGCTTCGAGGCCGGCACTCCCAACATCGCAGGCGCCGCTGGATTGGCGGCGGCGATCGACTACCTCGAGGCGCTGGATCGCCGCGCTGCCGCAGCCTGGGAGGACGATCTGCTCGCCGAAGCGACCGCGCGCCTGTCCGAGGTTTCCGGACTGCGCATCGTCGGCACCGCGCGCAGCAAGGCGCCGGTGATCTCCTTCGTGCTCGAGGGCGCGCATCCACACGATCTCGGCACGGTGCTCGACCGCGAGGGTGTCGCGATCCGCGCCGGCCACCACTGCGCGCAGCCGCTGATGGCGCGCCTCGGCCTGCCGGCGACGGCGCGCGCCTCGTTCGCCTTTTACAACACCCGCGGCGAGATCGACGCGTTGGTGCGCGGCGTCCGGCGCGCCCGGGAGATCTTCTCGTGAGCGACGCGCTGCGCGACCTCTATCAGGAAGTCCTCCTCGACCACTATCGGCGGCCGCGCAACGCCGGCGCAATGCCCGACGCCACACACCAGGCCGAGGGCAGCAACCCGCTGTGCGGCGACCGGGTCACCGTCCGCCTGGCGCTGTCCGGCGACCATCTCGACCGCATCGCCTTCGAGGGTTCGGGCTGCGCCATCTCGACCGCTTCGGCGTCGCTGATGACGGAAGCGGTGAAGGGCAAGACGCGCGCCGAGGCCGACGTCATGTTCCGCGACTTCCAACGCATGCTGACCGCGCCGTCGCCGCCCGAGGACAACGACGAGCGGCTCGGCAAGCTCGCTATCTTTGCCGGTGTGCGCGAGTTCCCGGTGCGCGTCAAGTGCGCCACCCTGCCCTGGCACACGCTGCGCGCCGCGCTCGCCGACAAATACTCGAAGGTGACCACCGAATGACCGACGAACCGAATCCCTCGCGCAATCCCATCTCGCCTTCGCTCGCCGAGGCCGTACGCCAAGCCGCTGCGGAGACGCCGCCGGTGCCGCCCGCGGCCGCCGCGCCGCCGGCGCAGAATCCGCATCTCGAATCGGCGATCGTCGACGTGCTCAAGACCATCTTCGACCCCGAGATCCCGGTCAACATCTACGAGATCGGTCTGATCTACAACGTCGACGTCCAGCCGGGTGGCAAGGTGGCGATCAAGATGACTCTCACGTCACCCGCCTGTCCCGCCGCGCAGGAGCTGCCGGCGGCGGTCAAGGAGCGCACCGAGAGCGTCACGGGCGTTACCTCCGCCGACGTCGAAGTGGTGTGGGACCCGGCCTGGAACCCCTCGATGATGTCCGAGGCGGCGCGGCTGCAGCTCGGCTTCTTCTAGCAGACCGCTCGCTTCGCCCGAGTGCGTTGCGCCGCAGTGCGGCAAGCGGTAGGATGCCGCTACGACATGAGTTCGCGGCGCCGTTGGCGCGCGAGGGTGGGAGTCATCGAAGCATGAGCACGGCAAAGCTAATCCTCGACGGCAAAGAGTACGAGTTCCCGGTCACCGTGGGTTCGGAGGGCGAGATGGCGGTCGACATCACCGCGCTACGCACCAAGACCGGAGCGATCACGCTCGATCCGGGCTACGGCAACACCGGCGCCTGCGAGAGCGCGATCACGTTCATCGACGGCGAGCGCGGCATCCTGCGCTACCGCGGCTATCCGATCGAGGAGCTGGCCGAGAACACGCGCTTCACCGAGGTCGCGCTACCTGCTGATCTACGGCCAGCTGCCGACCAAGAAGGAGCTCGACGGTTTCCGCGACCAGCTCACGCGTCACACGCTCATCCACGAGGACATGAAGAAGTTCTTCGAGGGCTTCTCCGTCGACCGCGCACCCGATGGCGATCCTGTCGGCGATGGTCGCCTCGCTCTCGACCTACTACCCGGACGAGCGAGGACGACGCAGCTCAACATCATCCGCCTGCTCGCCAAGGCGAAGACCATCGCCGCGTTCTCCTACAAGAAGTCGATCGGCCAGCCGTTCATGTACCCGCAGGAACGACCTGTCCTACTGCGCGAACTTCCTGCACATGATGTTCGCGGTGCCGGCCGAGCCCTACGACGTCTCGCCGGTGCTCGAGGATGCGCTCAACCTGCTGCTCATCCTGCACGCCGACCACGAGCAGAACTGCTCGACCTCGACGGTGCGCATGGTCGGGTCAGTCGAAGGCCAACCTCTTCGCCTCGATCTCGGCCGGCATCTGCGCGCTCTGGGGCCCGCTGCACGGCGGCGCCAACCAGGCGGTCATCGAGATGCTCGAGCAGATCCAGCGCGACGGGCGGCGACTACAAGAAGTACGTCGAGATGGCGAAGGACAAGGCGTCGGGCTTCCGGCTCATGGGCTTCGGCCACCGGGTGTACAAGAACTTCGATCCCGCGCGCGAAGATCCTCAAGAGGCTCGTGCGACGCGCGTGCTCGACCACCTCGGCATCGACGATCCGCTGCTCGACATCGCCAAGTCGCTGGAGGAAGTGGCGCTGCGCGACGAGTACTTCGTCGAGCGCAAGCTCTACCCCAACGTCGACTTCTACAGCGGCATCCTCTACCGCGCGATGGGCATCCCGACCAACATGTTCACGGTGATGTTCGCGCTCGGCCGCCTGCCGGGCTGGATCGCGCACTGGAAGGAAATGACCGAGGACCCGGTCACCCGCATCAACCGGCCGCGGCAGATCTACACCGGCGCCGCCGAGCGGCCGTTCGTGCCGCTCGCCCAGCGCTAGAGCGGGCTCACTCCGGAGGTTCGAGCCGCCGGTGCAGCCGCCGGCGGAACCGCTCGAGGCGCCGCCAACCCTTCGGCCAGCGCTTGAACTTCGGCCGCAGCCATTGATGCAGCCCGCGGCTGGCAACCGAAAGCAGCGCCAACCCCAAGGCCAGCGCCAGGGCTCCGGGCAGCACCGGCAGGAAGAATCCCGCGACACCGATCGCCGCCAGGAGCCAGCCCAGTATGTGCAGCGTGATGCGTACGCCGAGCGACAACGGCCGCAGCCTCAGGCGCGGCCGACGAGTTTCTCCGGCGCCGGTATCGTCGCCGGCGGAAACGGCTTCGGGCTCGGGCGTCATTGTGGAGATCGGGAGAGGGTACATGTGGGAACCGTTGGCGACAGCCCACTGCAAAACCCTTGCGAGCCGCCGTTGATTCCCTCTGACGCCGAGAACCCTAGCACGTTGCCTTGACAATCCGTACCAATCGAGTCCAGAATCGCGGCTTCTGTTGAGACGCAGTCTCAAAAGAGGGGACTCGGGTGCATCAACCGCGCGAACTCAAGGTATTCGAAGAGTTTATCCACGCTCACGGCCTGCGGATGACTTCCGAGAGGCGGGCGGTTTGCGAGGAGATCTTCGAGCAGCACGCCCACCTCGACGCCGGCGCGCTGTGGACTGCGCTGCGGCGGCGCAAAGTGCCGGTATCGCGGGCCACGGTGTATCGCAATCTCGAGCTGCTGGTGGAGTGCGGGCTGGTGCGCCGCCAGCGGCTCGGATCGGGCCGCACGTTGTACGAGCACGTCCACGCCGGACAGGAGCACGATCACCTGGTATGCGAGCGCTGCGGGAAGATGGTCGAGTTCGTGAGCCCGGGCATCGTCGCGCTGCGCGCCGAGATCTGTCGCGTGCACGGCTTCGAGCCCCAGCGTCACGGTCTCCAGATCCTCGGCCGCTGTCGCGATTGCGCCGCCAACGAAGCGAGGAAGAGCGATGCTTGAAGCCCTGCTGATCACGCTGCGCGAGGGCGTCGAGGCGGCGCTCGTGGTTTCGATCATCGTCGCGTTCCTGCGCCGTCGCGGTCTCGAGCACCATCTGCGCGCGGTGGGCGCCGGCATCGCCGCCGCCGTGATCGCGAGCGTCATCGCCGCGTGGGGGCTCTATCGCTGGGCGGTGAACGAGGAGGCCTTCGAGGGCGTGCTCTATCTCACTTCGGCGATCGTGGTGGCGAGCGTGGTGGTGTGGATGTGGCGCCAGGCGCCTCAGATCGCGAGCGGCATGAAGGATTCCCTCGGCCGGCTGGTCGAGCGCGGCGGGGCGGTCGGCTGGGGCGTTTTTCTCTTCACCTTCCTGATGGTTTTCCGCGAGGGCGTCGAGACCGTGCTCTTCCTCGCGGCGCTCTCGCTCTCGACCGGCGGACTGCTGGCGATGCTCGGCGCCCTGGTCGGAGTGGCGGCAGCGGTTGCCTTCGGCGTCTTCTTCGTGCGCGGCAGCTTGCGCGTCGATCTGGGGCGCTTCTTCAAGGTCACCGGCATCGCGTTGGTGATCTTCGTCGTCCAGCTCCTGCTCAATGCCTACCACGAGCTCTCCGAAGCAGGCTGGGTGCCGGCCAACGAGCGCACCATGGCGTTGATCGGACCGCTGGTGCGCAACGAGTTCTTCTTCATCCTCGCCGTGCTCGCTCTGCCGATGCTCCTGCTCATGGTGCCGGGCACGGCGCCGGCAACCGCTCCGGTGGAGGGCTCCGCGGCGCGCTTGGCTCGCGCCGAGGAGCGACGCGGGAGCCGCGCTCGGAGCTGGGGCGGCGTGCTCGGCATCGCCATCCTGGCGGCCCTCGGCTTCGGCTTCGTCTACGGCCAGAAGCCGAAGACCCTGTCGCCGGCCGAGCCGGTGGTCGCCGGCCCCGATGACTTGCGCCTCGTCGTCGCGCCCTTGCGGGACGGGCACCTTCACCGCTTCCAGGTGGATCTCGGCGGCGGCAAGTCGGCACGCATCATCGCGGTTGCAACCGGAGAGGCCGACGGCCGCATCGCGGTCGCGTTCGACGCTTGCGAGATCTGCGGCACCCACGGCTACCTCGAGGACGGCGGCGAGATCGCCTGCCTGCACTGCGGCTCGGCGATCTTCCCGCCCTCGATCGGCAAATCGGGCGGCTGTAACCCGATTCCGCTCTCCGCGGTCGAGGACAACGGCGCGCTGGTCGTGGCGCGCGGCGATCTCGAGCGCGGCGCGGCGCTCTTCCACTAACGGCGGCGCCTGCCGTGTTCCTGCGCCTGCTCGCCGAATCGCTGCGCCGCGGCCGTCGTCGGAAGCTGCTCGCCGGCGCGGCCATCGCGGTCGGCACCGCCGGAGTGACGGCGCTGTGCGCGGTGCTGCTGCGCGCCGGCGACGAGATCGACGCCGAGCTGACGCGTTACGGCGCCAACCTCTCGCTGGCGAGCGCTCGCGAGGGGGAAACCCTGCCCGTCGAGTCGCTCGAAAAACTGGGCGCGATCTTCTGGCGCAACAACATCAAGGCGGCCGCGCCGCTCCTCCCGCTGCGCGTGCGCGTTGGCGAAGCCGTGGTTCCGCTGGTGGGAACCTGGTTCGAGCGCGACTTCGGTGGCGGCCTGCGCGGCGGGCTGCCGCGCGTGCGCCCCACCCTTCCAGTCGATGGGCGCTGGCCGGCGGAAGACGCCGAGGAGGCGGTGGTGGGCCGGCGGCTGGCGGCGCAGCTCGGGCTCGGCAAGGGAGAGCTTCTCGCCGCCGAGCTCCGCGGTGAGGCAAGACCGCTGCGCATCGTCGGAGTGGTCGGCGGAGGCGGCGACGAGGAAGAGCAGGCCTTTGCGCCGTTGACGCAAGTGGCGCTCCTGGCGGGCAGTGACGGGCGCTTCACGCGCGCCGAGGTGGCGGCGCTGACCGTCCCGGAAGCAGCGGCCGGCCGCCGCGATCCGGCCGCGATGTCGCCCGAGGAATACGACGCCTGGTATTGCACCGCCTTTCCGTCGGCGATCGCCCACCAACTCCAGGAAGCCATTCCCGGTTCGAGCGCCACGGTGATCCGGCAAACCAGCGCCGCCGCGTCGCAAATCCAAGGACGGCTGCGCGGCTTGCTGCTGCTGCTCGCTTCGACGGTAGCGCTCGGCACGGTGATCGGCGCCACGGCGGCGATGGCGTCGACGCTGGTCGAGCGCCGTCTCGAGGTCGGACTGTTCCGCGCCCTCGGCGCCGAACGCCGGCGGGTAGCGGCGTTCTTCCTCAGCGAGGCGGCGCTGGTCGGCGGCGTGGCGGGGCTGCTCGGCGGCGGCCTGGGGCTGGCGGCCGGAGACTTGTTGAGTCAGAGGATTCTCGGCGCCGGCGCGGCGACCAGTTGGGTTCTGTTGCCCGTGGCGCTTGCCATGGGCATCCTGATCGCGCTGCTCGGCAGTGTGGTGCCGGTGTGGCGAGCGGTGCGCGAGTCACCGGCCGGCGGCCTCAAGCGAGCCTGGTCGTGATCGGCCGTTTGGTGGGCGCCAGCCTGCGCCGGCGCTGGCAGCAGCTCGGGCTGGTGTTCGCCGCGGTGCTGGTGGCGGCGGCCATGTGCACCGGCCTCGCCGGCTTCGCCGGCCGGGCGCGCGTCCGCTTGAGCGCCGACCTGCGCGCCTTCGGTCCCAATCTGCTGGTGCGCGCCATGCCCGGCAGCACGGCTGCGATCGAGCCTGCGGCGGTACTTCAAGTGCGCGCGCTTCCAGGCGTCGAAGCGGCGAGCGGTGTGATCGAGATTCCAGCGCCGGCCGGGGGCGTCGCCATCTACGCCGCCGACGAGGACATCCTGCGCCTGCACCCCAACTGGGAGGTGGAGCCGCGCTGGCCGCGAACCGGGGAGCACGGACGAGGAGCTCGACTGGAGGCCTCGTTCGGACCGGCGGCGAAGATCTCGACCGGGGACGCGGCGCTCGACGGCTCGGTCTTCGCACCGCTCGCCGACTACGCCACGAACGGTCTGCGTCGGATCGAGGTGCGCGCCGAGCATGCAAGTCTTCACGAGATCGCGCGCGCCATCGAGCAACGGATCCCCGGAGTCGAGGCACGGCCGCTCGAGCGGGTGACCCAGTCCGACCGGCGTCTGTCGCAACGGATCGAGTGGCTGTTGCTCTGCGGCGGCGCGATCAGCCTCGCTCTCGCCGTGGCTTCGGTCGCGGCTTCGACCGCCACGCTCCTCGGCGAGCGCCGCCGCGAGCACGCTCTCATGCTGGCGCTCGGGCATCCGGCCCGGCGGATTCTGGTCCTCGTCGCGCTCGAGCTGGCGTTCGCCGCCGCCGCCGCGGCGCTGCTCGGCCAACTGGCGGGAGAAGCCGGCGCGGCGTCGCTCGCCCATCGGTTGTGGGGCGGCGGCGAATTCCAGCTCACGCCTGCGGGATCGCTGGCGGCGGTCGCCGTCGTGGTCATGGTGGTGCTCGCCGGAGTGGGCGTGGCGGTGCGGCGCATCGCCGGTGTGGAGCCGTCCACGGTGTTGCGAGGCGACTGAGATGGCGCTCGTCGATGTCCAGAACCTGAGGCGTGACTTCAACGCGCTGCGAGCGCTCGACGGCGTCTCGCTGACGATCGAGGCCGGCTCCTGGGTGGCGGTGACCGGACCCTCGGGCTCCGGGAAAACTACGCTCCTCAACCTGATCTCGGGTCTCGATCGGCCGAGCGGCGGCAGCCTCCTGGTCGACGGAGTCGATCTGGCGACGCTGTCGCCGCGGCGGCTGGCCGAGTATCGCCGCCGCTCCGTCGGGCTGGTCTTCCAGCAGTTCCACCTGGTGCCGTACCTCGACGCGGCCGAGAACGTCATGCTGGCTCAGTACCTTCACAGCATTGCCGACCGCGCCGAAGCCGAGGAGGCGCTGCGTCGGGTCGGACTGGGCTCGCGCTTGCGCCATCTGCCGCGCGAGCTCTCGGGGGGCGAGCAGCAGCGGGTGGCGATCGCGCGCGCGCTGGTCAATCAGCCGAAGCTGCTGCTCGCCGACGAGCCGACCGGGAATCTCGACGGCGTGAACGAGGCGGTGGTGATGTCGCTGTTCGACGAGCTGCATCGCGCCGGCCACACCCTGGTGCTGGTCACGCACGACCCGGCGATCGCAGCCCGCGCCGACCGCGAGGTCCGCCTCGAGCACGGCAAGGTCGCCGAGCCGTCGGCGGCGGATGGGCGCGAGCGCGCTCCCCTGCTGCTCGAGCTCTGGCGGGCTCTCGAGGAAAAGGGTCCGCCGGTCTCGATCGAGCGCCGGGGCGTGGCGGAGGCGCTAGCCGACGGCGTGTTGCGCTTCGACGCCGGACGGCTGCACTTCACCGATACCGGACGCCTGCAGGGCGCCGGGGTAGTGCGCCGGCAACGTCTGGCGGAAGCGCTGCTCGAGCGCACGCTCGAGCGCCGTGACGGGGCGCGCTGCGGTGAAGGTTTGCCGCTGGCGGCGGCGATCGCCGACCAGGTGTGCGCCTTCCTCGATCACCCCGGCTTCTGCCCCCACGGCCGCCCGATCCCACGCGGCGTCGATTGCTGTGGCAATTTGGAAGAATGAGCGACGAGAATGATCGTCGGACGAACGCAGCGCCGCGTGCTCTATCTGGTCTTGGGTGCGCTCTGGTCGAGCGGTGTCGGTTTCTGGTGGCTCGACTCCCAGGGCGCCGAGCCTCGCCAGTTGCGGCTGCCGCTGCTCGCCGTGCACGGCGCGATGGCGCTGCTCTTCGCGGCCGTGGTGGGAAGCCTGTGGCCGCGTCATGTGGCGCGCGCTTGGCGGGCCCTGGCCAACCGCCCGAGCGGCGCGTTCCTGGTCACCGCCTGCGCCGCGCTGGCGCTGACCGGCTGGAGCCTCTACTACAGCGGCGGCAGCGTGGTGCGCGAGTGGCTACGTGACGTTCACGTCTGGTTGGGTCTGGTCTTGCCGGCGGTGCTCGTTGTGCACATCCTGCTCGGCCGCGTCTGGCGCCGCAAGCTGCTCGCGGCCCGCGCCGCTCACTTGCGGCGCAGCGTGGACCAGCCGAAGGACGTCACCACGGGCTCGGCCTCGCCACCCCCCATCGCCCAGTAGACCGCAGGCCGCGGCTTGAGGCTACCGAGCCGGAACTGGGCTTCGCGATTTCCGAGCACGAAGGCGGCGACGGCGAGCGCTTGGGCGTCGACTCCTTGCGAGCTGACCGCCGCGGTGAGCAGGACGCCATTGACCGGCTGACCCCGGCGCTGATCGAGAAACGCGGCCGGCGTTTCCCCGCCGGCTCGCAAGCGATGCGCGGCGGCATCGGCGATGCCCAGAGCCTGATCGACGAGCAGGAAGTTTTCCCCGGGATGGGTGGCGCCCCGCGTCTTGGGCAGGCTGGCCGGCCAGCCGTTGCCCGAGGGTCCAGCTCCGAACCCGCGCTCGACGCCGCCGGCCGAGACCCAACCGTTGCTCACGCCGCTGGCGCGCAGCGCGTTCACCGCTTCGTCCACGGCGAAGCCGGCGGCGAAACCCCAGAGATCGACGACGCTGCCTCGGCCAACCTGAGCTGTGCCCTGCGCCATGTCGAGACGCAAGCGATCGCAGCCCGCGGTATCCCGCGCCGCGCCCAACTTTTCGGGACTCGGCAGGCCGGCTGCCGGCGAGCGCAACCCCCAAAGCTCGTACAGCGCGCCGCCCATCGGTCCGTGCGCGCCGTTGGACCAGGTGCAGAAGTCGAGGGCGCGCACGAGCAGCGGCATCAGTCGCGCCTGGAGCGCGACCGGCTCGCCTCCCGCCGCCCGGTTGAGTGCGCCGATCCCCTTGGCACCGGCTCCGCGCGGATCGGTGAGCGCCTCGAGCTCGCGCATCGTGTCGAGCGCCGCACGGGCCGCAGCCTCTGCGGCGGCGCTCTCGAGATCGCGCACCTCGACCACGGCGCGGCCCGCGAAGGCCTCGATCGACAGGCGCTGGGGCTCGCCATTGGCCGCTTGCGCGGCCGCTGCGAGCAGTGCCAGGAGGATCGACGCTCGTTTGCGCGCGTGTCTCATCGACATCTCAGCCGACCCGCAGCTTGGCGAACCGTCGCTTGCCGACCTTCACCAGGTAAGGCTCGGCGCGGTCCTCGAGCGTCAGGGCGGGATCGCTGACCCGCTCGCCATCGACGGTGACCGCACCTTGCTGGACCAGCCGGCGAGCTTCGTTGCCCGACGGTGCCAGGCCGGCGTCGACCAGGGCCTTCTGCAGCGCCGTGCCGCTGGCGACCGGGAGCTCCGCGACGTCTTCCGGCGCACCGCCTGCGGCGAAAACGTGCTCGAACTCCTCGTGCGCCTCGGATGCCGCCGCCGGGTCGTGAAACTGGCCGACCAGGACGCGAGCCAGGTCCTGTTTCACGGCTTTCGGATGAAGCTCGCCGGCGGCGACGGCGCGCTTGCGCGCCGCGATCTCCGTTGCGTCGACGTCGGTGAGGAGCAGCAGCCAATCCCACATCAAGCTGTCGGGGATGGACATCGTCTTGCCGTAGATGTCGCGCGGCGAGTCCTCGACCGCGATCGCGTTGCCGAGGCTCTTCGACATCTTCTCCTGGCCGTCGGTGCCGACCAGAAGCGGCACGGTGAGCACGACTTGCGGCTCCATGCCCTCCTCCCGCATCAGGTCGCGCCCGACCAGCAGGTTGAAAATCTGATCGTGACCGCCGAGCTCGACGTCGCTCTTCATTGCCACCGAGTCGTACCCCTGGGCGAGCGGGTAGAGCAGCTCGTGGAGCGAAATCGGCTGGCCGGTCTGGAAGCGCACTTTGAAGTCCTCGCGCTCCATCATGCGGGCGAGCGTGTACCGGCCGGCGAGTCGAATCATGCCCTCGGCGCCGAGCGGCGATAGCCAACGGCTGTTGTAGTCGATGACCGTGGCTTCGCGATCGAGGATCTTGAACACCTGGCGCTTGTAGGTCTCGGCGTTCTCGAGCACCTGCTGGCGGGTGAGCTGCGGGCGCGTCGTTTTCTTGCCCGTCGGGTCGCCGATCATGCCGGTGAAATCGCCGATCAGGAAGACGACGCGGTGGCCGAGGTCCTGAAAGTGCTTCATCTTGCGCAGCAGCACGGTGTGGCCGAGGTGGAGGTCCGGGGTCGAAGGATCGAACCCGGTCTTGACGGTGAGCGGCTGGCCGGACGCGCGCGAGCGCTCGAGCTTGGCGCCTAGCTGCGCCTTGTCGACCAGATCGACGGCGCCGCGCTCGAGCAGCGCCATCTGCTCGGCGACCGGGGCGAAGCTCGCACTTACCGGCATGGACACGCGGCAGCTTATCAGCGGCTAACTCGAGTCGGCGCGGCGAAACGCCAGCACCGCGTTGAGTCCGCCGAAGGCGAACGAATTCGACAGCGCGGCCTCGACCGTGAGCTCGCGCGCCACGTTCGGGATCACGTCGAGGTCACACTCGGGATCGGCGGCGGTGAAGTTGGCGGTTGGGGGCAGGATGCCCTGGTGGAGCGCCAGAACGGTGGCCGCAGCTTCCAGCGCTCCGGCGGCGCCGAGAGCGTGGCCATGCATCGACTTGGTCGAGCTCACCGCCAGCCGCTCGGAGTGTTCGCCGAAGGCCAGTCGCAGCGCCTTCACCTCGGCCGGGTCGTTGGCCGCGGTGCCGGTGCCATGGGCGTTGACGTAGCCGACTTCAACGGGTTCCAGCGCGGCGTCTTCGAGCGCCGCTCGGATGGCGAGCGCGGCGCCCTCCGGCGACGGCTGGGTGAGATGAAAGGCATCGGCCGACATCCCGAAGCCCGCCAGCTCCGCGTAGACGCGAGCCCCGCGGGCGCGAGCGCGCTCCCACTCCTCGAGCACCAGGATGCCGGCGCCCTCGCCCAGCACCATTCCCGAGCGGTCGCGCGAGAACGGGCGGCAGGTGTCCGGCGATACCACACGCAGCGCCTCCCAAGCCTTGAGATGGCCGCGGCAGAACGGCGCTTCGCTGCCGCCGGCGAGGGCCACCTCGGTCACGCCGCTGCGCACCAGCCACGCCGCCTGGCCGAGGGCGTGGTTGGCCGACGAGCAGGCGGTCGAAAGGGTGAACGAGGGCCCGCGCAGGCCGAACTCCATGGCGATGGCGCTGGCGCCGGCGTTGGCCATGGCGCGAGGAATCGAGAACGGGTGCATTCGCGCTCGGCCACGCGCGAAGAGATCCATGTACCCGTCTTCCTCGGCGATTTGGCCGCCGAGGCAAGAGCCGGTGACGACGGCGCTCGCCGCCGGCGGCGCCTGATCGCCCCGCAGGCCGGCGTCCTCGAGTGCCTCGCGTGCGGCGACGACGGCGAACTGTGCGAAGCGATCCAGCAGATCGGCGTCGCGTTTCCCGAAATGCGCGCGCGGATCGTAATTCGCCACTTCGGCGCCGTTCTTGAACGGAAAGTCCGCGGTGTCCACCGCGCGAATCGGCCCAATCGCCGATCGCCCCCCACGCAACCCCTGCCAGAACGCCGCCCGATCCGGGCCGAGCGCCGAGAGAACCCCGACCCCGGTGACCGCGACCCGCCGCCGCGGTGCCGTGTTCAAGAAGCGCCCGTGGCGCCGCCCGCCTGAATCTGGCCGAGCCGGTCGACGATGTCGCCCACCGTACGCAGCCCCCGCGCG
>CAWGFP010000011.1:495000-612500 GCA_963821905.1 Thermoanaerobaculia bacterium | reverse complement strand
CGAGGGCGCTCTCTCGGCGCTTGCGCCGCAGGCCGAGAAGAAGAGCGTGCGCGTCCTGTCGGTGCTCGAAACCGACGCTCCGGTGCTCGGTGACGCGGCCCGGCTGCAGCAAGTGGTGTTCAACCTGCTCGACAATGCGGTGAAGTTCACCCCCTCCGGCGGCAGGGTGCAGGTGGCCATCCTGCGCCGCGACTCTCAAGTCGAGCTGTCGGTGACCGACGACGGCCAGGGGATCGATCCGGAGTTTCTGCCTCACGTCTTCGACCTCTTCCGGCAAGCCGACGCGGGCTCACGCCGGCGTCACGGCGGTTTGGGTCTCGGACTCGCGATCGCTCGTCAGCTGGTCGAACAGCATGGCGGCGAGCTCACCGCCGCAAGCGACGGCGTCGGGCTGGGCGCGCGTTTCACGCTGTCGTTGCCGGTGGCGCCGCTAGGTTCCACGCCGTCGGAATCCGCGGCGCCGGAAGAGCAGCCGTGCGCCGTGCCGGGAGTCGACCTGACGGGAGTGATCGTGCTGGTCCTCGAAGACGATGAGGACACCCGGGATCTGCTTTGCTCGATTCTCGAGGGCTGCGGCGCCAGAGTCGTGGGCGCGGCCAACGTCGAGGAAGCGCTGCGCCTGCTGGGCGCCGAACACCCACGAGTCGTGGTCAGCGATATCGAGATGCCGGGCGAGAACGGTTACGATTTCATTCGCCGAGTACGCGAGCTGCCCGCGGAGCACGGCGGCACGGTGCCCGTCGCGGCGCTCACCGCCTACGCCCGGGGCGAGGACCGCCGCCGCGTCTTGAACGCCGGCTTCCAAATCCACGCCGCCAAGCCGATCGAGCCGGAAGAGTTGGTGGCCATCGTCGCCAACTTGGCGGCGCGCACGCACGCCTAGACCTTGCGCCTCGCCGAGCTGGTCGAGCGGTCGGCGAAGGTGGCGGCGACTGGTTCGCGCCGGCAGAAGCTCGACTTGATAGCCGAGCTATTGCGGCGGCTGGCGCCGCGCGAAATCGCGCCGGCGGTGGCCTTTCTCAGTGGCGGGCTGCCGCATGGCCGGATGGGGGTCGGCGGTGCAGCGCTGCGGCGCGCCTTCGAGGCCGCCTCGGCAGCCACCGAGGCGCAGCTGGAAATCGAGGAGGTCGGGCGATCGCTCGCCGCGCTCGCCCAGGTGAGCGGCCGCGGGTCGGTGAGCGAGCGCAACCGATTGCTCGGCGAGCTCCTTTCTCGCGCAACCGCCGAGGAGCAAGCCTTTCTCGCCCGCCTGATCCACGGCGAGCTGCGCCAGGGCGCGCTCTCCGGTCTGATGGAAGAAGCGGTCGCAGCGGCGGCCACAATCGACGTCGCTGCCGTGCGCCGGGCGCACATGTTGAGCGGCGATCTCGGCGAGGTCGCACGGGCAGCTCTGGGCGAAGGTCGCGCCGGCCTCGATCGTTTCGGTCTGCGCTTGATGCGCCCGCTGCTGCCGATGCTGGCGCAGCCCGCCGCGGACCTCGAGGAGGCCCTCGAGCGGCTGGGCGATGCGGAGCTGGAGTGGAAGCTCGATGGCGCCCGCGTGCAGGTGCACCGCGACGGTTCAGAAGTGCGCGTGTTCACGCGCAACCTGCACGAGGTTACGGCCGCCGTTCCCGAGATCGTCGAGGCAGTACGTGCCTTGCCGGTCCGATCGGTGGTGCTCGATGGCGAAGCCATAGCCCTGCGTGCGGACGGAACCCCACAACCGTTTCAGGTCAGCATGCGCCGCTTCACGCGGCGGCTGGACGTGGAGCGCATGCGACAGGAGCTGCCCCTCGATGTGTTCTTTTTCGACCTCCTCCACCTCGACGGCGGCGACCTCCTGGCCGCGCCGCTCGGCGAGCGCAGTCAGGCTCTGCGCGAGCGATTGCCGGCAGCGCTGACGCTGCCGCGCTTGCGCACGGCCGATCCGGCTGCCGCCGACGGTTTCCTGGCGCAAGCGCTCGCCGCCGGCCACGAGGGGGTGATGGCCAAGGACCCCGCCGGCAGTTACGAAGCCGGCCGTCGAGGCTCGGCCTGGCTGAAGGTGAAGCCGGCACAGACTCTGGACCTCGTGGTGCTGGCGGCGGAGTGGGGGCATGGCCGGCGGCGCGGCTGGCTGTCCAATCTGCACCTCGGCGCCAGGGACCACGAGCGGGGCGGCTTCGTCATGCTCGGCAAGACCTTCAAGGGACTTGACGACGCCACGCTCGCCTGGCAGACCGAGCGCCTCCAGGAGCTCGCCATCGGCGGGGACGAATGGACCGTGCAGGTGCGCCCCGAGCTGGTGGTCGAGATCGCTTTCAGCGACCTGCAGGAAAGCCCGCGTTACCCTGGCGGACTGGCGCTGCGTTTTGCGCGCGTGCGCCGCTATCGCACCGACAAGACCGCGGCCCAGGCCGACACTATCTCCGGCGTGCGCGCTCTCTTCGCGCGCCAACGCGGGCTGGCCCCCAATAGATCTGGGGGCGCAGCCCCTCAATAGAGCTGGTGGCGCAGCCCGCGGCGTAGCCGCGCGGCACGTCGGTTGCAGCGCCCCGGGGCTTGCATGGCCAAGCCGCGCGCCGAGCCGCCCTGGACGGTCCGACCCAAGCCCGCTTTCGCGCGCCTGCGCCGAGACCTCGACGTCGACGTAGCCGTGGTGGGGGCCGGGATCGCCGGGCTCTCCACTGCCTATGCGCTGGTCCGCGAGGGGAAGCGGGTCGCGGTGCTCGACGCGGCGGGCTTCGGCGCCGGGATGACCGCCGCGACGACGGGTCACTTGTCGAGCGCCATCGACGCCCGTTTCTTCGACGTCGAGAAGGTGCACGGCGAGCGCGCGGCGCGGCGCGTCGCCGAAAGTCATCAGGCGGCGATCGAAGAGGTGGCCGCGACCGTCGCCCGCGAGCGGATCGTGTGCGGCTTCGAGCGCTTGCCGGGCTACCTGTTCGTGTCGAGCGCCGGAGCCGACGACTCGCTCCTCGAGCGGGAGTTCGCCGCCGCGCGCCGCTCGGGGCTTGCGGTGCGCCTCCACAATCGGTCACCGGCGCTCGGCGGCGGTCGCTGTGTCGAGTTCCCCGGTCAGGCGCAATTCCATCCGCTGCGCTATCTCGCCGGCCTGGCGTCGGCCTACTCGCGGGGCGGCGGCCGTCTCTACCGCGCCCGGGTCGAGGAGATCGAAGGCGGCAAGCGGGTTCGGCTGCGCGCCGAGGGACGCAGCGTCGTCTGTGCCGCGGTGGTGGTCGCCACCAACGCGCCGTTCAACGATCGCCTCGCCGTGCATGCCCAGCAGGCGCCTTACATGAGCTACGCCATCGGCCTCCGGGCGCGCGAAGGGACGCTCACCAAGGGGCTTTATTGGGATACCGACGAGCCCTACCACTACATCCGGGCGCTGCCCATGCGCGGTGCGCGCGGCGCGCTGCCGGGCTGGGCTGGAGACGAACTGGTGATCGTCGGCGGCGAAGACCATCGCACCGGGCAGCCGCCCGCTGACGATCCGCACGTACGGCTGGAAGGCTGGGTGCGGAAACGGCTACCGCTGATGGGCAAGGTCGAATTCCGTTGGGGTGGAGAGGTGCTCGAGGCGCTCGACGGATTGGCCATGATCGGCCGCAATCCGCTCGACGACGACAACGTCTTCGTGGTGAGTGGCGATTGCGGCATGGGCCTGACCCACGGCACGATCGCCAGCCTCTTGCTGCCGGCGTTGATCGCCGGCCGTGGCCATCGCTGGGCCGACGTTTACGACCCGCGCCGCCTGCGCCCGGCGGCCGCCGGACGGTTCCTGCGCCAGGGGCTCGACGTCGCAGTCGAATACGCCAGCCGGGCTCTGCCCGGGGAGGAGGGTTCAGCGGCGCGGGTAGGCAAAGGCCATGGCGCCGTCATCCGCGAAGACGGCGAGCGCGTCGCGGTTTTCCGCGACACCTCCGGGCACCTCCACCGGTGTTCGGCGGTCTGCCCGCACCTGGGCTGCATCGTGGCCTGGAATCCGATCGAGAAAAGCTGGGACTGTCCCTGCCATGGATCGCGTTTCGGGCCCGAGGGCCGGGTCTTCCAAGGGCCCGCCAACACCGACCTCGAGCGACTCTCCTGAAGCGGCTCCCCGCCCGCGGACGCTACGACGCGACGGCGCCGAGCGCGGCCCGCGTGAGGGCCTGCTGGTGGGCGAAGAAGTCGCGCCAAGGATCCCGGCCGCGAGCGATGCGTCCCGGCACGGTCTCGATGGTGAAGCTCGACGGATCGACCCGCGCCGCCTCCTGCCAAGAGATCGGCGTCGCGACCGTAGCGTTGGGTCGGGCGCGCGACGAGTACGGCACGATGGCGGTGGCGCCGCGGCCGTTGCGCAACCAGTCGATGAAGATCTTGCCGTGCCGCGCCGCCTTGGCCGCTTTGCTCACGTAGCGCGTCGGCGAATCGCCGACCATCGCTTCGGCGATGCCACGGCAGAACGGCTTGATCTCGTCCCAGCCGTAGCGCCGGGTGATCGGCGCGACGACGTGCAGTCCTTTGCCGCCCGTGGTCTGCAGCCAGCTGTCCAGGCCGGCGGCCTCCAGACGACGCCGCAACTCGCGCGCCGCGGCGATCACGGCTGCCCACGCCAAGCCCTCGTCGGGATCGAGGTCGAACACCAGGCGGTCAGGCCGCTCGACGTCGTCGGCCCGTGCTCCCCAGCCGTGAAACTCCAGCACGCCGAGCTGCACCAGCGCCACCAGGCCGGTGACGTCGCGCAGATAGGGATACGGCTCGGCCTCTCCGCTGCCTTCGCGAATCTCGACCGAGCGCACCGCCGCTGGCGTGTCCTCGCGCAGGTGCTTCTGGTAGAAGCAGTGCTTGCCGCGCCCCTGCGGACAGCGCACCAGGGTGAGCGGGCGATCACCGATGTGAGGCAGCATCCGCTCGGCCACCGACTCGTAGTAGCGGGCGAGATCGAGCTTGGTCAGTTCTCGTTCGGGATAGTAGACCCGACCGGGATTCGAGAGCGTGACTCCGGCGACGGCGCCATCGGTGCGCCGGTTCGCCACTGCGCTCGCGGCCGCTCTTTCTTCGCGCGGTCGTCGGTTTCGGCGACTCGCGACGCACGTCGCGCGACGTTTTGTCCTCGCGCAGACCCCGGAACGTGGGATGGCGGAGACGACCGTCCGCCGTCCACTCGGTGAAGGACACTTCCGCTACCAACCGTGGCTTCACCCAGTGCACGCCCCGCGCGACCGCGCCGCGTGGGGGATCTGCGAACGGCGCCTCGCGCTGTTCGAGCGGATGCAGCTTCGCCTTCAGCTCGGCGAGCGTCGTGGCGTCGAAGCCCGTGCCGACCTTGCCGGCGTAACGCAGCTCGCCCCCGTCGTAGATGCCGACGAGCAGCGCGCCGAGCTGGGCGCGCGAGCCCCGCGGCTCGGTGTAGGCGCCGATGACGAACTCCTGGCGCGCCGAACACTTCGTTTTCAGCCAGTCGCGGTTACGGCCCGAGCGATAGGAGGCGTCGGCGCGCTTCGACACCACGCCCTCGACTCCGAGCTGGCAAGCGCGCTGGAAGAACTCCTCGCCCTGGCCGGCGACGTGATCGCTCAATCGCACGCTGGCGAGCGGCGAGCTCTCGAGCAGCGCGGCGAGCGCCGCCTTGCGCTCGAGCAGAGGACGTGAACGCAGGCTCTTTCCTTGCGCGGCGAGAAGGTCGAAGACGTAGTACACCAATTCCCCTCCATCGCCACCGAGCGCGCGCTGCAAGGCTTGAAACGAGCTGCGGCCGGAAGCGTCGAGGGCGACGACCTCGCCGTCGAGCAGCGCGCTGCTCGCTTGCAGGCCGGCCAGGTCCGCGGTGAGACCTGCGAAGCGGTCGCTCCAGTCGAGGCCGCTGCGGGTCCAGAGCCGCGCGCGGCCGTTGGTCACGCCGGCGAGGACGCGGTAGCCGTCGAGTTTGATCTCGTGCACCCAGTCGGGGCCCGCCGGTGCCTCGCCGACCAGCGTCGCTAGCTGCGGCGCGACGAAAGCCGGCATGGCGGCGCGTTTCGCCGGACGCCGCGGCGCAGCCTTGGGCGCAGGCGCTGAATGTTTGCGGTTCGAGCGCCAGACGCGCTCGGGGCGAGCGGCGATCTCGTCGATGTCGCGGCCCGACGCGACGCTCTCGGGCCGTTCCTTCGTGATGTCTCCGCGCCGCGCGGTCTCGTCGTTTTCCTTGATCAACAGCCAGTTCGGTTTGCCGTTCTCCTCGGCGCCGCCCATGCGCACCAAATTCCAGCCGCCGCGCAGCTTCTCGCCCTCGAGGCGGAACTTCAGCCGTCCCCGCCGCAGACCCTCGGCGGCGTCCCCCTCCGGCTGCCAGCTGCCGCGATCCCAGAGCAGCACGCTTCCGCCCGCCGTACTCGCCCTCGGGAATGGTGCCCTCGAAGGATCCATACTCCAGCGGATGATCCTCCACCTCGACCGCCAGGCGACGTTGCTTGGGATCCAGGCTCGGTCCCTTCGGCACCGCCCAGCTCTTGAGCACGCCGTCGCTTTCGAGCCGGAAGTCGTAATGCAGCCGGCTGGCCGCATGCTTCTGCACCACGAACTGTGGAGATTTCGCGCGCCGCCGCGGCGCGACCTTTCCTGCCGGCTCCGGCGTGCGCGAGAAGGAGCGTTTGCGACGGTATTCGGCAAGGCCCATGTCAGGCGGACTTCCGTGCCTTGGGCCGCGACGACGAGCGAGCCCGTTTGCCGCCGCCCTCGGCGACACTCTGCTTGAGAAGCGCCATGAGGTCGACCACCTCGGCCTTCGGTTTCTCCTCCTCCGCCGCGGCCTCCACCTTGATCTCCTTGCCGGTGCGCGCCTTCTTGCGGATGAGAGTGAGGAGCTCGTCGCGGTAGTCGTCCTTGAAATCTTCCGGGCGCCACTCGTCCTCCATGCTGGCGAGCAGCTTCTCGGCCATCGCCATCTCCTTGCCGCTCGCCGCGCCGCGCGGCAACGCCGGCGGCAGATCGAGCTGCTTCGGGTCGCGCAGCTCGTGGGCGTAACGCAGCAGGTGAACGACCAGCGCGCGGTCCCACGGATATACCGCCGCCACGTACTGGCGGGTGCGCACCACCAGGCGGGCCAGCGCGTAACGACCGGCGCGCGTCAGGGCCTCGCGCAACAACGCGTAGGCGCGCTCACCGTGGCCGGTGGGAGCCAGGAAATAGGGACGCTCGAAGTAGATCGGCGCGATGGCCTCGGCATCGACGAAGCCCACGACCTCGACCGTCTGAGTGGCCTCGGGAACCGCGCGCTTCAGCTCCTGGTCGGAGAGCACCACGTAACGGCCCTTGGAAACCTGATAGCCCTTCACCACGTCCGCCGGCTTCACCGAGCGCCCGGTCTTCTTGTTGATGCGCTGATAGCCCACCGGGGCGTGACTTTTTTTCTCGATGAGGTCGAGGTCCAGCTCGTCCGGGGCCTCGGCGGGGTAAAGCCCGACTGGAATGGTGACCAGTCCGAATCGCAAACTTCCCTTCCATACCGCATGCGGCATCGTCAGCTCCTTCCTTGGAAGAAAGTTGCAGTCCGCGTGCCAGTCGGGCGGCATCCACCTTGCAATCGCCGAGGCTCGCCATGGCGAATCGCCTCCCAGCTCTGCGCTATGTCTCGCCCGGTGAGCACGGCTTTAGCCGGCGGCGCAGGGGACGCGGATTTGAATATCGCGACACGAGACAACGCAGGGTGCGCGATTCCGCGGCGCTGCACCGTATCCGCGCCCTGGCGATTCCACCCGCCTGGACCGAGGTGTGGATCTGCGCCTCGCCGCGCGGCCATATCCAAGCCACGGGCCGCGACGCCCGCGGCCGCAAGCAGTATCGCTACCATGCCGCGTTTCGCGCCCGCCGCGACGCCGGCAAGTTCGCTCGTCTGGGCGAGTTCGGCGCCGCGCTGCCCAGGCTGCGCCGGCGGGTGCGCGCCGACCTGCGCGCCGCCGGCCTGCCTCGCGAGCGTGTTCTGGCGGCGGTGGTCGCGTTGCTCGACCGCACCCGAGCGCGTATCGGCAACGACGAGTACGCGCGCGACAATCGTTCCTACGGCCTGACTACGCTACGCGACTGCCACGCGAGGGTGAGCCGGCGCAGCGTCCGCTTCGCATTCCGCGGCAAGGGCGGCGGCGAGCACGATCTGCGGGTTTCCGACGACGCTCTCGCGCGACTGGTGCGGCGTTGTCAGGAACTGCCCGGCCAGCGCCTGTTCCAGTATCTCGACGACGACGGGCGGCGCCGCCCGGTCGGTTCGAGCGACGTCAACCGCTACCTGCGCGAGGTTGTCGGCAACGACTGCTCGGCCAAGGACTTCCGTACTTGGCACGGCAGCGTCATGGCGCTCGAGGCGCTGCGGCGGCGCACGCCGGACGACAAGCCCGAGCGCCAGGTGGTGGAAGTGGTGGCGGAGGTGGCCCGCCGCTTGCGCAACACGCGGGCGGTTTGCCGGCGCTATTACATCGCTCCGGCGGTGCTCGAGGCCTTCACCGCGGGCCGGCTCGCGGTGGGCGCTGCGCCCCGAACGGTCCGCGGCTTGAGCGTGGCGGAGCGCCAACTGCTCGCATTGCTGGCGAAAGCGAGCGGTCCTGGCACCGTTTCTGCTCAGGCAAAGGCAGCGTGAGGACAACGTCCGCCTCCACTCCGCCCGCACGGGCTGGCTTTCACACTGCGTCTCCGCCCAATCGCTGGGAGCGCTTGGCGACCGCGGTGACGCTCTTCGCCGGCAGCAACTGGGGCTTCGGCTTCGCCGCGCTCCTGGTGCTGGTGTGGCTGGCGTGCGGGCCCTTCCTGAACTACTCGGAGCTCTGGCAGCTGGCGATCAACACCAGCACTACCATCCTCACGTTCCTGATGGTATTCCTCATCCAGCGCTCCCAGAACAAGGAGGCGAAAGCGGTGCAGCTCAAGCTCAACGAGATCGTCGCAGCTCTCGACGGCGCCAGCAATCGCATGATCTCCATCGAGGACTTGGGCGAGAAAGAGCTCGATGAGCTGGCCCAACGGTTTCACCAGCTGCTCGCCGCGGCGCAGGCCAAGAACGCGGTGAACGGCTCGATGTCGATCGAGGGGTCCGCGGCCGCGCCACGGCCGCGCACGAACACCAAGAAAGGATGATGTCGATGGCAGTGTGTACGGTTTGTGGCAACGACTACGACAAGAGCTTCGAGGTCTCGGCGGCGGGGAAGACCTACACCTTCGACAGCTTCGAATGCGCGATTCACGCTTTGGCGCCGGTCTGTCATCACTGCGGCTGCCGGGTCATCGGTCACGGCACCGAGGCCCAGGGCGTGATCTATTGCTGTGCCCACTGCGCGCACGAGTCGGGCGAGGGCCGGTTGAAGGACCGCGTCTAGATCGTGCGCGAACGGCCCCTCAACGGGCCGACAATGCCGGCATCGCGACTCGGTAAATCATCCCGAGCGCGGAGAGGGGGCGACCTGCAGGCCTTGGAGGACACCATCATCGGCGCCTTGCGGCGGCCGCTGCGGCAGTCACGCCCGCGATGGGCGCGCTATCTGCTGCCGATCGCCTGTGTGGCGCTCGCCGCGGCCTTGGAGTTTCTGGTCGGCGAGGCCTTGGGCAGCATGCCGATGGTGCTCTACATTCCGGCCGTACTGTTCGCCGCGTGGTTCGGTGGACTCGGCCCCGGTTTGCTCGCCACCGCGCTGTCTCTCATCGCGCCGGACGTGTTGCGCACCGTTTCAGCGCTCGCCGACCAGCAGGCGGGCCTCGACACTTTGCAACGCCTGGTCTTCGCCCTGGTCGGCATGATCACCAGTTGGCTTTACGAGTCGGTCTATCGTCAGCGCCGGCAGCTCGAAACCGCGGTCGCCGAGGCACAGGAAAGCGAGCGGCGATTCCGGCTCACCGCCGATTACGCGCCGATGATGGTGTGGATGACCGGTCACGACATGGAGTACGACTGGTTCAATCGCCGCTGGTTGGAGTATCGCGGCCATTCGCTCGACGAGGAGTTGAGCGGCGACTGGCGCGAGGCGGTGCATCCCGACGACCGCGAGCGCTGCATCGCGGTGCGCCGGGAAGCGGCTGAGGCCCGCCAGCCCTTCACCCTCGAGTACCGCTTGGGCCGCCACGACGGGCAGCAGCGCTGGATGCTCGACCAGGGCGTGCCGAGGCGCGGCCGCGACGGCGTGTTCACCGGCTACATCGGCTGCTGTCTCGACGTCGAGTCGATGAAGCAAGCCCAGGAAGACAATCAACTCCTGCTCGCCGCCGCGGAACAGGCGAGGGAAGAGGCCGACGCCGCGAGCCGCGCCAAGGACGTGTTTCTCGCCACCGTCTCGCACGAGCTGCGCAACCCGCTCAACGCCATCGTCGGCTGGGCCCATGTCCTGCGCAACGACGGCGTCACGCCGGATGACGTGCAGCGCGGAGCGGAAGTCATCGCGCAGAGCGCCCAGGCGCAGGTGCGGCTGATCGAAGAGTTGCTCGACGTCTCGCGGGTCATCACCGGCACCATGCGTCTCAACCGGCGGCCGAGCGACCTGCGGGAGATCGTGCTCGCCGCGGTTCACGCGCACCAGCCGGCGGCGTCGGCGAAGCGCCTCGCTCTCGAAGTGGACGCGGCGCCGGTGCCGGTCACTTTCGGCGATCCAGACCGTTTGCGTCAGGTGGTCACCAACCTGGTGTCCAACGCCGTCACCTACACCCCGCGTGGCGGCCGCGCGCGCGTCGAGCTGCGGGCCGAGGGCCAGGAGCTGCTGCTGCGCGTCTCCGACAACGGGGTCGGCATCGACCCCGACTTCCTGCCGCATGTCTTCGAGGCCTTCCGGCAGTCGAGCGACCGGCGCAGCCACAGCGGGCTCGGCCTCGGCCTTTCCGTCGTGCGGCACTTGGTGCAGATGCACGGCGGACGGGTCGCCGCCGCGAGCGAGGGAAGGGGATGCGGGGCCGAGTTCATCGTCCGGCTGCCGGTCACCCCGGCGCCATCCGACTTCGAGGAAGAAGTGGACAGTGGGCCGTACCCGGCGCTTCCCGATCCGTTGCGCGGCAAGCGAGTGCTGGTGGTCGACGACGACACGGCGGCCCTGCAACTCCTGGAGAAGTGGCTATCCGGCCGCGACGCCGTGGTGCTCACTGCCGGCAGCGCGCGTGAGGCGCTGAAGTTGGCGCCACGTTTCCGGCCCGAGATCGTGCTGAGCGATATCCAGATGCCGGGGGGCGACGGCTATGAGCTGATTCGCGAGCTCAGGAAGCTACCGGCCTCTGAGGGCGGCACCGCGGCGGTGGCGGCGCTCACCGCTTTCGCCGGGGAAACCGAGCATCGTTCGCTGCTCGCCGCCGGGTTTCAGGTTCATCTGACCAAGCCCATCGAGCCCGACACGCTGCTGCACGAGCTCGCCCGGCTGGTCCGGCATTGAGTCGCGAGACTCAGGCCGTCTGCTTGTACTCGCGCAACCGGTTGTAGAGCGTCTTGACGCTGATCTGCAGCGCGGCGGCCGTCTGCCCGCGGTCGCCGCCGAAGTGGGCGAGGGTAGCCAGGATCGCCTGCTTCTCGATTTCGTGCAGGGGCGTGGCGGCGGGAATCCGGCCGGCGAGCGCCGAGCCGCCGTTGGAGCTGGCGACGACGGGAGCGGTGACGGCCTCGTCTTCGGGTGCCCAGGGACCGCCCGCCGACGCCACCTCCTCTGGCAGGTCGCGGCGGTGGATCTCCTCGCCGTCGGCGAGGATGTGGGCGCGGTGCACGGCGTTGCGCAGCTCGCGCACGTTACCGGGCCAGGTGTAGCCGCGCACGGCGCCGATGGCGTCGGCGGAAAAATGCTTCTCGGTTTCGTCCTGCTGGTTGAGCCGGTCAAGGAAGAACTGAGCCAGTGCGACGACGTCGTCGCCGCGATCGCGCAGCGGTGGCAGGAGGATCGGAAACACCTTGAGGCGATAGAGCAGATCCTGGCGCAGCTTCCCTTCCGCCACGGCCTGGTCGAGATCCCGGTTGCTCGCCGCGATGACGCGGACGTCGACCTTGGTCGGCTTGTCGCCACCCACCCGCAGCACGGTGCCCGTCTCGAGCACGCGCAGCAGCTTCGACTGCAGGTCGGCCGACATCTCGCTGACCTCGTCGAGCAGGAGGGTGCCGCCGTCGGCGCGCTCGAAACAGCCGCGATGCGTGCGGTCCGCGCCGGTGAAGCTGCCTCGTTCGTGGCCGAATAGCTCGCTCTCGATCAGCGTGGGTGAGATGGCGCCGCAGTTGATCGCCACGAAAGCCTTCGCAGTGCGCCGGCTGAGACGATGGATGGTTTCGGCGACCAGCTCCTTGCCGGTGCCGCTCTCCCCGGTGACCAGCACGGTGGCGTCGGACGGTGCCACCTTGGCGACCAGATCGTAGATGCGCTGCATGGCGGGCGCGGCGCCGATCATCGAGCCGAAACGGCCCAACTGGCGCAGCTCGGCGCGCAGCTCGGCAACTTGGCCGCGCAAGACGCGGGCGCTGGTCACGTTGGCCAGCACCGCCTTGAGGCGCGGCACGTCGACCGGCTTGGTCAGGTAGTCGGCGGCCCCCATGCGCAGCGCGGCGACCGCGGTATCGACCGTGGCGTGGCCGGTGATGAGCACGACGTCGACCGACGGCGGACGCTCGTTGAGCAGGTCGAGGCCGCTGCCATCGGGAAGCTGAAGATCGGCCAGCAAGACGTCCGGCGGCTCTACTTGTAGCGCTCGGCGCGCCTCGCGCAGATCTCCGGCGGTGGCGGTGATGAAACCCTCGCGACTCACCAACGCGGCAAGAGCCGACAGCGAGTTGGCGTCGTCGTCAACGATCAGGGCCTTCGGCATTGTGGTGTACCTCCCCCCGGCGTGGTGGCTGATGTCATTCTAAGCAATTAGCCCGGACATGCCTTCGCAAAGCCCGTGCCAGACGGGCTCGGAAGATCGGAGAAAAATGAGGGCGCCGCCGGACAGGCCGGCGCCCAGGGCAGAGACTACCGGCCGTCGAGGTCGGCGTCGCCAGGCAGCGCCCGCTCGACGTGATGCCAAGCGTCACGCACCGCGCCCTTGGCCTGATTCCAAGCCAGGGACGACTCGCCCTTGACGCGGTCCCAGCCACGCTCGAGGTCGCTCTCGACCTCTTCGAACGGCTTCGTGCCGTAGCGGCTGCGAGACTCCCAGCCATAGCGATAAGCCGGGGCGTACGCGGAGTACGGCAGCGAGCGGTCGACGTACTCGCGGGAGATGTAGTTGTCCCGCCAGTAGGCATCCTCGACGGTGGGATTCACCGCCTCGGCGGCACCGTGTCCGGCGGCTGCGCCGGTGACGGCACCGACTGCACCACCCACTACCGCGCCGACCGGTCCGCCAATTGCGCCACCGACCGCCGCGCCTGCCGCCGCGCCACCAGCTGCGCCGACGCCCGTGCCTACAGGATGAGAGCCCGGCTCGCCGGTCAACGGATCCCGATTCAAGTCCTTCTTGGTCATCACGCAACTCCTTGCTGTTTATCGAGCGCGGCGCTCCGTGCGCCGGCCGTACGTGAGGGGTAAGTGCAAGGATGAAGCCACGCTCAGCGCCGATTCTTGCTTTGCGGTTTGCGGTGCACATCGCCGAAAACGATGTTGAGCGCCAGCGGCGACGCCGCCGGTCGCGGCGGCGAGAAAGAACATCATTGCCAGCCCCGGATAGCCGAGAATGCGAAACGTCGTCTCGACTTGCATCAGCATCGACGCGCCGACGATGAGTGCCGCCAGGACCAGACCGAGGACAATGCGATTGGCCACGGTCTGCGCCCCTTGCAGCAGCAGCTCGTGGTCGATGGCCTCGACGCGCACCGAGAGCTCGTTGTTCGCCACCTTGTCGAGGATGCGATTGGCACGCGCCGGCAGACGCTCGGCAAACTCCGCCAGATCGTGGCTGGTGGCCAGAATGCGGCGCAGCGAGGTGCGGCTGCGCATCCGCTTGCGGCTCAGCTCGGCGGCGTGCTCGCGCAGCGCCTTGTTGGGATCGAACTCGGGGGCCAGCAAGCGGCCGATCTCGTCGAGCTGCAGCAGCGTCTTGCCCAGCAACGCGAGCTCGGCCGGCAGGCGCAGCCCGGCGACGCTCGAAACGCGGTGCAGCTCGATCATGACCCGTCCCGCCGCGAGATCCGCGGCCTTGACGTCCTGGTTGTCCGCCACCAGGGTGCCGATCGAGCGGCGCAAGGCGGCGGCGTCGAAGTGCTCGAGCGGCTCGCCGATCGACTGCGCCAGCTCGGCGACCTCCTCGCCGCGGCCGTCGCTGGTGGCGAGCAGCAGGCGGAGCAAGCGCTCCTGCATCTCCGGCGTCAGCCGGCCGACCATTCCGAGATCGAGCAGCGCCAGACGGCCGTCGTCGGTCAGGAAAACATTACCGGGGTGGGGGTCGGCGTGGAAGAAGCCGCGCACGAGGATTTGGTCGAGGTAGGCGGCGAAAAGCTGGTCGGCGAGCGCCACCCCGTCGAAGTCGATGCGCCCCAGCGGGCTGACGTCGGTGATCTTGCGCCCCTGGACGTACTCCATGGTCAGCACCCTGCCGGTCGACAGGCCGGCGAACGGCGCCGGCACCAGCAAGCGGGAAAAGGGCTCCAGGATCTGCGCCATGTGCTCCATGTTGGCGGCCTCGACGGTGTAGTCGAGCTCGCGCTGCAGAGTGCGCCGGAACTCCTCGATCAGATCCACGAAGCGGTAGCGGTCGCCGAGCGAAGTGTGCCGGTCGAGCAGCGCGGCGGCGCGCTGCAGCACCTCGAGGTCCTCGGCCACCCGGGCGCGGACGTCGGGGCGCTGGACCTTCACCGCCGCCAGGCGGCCGTCGCGCAGCCGCGCGCGGTGTACCTGCCCGAGCGAGGCGGCGGCGATCGGCTGTTCCTCGAAATCGGCGAACAGCTTGCTCAGCCGTGCGCCGAGCTCCTCCTCGAGCACCTCGCGGGCGGCGGCGAAGGGGAACGGCTCGACCTGATCCTGCAGCCGCGCCAGGGCGTCGAGCTGAGGCTGCGCGAGCAGGTCAGGACGGGTGGAAAGGACCTGCCCGAGCTTGATGAAGGTCGGGCCCATACGCTCGAGATCGCGCGCCAGGTCGGTTCCATCGGTGGCAGCCGCGCCAGCCCCGGGCTCGGCATCAGCCGGAAGCTCGAGCGCCGGCCCGCTCTTGATCTCCGGTCGTGCGTACTTCCACAACAGCCGCGCGATCTCGAGGTAACGGCGCAGATGCGTGGGTTGCAGTGCGAGTGCCATCGGCAGTCTCTCCCCCATGACACGGATGAAGCCGCGTCGCACCACTGCCAGAGCAAGCGACGTGCCGCGGGCGGGGCTCTTGCATCCAACTGGATCAGGAACAAGCAGCGGAAAAGGGTTCTCCCATGAGCGAAGGCACGGTGAAGGACGCTGGCTTCTGGCAGGAGACGAGCGGGCTGGTCTCTGTCGGCCTGACGGTGTGGGTCGCGGCCAGCGTCGTGACGCTCGCCGGACTGTCGAACAGTGGCATCGCAGACGAGCTGCGCAGCGACGAGATGCGAGCGGCCACCTTGATCGTGGGCTTTGCCCTCGGCGCACTGGCGCTGCTGGGTTGGGGAACGCTTGGGCTGCTCAACGGCGCGCGACATGCGGCGGCGGTGGTGGTTGCGGCGGCAGTATTCCTCTTGCCGGTGATGCTCGAGCTCGCCTGGCATCTGTTCGGGGGCGGGCGTCCGGCCACCCTTGCATCCGGTCTGCTCGTCCTGTTGCTCGTCCACTCGGCGGCGCTCTGGTTGAGCGCCACCCGCGATCGCAGCCGGCTGCGCCGGCTGTGGCTTCCGGAAGCCGCCCTCCTGCTCCTGGGCTTGGCGATGGCCTTCGGAGATCTGGTCCCGCAGGCGGCGGCGGTTGTGCTGCCTTGAAGCGCGCCGTCTACTCCCGGTAAAAAGAAGGCCCAAAAGAAAACCGCCGCGGCCCTCGCGGGTCCGCGGCGGTGAGTGCTGCGGTGGACGGAGCTTAGCGAACTGCGCCGCGCCGCAGCAGATTCACGATCGCCAGCAGGATGACGGAACCGACCAGGGAGAGCACCAGCCCCATGAGGCTGAAGTCCCCGCTGTTGATGGTTCCCCTCCCGACCAGCGGCGTGAGCACGAAGCCGGCGACCAGAGCGCCGATGATGCCGACCACGATGTTGAGGAAGATGCCCTGCTGGGCATCGGTGCGCATGATCATGCTGGCAATCCAGCCGACGATGCCACCCACGACGAGCCAGATGATGAGGTTCATTTGCCGTCTCCTTTGCGGTTGCGATTACTTACCGGCGTCGGCCGGTTGCACGATCTGGAATTGCTGAGTGTTGACCTTCTCATCGCCGACCCAGACTTCGGCACGATAGTCGCCGATCGCCCAGCCGTCGGCCTTGGTGTTGAACGTCAGGTACTTGGCGCCCGCTGCGACCGGCTTGGTGTCTTCGGTCATGCGGGTGTCGCCGGGTCCGAACCACACCACCTTGACCGCGGATCCAGCCGGCGTGTCGCCGACTTCCATGGCCAGATGAATGGTTTCGCCCGGAGCGAAGTCGTCGCCAGACTTACCGGCGACGATGGCGCCGTCCGACCCGACCTCGTGGCCGAGCGTGACGTCGTCGATGCGCATCTGAGCCTCGGCCGGGTTGAGATCTCCGGGCGCGTTGACGCCTGGCTTCTCCGCCTCGGTCACGGCGGGGGTACGCTCCTCGGGATTGGGCTGCGCCCTATCCACGTCCCGGGGCGAGCAGCCACCCAGGGTAAGAGCGACCGCTGCAACGGTAAGCAAAATGTTCTTCATTCGTCTCCTCCTCTCTTGAATTCGACTCCGGAAGGGGTAAAGAGCAACCGCCGTGCCAATCGAGGCCCGACTCGGCCTCAGACGGCAGCGATCGCCGGCGCCGCCGCCAGCAGGTTGATCTGGAACTCGGCCAACTGGCTGAGGCGGCGGTCGGCGTCAGCCTCCTCGTCGAGCGTCGCTTGCAGCAGGCGTGCGCTCTCGAGATCGGCGAGCTCCTGCGCGTAGGTGCGGAGCGCGCCGTAGACCGCCATCTCGTAGTGCTCGACGCGCTGCGCGGCGGCGATGAGCGCGGCGTCGCGCACTTCGTTGGTCATCTTCTCCTTGAGCATGTGCTCGCCCTCGGTGATCAGGCCCTTCATGCCCGCGCACTCCTTGCGCTTGGGCTTCAGGCCGCGGGTCTCGAAGACCTCCTCGAGCCGGTCGACGTGGGCCTCGGTCAGCTTGAGGTGCTCGTCGAGGGCATAACGGAGATCGGGCGACGTTGCGGCCTCGATCAACTTGGGCAGCGCCGCGAGAATCTGGTGTTCGGCGTCGTAGAGGTCCTCGAGCTCGATGTTGAACAGTTCCTGCAGGGTTGAAACCGTCATCTTGCATCTCCTTGTCTGCACACGCAGCATTTACGGTGCCTGCCGGGAAGCGGTGCAGCGACCGTGCCAGACGGTTTCAGAGCATCTCGTTGAGCCGCCAGGCGACCAGGTCGCGCATGCGGTGTGCCCACGACTCGCGACCCCATTCGGGAAGGGTGATTTCACGGCACTGGCGCTGATCGGCGAGAAAGGCCTGGCGGAGCGAGCCGGCAATCTCGGCATCGACGATGCCAAGGCTGATCTCGTCGTTGGACTCGAAGGAGCGGTTGTCGAGATTGGTCGAGCCGAGGTGCGACCACAGGCCGTCGACCACCATCACCTTCTGATGGATGAGCGTGCGCTGGTATTCGAACAGTCGCACACCGCCGCGCAGCAAAGTGGCGAAGTGACGATGGCCGGCGTGGCGCACGATCTGGGCATCGGTCACTTCTCCCGGCAGCATGACGCGGACGTCGACGCCGCGCTGAGCGGCATCGACGAGCAGATGGAGCACTCCCGGATCGGGCGCCAGGTAGGGGTTTTGGATCCAGAGCTCCTGCTGGGCCGAGAGAAACGCGATGCGATAGAGCAGATCGACCGCCGACACGCTGCCGTGTTGGAAGTGATAGGCGAGGTGGGCCTGGCTCGGGCCCGCAGCCTCGAGCTTGGGGAAGAAACGCGAACCCACCAGCACCTCGCCGGTTTCCTCGACCCAGTTCTCGGTAAAGGCGGACTGGAGCTGGCCGACGATCGGGCCATCGACCCGCGCCCCGGTGTCCCGCCAGTGCTCGCGGTCCTCGGCGTCGCCGGTCCACTGGTCGGCGATACCGTGGCCGAAAACGAAGCCGACTTTGCCGTCCACGACCACGATCTTGCGATGGTCGCGCGAGTTGATCCGCGCCAGGTTGCTGAGGCGCAGCGGACGGTACTTGGCGACCTTGACCCCGGCGTCCTTCATCCGCGTCCACAGCTCGTCGTCCATGCGCGACGAACCCGAGGCGTCGAGCAGCAGGCGGACCTCGACGCCCTGCTGTGCCTTGGCGGCCAGGGCGTCGGCGACCTGGACGCAGATCGCGCCCTTCCACCAGACGTAGGACTCCAGATGCACGGTCTCGCGGGCCGCCGCGATCGCCTCCAGCAGGACGGGGAAAAAGGCGCCGTTCTGCAGCAATTCGACGCGGTTGCCCGGCATCAGCACGCCGTGCGTGGCGCCGGCGATCGAGGGTAGTGCTTCGCGCAGCGTGTCCAGCTCGCCGAAGGTGAGGTGGACGCGACGCCCGCGCTGCGCCGACCAAAGGAGCAGGACGAGCAGCAGAATCACGCCGAGCAGGGTGAAGACCAACCAGGTTGCCATTGTCACGGTGTCGGGTCCCTTCGGGTCGTGTTTAACGCGCAGCATCGCTGGTCGCCTCCGGCCACTCGAGGGTGGCGGCGATCGGCCAGTGATCGGAGGGTCCTTCGCGGAGCACTGCCGCGTCGATCACCTGGAAGCGAGGGTCGGCGAAGATGTAGTCCAAGCGGCGGCCGAGCAGCGTGTGCGTGGGTTCGCTCGCCAGTCCGCAAAGGCGCGCGAAACCGCCGCTCTCCAGCAGCTCCAGGTCGGGCGCGCCGGGCACCGCGTTGAGATCCCCGCAGAGCACGAACGGGCGCTTGCTGGCCCGCAGGTGATCGCCGAGGCAGCTCACCTGCCGCTGACGGGTGCGGCGGTTGAACGAACCCCAGGCCGCCAGATGGGTGACGAAGATCGAATAGCGCGCGCCTTCGATCTCGACCTCGGCTTCGAGTAGCGAGCGAGGCTCGCCAAAAGAGGGCAGTGAAACCACCCGTGAGCCGGTGATATGGCCGCGGGTGAGCAGCGCGTTGCCGAACTCGCCGCCCAGCGAGCGGAAGCTCGGGCCATAGACGATCTCCATCCCGGTGGCGCTCGCCAGCTCGCGAGCTTGATCGCGGAATCGCGCCTGCCAGGTCCCGCGATGGACTTCTTGCAGCGCCACGACGTCCGGCTTCCGGGCGGCGATCACCTGCGCGACACCTGTCAGGTGGCCGCCGCGCACCAGGGCGGCGTGGCCCTCGATGTTGTAGGAAAGCACCGTCAGCCGGGTGCCCGGCGGCGGCGCCGACGAATCCTCGCGGACGGCATTCACCGGCGGACACCCGCTCGGCGCCAGCTGGTAGACGAACAGCGCGCGGTAGCCGACGATAGTGGCGACGACCAGCGCCGCCGCCAGAGCGAGGCGAGCGAGTGTGCGACGAATTGGCGCATCCTTTCCGTACGGCGTAAGTGAAACCTCGGGTGGTCCCAGTGCAAGAGCCCTGCCGCCGGAGGAATTTCCTCCCGCCGTGGCATCGCAGTTGCAGCCGGGACGGCGCAAGGGAGAAAACCATGCGCAGCCGGGCCGCTATCGGTGACCATCCCATTCACCCCATGCTCGTGGCGCTGCCGATCGGTGCTTTCGTCACCGCCACCATTGCCGACGTGCTGTACTCGGCACGCCAGGTGGAGATGTGGTTCGACGTCGCGCGGGTGTCGATCGCCATCGGCCTGGCGACCGCGGCATTGGCCGCGGTAGCCGGCCTGATCGACTACTTCGGGTTGCCGTTGCCGTCGGCGGCGCGGCGCACAGCGACGTTTCATCTGCTGATGAATGTAGGGGCACTGGTCTTCTACTCCATCAGCCTGGTGCTGCGCTGGCAGCGCCCGCCGCTCGATCCACCGGGTTGGGGCTGGGCGATGACCCTCTCGACGCTGGGGCTGGCGGTTCTCGGCCTGGCGGGCTGGCTGGGCGGGGAGCTGGTCTTCAAGCATCGCATCGGCGTGCTGGATGAGGACGTGCAGGGCGCGCGGACATGAAGCGCCCGCAGCTGCTCGCCGTAATCATGGCCGGCGGGCTCGCGGCCGTTGGTTGCGGACAGGTCGCCTACAAGGCGGTCGATCAGGCGAAGCCGCGCACGACCGAGCGCGAGCGCGCTCCGGACATCAGCGTGCCGGAGGGATTCCGGGCGGTGCGCGTGGTCGCCGGACTCAACTATCCGAGCTCGATGACCTGGGACTCGACCGGCCGGCTCTACGTGCTCGAATCGCACATGGTGCCGGTGCCGCTGCTCGAGCCGCGCATTCTGCGCGTCGGCCGGGACGGCGACCTCGACGAACTGAAGCTCGAGGGCGCCGGCGCTCCGACCGGAGCGGCGGCGATCGGCCTCGAGTTTCACGACGGCTGGCTCTACCTTTCGCACGAGGAGAAGGACGGAACCTGGGGAATCAGCCGCTTGCGCCCGGAGGGCGGGCCAGCCGAAGCGGTGCTGCGCGGGCTGCCTGGCAACGGCGATCACAACGTGAACTACCTGGCTTTCGACGCTGCAGGCGATCTCCATTTCGGAATTGGCAGTGCGACGAACTCGGGTGTGGTCTCGAGTCACGATCCGGTCAACCACAAGTGGCTGGAGAAGCGTCCCCAGGTGCGCGACGTTCCGTGTCGCGACCTGGTGCTGCGCGGACAGACCTTCAGCGACGACAACGCGCTCACCGAAGCGACCGGCGATCGGGCCGTGACCGGAGCTTTCGGCGCCTACGGTCAGCCGGCCGGGCAGCGCGTGCGCGGCGAGCGTCTGTGCATGAGCGCGGTCTATCGCCTGAAGGCCGGCGAGCGCGAGCCCGAGGTACGGGCCTGGGGTTTCCGCAATCCGGTCGCGCTCGCCTTCGCGCCCGACGGCACGCTGCTCATCGGCATGCATGGCGCCGACGTGCGCAGCACGCGGCCGGTTCTCGACGATCCCGACGCCATCTACCGGTTGCGCGACGGCGCCTGGTATGGCTGGCCGGATTACTCCGCCGCGCTGGTGCCGCTCACCGACCCTCGCTATCGCTCGCCCAAGCAGTACTTCCCGGAGTCCCAGGATGCGCTCGAGTTCGTCATCGATCACGCCGCCTCGGGGCTCGCGGCGCCCGATCGCTCGCTGCTGGTGACGGCCACCGATCCGCACGCCGCGCTGGGCGGCATGACCGTGGTGCCCCAGGGCGGTCCCTTCGCCGCTTGGAGTGGCCAATTGCTGATCTCCGAGATGGGGGACTTCCGGCCGACCACCGATCCGGTGAAGCCGGACGAGCACGCCGGGTTCCAGGTCGAGGCGGTGGATCTGACCAGCGGCCGGCGCACCGTCTTCGCTCGCAACCGGGGGGACGGTCCCGCGCTGCCCGCCTCGCGACTCGATCTCGAGGACGGATTCGAGCGGCCGGTCGACGTCAAGGTCGGACCGGACGGTTTGGTCTACGTGCTCGATTTCGGCGTTTTCGAGCCCACCCAGAAAGCCGCCGAGGTGCTTCCGAAAACAGGTAAAGTTTTCCGCATCGAGCCGATCCCCACGCAATGATCTTCGGCGCCGTTCTCCGTCAGGCGTCGCTCGCCGCGGCCCTGGCGGCAAATGGCGAGATCCCGGTAGTCGAGGAAACGATCCTGGTGGTGGCCGAGCGCGGCGCCGAGCCCGCCGACCGCGTGCCGGCCGCGGTGACGCGCCTGCGGCCCGAGGACGTCTCCCGCTTGCCGGCGCAAACGCTCGCCGAGTGGGTGGACCTGGTGCCCGGAATCCAGATGCTCTTCGCCGGCGACTTCGGCGGCACGCCGATGAGCTCGGCGCGCGGTTTCTTCGGCGCCGGTGAGGCCGAGTACGTGCAGCTCCGCGTTGACGGGACGCCGCTCTACGATCCGGAGTCCGGAGTCGGAGACTGGCGGCGTCTGCGCGGCTCATCCATTGCCCAGGTCGAAGCTCTGCGCGGCGCCGCCTCGTCGCTCTATGGCGACACCGCGCTCGGCGGGGTGGTGGACGTGCGCACCGTCGAGGTCACCGAGGGCCGGGGCCGGCGCTCGGCTTGGGGCGTGGGGAGCTTCTCGACTCTCACCTTCGACAGCGGCTTCGATTGGGGAAAGGGCGTGCGCTGGCATCTCGATGCGAGCGGCTCCAAGACCGACGGCTATCGCGAGTTCAGCGAGGCCGACGAGATGCACCTCGGTTTCGCGGTCGCCGACGGCGGCGACCAGAGGGGCGTCTGGAAGCTGGCCTCCGGCTGGTCGGAGCGCGAACGCGCCGACGGCGGACCGCTGCCGCTTGCCGCTCTCGAAGACGCCGACGGCCAGGCCGATCCGCGGTTCGCCGACGATCGCGACGAGAGCCGCCGGCGCTGGGCCACGTTTCGCTACCAGAGCGGCGGCTGGCAGGCGGCGCTCTACGGTGTGCGACGTGACGCCGACGTCGTGCGCACGCTGCTGTTCACCCCGGAGCTCGCCGACACCGCGCACCGGCGGCTGAACACCCAGCTGCTGGGCGGGGAGCTCCAGCACGAGCGCCGGTTCATGGTCTCCGGCTGGCCGTCGGCGCTACGAGCCGGAGTCGAGGTGGCGCGAGAGACCATGGATACCCGCTACCTCGGCGTCGACGATGCCGCGGTCGATGCGCGCCGCCAGCGGCTCGCCGGGTTCGCCACCCAGGGATTCGACGTCCATGACCGAGTGCGCATCACCGCGGGCCTGCGCTGGGACGGCATCGGCGATCGTGCGGCGGAGAACGAGGAACGTCATGAGGCGTGGTCACCCCGACTGGGGGTGACGTGGCGGCTGGGACGCTCACCGAATGCCGCCAGCGTTTTCGCGCAGGCCTCTCGAGCCTTCAAGACACCGACCATCGATCAGCTCTTCGATCCGCGTCCTTTCCCCGACTTTGCCGGCGGCACCTTCCACATCTCGAATCCGCAGCTCTTGCCACAGCGGGCGCGCACCGTCGAGGTCGGGGCCCGCGGCGGCGACGCCGGCGAGCGCTGGGAGCTGGCGCTCTACGACACCGCGGTGGAAGACGAGATCGACTTCGATCCCGCCACCTTCACCTATCGCAACATCGGTTCGAGCCTGCATCGTGGAATCGAGGCGGCCGCCTGGCTGCGCCAGCGCGGCAGAGTGCGGCCGTTCGCCACCTACGCCTGGACCCGCGTCGAGCCGCGCGGCGGTGAGCACCGCGGCCGGCAGCTCAAGAACATTCCCCGTCACCTCCTGCGCGCCGGGCTGCAGGCGGACCTCGGGCGGAGCTTCACCTGCGACCTGGTGGCGCGTTGGAACGACGGCCGCTTCCTCGATGACGCCGAGCAAGTGGAGCTGCCGGCAGTCTGGGTGGTGGACCTGCGCTTGCGGCGCGAGCTGCGCCGCGGCGGCGTCTATCTCGATCTGCTCAACCTCACCGACCGCGCCTACGCCGCCCTCGGTTACGTGCTCACCGACCTCTCGGGACAGGACGTGGCGCTCGCCATCCCGGCGCCGGGCTTCGGCGCCCGCGCCGGCTTCGATCTGCGCTTCTAGCACAAGGTTGTAGCTCGCTGCGGGCGCACCTGTGCGCCGGTGCTCGCTGTGATAGAAAACTCGGCGATACCTGCATGAGCTCAACCTGGATGTGCGCGGCGCTCCTGCTCGTTCCGGCTGGTCGGCTGGCAGCGCAGGAGGCCACCGCCGCCGGGGACGAGAAACCGTGGAGCGTCGACGTCGGCATCGACTGGGCCGACCGGTATCTCTTCCGCGGCGTCCTACTGACCGGAGACGACCAGCCGGTGCTGGCTGCGAACGCCACTCTCACGATCGGCAACTTCAGCGTCTGGAGCGACGCCTACCGCGGTGACTTCGACGGCGACGCAGGCGAGGGTGATTTCACCGAGATCGACTTCGGCGCCGACTACACCTTCTCGGCGGGCAACTTCTCACTGACGGTGGGGGTGGTCACCTATCTCTACCCCAACGAGGTGGAAGCCGGCCTCGGCTTCAGCGACAGCACGGAGCTCGGCGCCGCGGTGGCGTGGAAGACGCTGCTGTCGCCGAGCGTGTCGTACCAACGCGACGTCGACAGAGTTGACGGCGGCTTCCTGAGGATCGGCATCGAGCACAGCTTCGCGATCAGCGACAGTGTGAGCCTCGACTGGTCGGGCGCGCTCGGCATCGACAACGAGTACAACGGCGATGAAGCCTTCGCATTGAACGACGTCCTGCTGGGCCTCGACGTGCCCTGGCAGGTGACCGATGCCTTCTCGCTCCACGTCATGGTCGAGCAGTCGATCGCCCTCGAGGCGCTGGAGGATATCGGCGTCGACGACGAAACGGTGTTCACCGTGGGCGCGGGGTTATCGTTCTAGGTCGAAGCTGTTGCGTCAGTAAGGAGAGCGAACGATGACTTCGCATTATTCCTTGTTCATCGACGGCGACACTCGCGACGGCGCCGACGGCCGGCGCGAGACCATCGTCTCGCCGGCCACCGAGGAGCCGATCGCCGAAGTGCCGGTGGGCGGCACCGAGGACGTGGAGCGCGCCGTCCAGGCCGCCGCGGCTGCCTTCGAATCGTGGAGCGCCACCACGCCGGGGGAGCGCAGCGCGCTGCTCCTGAAGCTCGCCGATCGCATCGAGGCGCACGGCGACGAGCTGGCGGCGATCGAGGCGCGCAATGTCGGCAAGCCGATGTGGCTCGCCAAGTCCGAGATTCCGTTCATCGCCGACAACCTGCGCTTCTTCGCCGGCGCCTGCCGCTGCATGGAGGGCAGGGCGGCCGGTGAATACCTTGCCAACTACACGTCGATCATCCGCCGCGAAGCGGTGGGCGTGGTGGCCTCCATCGCGCCCTGGAACTATCCGCTGATGATGGCGGCGTGGAAGATCGGCCCGGCGCTCGCTGCCGGCAACACGGTGATCCTGAAGCCCGCCGAGCAGACGCCGCTCAGCAGCTTGCGCCTCGCCGAGCTGGCTGCCGATCTGTTTCCGAAGGGCGTGCTCAACGTCATCACCGGCTACGGCGAACCGGTCGGCGCGGCGCTGGTGCGTCATCCCAAGGTGAGCATGGTCTCGCTCACCGGCGACGTCGGCACCGGCAAGCTGGTGGCCGCTGCCGCCGCGGCCTCACTCAAGAAGGTGCACCTCGAGCTGGGCGGCAAAGCGCCGGTGGTGGTCTTCGACGACGCCGACCTCGAGCAGCTGGCCGCGGTGCTCAAGCTGGCGGCGTTCGCCAACTCCGGTCAGGACTGCACCGCAGCGACGCGGCTTTACGGCGGACCCAGGATCTACGATCGTCTGGTAGAGACCGTGCAAGGCGTCGTCGAGTCGGTCACCTGGGGCGACATCGAGCGCGACGATACGTTCATCGGTCCGTTGGTATCGAGCGAGCAGCGCCAACGGGTGGCCGGCTTCGTCGAGCGCGCCGCAAGGGAGAGCGCTCGCGTCGTGGTGGGCGGCGAGGCGCCCACCGGCCGCGGTTTCTATTACCGCCCGACGCTCATCGCCGACGCTCCGCAGCGCGCCGAGATCGTCCAGAAGGAAGTCTTCGGCCCGGTGGTCACGGTGACCCGCTTCTCGAGCGACGACGAGGCGCTGGCCTGGGCCAACGACGTCGACTACGGCCTTGCGGCGTCGGTGTGGACGACCAACGTGAATCGCGCACTGCACGCGGCGCGCCAGCTGCGCTTCGGCACGGTGTGGATCAACGACCATCTGCCGCTGGTCTCGGAGATGCCCCACGGCGGCTACAAGCAATCGGGTTATGGCAAGGACATGTCGATGTACGCGCTCGAGGATTACACCCAGGTCAAGCACGTGATGGCCAGGATCGCGCTCTGAGGAGCGCCGGAAAAAGGTGGAGTCATGAAAGGTACAGCGTGGATTGCGATGGCGGTGCTGCTCACGGCTTGCCAAGCGAAAGCGCCGGCCCCGGGACCTGCTACCGACGCGCCGCCGGCGGGCGGACCGCCCGCCGCGGTGGGCGCCGGCGAGGGCGAAGTCTCGATCGTCGCCTGGCCGGGCTACATCGAGCGCGGCGAGACCGACAAGGCCTACGACTGGGTTACCGCCTTCGAGCAGGCGAGCGGCTGCAAGGTGACGGTGAAGAGCGCCGCCACCTCCGACGAGATGGTCGCGCTGATGAACGAAGGCGGCTTCGATCTGGTCACCGCCTCGGGAGACGCCTCGAACCGGCTGATCGCCGGCAACAAAGTGCAGGAGTTGAACCTGGCGCTCATTCCCAGTTGGTCCAAGGTCGATCCCCGGCTGCAGAACGCGCCCTGGCACACCGTCGGCGGCAAGCATTACGGCGTGCCCTACCAGTGGGGACCCAACGTGTTGATGTACAACACCAAGACGTTCGCTGACAAGGCGCCGGAGAGCTGGAGCGTGGTGTTCGAAGAGACCACGCTTCCGGACGGCAAGTCCAACAGAGGCCGGGTGCAGGCCTACGACGGGCCGATCTACATCGCCGACGCCGCGGTCTATCTGAAGCACAAGAAGCCCGAGCTCGGCATCACCGACCCCTATGCCCTGACCGAGGATCAATACAAGGCCGCCCTCGAGCTGCTGCGCGCCCAGCGCAAGCTGGTCGGCAAGTACTGGCACGACGCCAACGTGCAGATCGCCGATTTCACCAACGAGGGCGTCGTGGCCTCGGGCAGCTGGCCGTTCCAGGTCAACCTGCTGCAGTCGCAGAAGGCGCCGGTGGCGAGTGTCTTCCCGGTCGAAGGCGCAACGGGCTGGGCCGACTCGACGATGCTCCACGTCGATGCCCCGCACCCGAATTGCGCCTACAAGTGGCTCGAGCACTCGCTCGATCCCAAGCTCCAGGGAGACCTCGCCGCCTGGTTCGGTTCGGTGCCCGCGATGCCAGAGGCCTGCAAAGGGAATGCTCTGCTGACCGACACCGGGTGCGACACCAACGGCTTTGGTAACTTCGACAAGATCAGTTTTTGGAAGACGCCAACGTCGACGTGCCCGGACGGGAGCAAGAACTGCGTGCCGTACTACCGTTGGACGACAGACTACATCGCGATCATCGGAGGCAGGTAGGCGAGAAGTCGAGGAAGAGTCCCGTTGTCATCCTGAGCGCAGCGAAGGATCTGGACCACGTACGTGCTTCGACCACTGCAGTCGATCGGAGCGTTGGTGGTTCAGATCCTTCGCTTCGCTCAGGATGACAATCGGTGGGAGGTAGGCTGAAAAACGGCCCGGCGGTTCGGTTGCAAGACATCAGTCGGCACTACGGTGAGGTCAAGGCCGTGGACCGGGTGACGCTCGAGCTCGAGGACGGCGAGTTCTTCTCGCTGCTGGGGCCGTCCGGCTCCGGCAAGACGACCTGCCTGCGCCTGATCGCCGGCTTCGAAAAACCCACCGCGGGGAGAGTCGAGCTGCTCGGCAGGGACGTGACGAACGTGCCGCCTTACGAGCGCGACGTCCACACCGTCTTTCAGGACTATGCGCTGTTCCCCCATCTCAGCGTCGCGGGTAACGTCGGCTACGGCCCTCGCCTGCGCGGTTTGCGCGGTGCCGAGTTGGAGAGCAGAGTGGAGCAGGCCCTCGCCCTGGTACGGCTACCCGGGCTGGGCGCCCGCAAGCCGTCGCAGCTTTCCGGCGGCCAGCGCCAGCGGGTGGCGCTCGCCCGGGCGCTGGTCAACCGGCCGCGCGTGCTGTTGCTCGACGAGCCGTTGGGGGCGCTCGATCTCAAGCTGCGCCAGGAGATGCAGGTCGAGCTCAAGACGTTGCAGCGCGAGCTCGGCATCACCTTCGTCTTCGTCACCCACGATCAGGAAGAAGCCCTCGCCATGTCGGACCGCTTGGCGGTCTTCCAACGCGGCCGCGTCGAGCAGATCGGCACGCCAGCGGCGATCTATGAACAACCGCGCACTGCCTTCGTCGCCGACTTCGTGGGCATCTCGAATCTCTTGTCGGGCGATGTCGCTGCGCGCCTCGCCGGCGCTCCGCGTCCGTTCACCGTGCGGCCGGAGAAGATCGAGCTCCGCGAGCCTGGCGCGCCGGCGGTCTCGGGCGAGCTCGCGGCTGGCGGCGAGATCGCCGAGGTGCTCTATCTCGGCGCCCACACCCGCTACCGCGTGGCGCTCGATGGCGGCGGCTTTCTGACCGTCGTCCATCAGAACCTCCACACCACCTCCGACGACGTGCTGCGAGCCCGCGGCCGGCGGGTGCTCGCCGTCTGGCGTCGCGAGCACGTACGGTTTCTGGAGGACACGTGAACGGCGCCCCGGACCGTCCGCTCCGCCGCCTGTCGCGCTTCCTCTCCGCCCACCCGCGGCTGGGGCTCGCTCTATTGCTCGCGCCGCCGCTCGGCTGGCTGGGAGTCGTCTATCTCGGCTCCTTGACGGCGCTTCTCCTGCAAAGCTTCTTCGCCATCGACCCCTACACCGGCCAGGTCGTGCGCAGCTTCACCTTGCGCACCTACGGCGAGCTCTTCACTCCCGCCAACCTCGACATCGTCGGCCGCACCGTGGCGATGGCAGCGGCGGTGACCGTGAGCTGCGCTCTGCTCGCCTTTCCGCTGGCTTACTACGTGGCGCGCTACGCGCGCGGCCGGGTGCGGGCGCTGGTCTATCTCGCGGTCTTGTTGCCCCTCTGGTCGAGCTACCTGGTTCGCGTCTACTCCTGGAAACTGATCCTGGCCAAAGAGGGCATTCTGTCCTGGCTCTTTGCCACTCTGGGCGCGCAGCCGATCCTCGAGCGAGTGCTGGCGCTGCCGGTCGTCGGCGGGCCGTCGCTGTCGTTTTCGGCCCTCGGCATGTTCCTGGTCTTCGTCTACATCTGGCTGCCCTACATGGTGCTGCCCGTCGCGGCGTCGCTCGAGCGGGTGCCATCGTCCCTGCTCGAGGCCTCGAGCGACCTCGGCGCCGCGCCGCGCACCACGTTTCTTCGCGTCACGTTGCCCTTGGCTCTGCCGGGCGTGATCGCCGGCTCGATCTTCACCTTCTCCCTGACCCTGGGCGACTTCATCATCCCCGGCACGATCGGCAACTCCAGCCTGTTCATCGGCCAGGCCGTGCTGCGGCACCAGGGCACGGCGGGCAACATGCCGCTGGCGGCGGCGATGACCGTGGTGCCGGTGGTGCTCATGACCGTGTATTTGACGCTCGCCCGCAAGAGCGGGGCTCTCGATGCGCTCTGAGCGCGCCGAGCGCGCCCCGCGTGGCCTGGTCGCCGCGGCGCTCGCGGTGCTCGCTTTCCTCCACCTGCCGATGCTGGTGGTAGTGCTCTACGCCTTCAGCACCGACGAAGCGACGCTCACCTTCCCGCCACCGGGACTGACTCTGCGCTGGTTCGCTGCCGCGTGGCAGCGAGCGGACTTGTGGCGGGCGCTGGTGTTGTCGCTCGAGGTGGCCGCAGTGGCGACGACGGCGGCGCTGGTCCTCGGCACGCTCTGCGCCCTGGCGGTGGCGCGCGCGAAATTCACCGGCCGCGAGGCGCTGTCGCTGCTCGTCATCCTGCCGATCGCCCTGCCGGGCATCGTCACCGGCATCGCGCTGCGCGCCACCCTTGGTCTGGCGGATATGCCGTTCAGCTTCTGGACCATCGTCGCCGGCCACGTCACCTTCTGCATCGTCACGGTGTACAACAACGTGGTGGCGCGCCTGCGGCGCGGCGGCGCCTCGCAGATCGAAGCGGCGATGGACCTCGGCGCCGATCTCTTCACCACCTTCCGCACGGTGGTGCTGCCGTCGATCGCGTCGGCCCTGGTCGCCGGCGGCATGCTGGCCTTCTCGCTGTCGTTCGACGAGGTCATCGTCACCACCTTCACCGCCGGCCAGCAGTCCACCTTGCCGATCTGGATCCTCGACCAGCTCGCCCGGCCGCGCGACCGGCCGGTGACCAACGTCACCGCTTTTTTCGTCATTGCGGTGACCACGGTGCCGATCCTGCTCGCGCAACTGCTCGGCCGCGACCGCGAGCGCTGAGGCGCGAAGTGATACGGTGATTCCTCAATCTCAGGAGGCGACATGAATCGGCTCGCCGTGGTGGCCGTGGCCTGCCTGTCGCTCGGCGCGGGAGCTCTGCGCGCCGACAGCGAAGGCGACAAGCGGATCAAGGATCTCAAGCACCGCGATCCGGTGCGCCGCATCGAAGCGGCGGAGTTTCTCGGCTCGACCAAGTACTACGACGCGGCGCCGGCGCTCGCCGAGGCGCTCGGGAAAGACCGGGAGCCCGACGTGCGCGCCGCCGCGGCGCGGGCGCTCTGGGATCTCGGGGTGGCGGCCAACGACTATCTGCCGCAGCTGCGCGTCGCGCTCGGCGATTCTTCAGGGCTGGTTCGGCTATACGCCGCGGGCGCACTGCGCTCGCTCGACGAGCCGGACGAAGACGTGTTGCCGGCGGTGCGCTCGGTGTTGAGGAGCGCCGAGCCCTGGAACCGGGCGTACGCGGTGGTGATGCTGCTCGAGATGCGCGTGCCGATACTCGAGCTGGTGCCGGCGATCGAGTCGGTGCTGCTCGACCCGGTCGGCACGCGGGCGGACCGCTACGAGCTCGACATCTTCTCCGGCTCCGTCGACGCGGTGGCGGACGATCCCAATGTCGAGGCCAAGCAACTGCTACTCGAGGGACTCCAGGATCAGCGCAGTCTCCCGGCCGAGCTGGTGCCGGCGCTCGAATTCGCCGGCAAGAACCTCGACTCGACGGTGCGGATGCGGGCGATGACCTGTCTCGGCAAGGTGAAGCAGGATCCGGCCGCCCAGCTCGCCCGCCTGCGCACGGCAGCGAAGAGCAAGAACTCGACTGACCGCTGGACCGCGCTCCACATGATGGCGCAGCTGGAGCCGCTGCCGCCGGAGGTGATCGACGACCTCGTCGCCGCGACCTCCGACCGCGACGAGACCGTGCGCGCTCTCGCTGCCGAGAACCTCGGCAAGGCCAAGCCGCCCACTCCGGCAGTGATGCAAGCGCTCATGCGCACGCTCGCAGACCGCAACGAGGACGTCCGCAAGGCGGCCTGCGAGGGCCTCGAGGATCTGGGCCCGGCGGCGCAGGAGGCGGTGCCGACGCTGCGCAAGATGGCGGCGTCGGACAAGGATCAATGGGTGCGCAGCGCCGCCGAGAGCGCTCTCGCCAGGATCGCCCCGAAGTAGCGTCAGGCGATCCAGACGGTCTTGACGTTGACGAACTCGCGGATGCCGAATTCCGCGAGCTCGCGGCCGAATCCTGAGCGCTTGATTCCCCCGAACGGTAACCGCGGGTCGCTCTTCACCATACCGTTGAGAAAAACCGAGCCGGCTTCGATCTCGACCGCGAGACGCTCCTGCTCGGCGGGGTCCGTCGTCCAGGCCGACGCACCGAGGCCGAACGTCGTTGCGTTGGCGAGGACGATGGCCTCGTCGAGGCTCGCCACGCGAAACACCGTGGCCACCGGCCCGAAAGTCTCCTGATCGTAGACCGGCGCCTGCCGCGGCGGATCGACCAGCACGGTCGGGGCGTAGAAGTTCCCCGGGCGGTCGAGCTTGTGACCGCCCAACGCCAGCCGCGCGCCGGCGGAGAGAGACTCGCGCACCTGGCCGTCCAGCTCCTCGAGAATCTTCGGTGTCGCCAGCGGGCCGATCTCGGTCTGCGGATCGAGCGGGTCGCCCACCCGCAGTTGTCTCATGCCGTCGACGAAGCGGCGCTCGAACTCGTCGGCGATCTCGCGGTGGACGATGAAGCGCTTTGCGGCGATGCAGGACTGGCCGTTGTTGATCGTTCGCGCCTTGACCGCAGTTGCCGCCGCCTTGACGACATCGGCCGAGGGCAGGACGAGAAAGGGGTCGCTGCCGCCGAGCTCCAGCACCGCCTTCTTCAATTGCGCTCCGGCGGCGCGCCCGACCGAGATTCCGGCGCCCTCGCTTCCGGTCAGGGTCACCGCCGCGACACGCGGGTCCTCGATGATCGATTGCACCGCCGAGGACTCGACCAGCAGCGTCTGAAACGCGCCCGCGGGAAAACCGGCGCGGTGGAAGATTTCCTCGATCGCCAACGCACACTGCGGCACGTTCGAGGCGTGCTTCAGCAAGCCGACGTTACCCGCCATGAGCGCCGGGGCGGCGAAACGCAGGACCTGCCAGAAGGGAAAGTTCCACGGCATCACCGCGAGCACCGGCCCGATGGGATCGAAGCGCACGTAGCTGCGCGACCCGTCGGTGGGCGAGGACTGCGGCGCCACCTGCGCCTCCGCGTGCTCGGCGTAATAGCGGCACACCCAGGCGCACTTCTCGGCTTCGGCGTGGCCGGCCGCGATCGGCTTGCCCATCTCAAGCGTCATCAGGCGGCCCCAACGCTCTTTCTCTTGCTCGAGGATCTCGCCGGCGCCGCGCAGGAGAGCTGCGCGCTTGGCGAAGGAAGTCTTGCGCCAGCTGCGAAACGTCTCGTGTGCGAGCGCCACGCGAGCTTCGATCTCAGCCGGGGTGTGGGGGTCAAAGCTACGGAGGGTTTCTCCGGTCGTCGGATTGATGGAAGCGATTGCCATCGTCAACCCAGGGCCTGAGCGAGGACCTCGAGGCCCTCGTCGAGCTCCGCATCGGTGATCACCAGCGGCATCAGGGTACGGATGACGTTGCCGTGCGTGCCGGCGGAGAGGAGCAGCAGGCCGCGCTCCCAAGCGCGCTGCAACACGGCCTGCGTCGTCTCCTTGTCCGGTTCCCGGGTGGCGCGGTCCTTGACCAGCTCGAGGGCGCGCATGGCGCCGAGCCCCCGCGCCTCGCCGATCGCCGGATGACGCCGCGCGAGTTCCGCGAAGCACTCCTCGACACGGCGCCCGATCGCCGCGGCGCGTTCGACCGTGCCCTCGCGCTCGAACGCGTCGAGCACGGCCAGCGCCGCCGCGCAGGCGACTGGATTGCCGCCGTAGGTACCGCCCAATCCGCCCACCTGGGAGGCGTCCATCACCTCGGCGCGACCGACCACCGCGGAAAGCGGCAAACCGCCGGCCAGCGACTTGGCGAGCACCATGAGATCGGGCTCGAGGCCGTAGTGCTCGCTCGCCCACATCCGGCCGCTGCGTCCGAAACCGGTCTGGATCTCGTCGGCGACGAAGAGGATGCCGTGCCGGCGGCACTGCGCCGCCATCTCCATCACATATTCGGGCGGCGCGACGATGAAGCCGCCCTCGCCGAGCACCAGCTCCATCACCACGCAGGCGATCTTCTCCGGCGCCGCCTGGGTGTGGAAGAACTCTTCGATCTCGGCGCGATACGCCTCGCGGCCGGCCGGCGCGGTGCGGCGATAGAGATAGGGGTAGGGGAGTCGGTAGACCTCGGGAGCGAACGGACCGTAGCCGAGCTTGTAGGGCTTCACCTTGCTGGTCATCGACATGCCCAGCAGCGTGCGCCCGTGGAAGGCGTGCTCGAACACCACCACGCCCTCGCGGCCGGTGGCGCGGCGGGCGATTTTGACCGCGTTTTCGATCGCCTCCACGCCGCTATTGGCGAGCATCGTCTTCTTCGCAAAAGAGCCCGGGGCGAGAGCATTGAGCCGCTCGGCCAGCGCGACGTAGCTCTCGTAGCCCGCGACGCTGAAGCAGCAGTGAGTGAGCCGCCCTAGCTGATCGCTGGCCGCGGCCACCACCGCCGGATGGCAGTGGCCGGCGTTGAGGGTGCCGATGCCGCCCGCGAAGTCAATCAGGTGATTGCCGTCGACGTCGATCGCCAGGGCACCGCTCGCGTGATCCAGGTAAAGTGGGGTCGAAGCGCCGATCCCCGCCGACACCGCAGCCTGTCGCCGGCTCGCCAGAGCCCGCGAGCGGGGCCCTGGAATCTCGGTTACAAGCCGAATCGCTGGCACGGGAGGGCTCGTTCGGAAGGGTGGACGAAAGAATCGTAGCACGGGCACGGCGATTGCTTTTTAGCGTCGATCTGTCGGTAAAAAGGGGGAGCAGTCCATGAACCGCGCCGCTAGTGACGTGTTGAAGTCCTTGATTGTCAATGAGTTCGACGCAATCCTCAAAGATTGGCTGCAGCTTCAATCCGAGGCCCTGAGCCGGCGGCGGGACCTGCTCAACGACGCCGATCTCGACCGCGATTCTCGACGCATGCTGGAGAGCCTGCGCGCCGCCCTGTCGAGCGAGGGCGAGGCCTCGCTCGAGAATCCGGCCTGGCGGCCGCTCCGGGAGTCGCTCGCCGCGCTCTCGCGTGGGCGCGCGCTGCTGGGCTTCTCGCCCTCGGAAACGGCAACCTTCGTCCTCTCGCTCAAGCAACCGCTCTTCCGGCGGGTCCAGGAGCGTTTCGCCCAAGACGCCGCGGGCATGGCGCGGGAATCCTGGCGTGTCACGCAAGTGGTCGACATGCTCGGGCTGTGGACGACCGAAGAGTACCAGCGAGCCCGCGAGGAGGTCATCTCCAGCCAGCAACAGGAGCTGATCGAGCTCTCGACGCCCGTGGTGCGGCTGTGGGACGGCGTCCTGGCGGTTCCGCTCATCGGCACTCTCGACAGCAGCCGCACGCAGGTGGTGATGGAGAACCTGCTCCAGGAGATCGTGCGCACCGGCGCGATGATCGCGATCATGGATATCACCGGCGTGCCGACCGTCGACACCCTGGTGGCGCAGCACCTTCTGAAGACGGTGGCCGCGGCGCGGCTGATGGGGGCTGATTGCATCATCAGCGGCATTCGCCCGGCCATCGCGCAGACCATCGTGCACCTGGGCGTCGACCTCGAGGACGTGACCACCAAGGCGACGCTGGCGGATGCCTTCGCGACCGCGCTCAAGCGACTCGGCCTGGCAGTCACCAGGAGCTAGCCGTGGAGCGCATCCCCATCCTGCGGATGGGCCCCTGGCTGCTGGTCACCATCCAGGTGGACATGCACGACCAATTGGCGCTCGGTCTGCAGGAGGACCTTGCCGAGCGCATCAGCCAGACCGGCGCGCGCGGCGTGCTCATCGACATCTCGGCTCTCGACGTCGTGGATTCCTTCATCGGCCGAATGATCGCCACCATCGCCGCGGTTGCCCGGGTGCTCGATGCCACCGCGGTGGTCACCGGCATGCGACCGGCAGTGGCGATCACCTTGGTCGAGCTCGGGCTGGCCTTGCCCGGAGTGCGCACGGCGCTCGACGTCGAACGGGGCATGGAGCTCCTGCGGCGCTCGCTCGACGAGGAAGCGGATGGCCGTCGGCCGCGCTGAGGAAGTGCCGCTGCGCGATGCCAACGACGTCGTTCGGGCCCGCCAGCAAGTGCGGCAGCTCGCCGTGGAGAGCGGCTTCAGTCTCGTCGATCAGACCAAGATCGTCACCGCGGCGAGCGAACTGGCGCGCAATACGGTAGTCCACGGCGGCGGCGGCAGCATGCGTGTCGAGTCGCTCGACGAGGGCACGCGACGCGGCATCCGCCTGACCTTCGCCGACCACGGCCCCGGCATCGCCGACATCGCCCTGGCGCTGCGCGACGGGTTCACCACCGGCAATGGTTTGGGTCTGGGTCTGGGAGGCGCTCGCCGCCTGATGAACGAGTTCAACATCGTTTCGGACGGGCGGGGCACCACCGTCGTCGCGGTGCGCTGGCGATAGCGATGGGCTCGCCACTCGATCAGCAGGTGATCGCCGTGCTCGAGTCTGCCAGCGTGGGCGAAGCCCGCCGCCGCGCCAATCAGCTGGCGGTGGCGAGTGGCTTCGGTGAAACCGACGCCGGCCGGGTCGCCTTGGTGGCCACCGAAGCCGCCAACAACCTGCTGCGCCACGGGGGCGGTGGCGAGATTCTTCTCCGGCAATTGGACAGGACGGGCAGGCTCGGCGTCGAGGTCGTCGCCCTGGACCGAGGCCCGGGAATCGTCAACCTCGCCGAGGCCATGCGCGACGGCCACTCGACGGGGGGGACCTCGGGCACCGGGCTCGGCGCGTTGGAGCGTCTGAGCGAGCGCTTCGAGGTCTACACTCAGACGCAGCGCGGGACGGTGGTGATGGCCGAGCTGTGGCCGGAACGGGCCGAGCCGGCGGCGATCCGCATGCGCTGGGCCGCGGTCAACGTGCCGGTCCCCGGCGAGGAGGAATGCGGCGATGGCTGGCGCGTGCGCATGGGTCCGCGCGGGCTTCGCGCTCTGGTGGTCGACGGGCTGGGCCACGGAGTCCACGCCGCGCTCGCCGCTCGCCGGGCCTGCGAGGTCTTCGACGCACACCCCGACGCCGCGCCGGTCGAGCTGCTGGAGGCGTGCCACGACGCCCTCCGTGCGACGCGCGGGGCCGCGGTCGCCGTGGCCGCGCTCGACCTCTCGGCCCGCCAGCTCGAGTACGTCGGGCTGGGGAACATCGCGGCGACGATGTTCTCCGGCAACGAGCGGCGCAGCCTGGTTTCGCTGGGCGGCACGGCGGGCGCCGGCCGGCCGCGGCTGCGTTTGTTTCAGTACCCCTGGCCCACCGGTGCAACCCTGGTGATCGCTTCGGATGGGTTGTCGAGCCGCTGGGACCTCGCCGAGTATCCCGGACTGCTGGGACGCTCGCCGGCGCTGCTTTCGGCAGTGCTCTATCGCGATCATCGCCGCGAGCGCGACGACGTCACCGTGTTGACACTGCGGGAGACGACGTGACGCGGTTGTTGGTGTTGCGGCTGGAGCGCGAGCACGACGTCGTTGCGGCGCGCCAGCGGGCGCGCCAGATCGCCGAGCTTCTCGGGCTGTCGGTGCAGGAGCAGACCCGCGTCTCGACCGCGGTGTCGGAGATCGCCCGCAACGCGGTGCGCTACGCTCATGGCGGTCGGGTCGAGTACCACCTCGACCAGGAAAGAGGTCAGCTAGCCATCTCTGTGTGCGATTCCGGGCCGGGCATCGTCGAGCTCGAGAGCGTGCTCAACGGGCGCTATCGCTCGCCGAGCGGCATGGGGCTGGGTATCGTCGGGGCCCAGCGCCTGATGGACGGCTTCGACGTCTCGACGTCTCCAACCGGGACCGCCGTGTGGCTGCGCAAGCTCTTGCCGGCAATGCCCACCGGCGCCGACGCCGCGCGCATCGGCGCCCAGCTCGCCGAAATGCCCCCGCCGGAGCCGTTCGGGGAGCTCTGGGTCCAGAATCAGGAGCTGGTGCGGACGCTCGCCGATCTGCGCACCCGCCAGCACGAACTCGATCGCCTGAACCAGGAGCTCGAAGACACCAATCGCGGGGTGGTGGCGCTCTACGCCGAGCTCGACGAGAAGGCCGAGCGGCTGCGGCAGGCCGACGCCATGAAGAGCCGCTTTCTCTCCCACATGAGCCACGAGTTCCGAACACCGCTCAACTCCATCCTGGCGCTCTCGCGCATCCTGCTCGACCAGCAGGACGGGCCGCTGGAGGGCGAGCAGATCCGCCAGGTCGAGTTCGTGCGCGCCGCGGCGCGCGATCTCACCGAGCTGGTCAACGATCTGCTCGATCTCGCCAAAGTCGAGGCCGGCAAGACCGAGGTCCGCAGGGCGCGACTCGATGCCCGCAATCTGCTCGGCGCCCTGCGCGGCATGATGCGTCCGCTGCTCGCCGACAGCTCGGTGACGCTGGTGATCGAAGATCCGGCGGCGCCGGTCGAGCTGGTCACCGACGAGCGCAGGGTGGCGCAAATCCTGCGCAACCTGGTGTCGAACGCGCTCAAATATACCGAGCGAGGCTTCGTGCAAGTGGCGCTCGCGAGCAACGACACGGAGATCGAGTTCTCGGTCTCCGACACCGGCATCGGCATCGCGCCCGAGCACCAGGAGCACATCTTCAGCGAGTTCGGCCAGCTCGAAACCCCGCTGCACCGCCGCCAGAAAGGGACCGGCCTGGGTCTGGCGCTGTCCCGGCGGCTCGCCGAGCTGCTGGGCGGCACGCTGGTCGTGACCAGCGAGGTCGGCGAGGGTTCGGTCTTCACTCTGCGGCTGCCGCGCGGCAACTGGGCGCTGCCGCCGGCGGGCGCCGGTGCGACGGCGGTGCTGATCATCGACGACGATCCGGTGGCCCGCTACACCCTGCGCGGCCTGCTGGGTCGCTCGTCTCTCGAGTGCCTGGAGAGCGCCGGTGCGCGCGAGGGGCTGGAGCGGGCGCGCCGGGAGCGCCCGGCGCTCCTGCTGCTCGATCTGGTGATGCCGGAGATGAGCGGCTTCGAGGCGCTCGCGATACTGCGCGGCCAGCCAGAGACCCGCGAGATCCCGGTCGTCGTCTGCACCTCGTTGCGGCTCACCGCCGAGGACCGCCGCCGGCTGGAGGAGCACGCCGCCGAGGTGTTCCCGAAAGAACTGCTCGGCGAGGCTGCGGCCGAGGTCAACTTGCTGGCCGCGGCGCGGCGCGCCGGCTGGGCGGCGCCGGACGAAAGGGCGGTCGAATGAACGCCAACCACGGGACGGACCGGCCAGTCATTCTGCTCGTCGACGACACCGAGGCGGCGCGCTACGGCGTGGCGCGGGTGCTCGGCAAGGCGGGATTCGAAGTCTGGGAGGCGGCGGACGGACGCGAAGCGATGGCGAAGGCCGAGCTCGGTCCGGCGCTCGTCCTCCTCGACCTGAACCTGCCCGACATCCACGGCTTCGAGGTCATGCGGCGCCTCAAGGACAATCCCAAGACTGCCCGCATCCCGATCGTCCATCTCACCTCGTCCTACAGCGAGCCCGAGCATTGGACGGCGTCTCTCGAGGGCGGCTCCGACGGCTACGTGGTGCAGCCGGTCGATCCGGAAGTGCTGGTCGCCATCGTGCGCTCGGTGTTGCGGGCGCGCGCCGCGGAGACCGAGGTGCGGCGCGAGTCGTTGCTCTGGCAGGCAACTTTCGACGCCATCGGCGATGCGGTCGCGGTGCTCGACCGCGACTTCCGCATCACGCGCTGCAATCGCAGCATGGCGACGTTGTTCGGGGACCCGCCCGAGGATCTGCGCGGCTGCCTCGCGCTGCCGCAAGTTCCGAATGCCGAGCCGCCGCCGGACGGCTGGCCGGTCGAGCGAGCCCAGCGCAGCGGGCAGCGGGAAACCGCAACGGTCACCGCCGGCGACCGTGCCTACCTGGTGATCGCCGATCCGCTGCGCGAGGCCCAGGGTTTCGTGAGCACGGTCGTCGACGTCACCGATCAGCGGCGCCAGGAATCTCACGTCCAGGCGCTGCTCGACGAAAGCGAGCGCGTCGGCCGGGTGAAGGACGAGTTCCTGGCCACGCTGTCGCATGAGCTGCGCAATCCGCTCAACTCGATCCTGGGGTGGACCCACGTCCTGCGCCAGGGGCAAACCAGCGCCCGCGAGAAGTCGGCGCTGGAGGCGATCGACCGGGGCGCCCGCACCCAGGCGGTGTTGATCGAGGACATTCTCGACGTGTCGCGCATCATCACTGGAAAACTGCGGCTGAATTTGCGGGCGGTGGACGTGCGAGCGGCCCTGCACAGCGCGATGGCCAGCATCCAGCCGTCGATTGCGGGCAAGCGGCTCACCGTGGACGTGGCGGAGGGAAGCGGTCCGGCGGAAATCTACGCCGACCCGCAGCGCCTGCAGCAGATCCTCTGGAACCTGCTGTCGAATGCTGCCAAGTTCACACCCGCGGGAGGACGCATCGCCATCCAGATCGGGCCGGAGGATGACGGAATCTTGGTCTCGATCACCGACACCGGCGCCGGCATCGAGCCGGCGTTCCTGCCGTACGTGTTCGACCGCTTCCGGCAGGCCGACGGCACGCCGTCGCGGCGGCAGGGTGGCCTGGGTCTGGGGCTCGCCATCGTCCGCCACCTGACCGAGTTACACGGCGGGCGAGTGAGCGCCAGGAGCGAAGGCTCGGGGCTCGGCGCGACCTTCCTCGTCTACCTGCCGCGCGGCAGTCAGAGCCCCGCCGTGGCGCCTTCGGAGAGCGATGCTCCGGTGGTGGCGGTGTCACCGCTGCACGACACAGAACGCCTCGACGGGATCCACGTGCTACTGGTCGAGGACGAGGCGGACAACCTCGAGATGCTGGCCGCGCTCCTGCGCTCGTTGGGCGCCGAAGTCGACACCGCCGATTCGGCCGAGGGGGCGATCGCCTCGTTCTGCGATCGCCGGCCGGCGGTCGTGGTCAGCGATCTCGGACTCCCCGGCCACGACGGTTACGGCTTGATGGAGACGCTGATGGGCGTCGCCCCAGGTGCGCCGCCCAAAGCGATCGCTTTGAGCGGCTACGCCCGCGAACAGGATCGAGCCCGCGCCCTGGCGGTCGGTTTTCGCGCCCACCTCAGCAAGCCGGTCGACCCGGCCGCCCTGGCCGGACTCATCCGCCGCCTGGCGGAGGAACCGACGCCGTCGGAAGAGCCCTGATCGCGCCGGAGTGATATGACAAGGAGCCGATGCCGCAGGATCTTCGCGCCGCCCGGGAAACTTCCACTCACGTCCTCGACCTCATTGGCAAGCGCCGGCTGTCGCCGGCGGAGGCCGATCGCGTGGTCGAGGATGCGGTGCGCTACTGGAGCGATCACGTCAACGCCGGCTTCCTGCAATACCGCAAGTCCGTCTCGACCGACTACACCGCGGTGGAGTGGTCCGACGAGGGCGCGGTCTTCCACGACGTGCGCGGCAAGGAGTTCATCGATTGCCTGGGCGGCTTCGGGATCTACGTCACCGGTCACCGCCACCCCAAGGTGCTCCAGGCGGTGCGCGACCAGCTCGAAAAACAGGCCATCCACTCGCAGGAGTTGATCGATCCGCTGCGCACCTATCTCGCCCGGTTGGTGGCGCTGGTCACGCCGGGCGATCTCCAGTACGCCTTCTTCACCAACTCTGGTACGGAATCGGTCGAAGGCTGTATGAAGATGGCGATCCTCACCACCGGCCGGCATCGTTTCGTAGCGACGACCGGCGCCTTCCACGGCAAGACGCTGGGAGCGCTCGGCGGCACGTCGAAAGCGATGTTTCGCGAGCCCTTCCTGCCGCTGCTCAACTGGTCGCACGTGCCATTCGGCGACGTCGACGCGCTCGCCACGTTGATGAAGAGCGCCGACTTCTCCGGCGACCGCGTCGCTGCGGTGGTGCTCGAGCCGATCCAGGGCGAAGGCGGCATCAACGTCGCGCCGCCGGGCTACCTGCTGGCGGCGCGCGAGCTCTGCGACCGCTACGGTGCCCTGCTGGTCTTCGACGAGGTGCAATCGGGAATGGGCCGCACCGGCAGGATGTTCGGCTGCGAGCACGACGGCGTGACGCCCGACCTCATGGCGCTCGGCAAAGGCTTCGGCGGAGGAGTGATGCCGATCGGAGCCTGCGTCGGCACGGCGAAGACCTGGGAGCGCTACATCGACAACCCGTTTCTCCACACCACGACCTTCGGTGGCAACCCGCTGGCTTGCGCTGCGGCGATCGCCACTATCCATGTGCTGTTGGAGGAAGACCTGCCTCGTCAGGCGGCGGAGAAGGGGGCCTACCTTCTCGAGCGCCTGAACGCGCTCGCCGCGCGCTATCCGAAAGTGTTGGTCGAGGGTCGCGGCCGCGGCTTGATGCTGGGCATGGAGTTCACCGGCAACGAGATCGGCTACACCGTGGCGAAGCAGCTCTTCGCCCGCCAGATTCTCATCTCGGGCACCTACATCAACGCCCGCGTGCTGCGCGTCGAGCCGGCGCTGACCATCGCCTACCAGCAACTGGACCGCTTCCTGACCGCGCTCGAGGAAGCGATCGTGGAAGCGACGAAAGAGCACGCACTGTAGGCAGGCGCCCGCCTTCGCGGCGTCAGTGAGCGGCGCGGATCTTCAGCCGTCCGGTGCCCGCCAGATCCTCCCAGCGATACATCTGGAACGTACGGTCCTCCGACATGGCGATGAAAAACCCGGCGGGAAAGTCGGGACCCAGTGACCGGCTGGTGGTCTCGGAGCCGTCGCTCTCGATCGTCGACACCGGCACTACGGCGATCTCGGCGTGGTCGTGCGGGCCGGCGGCACCGCCCTCACGCGGAAACACACGGAAGAGATTGGCCTGCTGGTCGGACACCAGGAGATAGCCGGTCGTCTCGTCGAGAGCGTAGAGCGAGATGCCCTCGCGATCCTCGCGAAAGCCGGCAGTGCCGAAGAGTGCCAGCTGCCTGCCGGCGTCCGGCGCATCGGGGTCGGCGAGATACTTGCGAATGCCCTTCCACTCGTCCGAGTAGTAGACGTAGCCGAGCGCGTCGTCGACCAGGATGGCTTCGATCTCGCCCTGGCCGCTGAACGCGCCGACCTCGCGCACTTTCACGAACCGCACCCCGCCTTGCCCGTCGCCTTCGATGCGGTACTGCCAGAGGTAGCCGTCGGCGGGCCCGGACTTGCGCGACACGAACGCGAAGAGCGCTCCGTCGCTCGGCCTTAGATAGAGGCCCACGCCCATCGGAGCCTGGCGGTCTCCGGTCTCGCCGGCGAAGACCTCGATGCCGCCGCCGTCGATCGGCGTGAGAGCAGGAAGCTCGAACACCCGCACCCTGCCGCCGTCGCGCTCGGTCACCAGCGCGAGGTCCAGTCGCCGCCCATCGAGCACCACGTTCTGCTCGATGTCGACGTTGTTCGGCCGCGCCAGCCCGGTGATGGTGCGCTCGGAAAGCATCTTGCCCTGCAGGTCGAAGACGTAGAGCCCGCCGCTCTTGTCGGTGCCGATGAGCAGCGACTGAGCCGGGTCGGTGGGATGGAACCAGATCGCCGGATCGTCGGAGTCGCCCGGCACCGTGGCGGTGGCGCGCAGTGGCCGCACGGCCGCCGGATTCGACGGGGGTGTCGGCGGAGCGCTGGCACAGCCCAGCGCGAGCGACCCGGTGGCGGCGAAGAGCGTGAATAGACGGGCGGCAGTGCGACAACGCAGGTCTGTCATGTGGACTCCTAACGGGATGGATCGGGATTCGTTAACCAGCCGGCGCGCGAGACTCCGTCGATTTCGGCGGTCGGGCGGACACCCGAAAGCTCAGCCAGCGTGGGCGCGATGTCGGCGGTGGCCACCTGGCGCGTGATCTTCCGTCCTGTCGTGCCGGCGGCTACAGGCATGCGCAGCAGCCATGGAACGTGGCGGTCGTACTCGTAGACCGAGCTGTGGGTCGTCTCCCAACTCGTCCAGGCGATGGTGTGAGGCGCCAGTTGGATGAGCAGATCGGGGCTGCGCTCGACATGAAAGGCGTGCTCGAAGAGGATCCGTTCCCGGTTGGCTCCGGTCTGGGTCTGCGAGAGTTCGCTGCGCGTCCACACGTTCGCCACGCCCGGGCACTCCTCGAGCAACCTCGCCGCGGTCTCCTCGACCTCGCGGCGCGTCGTGCCGCGGCGGGCGATGGCGTCGTCGTCGAAGAACGGGCCCGGGCGCGCGCGGCCGGCATCCCCGAACCGCTCGACCAGCACGGCGGTAGCGCGCTGGAAGCAGGCCACCTCTTCGCCATAAAGCCGCTTGCCCGGGAGACCGCGCGCCGCAAGAGCTCCCGGAATCGGGGTGACCCCGTGGTCGGCGGACAGTGAAATCAGCGTGCGCTCCAGTCCGATCTCGCGATCGACGGTGTCGAGCAGACGGCCGAGCAGGCGGTCGAGGCGGAGCAGAATGTCGACCAGTTCCGGGCTCTCCGGCCCGTAGTGATGTCCGATCCCGTCGACACCCGAGAACGAGATCGCCAGCAGGTCGACCGCATCGTCGTCACCCAGGCCGCGCGAACGCAGCACGGCTTCGGCCGCATCGACCGTCATCTCGTCGATCCAGGGCGAATCGGCCACTGCCTCGTAGTAGTCCTCGTCGGGCGCGAGGGTGGCATCGCCGAAGGAGTGCGGGAACGCGCGCGCGACGTATCCCCGGTCCATCGGCACGAGGCCCGGCAGACGCTCGAGCGTCGCGCGGTCGATCGGCTCCCAAAGCCGGCCGAAGTAACGGTCGACGCTGAGCCGTTCCTCCGGCAGCCCGAGCGTTCGCGCATCCGAATCCGGGAAATAGCTCGAGCCGGTGAAGCGGCCGCTGTCCTCGTCGATCCAGAAAGCCCCATCGCCTCGCGGGCCGGCGAGCAGCGCCGCGGAGCGGTCCTTCTGGCTCACCGCGTAGACCCGCGAGGCCGCCGCCGTGGCTTTCAACCAGTCGCCGAGCGCCGGGACCAGCAGGCGGCGCGGCGAGACACCGGCTTGCGGATCATCGACCGCGCCGATCTCGTCACCGCTCGCCCGCTCGTACCACTCGTTGGCGATGATGCCGTGCCGGCGCGGATGGGTGCCGGAGACGAGCGTGGCGTGGCCCGGCGCGGTTTTCGGAATGGCGTGATCGTGGAAGGCTTGCGAGAAGCGGATCGACTCGTCGAGCAGACGTTTCAATCCGTGCTGGAAGAGCGGCCGATACTTGACGAAATAGTCCGCTCGTCCCTGGTCGACGACGAGAAACAGGATCAGGCGCGGCGGCGCCCCGGCGGCTGGCGACGATTCCGCGACGGCCGGCTCCGGCGCCGGAGTTTCGACGCCCGGCGGCGAATGCGCGGCACAGGCCGCGGCGAGCGCGACCACGGCGAGGCTAGCCTTCATGAGGTCTTCTTGGTCCTCGCCACTCGCGCGGTGGAGGAGCGCACGATGAGCCGCGGCTCCACGGTTTCGTGGCGCGCCTCGAGCCGTCCGCCCACCCGTTCGGCGAGGCAGTCGATGGCCATGCTGCCGATTTCCGGCGCCGATTGATCGACGCTGGTGAAGGAGAGGTGACGCAGCGAGGCGAGCGATGAATTGTCGTAGCCGACCAGCGAGCAGTCGCCGGGAACGCTCCAGCCCGCTTCCTCGATTGCCGAGAGCGCTCCGATCGCGGCGAGATCGTTGGCGGCGAAGATCGCGGTGGGCCGCGGGCCGCGCCGCAGCAGCTCGCGGGCGCCGTTGTAGCCGCCTTCCTCGGTGAAGGAGCCCTCCACCACGTGGCCCTCGCGCGCCAGGCGCTGGGCGCGCATGGCGGCGAGAAAGCCCTCGCGTCGCGGCGCGGCTCCGGCGCCAGTCCCGCCGTCGATGTGCGCGATCCGGCGATGGCCGAGCGCCGCCAGATGTTCGACCACGATGCGGCCGCCGAGCTCGTCATCGTTGGTCACCGAATCGCAGGCGTCGATTTCGATGCGACGGTTGAGCACCACGGTCGGCACCTCGCGGCCCACGCGCTCGAGCACCGCCTCCGGCACCCGGGGCGCCGCCAGCACCAGGCCGTCGACTCGCATCTCGAGCATGGCGTCGATGACTTTCGCCTCGCGGTCGGGATGACGCTCGCCGGTGGTGAAGAAAAGCGCGTAGTCGTGCTCCGCCGAGCGCGCCTGCAGACCGGAGACGATGTCGCCGAAGAAGGGATTTCGCAGATCTGACACAAGAACGCCAAACATTCGCGACCGTTGGCGCGCCAGACTGCGCGCCATGGCGTTCGGCCGGTATTGCAGCGCTTCGACTGCCTCGAGTATTGCCGCCCGACTCTCGGCGCTCACGCTGGCGCTGCCGGTAAGAACCAGCGACACCAGCGACTTCGAGACCCCGGCCCGCGCCGCGACGTCGAGGATGGTGGCGCGCGCCCGGCGGCGGGGCGAGCGGGGGTGGGTGGGGTGGCGGTCGCTTGACAAGGCCGGGCGTTCAGCAGTACGTTTCGTTCAACCGTTCCAATGGAACGTTCCAAGAGTACCAGAGCAACCCTGCCCTGGCAATCGTTGGAACGCTCCAAGGGGCGCCACGACCTTTCCGGCCGAGGCCGGGACCAGGGAGGCAGCGATGCGACTGATCTGGAAGCAAGTCGTTCTCGGAGCGACGCTCCTGATGCTGTGCGCGGCCGGCGCGGCGAACGCGCAGCCGGGATCGATCGTCGGCCGGGTCGGCGACCTCGGGGGCGGCCCTTACGTCGGCGCCGAAGTGACGGTGACCGAGCTCGGCCTTAAGGCCACCACCGACGAGCAGGGTCGCTATCGCATCCTCGGTGTGCCCGCTGGAAGCTATAGCGTGAAAGCCGACTACCTGTCGGCGGTTACGGCCACCGAAAGCGCGCAGGTGGGGGCCGGGGCCACACTCGAGCTCGACTTCGTCCTCCAGCCCTACACCGAGTAGATCGACGTCGTCGCCTCGCCGATGCTCCAGGGCGAAGCCGCGGCGCTCAACCAGCAGAAGAACGCGGTCAACATCACCAACGTCGTCTCCGCCGACCAGATCGGCCGTTTCCCCGATCCCAACGCCGCCGAAGCCGCCCAGCGGATACCGGCGATCACCCTGCAGCGCGATCAGGGCGAGGGACGCTACGTCATCGTACGCGGCACCGAGGCGCGGCTGAACTCGACCACCGTCGACGGCGAGCGCATTCCCTCGCCCGAGGCCGATACGCCGCGACATCGCGCTCGACGTCATTCCCGCCGACCTGCTGCAGTCGATCGAGGTCTCCAAGGCGCTGACCCCGGACATGGACGGCGACGCGATCGGCGGCGCGGTCAACCTGGTCACCAAGCGCGCGCCCGACCAGAGGCGCCTGTCGGCCACCGCTCGCCGGCGGCTACAACGACCTCACCGAGGACGGCATCCTCAACGGCAACTTCGCGTTCGGCGAGCGCTTCGGCTCCGGCAAACGCCTCGGCCTGATGATCGCCGGCAGCTACTACGACACCGATCGCGGCTCGGACAACTTCGAGCCCGAGTACGACGACGGCGAGCTCGCAGCCCTCGATCTGCGCGACTACGTCATCACCCGCGAGCGCTACGGCGCCACCGCCTCGCTCGATTATCGGAACTCCGACCAGACCAACTGGTTCGCGCGCTATCTCTGGAACGAGTACCAGGACGACGAAATCCGCCGCGCCATGGTCAACGTGGTCGAGGACGACGAGATCTCGCGCGAGATCAAGGACCGCCTGCAGCAGTCGAAGATCACCTCGCTGACGCTCGGCGGCGACCCCCAGATCGGCACCGCCAACCTCCTCGACTACCGCGTCGCCTATAACCGCGCCCGCGAGGAGACCCCGGGCGAGATCGAGTCCGCGTTCGTGCAGGAGGACGTCGAGTTCGACCCCAACGTCTCGGAGGACTCGATCGATCCCGACAACATCCAGGCCAATCCTCTGAACGAGGACTATCGAGGAGTTCGAGCTCGACGAGATCACCCTGAATGCGAAGGAAGCGGAGGAGGAGGACATCGTCGGCGCGGTCAACTTCGCGCACTCCTTCTTCCGCGAGGGCGGCATGTCCGGCGAGTTCAAGGTCGGCGCCAAGGCGCGCTTCAAGGAGAAGGTGCAGAACTCCGACCTCTTCAGCTACGACCCGGAAGAGGACTACGCGATGGTCGACTTCCTGTCGAGCTTCACTTCGCAGACGCCGTTCGTCGGCGGCCGCTACGACAACGGCCTGTTCGCCGATCCGGGGGCGATCCGTAGCCTGCTGCGTGATGGGTCGCTTCGAAGAGGAACGTGACCTCGAGGACGACCTCGCCGATTTCACCGCCAACGAGGACACGCTGGCGGCCTACGGCATGGTCGAGCTCGACCTGGGCACCAACCAGCTTCTGCTCGCCGGCGTGCGAGTCGAGAGCACCGAGACCGAGTACGACGCCTTCGAGCTCGAGATCGACGAAGAGGGCGACCCGGTCGCGCTGCGTCCGGTGGAAGGCGACAACGACTACACCGAGTTCCTGCCCATGGTGCACTATCGCGTGCAGCTCGACGAGCGCACCAACGTGCGCGCGGCGCTCACCCGCACCCTGGCGCGCCCGAACTTCATCGACCTGGCGCCCTATCAGCTCATTCTGCGCGAGGACGAGGAGATCGAGCGCGGCAACCCCGACCTCGACGTCACCAAGGCCTGGAACGCTCGACTCTTCTGATCGAGCGCTATTTCGAGCCGGTCGGCTTGATCTCCGGCGGCATCTTCTACAAGCAGCTCGAGGACAACGTCTTCATCTTCCGCACCGAGGAGGACTTCCAGGGCGACGAGTTCGACGTCACCACCAAGCGCAACGGCGACGAGGCGACCATCCTCGGCGGCGAGGTGGCGTACCAGAATCGCTGCGGCCGGCGGCTTCGGCATCTTCTTCAACTACACCTTCGTCGATTCCGAGGCCGAGTACCCGGACCGCGACGCGGCGGGCCTCCAGGGCCAGGCCGACCAGGTCGGCAACCTGGCGTTGTCCTTCGAGCGCGGACGGCTTTCGGTGCGCGGCTCGCTCAACTATCACGACGAGTACGTGTTCGAGATCGGCGAGGAGCCGGAGGAAGACCTCTACCTCGACGAGCAGCTGCAGCTCGACTTCACCGCCACCTTCCGCTTCAGCCCGCGCTGGAGCGTGTCGGCTGCAGCTCAACAATCTCAGCGACGAGCCGTACCGGGTCTACGAGGGCAGTCCTGACCGGCCGATCCAGGAGGAGTATCTACGGCTGGTGGGGCACCCTGGGTCTCAAGTTCGATCTGTGAGACGGTAAGCCCAGAGGAGCCCGATCTTGACCTTCGCCGCCATCGACGAAACGCCCGACCTGTCGTTCCTGGCCCGCGAGCGCGGGCAGGGACGGCTGCCGCACTGGCTCGGCGGGCGGGCGGTGGCGGGCGAAGGCGAGCACCTTGCGGTGTCGTGCCCGTGGGACGGCGCCGAGCTGGCTCAAGTTCCGCTGGCCGACGGCGCAGTGGTCGATGCCGCGGTCAGCGCGGCGGCGGCTGCTTTCCCGGCGTGGCGCGACGCCAACGTGCGCGAGCGCGCGCAGGTGATGTTCCGCTTCAAGCGGCTGCTCGAGGAGGACGTCGACGCGCTCGCCCGCGGCATCGCGGCCGAGAACGGCAAGACCTTCGCCGAGGCAAAAGCCGAGCTGCTCAAGGGCATCGAGGTGGTGGAGTTCGCCGCCGCGCTACCGCACCTCGCAGCGGGCCGGATCGCCGAGGTTTCGGCGGGCATCGACTGCATGATGACCCGCGAGCCCCTCGGGGTGGTGGCCTCGGTGACGCCGTTCAACTTCCCGGCCATGGTGCCGCTGTGGACCATCCCCATCGCGCTCACCTGCGGCAACGCGATGATCCTCAAGCCCTCCGAGCAGGTGCCGATCACGCCCCTGCGGCTGGCTCGGCTGCTCGAGCGGGCCGGTCTGCCGCCGGGAGTCTTCACCGTCCTGCAGGGCGGCCGCGCGGCGGTCGAAGCGCTGCTCGATCATCCCCGCGTCGCGGCTCTATCCTTTGTCGGCTCGACCGCGGTGGCGCGGGCGGTTTACCGCCGCGGCACGTCGCGCGACAAGCGGGTCTTGGCGTTGGGGGGTGCGAAGAACCACCTCATCGTCATGCCCGATGCCGATCCCGACGCCACGGCGAAGGCGGTGCTCGAGGCGGCGACCGGTTGCGCCGGCCAGCGCTGCATGGCGGCCAGCGTGGTGGTCGCGGTCGCGGGCAGCGAGCCCTTCCTCGACCGGCTCGCCGAGCGAGCCTCGAGTCTGCGCGTCGCGCTCGACATGGGCGCCATCATCAGCCGCGCCGCCGCTGAGCGCATCGAATCCACCATCGCTCGCGCCGAGGGCGAGGGCGCTCGGCTCACCGTCGACGGCCGGCGGCCGCGCGTGCCGAGCGATCTCGATCAGGGCTTCTGGGTCGGCCCGACGCTGGTCGACGCGGTGGCCCCCGATTCGGCCGCCGCGCGCGAGGAGATCTTCGGCCCCGTGCTGTCGGTGGTGCGGGTGCCGACGCTCGAGGCGGCGATCGAGGTCGAGAACGCCAATCCGTACGGCAACGCCGCCTCGGTTTTCACCGACTCCGGGACGGTGGCTCGCGAAGTCGCTCGGCGGGCCAGCGCCGGCATGATCGGCGTCAACGTCGGCATCCCGGTGCCGCGCGAGCCCTTCGGTTTCGGCGGCTGGAACGACTCGAAGTTCGGGGTCGGCGACATCACCGGCGAAGGCAGCCTCGGTCTTTGGACGCGGGACAAGAAGGTGACGATGCGCTGGGGCGTAAGGTAGCGGAGCCGAGTTGCCCGAGCCGAGCACCGATTCCCGGCCGATCGATCTCGCCCGCCCCGTCGATCTCGTCGCCATGGGCCGTGTGGCGGTGGACCTCTACGCCGAGCAGATCGGCGCGCCGCTGCGCGAAGCGCAAACCTTCCGCAAGTATCTCGGCGGGTGCGCCGGCAACGTCGCCGTGGGCGCCGCGCGCCTGGGTCTCGCGGTGCGGATGTTCTCGCGCGTTGGCGCCGACGAGATGGGCGCCTTCCTGCGCGAGACGTTGGAGCGCGAGGGCGTCGACACCGGGCTGCTGCGCGACGATCCGGAGCGGCTGTCCGGGCTGGTGCTCCTCGGTGTCTCACCGCCGGACCGCTTTCCGTTGATTTTCTACCGCGAGAACTGCGCCGACATGGCGACCCGCCTGGACGACGTCGGCGTGGCGTGGCTGCGCGAAGCTCGTGGCTTGCTGGTGACCGGCACCGGGATGAGCCAACCGGAGAGCGCCGAGGCGACGCTCGCCGCGGCCCGGGCGGCGCGCGAAGCGGCGACCGCCGTGGTCGTCGATCTCGATTACCGCCCGGTGCTCTGGGGCCTGACCGCGCGCGGCGACGGGGAAACCCGCTTCCAGGCGTCGGCTCGCGTCACCGCCGAGTACGCGCGCCTGCTGCCTTTCGCCGACCTGGTCGTCGGCACCGAGGAAGAGTTGGCCATCGCCGGCGGCAGCGCAGCGCTGGACGAGGCCCTGAGCCGCCTGCGCACTCTCACCGCCGCGACCGTCGTGGTGAAGCGCGGCCCCGCCGGCGCCACGGTTCATCCGGCCGCAGGCGCGCCGCTTACGGTCGAAGGCCGGCCGGTCGAGGTACTCAACGTGCTGGGCGCCGGTGATGCGTTCCTGGCCGGCTTCCTGCGCGGCTGGCTGCGTGGCGAGTCGCTCGAGACCTGCGCTCGCTGGGCGAACGCCAACGGTGCGCTGGTGGTCAGCCGCCACGGCTGCGCGTCGGCGATGGCGACGTTCGCGGAGCTCGGCTGGTTTCTCGCCGCGCCCGACGCCCGCACCGCAGCCCGCAGCCCCGAGCTGACGCAGCTTCACCGGCTCGCCGGAAGGGCGCCCGAGCCGGAGATGTTGGTGCTCGCCTTCGACCACCGCTCCTACTTCGAGGACGAGGCGCGCGAGCACGGCCTGCCAGGGTCGGCGATCTCCGATTTCAAGGCCCTCGTCTTCGACGGCTTCCTCGCGGCGCGTGCCCAGGCGCCCGACGCCGGGCTCGCCCTGCTCGTCGATCCGATCTACGGCGCCGAGATTCTGAGCGCCTCCGCCGGCGCCCCGTACCGCGTCGGCTCGCCGATCGAGCGCGCCGCGTCGTTGCCGGTGGAGTGGATCGAGCCGGCGCCGCTCTATGCGCAGATCCTCGCGCGGCCCCCAGCCCATTTCATCAAGGTGCTGGTGCACCTTCACCCGCGCCTCGAGCCGGGCATTCTCGGCGCGCAACTCGTGCGGCTCGGCGAGCTGATCGAGGTCTGCACGCGGCTCGAGCGCCGGGTCATGATCGAGATCATCGCGCCGCCCGGCCTGGCGTTCGCTCCCGGTGAGCTGGCCGCGGCCGTCGGCAGCGGCGTGGCAGCCGGACTCGACCCCGACTGGTGGAAGCTGCCCGACGCTGGCGCCGAAGAGTGGCGGCGGTTGAGCGAGATTCTCGCCGCCGCCGGCTCGCGCGCCCGCCTGGTCCCGCTCGGCGGCGATCGGCCGATCGGCGAGCTCACGGCAGGGTTCGTCGCGGTCCGCCGCACCGGACGCGCCGGCGGGTTCGCCATCGGGCGCTCGGTCTTCGCGCCCGCTTGGCGGCGGTTCGTGGCCGGGGAGCGTGGCAGGCAGCTCGCTGCCGACGTCACGGGCCGGTTGCTGGAGCTCGTGGGAGCGTGGCGTGCCGTGGGCGAGCTGAGGGACGCCTCGTGAGCGGCCAGGCCTTACGCGGCCGGCCCGAGCCCACCCGCGGCCTGAGTTGGGTCGTGCGCTCCGGCGAGCCCGACAACGGTACCGGGATGAGCTTTGGCCTGCTCCGCCTCTCTCCGGGTCAGCGGTTCGAGAGCTCGGGCTGCGAGAGCGCGATCGTCCTGCTGTCGGGCGCGGTCGAGCTGAAAGGAGGCGACGAGAGCGCCAGGGTCACCCGGCGCTCGCTTTTCGACGAGCGTCCGGTGGTGCTGCACGTGGACGCCGCGACCCGTCTCCAGGTGATGGCGCTGGAGGACAGCGAGCTCGCCGTGGTCGAAACCGCCAACGAACGCCGATTTCCTGCGCGCCTCTTCGACGGCGAGTCGCTGCTCGAAGAGGAGCGGCGCGGGGAGGGACGCGTCGACGAGGCCTCGTTCCGCCTCGTGCGCACGGTTTTCGACGACCGCAACCGGCCGGAAGCGAATCTCGTCCTCGGCGAAGTCGTGAATCTCCCTGGACGCTGGTCGAGCTGGCCGCCGCACCATCACCCTCAACCCGAGATCTACCACTACCGCTTCGACCGGCCTCAAGGCTACGGCCACGGGGAGCTCGGCAAGGAGGTCCACCGCGTCGGCGACGGCGACACCCTGCTGATCGTCGATGGCGCCGACCACGCCCAAGTCGCCGCGCCCGGCTACGCCATGTGGTACCTGTGGGCGATCCGTCACCTTCCCGAGGCGCGCTACTCGGTGCCCGAGTTCACCGCCGAGCATCGCTGGACCATGGGCGACGGAGCGGCGGCTTGGCGGCCGCGAGGAGCTGGCGAGTGAGTCGCGTGCGTTGCACGGTCGCGCAGGCGCTGGTGCGCTTCCTGGACCGGCAGTGGATCGAGCTCGACGGGCGCGAGTCCAAGCTGGTGCGCGGTGTGTTCGGCATCTTCGGGCACGGCAACGTCACCGGCCTCGGCGAGGCGCTCGAGAACGAAGCGATCGAGCTGCCGTTCTATCGCGCCAACAACGAGCAGGGCATGGTGCACGCCGCCACCGCCTTCGCCAAGCAGAGCGGCAGGCTGGGGATCTTCGCCTGCACCTCGTCGATCGGCCCCGGCGCCACCAACATGGTGACCGGTGCCGCTACCGCGACGATCAACCGGCTGCCGGTGCTGCTGTTGCCGGGCGACGTCTTCGCCGACCGGCAGCCCGACCCGGTCCTGCAGCAGCTCGAGTCGCGAGCGGCGGGCGACGTTTCGGTCAACGACGTTTTCCGCCCGGTGTCGCGTTACTTCGACCGTATCGAGCGACCCGAGAAGCTGCCCAGCGCGCTGCGGCGGGCGTTCGAGGTTCTCACCGACCCGGTCGAGACTGGCGCCGTGACGCTGGCTTTGCCGCAGGACGTGCAAGCCGAGGCCTGGGAGTTTCCGGCCAGCCTGTTCGAGCGGCGGGTCTGGCGTGTGCGGCGGAGGATTCCCGATCCAACCGACCTGGCGCTCGCCATCGATCTGCTGCGCAACGCCCGGCGTCCGCTGGTAGTCGCCGGCGGCGGCGTGCGCTACTCCTTCGCCGAAGGCGCGCTCGCTCGATTCGCCGAGCGCCACGGCGTGCCGGTGGCGGAGACCCAGGCCGGCAAGAGCTCGCTCGCATGGAGCCACCCGTCGAGCGTTGGTGGCGTCGGCGTCACCGGCACGCTGGCCGCCAACCGGCTGGCGCGCGAGGCCGACGTGGTGCTCTTCGTCGGCACTCGCGCGACTGACTTCACCACCGCCTCGAGGTCGCTCTTCGCCGAGCAGCAGCTCATTCACCTCAACGTCGATCCCGTCGATGCCGGCAAGCTCGGGGCCCTGGCGCTCGTGGGCGACGCCAAGCTGGGCCTCGAGGCGCTCGACGCGGGGCTGGGCGAGACGACGACGACGATCTCTTGGCGCGAGCGCGTGACGTGGCTTCGCGAGACCTGGCGCGCCGAGACCGACCGGCTCTTTGCCATGCCGGCCGAGGGCCGCGCTCTGCCCCAGACCGCGGTGCTCGGGCGACTCGATGCTCTGCTCGGCGAACGCGACGTCATCGTCTGCGCGGCCGGAAGTCTGCCGGGCGATCTGCATCGGCTGTGGCGCCCGCGCGCCGCCGGCGGGTACCACGTCGAGTACGGCTACTCGTGCATGGGCTACGAGGTGGCCGGTGCACTGGGCGCCAAGCTCGCCGAGCCCGAACGCGAGGTCTGGGCGCTGGTCGGCGACGGCAGTTTTCTGATGTTGCATTCCGAGCTGGTGACGGCGCTGCAAGAGGGGGTCAAGATTCGCATCGTCCTGTTCGACAACCAGGGCTTTCAGTGCATCCGGGGCTTGCAGCGCTCTCAAGGGTCCGCGGGCTTCGGCAATGAGCTGCGCCGCCGGGTGCCCGGCGCCCGCTCGCCGGAGGGTGCGGTCGCGCCAATCGATTTTGCCGCCTACGCCGCGGCGCTCGGCGCTGCGACGTTTCGCGCCGGTTCGATCGCCGAGCTCGATGGCGCAATCGCTGCGGCGCGCTCCGCCGACCGCGCCTCGCTGGTCGAGGTCAAGGTCGATCCGGAGAGCATGACCGGCGGCTACGAGTCGTGGTGGCGGGTTGGAGTCGCCGAAGTCTCGGCAAGCCGGGCGGTCGAGGAAGCGGCGCGGGCCATGCGCGAGCGTAGCGAGCAGGCGAGGGGTTCGTGATCGCGACCACCGGAGGAGCGCATTCGACCGGCGTCGCCGCGGCGCAGCGGCAGTTGCGCCTTGGCATCGCGCCGATCGGTTGGACGAATGACGACTGGCCGGAGCTCGGCGGCGACATTCCGTTCGAGCGCTGCGTGCGCGAGATGGCCGAGGCGGGCTACGAGGGTTGCGAAGTGGGCGGCAAGTTCCCGCGCGACCCGGTGACCTTGCGGGCTGCGCTCTCGCCGCTCGGGCTCGCCGTGGCCTCGGCGTGGATCAGCCTTCACTTCACCGAGCCCGGCCGTGAGCGCGACACCGAGCTCGCATTCGTGGCCCACGCCGATTTCCTGGCCGCGATGGGTGCCAGGGTGGTGGTCGTCTGTGAGTCGGGAGGTGGCGTTCAACAGCTCGACGCCCCGGTCTCGGCGGCCCGGCCGATCTTCGGCGCCGGCGCCTGGGCGGCGCTCGTCGACGGCCTGCACCGCATCGGCGAGCTGGCGCGCGAGCGCGGCCTCGCAGTGGTCTACCACCCGCACATGGGTACCGGCATCCAGACCTCCGAGGAGGTCGACCGTTTGATGACCGCGACTGACCCCGAACTGGTCTCACTCCTCGTCGACTCCGGGCACGCGCGCTTCGCCGGCGACGACCCGGTGGCGATCCTGCGCCGGCATGCGCCGCGGGTGAAGCACATTCACCTCAAGGACCTGCGCGAGCCGGTGGCCCGGCGCGCTCTCGAGCAGGGCTGGAGCTTCGAGCGCGCGGTGCGCGCCGGCGTCTTCACCGTGCCGGGCGACGGCACGATCGACATGCGCGCTTTCCTCGCCGCGGTCGGCGACGTCGGCTACTCGGGCTGGCTGGTGGTCGAGGCCGAGCAGGATCCGAAACTGGCGCCGCCGCTCGAATACGCCCGCAAGGGCCGCGCCTTCCTGCGTGAGGCGATCGGGCGATGAGACGGCTCGTGCTCGCTCTGATCGGCGCCGGGCGGATCGGCCGCATGCACGCCGAGCTCCTTGCCAGTCACGTTCCCGCCGCCGATCTGCGGCTGATCTGCGATCCCTCGGCTGATTTCGACGGCTGGCTCGAGCCGCTGGGAGTCGAGCGGACCGAGCGCGACGCCGGGCGCGTCTTCGCCGACCCGGAGATCGAGGCGGTGGTGATCGCGGCCCCGTCGCCGCTCCATGCCGAGCTCGCGATCGGCGCCGCGCGCGCGGGCAAGCACGTTTTCTGCGAGAAGCCGCTGTCGTTCGACTTGCCGCGCGCACTCGCGGTGGCGCAGGCCCGCGACGACGCCGGGATCACCCTGCAGATCGGTTTCAACCGGCGCTTCGACCCCGACTTGCGGCGGCTGGGCCAGGAGGTGCGGGCCGGCGCGATCGGCGACCTCGAGCTGGTCGAGATCGTGAACCGCGATCCGGCGTTGCCCTCGTTCGAGTTCCTGCGCGGCTCCGGCGGCATCTTTTTCGACTTCGTCATTCACGACTTCGACGTGGCGCGGTTCATCTCCGGCAGAGAGATCGAGTCGGTCTACTCTCGCGCCGCGGCCTTGGTCGAGCCTCGTCTCGAGGAGTTCGGCGATGCCGACTCGGCGGTGACCCTGCTGCGCATGGATGGAGGCGCCTTGGTGTCGATCGTCAACAGCCGGCAGAGCCGATGCGGTTACGACCAGCGGGTCGAGGCGTTCGGTGCTCGCGGGTCCCTGGCTCTCGACAACCGGCTGGAAAGCGCCCTCGTTGCGAGCGGCGTTGGCGGCGTGGTTCACGGCAAGCCGCTGGCCACTTTCGCCGAGCGCTACCGCGACGCCTACGCCGCCGAGCTCGCCGAATTCTGCCGCACGGCGCTCGCCGGACTGCCGGCCGAAGTCAGCGTCGAGGATGTGGTGGCGGCGGTGCGCGCGGCGCGCGCCGCCAAACTGTCGGTGGCCGAGAATCGGATGGTTCGCTTGGACGAGATCGTTCTGCCGGAGGCGGTGTGAAGCGCCGCGGCATCGCGGTGCTCGGCTACGGTCGCATCGGCCGGATCCACGCCGAGAACGTGCGGCGTCGGGCCGACGCCGAGCTGGTGGTGGTCGCCGACCCGGCCTTCGCGAACAGCGCCGCGCCGCCCTCCGACGTGCGCTGGACGGCCGACACCCAGTCGGTGTTCGCGCTGCCCGAGGTGGAGGCCGTGCTGGTTTGCACGCCGACACCGACCCATGCGCCGCTGCTCGAGCTGGCGGCCGCGGCCGGCAAGCACGTTTTCTGCGAGAAGCCGGTGGATCTCGATCCGGCCACCGCGGCCCGCGCCGTGGTGGCCGTAGAACGGGCGGGTGTCGCCCTGCAAGTGGGTTTCAACCGGCGCTTCGATCCCAGCTTCCGCGCCGTGCGTGCGGCGATTGCCGGCGGCGAGATCGGCAAGCTGGCGATGCTGCGCGTGGTGTCGCGGGATCCCTCGCCGCCGTCGCCCGAGTATGTGGCGAGCTCCGGCGGCCTGTTTCTCGACATGACGATCCACGACTTCGACATGGTGCGCTTCCTGTCCGGCGCCGAGGTGGTGGAGGTATTCGCCTTCGCCGCGGTGCGGGTCGATCCGCGGATCGGCGACGCCGGCGACGTCGACACGGCGCTCTTGTCGCTGAAGCTCGATTCCGGCGCCCTGGCGGTGATCGACAACAGCCGGCGCGCGGTTTACGGCTACGACCAGCGCGTGGCGGCGTTCGGCTCCGACGGCGCGATCGAGGCTGGCAACCGGACCGCCGAGACCACGCTGTTCTCGGGCCCGGCCGGCGTGCGCGCGCCAAAGCCGCTCGACTTCTTCACCGAAAGGTACGAGGCCGCTTACCGCGCCGAGCTCGACGCCTTCCTGGCGGCGCTCGCCGGCGAGCGGCCGATCGAATGCGACGGCCGCGCGGCGCTCGCGCCACTCGCCATCGGCCTTGCCGCGAACCGCTCGCTCGCCAGCGGGCGGCCTGAAACCGTCGTTCCGATCTCGATCTGAAGGCCGGCCGCGTGCGTTCGCTGGTTGCCGCGCTCCGCACCGGGCCCGACCTGCCGCAGCGTCTCGACGCGGCGGACGTGGACCGCGAGTACCGGCGCCAGCGCCTGCGCATCATGCTGGCCATCACGATTGGCTACGCCATCGCCTACACCTGCCGCCTGGCCCTCTCGGTGGTCAAGAAGCCGCTGCTCGACGAGGGGATCTTCACCGCCGCCGAGCTCGGACTGATCGGCTCCGGACTCTTCTACACCTACGCCTTCGGCAAGCTGGTCAACGGCTTTCTCGCCGACCACGCCAATCTGCGCTACTTCTTCGCGCTGGGCGTTCTCATGTCGGCGCTGCTCAACATCGGCATGGCGTTTTCGACCACCGTCGGACTGTCGCTGGTCTTGTGGTCGCTCAACGGCTGGTTTCAGGGATTCGGCGCTCCATCGGGCGTGGTCGCGATGGCGCAATGGTTTACCGCCGGTGAACGCGGCCGGCGTTACGGCCTCTGGAGCACTGCCCATTCGCTCGGCGAGGGTCTGACCTTCGTCGGTGTGGCGGGCCTGGTGACGGTCTTCGGCTGGCGGGCCGGTTTCTGGGGCCCGGGAATCGTCTGCGTGGCGGTCGCCGGAGCGCTGGTTTGGCTGATGCGCGACCGGCCGGAGACCCTGGGGCTCCCGCCGGTCGCCGAGTGGCAGGCCCAGCGCGACGGCGTCGCTCCTGCCGCCTCGCCGGCGGTCGCGGCGACGACCTGGCAAGAGCAGCGCGAGATCTTCCGCCGGCCCGCGATCTGGGTGCTGGCGCTATCGAGCGCGATGATCTACGTCACCCGCTACGCGGTGAACAGCTGGGGTGTGCTGTTCCTGCAGGAGGAGCGCGGGCTGACTCTCATGCAGGCGGGAAGCGTGATCTCGGTCAACACGCTCTCCGGGATCCTCGGCGCCGTCGCTTACGGCTTTCTCTCCGACAAGCTGTTCGGCGGGCGCCGCCCGCCGGCGAATCTGCTCTTCTCGATTCTCGAGCTCGCCGGACTGGCGATGATCTTCTTCGTGTCCTCATCGAGCACCGCTTTTCTAACCGCGGGCTTCTTTCTCTTCGGCTTCGGGCTGACCGGGTTGGTGACTTCGCTCGGCGGCCTCTTCGCGGTCGACATCGTCTCGAAGCGCGCTGCCGGGGCGGTGATGGGGCTGGTCGGTGTCTTCAGCTACGTCGCCGCCGCCGTGCAGGAGAACGTCAGCGGCGTGCTGATCGATCGCGGCGTGACGGTGGTCGATGGTGTTCGTCACTACGACTTCGCCACGCCGATCGCCTTCTGGTTCGGTTGTTCGGTGATCTCGGCGCTGCTGTCGGCGACGCTCTGGCGGATACGCGCCCGCAATTGACCTTTTTCCTCGGAGACCGCATGGCCTCTCGCTTCGACCTCGTCACCGTCGGCAACTACACCAAGGACACCATCGTCACCAGGGCCGGCACGCGCCACGTTCACGGCGGCGGCTTCAACTATGCGGCGCATGCGGCGCGGGTGAGCGGGCTCGCGGTCGGGGCGGTCACCCGCCTGGCGCGCGAGGACAGCGAGGCGGTGACCCTGCTGGAGGCGGCCGGCGTCACCGTGTTCCCCCGCTGGACGCGCTCCTCGACGATCATGCGTCTGGAGTATCCGACCGACAACGTCGACCAGCGCATCCTGACCGTGGCGGACATCGCCGGCGCCATCGAACCCGATCAGGTTGCCTCGGTGGAGACGCGCGCTTTCCTCGTCAGCCCGTCGATCCGCGGCGAGGTGCCCCTCGAGACTCTGCGGACCATGCGGCGGCCGGGCGTGCTTCTGGGCCTCGACCTTCAGGGATACATCCGCATCCGGCGCGAGGACGGCCGTCTCGAGCACGCCACCTGGTCGGAGGCCGCGGAACACCTGCTGCTGGTCGACGTGCTGAAGAGCGACGCCGTCGAAGCCGAGTCACTGACCGGCGAAAGCGATCATCGCCGCGCCGCCCGGGCCCTTGCCGGGCTCGGAGCGAGCGAGATCTTGCTCACGCACCGCGAGGGGATCCTGGTGCTCGCCGCAGGGCGGTTCTACGAAGTCCCCTTCCAGCCGCGCGAGCTGCGCGGCCGCAGCGGCCGCGGCGACACCTGTCTCGGCTCGTACCTCTCGCGACGGCTGGCCGCCGGACCGCGCGAGGCGGTCCACTGGGCGGCGGCGCTCACCAGCCTAAAGCTCGAGGCTGAAGGGCCGATCCGGCGCGCGCGCGCCGAGGTCGAGGCCGACCTCGAGCGCTACACCGTCGAAGAGGCGGTTGCCTGAGGGCGAATACCCGGGCTCAAGCGCTGATCACGAAGCCCCGCCGCACTGACCCGGGATCCTCGAGCAGGGCGAGCGCGCAATGCGCCGTGTCGGCACGGGAGATCGTCGGCGTGCCGCGCATCGTAAGCCGCTCGGCCACACGGTAGGACGGGCTTCGGGGACCGTCGGTGAGCCGCACTGGATAGAGGATCGTCCAGTCGAGGGGGCTCGCCCGAACGATGTCCTCACTGGCCCGTTTGTCGGCGTAGAGGCCGCGCAACAGGGTGGCGAAGATCAGCCGCTGCGCCAGGGAGGCGTCGCGCCGGGTCTCACCGACCCCGAAGGCGGAGACCAGAACGAAGCGGCGCACACCTACGTTGGCCATCGTCGGAACGATCGTGGCCATCGCCCTAGCCATCAGCCCGCGAGAGCGGAGGTTGAGCCCGCGGCCGAGGCTCGACACCACGGCGTCCTGGCCTCGCACGGCCTCGATGAGACTCGCGGTGTCGCCGAGGACGTCGCCGGTCACCAGGTGCGCTCCGAGCGCGGGTGCCTTCGCCGGGTCGCGCACGAAAAGCGTCAACTGGTGGCCGCGTTCGAGGCTCTGCGAGGCGATTTCGCGGCCGGTGCCGCCGGTGGCGCCGCAGATGAGGAGTTTCATGGCCTTCCTCCTCGACGTTGGTTGCCGAATGCGCGACTCTAGCCTAGCGCTGCGCAGGCACCGCCAGCGAGCGGTCGGGATCGCCGGTCGCTCCGGTCGCGAGGTTGGGCGGCAGGTGGCCGGCGTCGCCGACCGCGATGACCTTGAAGGAGCCGTCCGGCTCGACACGTATCTCGGTGAGACTCGCGTGGTGCACCGACATCTCGAGCCAGGCGAGGGTATCGACGCGCAGGGCCTTGGTTACCAGGTAACGGATGACGTTGCCGTGGCAGACCAGGAGCTCGCGGCGCTCGGCGCCTGCGGCTGGGCGGAACCGCTCGGCGAAAAAGGCGTCGAGCTTGCGCGCGCAGGCCGCCATGTCTTCCGGCTTTTCGTCGGCGACGCTCGCCTTGCGCCAGGTCGGCGGCGTGCATTCGGCGAGCGCCTCGACAGTCTCGATCGGGGCGCCCAGATCCTCGGCGACGACCCGCGCTGTCTCTCGCGCGCACCAGTGGACTGGCAAGGACGTCGTCGAAGCGATAGGGCAAACCCTTCAGCCGCGCGCCGGCCAGCCTTGCCTGCGCCACGCCGATGGGAGAGAGGCCGGGGCCGAGGACCGGATCGGCGGCCGGATCCGCCGCGTAGTGGCCGTGGCGCAGGAGGACGATCGTCCTGGCTTGCGGCGCCGGCTGCGGGGCTTCGGCGGGGGCTTGGGCCGAGACCGGAGTGCCGGCGAAGAGCGCGAACCAGATCAGTGCTGGCCAGCCGAGCGAAGCCTTCGAATTCATTCGGTCCTCCTCGAGTTCGACCCTGCGCGGCGCTTGGGACGCGGCCAAGGATCCAGATGGTCAACGGTGCGGCCACAGACCCACGAAGCGAGCCACGAGGCGCCGAACGCGATGGCGACGAAGACCGCCGCCGCCTGGACGAAATCCCACACCGTCTCCATGCCGTCCGTCGGTTTCAAGATGGGCTGGGCGAAGGCGAGGGCGAAGCCCATGAAGACGAGCATGACGGCCACGCCCACGAGAACGCTCGAGAGCGGCAGGAGCGACATCTGGCGGCAGCTCTCGCACTGAAACTGGTGGCGCCGGGTGGGGAAAAACTGCGCGCGGCGGATCAGCATGGGCGCGCCACAGTGCGGGCAGGGTAGCTCTCGGGTCGCGCTCATGTGACCTCCGTCCGGAGGCGGGATTGTCTCACGCTGAAGAGACCGAGCCGCTCGGCCCGGATTCCGAACTGCCCGCCCCGGCGAGGCGGGCGGTGTCATAGCGGGATGGTAATCTTTCGAGATGGACGTTTTGCTCAACCGCGACCTGCCGACCTCCGGCGCCGTGGTCGTGGACCAGGCCTCGCTGGCCAGTGTCCTCGCCGAAGTCGCCGAGATGGCGTCGGAGACGCTCGAGCTGCAGGAGGTCTTCGAGCGCGTGGCGGCCGCGGTGCGCCGGCTGATCCCCTTCGAGCACATGGGCGTCGTGCGCATCGTCGACGGCCGGCGGGCGGTGCTCCACGCCGCGACGGTGCGTCGACGAGCACGAGTCCGAGGAGTGCACCGAAGCCGAGCCGCTGACCTCCTGGTCGCCGCGCCTGCGGCCGCGTCCGGGCCCGATCCCGCGGCTCGACGACGCCGCGCATCGAGCTCGATCCGACCTTCCCTTCGACGCGCATGCTGATCGAGAAGGGCGTGCGCTCGGCGATGTGGGAGCCGTTCCGCCTCGGCAGACCTGGAGCGGCGGCGTCTGGGTGTGCGCCTACCGAGCCGCACGCCTTCACCGATCGAGCACCAGGAACTGCTGCGGCCGATCGCGGCGCTGCTCGGCTCGGCGGTCGAGCACTGGCGGATCTGGGACGCCGAGCGCGCGCCGCCAGGATCGTCTCGACCAGTTCGAGGCGCTGCTCGGCACGCTCGCCGAATCGCTCGACGTCCGCGAGGTCTTCCACGCGCGTCGCCGACGCGATGAAGGCCGTCCTGCCTCATCACGTCATGGTGCTGACCGAGCTCGACATCGCGCCAGCGTCGCTGCGCGTGGTGGCGAGCGCCGGCGAATCGGACATCCAGATTCCGTCGACTCCGATCCCGCTGAGCGAAGCGGAATCGGGGCGCCGCACGCTGGACTTCGAGATCCTGCACGACATCCCGGCCGAGCTGAAGGCCGAGTCGGAGCGCGCGCGGCTTTTTCTCGCCTCGGGCATGCGCTCCTGGCTGCGGGTGCCGGTTCGACTGGGCGGGGAAGTGCGGGGCAGCCTGGGCTTCGCCCACCGCGACAGCAGCCGCTACCGGCGCGAGGACGTCGAGGTCGCCACCCGCCTCGCCGACCGCATCGCGCTCATGCTCTCGCACCAGCGGCTGGCCGAGGAGGCGCGGATCGCGGCCGAGGCGCGCGAGCGCGCCGAGCGGCTGGAGGCGACGGTCGAGACCCTGACGCGCGAGCTCGAGAACCGCGGCCGCGGGCGGGTGGTCGGCGTCTCGCCGTCCTGGAAGGACGTGCTGCTGCAGGTCGGGCGCGTGGCGCCCTCGGAGACCACGGTGCTGATCACCGGCGAGTCCGGCACCGGCAAGGAGATCGTCTCGCGGCTCGTCCGCCAGGGCTCGCCGCGCGCCGACAAGCCGTTCGTCGCGGTCAACTGCGCGGCGCTGCCCGAGCAGCTGCTCGAATCGGAGCTCTTCGGTCACGAGAGGGGCGCCTTCACCGGCGCGTCGGCGACCAAGATCGGCCGCCTCGAGCAGGCCGCGGGCGGCACGCTCTTCCTCGACGAGATCGCCGAGATGAGCCCGCTGGTGCAGGCCAAGTTCCTGCGCGTTCTCCAGGAGCGCGAGTTCCAGCGCGTCGGCGGCACCCGCACGCTGCGCGCCGACGTGCGGGTCATCGCGGCGACCAACCGCGACCTGCAGGCGGCGATCGAGCGCGGCCAGTTCCGCGAGGACCTCTACTACCGCCTGAACGTCTTCGAGATCCACATCCCGGCGCTGCGCGACCGGCGGGAGGACATCCTGCCGCTCGCCGAGAGCTTCCTCGAGGAGCTCGGCCAGACGATGGGCCGCCCGGCGGCCGGCATCTCGCGCGACGCGCGCGAGTGGCTGCTCGCCTACTCCTGGCCGGGTAACGTGCGCGAGCTGCGCAACGCCATCGAGCGCGCCATCCTGCTCTGCGACGGCGGGCTCATCACCCGCGAGCACCTGCCGCGCCATCGTGCCCCGGTCGGACGGCAGAGCCCGCGCCACGACCCGGCTGCGCCGCTACCCGCCGGAGGCGTCGACCTCGAGGACATGGAACGGAGCTACGTCGAGCGCGCGCTGCGCGACGCCCGCGGCAACAAGTCGAAGGCCGCCCGGCTGCTGGGCCTCACCCGCGCGCAGCTCTACTCCCGCATCGAGAAGTACGGACTGGCCTAGGGTTTCGAGGCGGCGGCGTGGTGGGGTGCGCTGCGGTAATGCTCGGCCAGAGCGTCGGCGCCCCAGTCTCCCTGGAAGTCACGCCAAACGCAGTGGACATGGTTGGCGCCGTCCTGCGTGTTGTCGTACTCGATCAGGAAACTCCGGCCTTGAATCCGGTAGTAGTGCCCCTGGCCCTTGGCGATCCCGCCCATCCAGGCGAACTTGACCTCGGCGAGCTCCCCGCGCACCCTCGCCATGCGTTCGCTCGCCACAGCCGGGGCTTGCGCCGCGGCGTACTCCTCGAGTAGCGAAAGAAAGAGACCGCGCTCGGACTCGCCGAGCTCGGAGTAGGCGACGCCGCGATTCTCGAGCGCCTCGGCGCGGCGGGAGTTGCCGCTCGCGATGTCGCGCGGAGCGTTCGGGGAGAGGACGGCGCGCGCCCGCAGCGCCGGAGAGAGGGCGGTCACCAGGGCGCGAGCCAGATCCTCTTCGGCGCCGAGCACCCGAAGGCCGCTGCGGCCGCCGTCGGCCGGGTTGGCGCCGAAAAATTGCGGCGAGCTGCCGGCCACATGGCCGCCGACCATCGTCCAGTGCAGCGAGAGGTGATGACCTTCGTATCGCCACCCCCACGCGCCACGCTCCGCGGGCTCTCCGTAGATGGCGATGAAGTAGCGTTCGGGGTCGCGGAACGAGGAACCTTCGAGCTCACCCAGAACGGCCTCCAGCCGCACGATGCCGTCCGCCTTCGCGACGCCCTTCGCCGACAGCCCGGCGCGCAGCAGATCCGCGGCCGCTCGTCGGGAGGCGGCGGAGAATCCGCCCAACGGTATGCCGTAGCGCCGCCGTGGGGCGTAGCCCCAGTCCAGCCGGTCTTCGGAGGAGAAGGACAGCATGGCTTCGGTGCGCTGATCCGCAGTCAGCGTCGCGAGAAAGGCACGCGCCGCCGCGGTCATTTCCTGGGCCGGAGCCGCGGCGAGCGCCGCGGCGGCCAGCCATCCGAGCGCTATTCCATGAAACGCGTGCATCGTGCGTCGGCCGAGCATTTCGGCACCGAGCATAGCGGCTCGGCTCGGCACCCCCGTGATACCCTTTTGGCGTGCAGCTCAGCCTCTCCCTCGACGGCCCTCCGCTTCGGGTTTGCGTCCTGGGATCCGGTAGCGGCGGCAACGCCGTGGTGATCGAGTCGGCCGGGCGAAAGTTGCTGGTGGATGCCGGGTTTTCCTGTCGCGAATTGGAACGGCGGATGAAGCAGGTGGGGCTCGATCCCAACGGCTTCGATGCCGTGGTGTTGACCCACGAGCACGAAGACCACGTGCGCGGCGCGGCGCGCTTCGGCGGCCGTCACGACATCCCGATCTATGCCACCGAGGGGACCTTTCGCGGCGCCGAGTTGCGCGGTGGCACGTCGGCCGCGCTGCACGAAATCCGCTCCGGCGAGCCGTTCGAAGCCGGCGGTTTCCGGGTCGAGCCTTTTGCCATCCCCCACGACGCCCGTGAGCCGGTGGGTTTCGTGGTGCAGGATAGCGCCGGACGGCGGGTAGGCGTGGTTTCCGACCTCGGCAGCCGCAGCAAGCTCGCCTGGGCGCGGCTGCGCGATCTCGACGTCCTGCTGCTCGAGTACAACCACGATCTCGAGATGCTGCGCACCGGCCCCTACCCCTGGCACCTCAAGCAACGCATTGCGAGCGGTCATGGGCATCTATCCAATCGGTCGGCGGCGGAGGGCATGCCGGATCTGCTCTGCGACCGCTTGCGTTACCTCGTCCTCTACCATCTGTCGCGCACCAACAACCTGCCGGCGCTGGCCGCGGCCGCGGTCGGCGGAGGCGTTCGAACGCGAGCGCTCCGCGACCGAGATGCTGATCGCGGATCAATTCGAACCTTCACCCTGGCTGGAGGTGCGCATGAAGGCACGCAGTCGACGTTTATCCGCGGCGCGAGATCCTCGATCCGCAAGGCAAAGCCATCCGGCAAGCGCTCGAGCGCTCGGGTTTCGCCGGGTGTCCAGATCGGTGCGCGCCGGCAAGAGCTTCGAGATCGAGCTCGGCGCGACCGACGCGCGAGTCGGCGAAGCAAGACCCTGCGAGTCGATGTGCGAGAAGCTGCTCGCCAACACCGTGGTGGAGGACTACCAGTTCGAGCTCCTGGGAGACGGCCGGCCATGAGATGCGGCGTCGTCGTCTTCCCGGGCATGCAACTGCGACCACGACGCCTACCACGTGCTCAAGCACGTGCTGGAGCAGGAGACACCTGTTCCTCTGGCACGAAGACGACATCGCTCAAGGGCTGCGACCTGGTGGTCCTGCCGGGCGGCTGGTCCTACGGCGACTATCTGCGCGGCGGCGCCCTGGCGGCGATCTCGCCGGTGATGGGTGCGGTGCGCGAGCACGCCGAAAAGGGCGGCCTGGTGCTGGGCATCTGCAACGGCTTCCAGGTGCTGCTGCGAGGCGCGGTCTCCTGCCCGGCGCCCTGCGGCGCAATCGCGACCGCCGCTTCGAGTGCCGCGACGTCTTCTGCGCGTCGAGCGCAACGACCTGCCGTTCACCGCGAAGCTACCGCCAGGGCCAGGTCCTGCGCATGCCGATCGCGCACGGCGAGGGCAACTACGAGGACTCCGAGGCGAATCTCGACCGGCTCGAGGCGGCAGAACCGCGTGGTCGTTCCGCTACGTCTCGCCGGAGGGCGCCGTCGACGACGCCTGGAATGCGAACGGCTCGGCTCGCGCCATCGCGGGGTACTCAACGAGCGCGGCAACGTGCTCGGCCTGATGCCCCATCCGGAGCGTTGCGCCGAGGAGGTGCTCGGCAATACCGACGGCCTGGCCCTCTTCTCGGCCGCGGTGTCGGTGGCCGTGCTGACGGCGGCGCGTCCGCCGGTCGCTGCGCGGCCGCTGAAGCCGAAGGTCGTGCGCCGGCCGGCGGTGCGCCGATGAGCGGTCGACGCTCGCCGCGGAGCCGCGGTCGACGCCAAGCTGGCGGCGCGAGCTCGGCCTGTCGCGGCGAGGAGTACGAGCGCCTGCGCGGCTTCCTCGGCCGCGACCCGAGCTGGACCGAGCTCGGCATCACCTCGGCACTGTGGTCCGAGCACTGCTCCTACAAGTCCTCGAAGATCTACCTGCGCGAGTTCCCGACCTCGGGCCCGCGCGTCCTCCAGGGCCCGGGCGAAAACGCCGGCGTCGTGGACGTCGGCCACGGCTGGGTGGCGGTCTTCAAGATGGAGTCGCACAACCACCCGAGCTACATCGAGCCCTACCAGGGCGCGGCGACCGGCGTCGGCGGCATCCTGCGCGACGTCTTCACCATGGGCGCGCGCCCGATCGCCTGCCTGGACTCGCTGCGCTTCGGCGAGATCTGACGCGCCGCGCATGCGCTCGCTGGTCGACGGCGTGGTGCGCGGCATCGGCGACTACGGCAACTGCGTCGGCATTCCGACGGTGGGCGGCGAGACCGGGTTCCATCGTTCCTACAACGGCAACATCCTGGTCAACGCCTTCGCCCTCGGCGTGGCGCGGCGCGACAAGATCTTCCGCGCCAAGGCGTCGGGAGTCGGCAATCCGATCCTCTACGCCGGCAGCCGCACCGGCCGCGACGGCATTCACGGCGCCACCATGGCCTCGGAGTCCTTCTACGCCGAGAGCCGAGCACAAGCGGCCGACGGTGCAGGTCGGCGATCCCTTCACCGAGAAGATCCTGCTCGAGGCCTGCCTCGAGGCCATGCGCACCGGCGCCATCGTCGCCATCCAGGACATGGGCGCGGCGGGGCTCACCAGCTCGTCATTCGAGATGGCGGGCCGCGGCGGGGCCGGCATCCGGCTCGATCTCGAGAAGGTGCCGCCGCGCCAGGCCGGCTGACGCCTTACGAGATGATGCTCTCGGAGTCGCAGGAGCGCATGCTGGTGGTCGCGGCGCGCGGGCGGGAGGAAGAAGTCGCGCGGGTCTTCCGCAAGTGGGGTCTCGAGGTGGCGACCATCGGCCAGGTAACCGTCGACCGGCCGCGCCGAGATCTCGCTTTCACGGCGAGACCTACGCCGACATGCCGGTCGCGCCGCTCACCGACGAGGCGCCGGTCTACACGCGCCCCGTCGCGCCGCCGGCCGACCTGGCGGCCCGTCAGGCGGCGCCGGAGGTCCCGGCGCCGAAGGCGTCGCTCGGCGATACGCTGCAAGCGCTCTTGGAAACTCCAGAGTTGGCGAGCAAGGAATGGATCTGGCGCCAGTACGACCACACCGTGCGCACCAACACCGTGCAGGGTCCGGGCGGCGACGCCGCGGTGTTGATCCTCAAGGGCACCCCCGCTGGGCTTGGCCTCACCTCCGACGTCAACCCGGTCTACTGTTGGCTCGATCCGCGCAGCGGCGGCATGCAGGCGGTGGCGGAGTCGGTGCGCAACCTGGCCTGCGTCGGCGCCGAGCCGGTCGGGCTCACCGACTGCCTGAACTTCGGCAATCCGGAAGTGCCGGAAGTGATGTGGCAGTTCCGCGAAGCCGTGCGTGGGATGTCCGAAGCCTGCCGCGCGCTCGGCGTGCCGGTCATCTCCGGCAACGTCAGCTTCTACAACGAGACCGAGGGCCGCAACATCCTGCCGACTCCGACCGTCGCGACGGTGGGCGTGATCCCCAACCTCGGCAACCTGCCCGACGCCGGATTCACCCGCGCCGGCGACCGGATCGTGCTGCTCGGCGAGGATCGCGGCGAGTTCGGCGGCTCCACCTATCTGCGCTTGTTATTCGACATCGAGCAGGGCCTGCCGCCGCGCGTCAATCTCGACGCCGAGGCGCGGCTCGCTCGGCTGCTGCGGCTCCTCGCTCTCCAGGGGCTGGTTCATACCGCCCACGACCTCGCCGAGGGCGGTTTCGCGGTGGCGCTCGCCGAGGCTTGTTTCACGCGTAGCCTCGGCGCCCGCGTGACCGTTCCGCTGACCCCGACGTCGCTCTTCTCGGAGACCCAGGCCCGCGCCATCGTCGCCGCCCACCCGGCGCAACTAGAGCGCGTTCTCGAAGCGGCGAGGTCCGCAGGCGTCCCGGCGCGCGAGATCGGCGAGGTCGGCGGCGGCGAGCTGGTGATCGAAGCAGACGGGGATACCCTGCACGCCGACGTCGCCGCCCTGCGGCAGGCGTGGGCGACGGGGCTGCCGCGGGCGTTGGATCTCTGAGCACGCTGCTCTCACGCTGTTTCTATCGCTGAGGAGGTCATCCATGTCGCGGACTGCATGCAGGCTCCCGGCCGTTGCCCTGTTGGTCACTCTCGCCACCGCCGTCACCGCCCAGGCCGCTGCGAAGAACCCCGTCTCTCCTGCCGACTTTCAAGGCCAGGAGCCGGCGAAAGCCGCCGAGACGCTCCTCACGCGCGCCCGTGCGCAGGCCGGCAAGGGCACCTGGGAACGCATCGCGGTCGGCCGCGTTCTGTACCTGAGCGGCAAGAAGGCCGAGGGCCAGCAGATCTTCGACGAAGTGATGGCCGAGCCGAAGGCCGAGGCCGACGACTGGATTCGCATCGCGCGCGTCTATTACGAAGCCGGCGAATGGGACAAGGCCAAGCCGCTGTTCGACAAGGTGATCGTGGCGTTGCCCAAGGACGAGGACTGGCACGCCGAGGTCGGCGCCTACCACCTCGTGCAGGGTGACCGAGGGACGGCGGAGAAGCTCTTCGCGCGCTCGTTCGAGCTCGATCCCTCGAACGTCCACAACTCGCTGCGCGCGGCCGCGGCGTACCTGGGGTTGGCGCCGCGGGAGTAGGCAGCCTCAGCGCACCCCCGGCGCACCCGCATGCGCCGCGTCGTAAGCCCGGATGTCGGCGTCGCCGATGTGCTCCGCTTTCCAAACCATCGAGCGATGGATGCGGTTCCAGCCGCTCGGGTGGTCGTAGAAGATCCACTCCTCGATCGGCCCCGGGGTCATCTTGCGGTACTCGGAGAGATGCAGCGCCGCCTGCGCGAAACCGTCCGGCTGGCGCGAGGCATTGAGTCCGTAGTTGTCGGCTTCCTGCTCCATGTTGCGGGTGAGGGTGTTGTTGACCGGCGTCAGCACGAGGAAGAAAACCGACAGCAGCGCCAGCATGAGCGGCAGCCCCGCGATGTCGTCGACTCCCCGAATGCCCCAGTGCGCGCCATAGCCGGTGCGCACGCGCTCGAACGACCAGCGCAGGAACGCGAAGCCGGCGATGATGATGAGCCCGATGAAGGTGATCCCCTTGTAGACGTGATTGAGCACGTAGTGCCCGATCTCGTGGCCGAGCACCGCCAGGATCTCTTCCGGCGTGCCGCGGTTCATCAGGTTGTCGTTCATGCTGATGCGGGTCGTGCCAAAGAGCCCGCTGACGTGGGCGCTCATGCGCTTGGTCTGCTTGGAGGCGTCGAACTGGTAGACGTCGTGCGCCGGAATCTCCTGGGCGCGCGCCATCGAGAGGATCTGCTGCTTCAAGGGCGTCTCGGGTAGCGGCGTGAACTTGTTGAACACCGGCTCGAGATAGACCGGCGCGATCGCCACCGCGAACATCGCCAGGCCGATCAACACCAGCGACCCCCACAACCACCAGGTGCGGGGTGTCTTGCGCACCACGGCGTAGACCGCCGCGATGGCGAGCGTGCCGAGCACCAGCCCGATGCCGAGCCCTTTCGCCGCGTCGATCAACCAGGCGCCGAGCGTCTGGTTCGACATCCCGTACTTGTGCTCGCGGAAGTGACCCTCGTAGGCGCTCCACGGCAACAGCACGAGCGTCGACACCAGGATGTAGCCGAGCCCGTAGAGGCAGGTCTGCAGGAACTTGAACCGCGTCACCCTCTCCGCCCAGTCGCGCATCCGCGCCGAAAGCCCGGTGCCGAGGAACACCCAGGCGACCACCAGCCCGGCCATGAAGTCCCAGAGCAGCAGCCAGTAGCCGCCCTCGAAGTAGGCATCGGACTTGGCGCGCGCCTCCGGTGACATGGTCGCGATGTAGGCCTCGGTCGCCGCTTCGGCATCGAACGCTGTTGTCGATGGTGGGGTCTCCTGTGCGAAGAGTGGCGGGTTGGTGAGGGAGAGAACGGCGAAGACCAGCAGCGCTGCCGCGTTCGTACGGGTCATGACAGTTGTCCCTCCTGGACTGAGCCGATGGCCGCCTAGCGATCGATGATGATGACCGGCGCGGAATCACCCCTCGCGAAGTCCCTTGCGACGCTCATTACGTAAACGGCGTAGGGGTAGGCGCCCAGGCCCACGTCCGTCTTCACAGTCAGTTGCTGGGTGCTTCCGGCGCCGATGTCCACCGGACCGACGCCGACGCCCGCGAAGATCTCGTCGGGAAAGATGAGCCGCACCGCGTCTGGACCCGCATTGAAGAATCTCACGTGCGTGCCGCGACCGGCTGGGAAGGTGGCGGGCCGCACGCGGTAGCCTCCGCCGTGCTTGTAGATTTGAATGTCCGACGGTCCCCCGCTCTCTACGCTCATGTGCTCCCTCCTTGGTTTGCACTGCGTTGGTTCCCGGCCGCGAGCTCGGCCCGCAGGGCCACGAAGCGCGGATCGGCGCGCAAGTCGCGCAAGCCGGGGTAGAGCTCGACATCGGCGATCGAATAGCCGCCGCGTATGGCGCGCTCGATCAGCTCGAGTGCCATGTCGCGGTCGCCGAGGTCCTCGAACACCATGCCGGCCTCGAAAAGGAGCGGCACGTTGTCTCCCGAGATCCCCAGCGCCTGGGTGGCGAGCCGGCGGGCTTCGTCCCTTTCGTCGCGCATGACGTGGCAGTCGGCGAGCGCAATCAGGAGCGAGGCGTCGTCCGGGTTGATCGCGAGCTCCTTGCGGCCGAGCTCGAGTGCGGTGGCACAGGCGTCTTTCGCCTTGGCTCGCTCGCCCGGCGCCCAGAAGTACGCCGCCGCGAGGTTGCGCCAGACGCGGTAGTCCCGCGTGCCCGCCGCGGCGGCCGCGAGCGAGCGCGCGGCCTCCGCGAAGCGGCCGTCGCGGAACTCGAGGGTGGCGAGATTGGATGCCACTTGCGGCGACGGGTTCAGCTCGAGCGACCGCCGCCAGGCCCGCTTCGCCTCCTCGAGCCGGCCCTGGAAGAAACGCGCCGCGCCCAGACTCGACCATACCCGGGCGTTGTCGGGCGCAATGCGAAGCGCCTGGTAGTAGGCCGCTTCGGCTTCCTGGGCGCGGCCGCGGGTGTACAGGAGATAGCCGAGATAGCTGTAGCCCGCCCACGAGTCCGGCCGCAGCTCGATCGCTTGGCGGTAGGTCGCCTCGGCCTCGTCGAGCCGGCCGGCGTGCTCGTAAGCGAGCCCGAGCTCGCGGTAAGCGTCGGCGTTGCGCGGATCGCGTTCGAGCGCCTTGCCAAACGCCGCGATGCCCGCCTCCGCCTGGCCGCTGCCGGTCTCCAACACGCCCAGGGTCACCCAGGCCCGCGCCACCGTGTCGTCGATCTCGAGCGCGCGTTGGCAGTGCTGGCGGGCGAGCGCCACGTACTCGTCACGACGAGTCAGGCGGTAGAGACGCCAGTACGCCTCGCCCAGGCCGGCGTGCGCCAGTGCGTAGCCCGGGTCGCGCTCGAGCGCTTGGTTGAACGAGCTGATCGCTCGCTCCAGGCTTTGCTGCTGCTCATAGCGCTCGAGCGCGGTGCGCCCCTCGGCGTAGGGCGTGTAACCGAGGCCCTGGCTGGCGAGCGTGGCGGCTTCGGCGACGCCGGAGCGCGAGCCGCGCCGCGCCGCCTCGGCCTGCTTGCCCAGCTCGAGCTCGAGCATCTCGACGACGCGCTCGACCAGCGCTTCGGGCGAGTCCGCGGTGACGGCGCGTAGCACGCGATCGAGCCGAGCGTCCTCGAGGGCCGCGGTCAAGAGCAGCTTCTGTTCGACGCGGTGCACGCTGCCGGTCACCGCCAGGGTCACGCCGAGGGCGCGCGCCGCCTGGGCGGCGCTCGTGGCGCCGGACTGGAAGACATTGCTCGCCGGCTCGACCCAGAGCGAAGATTGAAAGGGCTCGAGCTGCGCCAGCCGGACGGCGAGCAGCTCGGTGAGCCCTTCGGCAAGCACACGATCCTCGCCGTCGACGGCCGAGGTCCGAAACGGCAGCACTGCGATGTGTTTCTCCGCCGGCACCGCCCGCAGCCCGAGCTGCACGGTGGTCCACTCGAGCGCCGCCGGCCCGTAGCGCGCCGCGGCCGCGATCAGGATGACTGCCACGACTCCCGCGATGGCCATGCGCGGCGACACCCCGCGCGTCCGGGGTACGGCAGCCGCGGACGACGGCGCCGAGGGCACCTCGCTCAGGTGTTCACGCAGGCCGCGCAGCTCACGCGCCAGATCGAGAGTCGAGGCGTAGCGTTCCTCCGGCTCCTTCGCCAGGCAGCGTTCGATCATCCAGCGCAGCGGCGCCGGCAAGCTCGGGTTGAGAAGAGCGAGAGGCTCGGCCGGGTCCTCGATGATCGCCGCGACGGTCTGCACCGGCGTCTCGCGGCGAAACGCCTGGCGACCGCTCGCCATCTCGTAGAGGATCAGGCCGAGATTGAACTGATCGGCGCGGTGGTCGACCGGGCGGCCACGCGCCTGTTCGGGCGCCATGTAGCCGACCGTGCCCATGACCACTCCGGACCGCGTCCAGCCCGTGGGTCGCGTCGGTGCCTCGGAATGAAGGGCGACTTCGGTGTCCTCCTCGCCGTCCGCGCCACGCAGCTTGGCCAAGCCGAAGTCGAGGATCTTCACGAAGCCATCGGCCGTCACCATGACGTTCTCGGGCTTGAGGTCGCGGTGGGTGATACCGCCGCCATGCGCCTTGCCGAGGCCATCGGCGACCTGGACCGCGATGTCGAGCATCTGACGGGCAGTCAAAGGCCGCTCGGCGGCGTCGAGCAGAGAGCGCAGGGTGCGGCCCTCGACTAACTCCATGACGATGTAGGGCAAGCCCTCGGCCTGGCCGACTTCGTGGATGGTGATGATGTTGGGATGGTTCAGCGACGACGCCGCGCGGGCTTCGAGGACGAAGCGTCCCAGCCGATTCGCGTCCAAGGCATAGCGCTGGGGAAGGAACTTGATCGCGACGTCGCGGTGGAGCTCGTGGTCGCGAGCGCGCCAGACCTCACCCATCCCTCCCGCGCCTAACTGGGAGAGCAGTTCGTAGCGCGAGAAACGCACACCAACCGCAGGGGGCATGGTGTCCTCGATCTGGGCTTACGGCCTTCGTCAACCAGATTAGTCGTGGTGGCCACGATGGTCAAGAACATTCCCGCGGCCTGGCGCGGCGCTTGTGCAGCACTAAGCGAAGGATCTGAACCACTGGTGGTCCAGATCCTTCGTGTTGCACGGCGATCGGATCGGTCTCGGCGTTACTTCGCGGCTTGCTTCGCCGGCTCTTCGAGCTTGGTCTCGAGGTTGATCGTGATCTTGACCTCGTCGCCGAGCACCACGCCGCCCTGGTCGAGCGCGGTGTTCCAGACCATTCCGAAGTCCTTGCGGTTGAGGCTGGTCTCGGTCTCGAAGCCGGCCTTGGTGTTGCCCCAGGGGTCACGCACTTCGCCGGTGTATTCGACCGGCAGGGTGATCTGCTTCGTCACCCCGCGCATCGTCAGGTCGCCGGTGACCTGGAAGCGATCCTCGCCGTCCGGCACGACGCGCGTGCTCTTGAAGGTGATCTCCGGGTGCTTCTCGGCGTCGAAGAAGTCGGCGCCGCGCAGGTGGGCGTCGCGATCCGGGACCGCGGTGTCGATCGAGGCCGCGGCGATGGTGAACTCGACGCTCGAGCGCTCCAGGTTGGCGCGGTCGAGCTGGATGGTGCCGGTGAAGTCCTCGAAGCCGCCGCGCACCTTGCTCACCAGGTGGCGGATCTGGAACGAGGCCTCGGAGTGGGTCTTGTCGACAGTGTAGGTCGCCGCCTCGGACGGCAGGGCGGAGAGCAGGGACACGGCCATCGTGGAAACGACGGCGGCGGCAGCGGTGGAGTGGCGCATGGGGATGGCCTCCTTGGCTTGGGTGCTGGTTTGGGCGTTCATAGTCTAGTTAACGGTTGACTAGTCAAGTTTATTCCGGCAGGAATCCGCGGCGGCGTACCGGTTACTTACCCCGCGGGTTGGCGGGCTCGCGCAGGCGTTCGAGGAGCTCGAGGAGGGTCTTCTGCTGGCTGCTGGAGAGCGCGGCGACGGCGATGCCGTCCGACTGGTTGAGCGGCTCCTCAAGGTCGGCGAGCAACTTCAGGCCCGCCGGGGTGCTGTAGGCGAAGACCTGGCGGCGATCCGTAGCGCAGCGCTCGCGGCGCACCAGCTTTTTCTTTTCCAGGCGATCGAGCAAACGAGTGATGCCCGGCGTCTGCTCGATCATGCGGGCGGCGATTTCGAGAGTCGGCAAGCCGGCCTCGCCGGCGCCGCGGAGGATGCGGAGGACGTTGTACTGCTGGAGCGTCAGCCCATAGGGCGCCATCAGCGTCTCGAGCCGGCGGTGGACGTGGTCGGCGGTCTTCAAGAGCGCCAGAGTGGTTTCCTGGCCGAGCGAGCGGAACGGGCGCTTCTGGCGGATTTCCTCCTGCAGGCGACTCATTTCGCTGGAAGCTTAGTAGAGATTAATTGACTAGTCAAGTATTGCCGAGGATTAACCCGTCAGCGGTTCACCCGGGCTTCGGCTTCTCTTCCGCAGGCGCGCCGCCGCCGTAGATCTCGTCGGTAACGTCGCCGCCGGTGCGCTTCTTTTCGAAGGCGGCCTTGATGGCGTCGGCGGCCCTCGAGACCCGGTCGTTCTGGGCGGCGCGCTTCTGAGCCGCGGCTTGGGCGTCGCGGGATTCCTTGCCCTTGAAGGGGATGCGGTCGCGCATGAATCTCCTCCGGTGGAATCTTATCGAAAACGACTCGCCCCATATCGTCGTGGGTCGGATGGGGCAGTGGTTACAATCGTCGCCAGGAATCGATTGGATCGAGGTGCTCTCGTGAAATCCCATCGTTGGGTCGTATGTCTCTTCGCAGCAGCCGTCGCTGCGGGCGGGACGCTGTCTCTGGCCGCCGGCCGACGGCCGGATCAGCAACCGCTGCCGCACGAGGAGCCGCCACGGGAGCCGGTGGATCCGGACCAGCAGGCGCACGGCTCGTCGGATTGCCAGGGCGGCCGCGCCGGCGGCTATCCCTGCCGCGCGGTCGATTTGCTGGCTGTGGTCCCGGCAGTTGCCATGGGTGGCGCCGCCGACACGACTCTCAACGACCTCTGGGGTTGGACAGATCCGCAGACCGGGCGCGAGTACGCGCTCGTCGGGCTATCGAACGGCACCGCCTTTCTCGACGTCACGCAGCCGGAGGCGCCGGTGTTCGTCGGTCATCTGGCGACCCGCACCTTCGCCTCGCTGTGGCGCAGCATCAAGGTCTACCAGAACCACGCCTACATCGTCGCCGACCGCGCCGGCGGACACGGCATGCAGGTCTTCGACCTCACGCGCCTGCGCAACGCCAACCCGGGGACGCGTTTCGGAGCCGACGCCAACTACTTCGGTCGCGGCGTTTCGCTGACCCGCGGCGAAACCCTGGCGAGCGCCCACAACGTGGCGATCAACGAGGAAAGCGGTTTCGCCTACGTCGTAGGCTCGGCAACCTGCGGTGAGGGTTTGCACATGGTGGACATCCGTCAGCCCAAGCGGCCGCGATTCGCGGGTTGCTTCGCCGAGGACGGTTACACCCACGACGTGCAATGCGTGATCTACCGCGGCCCGGACGTCGAGCACCGCGGCCGGGAGATTTGCATGGCCGCCAACGAGGACACCCTGACCGTCGTCGATGTCAACGACAAGAAGCGGCCGCGCATGCTCTCGCGCACCACCTACGCCGGTGTCGGCTACACCCACCAGGGATGGTTCACCGAGGACCAGGTCCACTTTCTGCTCGACGACGAGTTCGACGAGATGCAGGCCGGGCACGGCAGCCGCACCTACGTATGGGACGTCTCGAATCTCGACGCCCCACGGGTGATCGGCACCCACACCGGGAGCGCGCGCTCGATCGACCACAACCAGTTCGTTCGCGGCCGGCTGGTCTACCAGGCGAACTACACCAGCGGTCTGCGGATTCTCGACCTCGAGCACATCGACGAGGCCCACCTGCACGAAGTCGGCTTCTTCGACGTGGTGCCGGCGGACGACGATGTCGACTTCGACGGGGCCTGGAACGTCTACCCGTATTTCGGCAGCGGCATCGTGCTGATCAGCGCCATCAACCAGGGCCTGTTCGTGGTTCGGCCCGAGGCGCAGCCGTGAAGTGCTGCCTCCTGGCGCTGTGGGCGCTGCTCGGAACGCCGGCGGCTGCACAGGAGCCACCGCCGCCGGCGGTGATCGACGACGTCTTTCCGGAAACCCGCCGCTTCTCGGTGGGCTTGCGCGCCGGAGCCTTCGAGCCGCTCGCCTTCGCCGATTCTTACGATGCGATCTACGGCGAAAGCCTGGTGCCGTTCGGTGCCCGCTTCGAGTTCCGGCCGCGCCGCACCCCCTACGCGCGGCCGAAGTGGTTCCTCGCCCTCACCACTGACTTCGTGTCCGCCGACGGCGAGCGCGTCGCTTTCGTCCCCGAGCCGGTGCCGACCGGCATCGCGACGACCCTCGATCTCAACCCCTGGCACCTGACCTCGGGTTGGCTCTTCCGGCCGAACACCCGCTTCCACCCGTACGTCGGAATCGGGGTGACGGCGCTGCGCTGGGAGGAGGAGGACGAGTTCGAGTCGATCTCCGGCACCGACGTCGGCGGCCACGCCGCGGTGGGCCTGCGCTGGCGCGCCTTCAGCGTGCCGCTGGCGATCGACGGGGAAATTCTGTATTACACGGTACCGGGAGTTTTCGACGACGATTCGGGGGCCGCGACCGTCTTCGGTGAGCAGGACCTCGGCGGGCTGACGGCGGCGCTCCATGTGAACTGGGAGTTCTAGATGCGCTTTCCATCGGTGTTGGGTCCGCGGCGCCCGCAGCGTCGGCTGCGCGCCGGCCTGGCCGCCTGCGCTCTCGTCCTCGTCTTCACCGCCGTTCCCGCATCCTCCGCTCCGCGTCTCGTGGTGGATCTGCGGCCTTCGCCGCTCCCGCCAGCCAGCAGCGCTCCGCGCGAGCTCACCAGCGCTGGCGGGGCGCTCTTCTTCGCCGCCTTCGACAGCTTTGCGGGCTCCGAGCTGTGGACTAGCGCCGGCACCGCGGCCTCGACGCGGCGGGTGTTGGATGTCTGTCCTGGACCCTGCGCGAGCAATCCCTCGCGGCTGACCACCGCTGGCGGCTTGGTCTACTTCCTCGCCTTCGAGCCCGCCCACGGCTATGAGCTGTGGCGCAGCGATGGCACCGCGGCCGGGACCTACCTGCTCTTCGACGCCGAGCCCGGACCGCGGAGCCGGAACTACGACAGCTTCCTCGCCACTCCGAACCGGTTGTTCTTCACCCTCGGCCAGACTCTCTACGCGAGCGACGGCCGGCGCGAAGGAACCCAGCGGGTGGGCGATTTCGCCGGCACCTTCCTCGGCGCGCTCGGCGACGTGGCGCTCTTCGTTTTCGACGACCAGGTTCACGGGCAGGAGCTCTGGCGCAGCGACGGCACTGCCGAGGGCACCGAGCTGGTACGCGACATCGTGCTGGGGGCGCCATCGGCGCTCTCGGCGGGAGAGCTCAACATCCAGGCCGCCGCGTTCGGACGCTGGCTGCTGTTTCCCGCCAACGACCGCCTGCACGGCGCCGAGCTCTGGCGCACCAACGGCACCGCCGCGGGCACCACGCTGGTGCGCGACGGCGCGCCGGGCGAGGAGTCCTCGCACCCCGAGCGCCTGGTGCGGGCCGAGGGCGGCGTCTACTTCATCGCCTCCGGCCGCCTGTGGTGGAGCGATGCCAGCTCGGCGCACACCGTGCCGCTGACGGCACCCGGCGTGGCGCCCGACTTCTCGCAGCTGCGGCCCTGGAAACAGCAGGCGTTCTTCGCCGTCGAGCGTGACGATCGCAGCGTCGAGCTCTGGGTGGCGGACGGTCCGGCGCGCAGCGCGCGCCGCCTGCGCACCTTCCCACCGCTCGCCAACGGCGGCCGGGCGCTGATCGGCGGCTTCGCGGCGCTGGCGGATAGGGCGGTGCTGGTGGTCGACCACGGCCAGCCGCGGCTCTGGCGAAGCGACGGCACTCGGGCGGGCACGGTGCCGCTCGGCCAGCTCGAGGACCCGGGCCCGCTCGCCTCCTTCGGCGGGCGCGCTTATTTCGCGGCGGTGGACGGCGGCGGCAGCGAGCTCTGGCGCAGCGACGGCACCACCGGCGGCACTCGACGCTTCCTCGACATCGAGGCGGGCGACCGCTCGTCGTCACCCGAGCAGTTGACCGCGCTCGGCTCGACGCTCTTCTTCGTCGCCGACGACGGCGTGCACGGACCGGAGCTGGTGCGCAGCGACGGCACCCAAGCGGGCACCTTCCTGGTGGCCGATTTCGTGGCGCCCCTCGGGCCCGGCGACTCTTCGCGGCCGATCATTCTCGGCGCCCTCGAGGACCGGCTGCTCTTTACGCTGCCGAACGGCGAGCTGCGCTGGGCGAGCTCCGATGGCAATCACGGCCTCGTCGCAGCGGACGTCGGGATCGTGCTCGGGGCGCGGCGGCTTGGGGATCGTTGGCTCTTCCTCGGCGTGGGTGTCGACGGCGAGGGCTGGGTCATCGCGCTGTGGCGCAGCGACGGCGTGTCGGCGGAACGGCTGCGGGAGATTTCACGGGGCGGCGGGGTGCCGGATTCTCCACCCGAGGTGACCGAGTTCGCGGTGTCCGGCGGCGCCTACTATTTCGTCGTCGACGGGTTGTGGCGCAGCGACGGCACCGAGTCGGGCACGCAGCGCGTTGTCGCCGATCTCTGCGACGGCTGCAACTGGGTCCGTCAACTGGTGGCGACCCCATCGCGGCTCTTCTACGCCACCTGGGATCTCGACTTCGAGGTGCGCGAGGCGATCTGGACCAGCGACGGGACGCCCGGCGGTACCCATGAGCTGGCCACCGTGCTGCACGCCTCGTTGCTCGACTGGTCGAACCGGACAGGTATGGCGATCGAGGGCCTGGCCACGGCCGGCGAGCGGCTCTTCTTCGCCGGCGACGACGGCGTCTCCGGGCTCGAACCCTGGACCAGCGACGGCACCGCGGCCGGCACTCGCCGATTGCGCGACGCTCGCGTCGGCGCGGCGGGCAGCTCGCCAGGTCGGTTCCTCTCGATCGGCGACCGAGTCTACTTCGCGGCCGACGACGGGCACCAGGGGCGCGAGCTGTGGAGAAGCGACGGTACGTCGTTCGGGACCAGGCGGGTCGCCGATGTGCGCGACGGGCCAGAGTCCTCGATGCCGCAGGAGCTGACCGAGATCGGCGGCGCCCTGGTGTTCGCGGCCTTCGACGACGCCCACGGGCTCGAGGTCTGGTCGAGCCGAGGCAACGACGCCGGCACACGGCTCGCCGCCGACGTCGCGCAGGCGGCCGTTTCGAGCGCTCCACGCTCCTTCGTGCGGGCCGGAGACACGCTCTACTTTGTCGCCGGCCGGCCGCGCAACGGCTACGAGCTCTTCGCCTTGCCGCTCTCCGAACTGCCCTGAGTCCCCGGCGCCGGGTAAGATACCGGCGCCATGTGCGGCATTTTCGGCATCGACGGCCACGAAGACGCCGCCAACCTCACCTATCTCGGCCTTTACGCCCTCCAGCACCGCGGCCAGGAGTCGGCCGGCATCGTTTCCTGGGACGGCCAGCAGGTGCACGTCGAGCGCGGCATGGGGCACGTCGCCGACATCTTCAAGGAGAAGGTGCTGCGGCGGCTGCCGGGGCTCCGGGCCCTGGGGCACACCCGTTATTCGACCGCTGGCAAGTCGGTCATCGCCAACGCCCAGCCGATCGTGGTCAAGACCTCGATGGGTCCTCTGGCGATCGTGCACAACGGCAACCTGGTCAACGCCATGGAGATCCGCGAGCACCTCGAGAGCCAGGGCTCGATCTTCCAGACCACCAGCGACACCGAGGTCATCCTGCATCTCATGGCGCGCAGCCCGCGCCCGGACGTGGTCGAGTCGTTGCTCATCGCTCTCGAGCAAGTGCGCGGCGCGTACTCGATCCTGCTGCTCTCGGACCAGGGCTTGATCGCGGCGCGGGACCCGTGGGGCGTACGCCCGCTGTTGCTCGGCGACCTCGAGGGCCGGCCGTGCTTCGCCTCCGAGACCTGCGCCTTCGATCTTCTCGGGGCCAGCGCGGTGCGCGAGCTCGAGCTCGGCGAGGTGCTGGTGGCGCGCGACGGCCGGCTCGATTCGTTCTCCGCCGGGCCGCCGCCACAGCCGACGCGCTGCGTGTTCGAGCACGTGTATTTCGCGCGCCCCGACAGCCAGGTCTTCGGCGACGCGGTGTCGCAGTCGCGCCTGCGAATGGGCGCCCAGCTTGCCCGCGAGGCGCCGGCGGCGGCGGACGTGGTGGTGCCGATCCCGGACTCGGGGCTCTTCGCTGCGCTCGGCTACTCGCGGGAGTCTGGCCTGCCGCTCGAGTTCGGGCTGATCCGCAACCACTACGTCGGACGCACCTTCATCGAGCCCAAGAACGCCATCCGCCACTTCGGGGTGAAGGTCAAGCTCAACCCGGTGCGCGAGCTCATCGCCGGCAAGCGCGTGGTGCTGCTCGACGACTCGATCGTGCGCGGCACGACCTCGCCCAAGATCGTCAAGATGGTGCGCGACGCCGGCGCCACCGAGGTGCACTTGCGCATCTCCTGCCCGCCCACGCGCTGGCCCTGCCACTACGGCATCGACATGCCGACCCGCGAGGAGCTCATCGCCGCCTCGCACTCGGTCGAGGAGATCGCCGGCTTCGTCGGCGCCGATTCGCTCGCCTACCTGTCGCTCGACGGCATGCTCGCCGCAGTGAGCGGCCCGAAGGACAGCTACTGCACGGCCTGCTGGACCGGCGACTACCGCATCGACGTCGCGGCGCAGGACCGCCGGCAGGCGATGTTGTTCCCGATTCGCAGCGAAGAAGCCGACTGAGCACCACGGCGTAGATGAGCTTCGCACCGGGGACTCGCTTCGGACCGTACGAAATCGCCTCAGCGCTCGGCGCCGGCGGCATGGGCGAGGTCTATCGCGCCCGCGATACCCGGTTGGGCCGCGACGTGGCGCTCAAGATCCTGCCGCCGGAGATGGCGGGCGATCCGGATCGCCTGCGCCGCTTCGAACAGGAGGCGCGCGCCGCGAGCGCCTTGAATCATCCCAACATCCTGGTGCTCCACGATCTCGGCAGCGAGGGCCGGACACCCTACCTGGTGACCGAGCTGCTCGAGGGCGAGACTCTGCGCGGCAAGCTGGAGAACGGACCGCCGCCGCTGCGCAAGACCCTCGATTGGACCCGTCAGATCGCCGAGGGTTTGGCTGCAGCTCACGCGCGCGGCATCGTGCACCGCGATCTCAAGCCGGAGAATGTCTTCGTCACCAACGACGGGCGGGTCAAGATCCTCGATTTCGGTCTCGCCAAGCAAGAGGCTCTCGCATCGGCCTCGGTCCTGGCGGCGACGCCGACCTTGGCTTCCGAGGGCACCGGGCCCGGCGTCGTCCTCGGCACGGTGGGCTACATGTCGCCGGAGCAGGTGCGCGGGCAGCCGGCCGGTCCGCGCTCCGATCTCTTCGCGCTCGGCGCGATCCTCTACGAGCTGGTGACCGGCCGGCGCGCTTTTCAGCGCGATTCGGCAGTGGAGACGATGTCGGCGATTCTCAAGGAGGAGCCGCCGGAGCTGGCGGAGTCCGGCCGCAGCTTGCCGGTCGCTCTCGAGCGTGTGGTGCGGCGCCTGCTCGAGAAGGATCCCGAGCAACGCTTCCAGTCGGCGAGCGACCTCGCCTTCGATCTCGGCTCGCTGTCGACGACCTCGACCTCCGCCGCCGCGCCGTTGAGCGGCCGCGCCGGGTGGAGCGCCGGCCGCCTGGTCCGGAATGCGAGCCTCGTGCTGGCCGGCGCTCTCCTCGGGGCGCTCGCAATCTGGGAGTGGGGAACAGCCGGACCGGCGGAGCCGCCATCCATCCGCTATTTCACTTACTCCGGCGAAGACTGGAACCCGGCCGTCTCGCCCGACGGCAGGACGATTGCCTTCGTTTCGGCTCGGGGCGGCGTCCAGCGTATCTGGGTGAAGCAGGTTACCGGCGGCAGCGAAGTCGCTTTGACCGATGGCGAAGATGCCGCGCCGCGCTTCTCGGCCGATGGTTCCGCGCTCCTCTTCGTGCGCTGGCTTCCGAACGGGAAATCCGCGCTCTATACCGTGCCCAGCGTCGGCGGCGACGCGCGACGTTTGGTCGACAACGTCGTCGAGGCCGACTGGTCGTTCGACGGCGAGCGCTTGGCGCTCTTTCGACCGCGCGAGGGCCCCCGCGGCGGGAGCCTATGGATCTCGTCGGCCGACGGAACCGACGCGCGGCAGCTCGTGGACTTACCGAAGGAGGCGCGTGTTACCTCTCCGCGCTGGTCCCCAGACGGGCGACATATTGCCCTGATGGCGCACTACCCCGCTGCCAGCGAGCCCTCGCAGGTCCTGCTGGTGGACGTGGCGAGCGGCGAATGGCGAGCCCTGCCGCCGCACCGGCCGGCTATCGCCGGCTTCAATCTGGAGTGGCAAGGTGATGGCCGCGAGATCCTCTACACCCAAGCCGACACGCTCAGCGAAACCAACTTGATTGTTCCCGGCTGGGTGGTGCTGCAAGACGTGTCCTCGGGCAAGTCGCGCGTCGTTCTCGCTTTGCCGCGCCCGCCGTCGTCGGCGGACGCTATCGGCCAAGGCCGCCTTCTACTGACCGTCGACTCCACGCGCCAGACGATGCGCGAAGTGCCGCTCGCTGATGCCGCGGCGGGAGCGGAACGCCGGCTGACCGGTGGAATCACGATGGACCGGCAGCCAATCTACAGCCCGGATGGCTCGGTGATCGTCTTCACCTCGACCCGCGAGGGCAACTCGGACATCTGGCAGCTGACGACCTCGACCGGGGCGGTGCGCCGCCTGACCGATCACCCTGCGCACGATTGGGACGCGGCGCTGATCGCCGGCGGGCGCCAACTCGTGTGGAGCTCGAATCGAGCGGGCCATTTCGAGATCTGGATCGCTGAGGCCGACGGCAGCGGTGCGCGCCAGCTCAGCCAGGATGGCCGTGACGCGGAGAACCCCACCGCGACGCCCGACGGAGAATGGATTTTCTACAGCTCGGGAGCCGGCGAGAATGAAGGGCTATGGCGCATCCGCGCCGACGGCTCCGAGGCGAAGCGTCTGGTAACCGGCCAGGCGGTTCATCCCGAAACGTCCCCCGACGGGCGGTACGTCCTTTACTTCACCCGCCCGGGCGCCACGGCCACCCTTCGCGTCGTCGACACCAAGGACGGCCAGCCACTTCCCTTCACGATTCCCGATCTCGCCGATCGGCGCGCGCGCTGGCAGCCCGACGGCAGGGGTATCGTGTATCGCTCTCGCGACGAAGCGGGGCGGTGGGGTCTTTATGCCCAGGATTTCGTCGCCGACCAAGACACGTCGTCGACCCGACGTAAGGTCGCCGGTTTCGATCCCCGGCTCGATCTCGAGACCTTCGCCATCTCGCCCGACGGGGCGCGACTCGCGGTGGCGGAAATCGAGTGGAGCAGCTCGCTGATGCTGGCGAGCGGCGTTGCCGGCATCGAGCCGCCCCGCCGCCCCCGCTGACCAGTGCGCACTGGCAGTGACTTTGCTGGAGCCAGGAAGCATGGCCACCCCTGAAAAGAAGGTTGCCGAACGCCTCGAGAAGCGCGAGGACGTACAGTTCGCTCTGGAACAAGCCTCGGCCCCGGTAGAAGAGGCGCTGCCCAGGGCCCAGGCGAGCCGGCGTGACCGCACCTGGCTGATCGCCTGGGGCGTGCTGCTGGCGGTCCTGACCGTCGCTTACCTCGCCCTACGCCAGGACTGGCTGCCGGTCAGCGCGGCCAGCCGCGATCTCGGCCTTCGAGTGGTCCGCGGCCTCTCTCTCGTGGCCTTGATCCTCGGCTCGGAGCGCCTTCTGGCGCTCTTCGTGATTTCCCGCCTGCGCGACCCGGTGTCGCGCTACAACCTCTTGAGGGTGGCGGATCTCGTCGCTGTGCTTGCAGCCGCCTTCGTTGGCATTTCGGTCCTGTTTCGCAATTGGTACGCGGCCGTCGTTTCGCTGGGGCTGCTCTCGCTCATCCTCGGCTTCGCGCTGCAGACGCCGATCACCAGCCTCTTGGCCTGGATCTACATCCTGATTCGCCGCCCTTACCGCGTCGGCGACCGTATCCGCATCGGCGAGGCGACTGGTGACGTCATCGACGTCAGCTATCTCGACACCACGCTTTGGGAGTTCGGCGGCGAGTACCTGTCGAGCGATCATCCCAGCGGCCGGTTGATCAAATTCCCGAACTCCAATGTGCTCACGACACCGGTCTACAACTACTCCTGGCCGCTGTTCCCGTACATCTGGAACGAAGTGAAGTTCAACATCGCCTACGAGAGCGACCTCGATTGGGTGGCCCGGACGATGAAGGAAGTCGCGGACCAGGAATTGGGCGACCAGATGTTGCGTCGTGTGCGCACCTATCGCGAGCTGCTGGCCAAGACGCCGGTCGATCAGCTCGAAGTGCGCGAGCACCCGGCGGTGCTCTTCCGAGTCAGCGAAAACACCTGGCTGGAGGTGATCCTGCGCTACCTGGTGGATCCGAAACAGTCGGGCCGGGTGAAGACGCGGCTCATCGAAGCTCTGCTCATGCGTCTCAAGGCCGAGCCGGAGCGGGTCATGTTTCCGAAGAGCAATCTCCGCTAGCCGATCGGCTATCCTCCGCAGAAAACGCGGAGGACACGAATGACCGCACGTTTCCCGATCTGGCAGCTCCTTGTCGCTCTCGCCGCCGCCGCGCCTGCATTCGCCGCTCAGCCTCCGCTGCTCGCCCCTGGGCATGGCGCGGCGATCGCCGAGGAGCTGTCCGGCGAGAGTGCGAAACGCACGGTCGAGACGTTCTCCCTGCAGCACCGCATGCGCGGCTCGCGCGGGTTCCGCGCCGCGGCCGAGCACGTCGCCGCAGAGCTGCGACGCTACGGGCTGTCGGCCGTCGAGATCGTCGAGATCCCGGCCGACGGCACGACGCTTCTACGGCACCCAGCTCTCGCGCCGGCCGTGGGACGCCGAGTTCGCGGAGCTCTGGGAGCTGGAGGAGCGCGACGGACTGTGGCAGCCGGTCGTGCGCTGGGCGAGCTGGGATGCGGAGCCGCTCCACCTGGCGCAGGACAGCGAGAGCGCGCGACGTCGTCGCCGAGCTCGTCGACGTCGGCGCTGGCACCGACGAGAAGGACTACGCCGGCCGCGATGTGCGCGGCAAGATCGTGCTCGCCTCCGCGCAAGCCGAGGCGGTCGTGCCGCTCGCCGTCGATCGCCACGGCGCCGCCGGCATCGTGAGCTACGCCCAGAACCAGCGCACCGCATGGTGGGGCGAGGACGAGAACCTGGTGCGCTGGGGCCACGTCGGCTCCTTCAATCCGCATCCCACGTTCGCGTTCATGGTCTCGCTCAAGACCGGCGCGCGCCTTCCAGCGCCGGCTGGCCGCCGGCGAGGCGATCCGCTTGCACGCCGTGGTGCGCGCCGGGCAGCACACCGGTCACTACGACGTGGTCACCGCGACCATCCCCGGAGCCGGGCCGGCGGCCGGGCAGGAGATCGTCTTCAGCTGCCATCTCGACCATCCCGCGGCCCGGCGCCAACGACAACGCCAGCGGCTGCGCCACCATCCTCGAAGTGGCGCGCACGCTGGCCAAGCTGGTGCGCGAAGGCAAGCTGCCCGTCTCCGGCGCGCACGTTGCGCTTCGTCTTGCCGCCGGAGATCGAGGGCACGCTGGCGCTGCTCAACGTCCGGCCCGACTGGACGGCGCGGGTCAAGGCGGCGATCCACCTCGACATGGTGGGCGGCGGCCCGGTCACCAAGGCGGTCTTCCACGTCACCCGCGGCCCGGCGAGCCTGCCGTCGTTCGTTCACGACGTGGCCGCCGAGTTCGGCGAGTTCGTCAACCGCGAGTCGCTCGCCCTCGCCAGCGGCGAGCGACCCGACTTCGCGCTCGCCGCTCCTGACCGGCGGCAAGGAGCCGCTGCAGGCAGAGCTCTCGGACTTCTCGCCGGCAGCGACCACGAGGTCTATCAGGACAGCTCGTTCTCGATCCCGGCGATCTACCTCAACGACTGGCCGGACCGCTACATCCACACCAACTTCGACCTGCCCGCGAACGTCGATCCCACCAAGCTGCGCCGCGCCGGTTTCATCGCCGCCGCCAGCGGCTGGCTGCTCGCCAACCTCGAGCCGCGCGATGTGCCGGCGATGGTCGGGTTGCTCGAGCGGCAGAGCTTGCGTCGCATGGCCCGTACATTGGAGCGGCGCGCCGGCTTGCCTGCCGCCGAGGTCGCCGTCGCGTCGCGCTTCGCCCTCGCCTACGAGCAGGCGACGGTTGACTCGCTCGATCGTTTTCTCGGCACGGCTGGCACGACTCGACAGGCCGCGGGTTACCTCACGTGGCTGCCAGCCTTGCTCGGCGGCGCGCCGTCGGCGCCAGCGTCCACGGCCGGCGACGGCGGGCAGGTCTATCGTCGCAACCCTGCCATCAAGGGACCGACGTCCGTCTTCGGCTACGACTACCTCGACGCTCACCTCGGGAGCGAACGGGCTGCGGCACTCGCCTTGCCGGCGCGCGACGGCCGCGGTGCGCACTATGCCTACGACGCGCTGAATCTGGTCGACGGCAAGCGAACCGTGGCGGAGATTCGTGACGTCCTGTCGGGGATCTACGGGCCGGTGCCGGTGGCCGAGGTGTTGGAATACTTGAAGGCGGCTGCCGCCGTTGAACTGATCTCGCGGGTCCGTTAGGGCGCCGGCTCGGGCCAGACCGTGAGGCCGCGAGCGACCGCCGCGCCCGCCATCGCGCGGTCGTAGGTCAGCACCGTCGCCGCGCCGGCGCCGAGCGCCATGGCGAGGTGAAGGGCGTCGGCGGCGCGCAGCGCCACGCTCGAGCTGATCAGGTGGCGTTCCGCTTCGCGGTGGGTGGCCTCGAGCAGCTCGACGCGGCGAAAGGCGCCCTCGCCGATCGTGGAAAGCACCTTTCGGTAGACGCGGTGCGCATCCCTGGAGTCGAGCGTTCGTTCGCGAACCCGGCGCCCCAGAGCCGAGGCGACTTCGCTCACCGCCAGGTCGGAGACCAGGACGTCGTCGCGCCCCGCAATCGCGGCGTTGAGCTCGTCGCTCCCGGCCTCGGGTACCACGAGCTTGGCGAGCGCGCTCGAGTCGCAGTAGAGCGGGCCGGCAAGCTCGTCTCGCCCCGAAATCTCAGAGACGGTCGGCACGGTCCGCGGCGAGGGTGGCCGACAGCGGTGGATCGAGGCGCGGCAGACCCCGGCGGAAAGCTCCGAGATCGGGGAACGGTCGCGCAGATCCTTGATACGGCGGCGTCAAACGCGCCACCGGCTCGCCGCGGTCGGTGATCACGATCTCGCGTCCCTTGCGCACCTCGCGCAGCAGAGCGGAGAGGTTCTGGCGGACTTCGCGGATGCCGGCGGTGCGCATGGGGCAATTGTGCTACATGTTGCACATTCGGTCAACGTACCCGCGCTTCAGGGCGTCGCCAGCTAGCTCAGCGCCGCGCCGAGCGCTCGGCGAGGAAGATGTCGCCCGAGCGCTGGATGCGACCGACGACCAGCGCCGAGCCGTCGCGGCTCCAGGTGATGCCGCGCACGCGCGAGCCGGCTGGGAGGTCGACCAGTTTGCGATACGGCTGCGGGTTCCCCGGCTCGACGATCCAGAAGGCGCCGGTGAAGAGGCCGCTCTGCTGCTCGATCGCCAGGCGGGTGCCGTCCGGTGACCACGCCATCATGCCGTTGGAGAACGACACGTCTTCCGGCACGGCGAACTCAGGAGCAGTGTCGCCGTTCGAGCGCACGAACTTCAGGTACGCGCCGCCGCCGGGCCCGCCGCCGCGCGGCTCGATGTAGGCGATCAGGTCTTCGCGCGGCGACCACGACGGCGCGGCGGCCGCTCCCGGCGTGGGCACGCGCGTCACCTGGCCGCTCGCGACGTCGACCGTCATCAGTCCCGGTGCATCGCCGACCGGCGCCGCGAAGACCAACCGGCGTCCGTCCGGGGACCAGGTGAGGGTGTCGAGGACATCCGCCGCGACGACCTTGCGCGGCGTCCCGGCCTGCGCGCTGACCAGCCAGATGCCGCGCCGCCCGCCGCGGTCCGAGACGAAGGCGACCTCGCGACCGTCGGGCGAAACTGCCGGCCGGCTGTCGATCGCCGAGCCGCTGGTGAGCTGCGTCAACTGGGTGAGGTCGCCGCGCGCGGTCCACAGCGTGCGTTGACCGGCCCGCGATGAGCTGAACACCAGCCGCGAGCCGTCGGGAGAGAACACCGGATCGATGTCGCCGGAGAACCCGTCGGTCCAGGGCTCGAGCTCTACCGGCCGATCGAAGGCGACCGCCCCGCGCACCAAGGACTCGCGGACGTCTTGGACGGTGCCCACCAGCCGCAGGCCGTCAGCCGACATGGTGGGTGAGTTGAACTCTCCGACGCCGGTCGTCACCCGGAAGTCGCGCCCGCTTGCGAGGTCTCGCCACCAGAGGGCGAGGTCGACGCCGTCCGGGTTGGCAGCGAAGAAGAGACCGCGCCCATCGGGGCTCGGAAACGGTGAGATGGCGCGCCGAGTGGTGGCGACGACCCGTTCGATCGGGCCGGGCACGACGGGAGCCCGGAAGATCTCGGTCGTCTCCGCGTTCACGTTCTGGAATCCGTAGTTGAAGTAGACGTGCTTCCCGGCGGCATCCCAGCGAATCCAGTGGGCGTGCCGCGCCCCTTGGCGCTTGACGATCTCGACCTCGTTCTGGCCGTCCGCCTCGGCCATGAACACACTGTCGCCCGAGCGGGCCGCCGGCCTTGATGTACGCCACGCGCTGGCCGTCGGGCGACCATTGCATACCCGCTCTGGGGGATGGCAGCAGCAGCCGCGGCGCCCCGCCGAGCGGCGCGGGAATCACCCAGGTGCCGCCGCCTCTCCCGGACGGGTCCTGCGTCGCTTGAAAGGCGATCTGCGATCCGTCGGGCGACACGGCGAGGCTGCCGATGTAGTCCTGGGACTGCACCGTGAGGTCGGCGGACGCGGTGAGGTTGACCGGGTCGCCGCCGGCGATGAACTTGACCCAGACGTCGGTCGGTCCGCGCGCGTTCGACAAGTAGGCGACCCATTTGCCGTCGGGCGAGATGATCGGCCCGGATTCGTGCGCCGCGCTCGACACCAGACGGGTCATGCGATCGAAGGTCGGCGCGCCGGCGCTCGGTGCGCGGCGGCCCGCCGACCAGCCCACGGCGAGCGCTGCGGCGGTGAGCAGGGCGGCAGCCGCCGCGGCGACCGCGCGCCGCGAGAGCCGCGCTGGCGGCGCGACGGGCGCGACGCCGGACCGCTCGATCTCCCAGGCGAGGTCGGCGGCGCTCTGGAAGCGGGCGGCGGGCTGCGGCTCGAGGCAGCGTCGCAGCACCGGTTCGAGCTCCGGTGCGCGCGCGGTGAGGCGGGCCCAGTGCGGCTCGCTATGCAGCGTGGCATGAAGTATCTCGACCGCCGAATCGCCGGCGAAGGCAGGTTCGCCAGTCAGCATCTCGAAGAGGATGCAGCCGAGGGCGAAGATGTCGGCCGGCGCGCCCGCCGGCTCGCCGCGGACCTGCTCCGGCGCCATGTACCCCGGGGTGCCGAGCAACGCGCCGTCCCGGGTGGGCTCGCCGAGGGTGGTCGCATTCGCGGTGAGCCCGGCGCCGTCGATCCGCGCCAGTCCGAAGTCGAGCACCTTGGCGTTGTCCTCTGCGTCGAGCACGACGTTCTCGGGCTTGAGGTCGCGATGCACGATGCCGACCGCGTGCGCCGCGGCGACCGCCCGCGCGATCTGTGCCGCAATGCGCCGCGCCCGGGCCGGCGGCAGCGTGCCCGCCCGCAGCCGCTCGCGCAGGCTGCGTCCCGGCAGGAGCTCCATGACGATGTAGGCCGGATCGTCGGTGCCGACGTCATGCACGACGACGACGTGGGGATGGCTGAGGGCCGCCACCGCCCGCGCCTCGCGAGCGAAGCGGCGCAGTCGTTCACGGTCGGCGGAGACCTCGACGGGCAGGACTTTGATGGCGACCTCGCGCCCGAGCCGCGGATCGCGCGCCCGATAAATCTCCCCCATCCCGCCGGCGCCGAGCGGCGCGACGATCTCGTAAGGGCCCAGACGAAGTCCGGGAGCCAGAGTCATGACGGTCGGGCGGAGTATACGGCGGCGAGTCGGAAGAGCGTCAGGGCTTCGCCGGCACCGGGCTCTGCGGCGTCGCGAGCCAGATGTCCGTCTGGAGGTCCACTTCCAGCCACGCAAGCCACCGGCCGTCGCTCGACACCGATGGCATGCGGTAGGCCTGTCGTCGCGGCTGCGCGATGAGGACGCTTCGGCTGTTCGTTTCGAGGTCGACGAGCTCGATGCCGCGCTCGGTTTCCCAGATGACGTGACGGGCGTCGACGAAGCGAGCAGTTCCGGCGTCCTCGGCGATGCGGCGGTAGGTCCGGCTGGCGACATCGAAGAGATAGACCGGCCTGTAGTACCGGCCAACCTCGGCCTCGCCCAGGATGCGGGCGCCGTCCGGCGACCAGCTGGTAGTCTGGAAGAAAGAGCCCTCCGGGGAGGGCGGCAGCTCGTGAAGCACGTTCTGCGCCGGTGTGGCGCCCAGCTCGACGATCCAGTTCTTGCCTGCTTCGTCGCCCATCACCAGCTTGCCGTCATTCAAGATCACTGGGTCCAGGGCCGCGTTGGTGGGCGACGTTGCGAGGAGCGCAGCGGTCCCCCCTCCGGCATCCATGGACCAGAGGTCGTAGTGTCCGTTGCGGTCGCTCTGGAACACGATGCGCGAGCTGTCCGGGAGCCACGCGAGTCCGCGCTGGCGATAGGCATCGTCGGTGAGCTGGCGCAGCCCGGTGCCGTCGGCGCGAATGACGAAGAGATCTTCCTGCCCACCGGTGAGCGTGAACGCCACCTGGCGGCCATCGGAAGAGACGATGGCTTCGAAGATCGTGCGCGATCCCCGGTAGACCATGGCCGGTGTGCCTACCGTGCCGCTCTTCACGTCGAGCGGTGCGCGCCACAGCGTAAAGACGCTGCTCTCCGCGGCCATGGCGACGCGTCCATCGCGAGCCACGCTGAAGCCACGCACGAACGTCGCGGGTGACGGCGCGGCCGGCTCGGGTGCGCCCGCCGGGCGGCCGGTCGCTTCGTCGACCGCGAGCCGGTGGACGGCCATCGTGCCGCCGCGATCGCTCAAGAATAAGACCGACTTCCCATCGGGCTCCCACACGGGCATCCAATCGACGGGCGCGTCGTCGAGCAGCGCCGGGGGCTCACGGTCCGCTTCGGACCCGTCGGCTGCAACGGTCCAAAGATCGCGCTGCGCGGAATCGCCCTTGAGTCCCCAGAATGCGATCCGCTTTCCGCCCGGCGACCAGTTCGGCTTGACCGCGTCGTGGCGAGTGATGGGGCGCTTCTCGCCGGTTTCGAGCCGCACCGCCCAGAGCTCCGCGAAGTCGCCGCGGCCGAAGGGGTAGTTGCCGGGCTGGGTGGAGACGACCATCTCCTGCCCATCGGGCGAGAACGCGGGGTCGTAGCCGAAATCCGCCACGCGCCGGGGCGATTCGCCGGTGGCGCCCATCACGAAGATCCCGCCGCCCGCGCACTCCGAGCGATAGGCGATGGACTTGCCGTCCGGAGAGAACGCCGGAGAGAAGTCCTCCTTTTCGCACTCGGCCGTCAAGTTGGTGGGATTCTGGCCGCCGACGCGCTGCACGAAGACATCGGTGTCGAGACCCTCGTCGCGCACGAACGCGAACAGGTCGCCGGCCGGCGAGATCGCGGGATACGCCTCCGCGCCGCTGCGATCGGTCAGGGAAGTGAGCCGGTAGTCGACCCGCGTCGGGGCAGACGAGCCGCGATCGAGGTCGCCGCGGGCGAAAAAACCCGCGAGGAGCGCTGCGGCGACGGCCAGTGGCCAAAGCCAGCGCGGCGCGGAGCGACGCTCGGCGCCGACCGCCGCCGCGGCGGGGCCGGCCATGCCCAGCGAGCTTCCCGAGAGCGCCTCGAGGTCGAAGGCCAGGTCGTAGGCGGAACGGAAGCGCTCCTCTGGGTTCTTCTCCAGCAGGTGCCGCACGATGCGCTCGGCGGCGGGCGGGATGTGGCGGCCGGAGCTCTCGAGGTCCGGCGGATCGTCGCGCAGGATGGCCGACAGCGTGTCGGCGGAGGAGCCGCGCTCGAAGGCTCGCCGCCCTGAGAGCATCTCGTAGAGGATGGTGCCGAGCGCGAAGAGATCCGATCGCGCGTCGGCGGGCTTGCCGCGCACTTGCTCCGGGCTCATGTAGCCCACTGTGCCGAGGATCGCGCCCGCCTCGGTGGACGGCAGACGGGTCGGCGCGGCGGCGAGCAGCGACTGGCTGTCGTCGCTCTGAGTGAGCTTGGCGAGCCCGAAGTCGAGGATCTTGAGACGACCGTCGTGGGTGAGGAAGAGGTTCTCCGGTTTGAGATCGCGGTGCACGATGCCCTTCTCGTGCGCCGCCGCGAGGCCGCGGGCCGTCTGCGCGGCGAGCTCGAGCGCCTTACGCACGGGCAGCGGGCCCTCGCGGAGGCGCTCGCGCAGCGGCTGGCCCTCGAGCAGCTCGGTGACGAGGTAGGGCGCGCCCTCGTGATCGCCGACGTCGAATACCGCGAGGATGTGGGGATCGTTGAGCGCCGAAGCGGCGCGCGCCTCTTGCTCGAAGCGCCTCAACCGGTCGGCGTTGGCGCTGAAGTCCCCGAGCAGGACCTTGACCGCCACGTCGCGGCCGAGGCGTTCATCGCGGGCGCGATAAACCTCACCCATCCCGCCGGCACCGAGCGGCGCAACAATCTCGTACGGCCCCAGGCGAAGCCCAGCCGTGAGGGTCATGGAACTTGGGCGAGTATACCGACCGCCGCGGATGGTGGCGTGCTCAGTATCGGGCGGCGGCGGGTCGGTTCGCTACAAGGGCGGCAGCTTGAGCGAGATCAGGTACTCCTCGTTGGACTCGCCGCCGCGCTCCTGGCCGCGCGCCGCGCCGAGCGACAGGGTGAGCTGGAGATGGGTGAGCAGGGTGAGGCGGGTGTCGATCTGCACGCCCATCGTGGTGAACTCTCGCTGCCGCTCGCCGTCGCCGGGATCGGTCACCAGGGCGCCGCCGAAGAGCGCCACTGCGATCCAGCTGGTGTGGAGCGTCGGATTGCCGATACGCGGCCGCAGCGGCGGCAGATTCCACTCGAGCAGCGCCTTGGCGAAGTTGTGGGCCTCGATCTCGTCGATCTCGAAACCGGGAAGAGCGAGCGGATCGCGATAGCGCCGGTACTCGCCATGATCGACGTAGTTGTTGCGGAAACCGCCGAAGTAGACGTTGCCGAACGGGTTCTCGCGCTCGCCGAAGGCGCCTCCGGCGGTGCCGTGGAGCCACAGCGAGGAGTGGTCGAGCGGCAGCGCGGCGCCGGCCGCCAGGTCGAACCATGCGACCGGAAAGTGCTCGCTGTCGACCAGCTGGTCGACGGCATCGAGGGCCAGCACCACTCCCTTCTCGGGTTCGATCGCGCCGAGCGAGGCGCGCACCGACTTGTAGTCGAGGCCGGCGCGCACCTCGAACAGCTCTTCGGCCGGGGATGGGATGTTCTGAAAGCCCGGCAAAGTGTCGAGCTCGCCGTAGCCGGTGGCGCCGGCGCGCACGTCGAGACGGCGGTTGGGCTCGTCGAGGAAGAGCGCGTGCTGGTAGTCGAGATTGACCGCCCAGCCCTTGCGCCCGCTCTTGGTGGGTCCGAAGAGATCGTAGAAGTCGGCGCGATTCCAGCTCGCGTGGGCGCGCCAGTCGAGGTAGCGAAACTCGGCCAGGGCGTGCCAGCGTTCTTCCGTCGCGAGCTCGGAGTCGGGCGAGTAGGAGAGTGTCAAGCCGATCTGCGACAGGCTCAGCGGATCGCGAAAATCGACGCGCGCGCCGGCCGCTATGGCGTCCTTGTAGCCCTCGGCGATCGGATAGACCGACGAGAGGCCGAGTGAGCCCAGGATCGAGAACTCGCCGTCGTAGCGGGTGCGCGCCGCGAGGTTGATCTCCGCTGGCGAGCCGATGTTCCAGTCGCGCACCAGCGGCCACTTCTCGGCCACCGCGGCGCCCAGGAACTCGATCGACCGCACCGCGTCGACCGGGCGGATCGGGAGCGTCACCGGCTCGAATCCCTGGGCGGTGTAGCGCAGCGCGAAAAGCGTCTCCTCGTCGAGCGGCAGCGCCCGGAAGAAACCGCGGTCGGCGTTGGTGAGCGGCTCGAGCTCGCGCTCGGCGAAGCGGTAGCGGTAGAGATTCGAGACCCCGGAGTAGAACGAAGAACCGTAGAGAAAGCGGCCGTCGGGCGAGAAGACGAAATCGGCCGGCGAGGAGTTGCCGAGCTCGGCGATCGTTTCGTAGCTGGCGTCCCCCGCCTCGAGCTTGGCGGTGTCGAAGATCGCCAGCGACTGGCTGCCGTCGATGAAGGTGAGCGCGGCCGACAGCCGCTGACCGTCCGGCGAGACGTCGAGCGAGTAGATGTCGGTGCCGTAGGGAAACGAATGCACCTGCTTCCAATCGCCGTAGGGTGGCGCGATCCTGACCAGGGTCGAGATGCCATTGTAGTGGCGCACGCCCCACAGCGCGCGGCTCGCGGCGTCGAAGGCGAGATCGCCCACCCGCGCGTCGACTTGCAGCTTGCGCACGCGTCCGCTCTCGAGATCGAGCGCTTCGAGGTCACGCAGGTCGTTGTTGTCGGTGACGAAGAAGAGCGTGCGCAAATCGGGGTCGAGGGCGATCGAGGTCACCCAGAACAGCGCCGCGCCCTTGACCTCGGCGAGCTTGGTGAGCTTGCCGCTTACCGAGGTCGAGCCGCGCCAGGTGCGCGACCTGTCCCGGGTAGCTCACCGCGATATAGACCGCGCCCGCGGCGCGATCGAGCGCTGGCCGCGACACCGAGCCCAGCGCGCGCTCGCCCAGCCGCTGCGCCTCGGTGATCGGGTGCTCGCGCAGCCGCGCGAGATTGGCGCGCTGGCGCTCTTCTTCGGCGGCGATCCAGCTCGCCCAGGCGCTCGCCAGCGGCTGGCCGAACTGGCGCTCGAACTCGCTCGAGTAGTAGGGCTCGCTTCCCGCGGTGCGCGCCACCCAGGCGACCAGCTTTTCCGGACCGTGGCGCAGCGCCAGGTCGGTGAAGAAGCGCGTGCCGTAGAGATAGGCGTTGGCGCCGACCTGGAAATCGACCGTGGTGGCGGCGGTTTCGAAGCCGAGGAGATCGTGGATCGGCTTGCCGTCGCAGACCATGGCGCGAAACGCCATCTCGTCGTAGGCGCTCTGGGCGCGGCCCAGGCCGCCCGCCATCCAGGTCTCCATGAAACTGGCGATGCCCTCGTGGTACCAGCGTGGCGCGTAGAGGCGCGGCGAGGTCAGGTAGCTCCAGGCCATCGACAGCGGCTGCTCCTGGCTGGGATAGACCTTGCCGTGAAACAACCGGCGCGCCGCGAGGTCGCGCCCGGCGGCCATGTCGCTCGCCATGACGTGGACCAGCTCGTGATTGAGCATCCAGTTGATGTGCTCGTTGCCGGGGATGATGTCGAAGGCGTAGCTGAACGGCGCCGCCGCGGCCAGGACGTAGTTCGAGGGCACGCTCGAGGCGGCGGCGTTCCCGTGATCGTAGAAGTCGTGGAGCAGGATCGCCACCGGCTCCGAGGGCGTCCAGCCGAAGGTCTGGCGATGGAAATCGAGCGCGTTCTCGAAGCAGCGAGCGACGTGCGGCACGAGGTAGCGCAGCGTCCCGTAGTGCACCAGATCGAGCTCGTCGGTGCGCAGCGTGCGGAGCTGAGCAGGCGCCGCCGCGGGGGCGCCGAGCCAGACGAGCGCGAGGAGCGCCAGCGCGGCGGCTTTGACGGTCATGAAATGGCGCGAGTGGGCCCGTCGAGCGACGGGCCCACCGAATCGCCACCGGAGATCACTGCTTGGCGAGATCCGACGCCGCGGCGTTGGCTTGGACCGCCTTCATGAACATTCCCGACGCCAGGGTCTGCTGCATCGCGGGCTGCGCCAGCGCCGCCTGCATCGCCGGGTTGGCCAGCGCCGCCGCCATGGCGGGCTGCGCCAGGGCCGCGTGCAGGGCCGGGTTGGCGAGCGCCGCCGCGATCGCCGGCTGCGCCAAGGCCGCGGAGAACGCCGGACTGGCGAGACCGGAAGCGACTTGGGCATTGGCAAGCGCCGCCGCCATGGCGGGCTGGGCGAGCGCGGCCTGCACCGCTGGCTGAGTCAGGGCGGCCGAGACGGCCGGCTGCGCCAGAGCCGAAGCGAACGCGCGGTGGGCCAGTGCTGCCGCCAGCGCCGGATTGGCGAGCGCCGCGGCTATCGCGCGATTGGCGACTGCGGCCTGCAAGGCGGGGCTGGCCAGGGCTTCCTGGAGCTTCGCTTTCTGCAGCTCCGCCGCCAGGGCCGGGCTGGCCAGGGCCTCCGCGAGATTCGATTGGGCGAGCGCCGCCTGGAGCGCGCGGTGCGCCAGCGCAGCCTGGAACGCGGGGTCCGCAAGCGCCGACTGCATGGCGGGAGTGGCGAGCTCGGCTTGGAGCGCCGGGTCGGCCAGTGCCGCGGCGATCGCGGGGCTGGCCAGCGCCGCCTGGAGCGCCGGGCTGGCGAGCGCCGAGGCGACCGCCGGCTGCGCCAAGGCCGCGCTCATCGCGGGCTGAGCGAGCGCCGACTGCATCGCCGGGCTGGTGAGGGCCGCCTGGATTGCCGGGTTGGCGAGCGCCGCGGCCACCGCGGGATTCGCGAGCGCGGCCTGCAGCGCGGGTTGGGCGAGCGCCGCCGCGATCGCCGGATTGGCGAGCGCCGCCTGAATGGCCGGGTTCGAAAGTGCTGCCTGAACTGCCGGGCTGGCGAGCGCCTTGCGGAAGCTCTCGTCCTCGAAGAGGCGCTTGACCTCGTCGTTCTGAAGCACGTTATGGATGTCCGCCTGCTCGAGCTGGACGTCCGCCGGGGCGATCTGGCCGGTCCGGTACCGGTCGGCTTTCTCCACGCCGCCCATGGTTCCGGTCAGGGTGGTTTCGTCGGGGCGGGGGTAGAACAGGCCGAAAACCGCGATCACAGCGATCGCGACAAAGGCCGCGATGGCCCACTTCTTCGCTTGGCTCATGGCACTTCTCCTTTCGAGATCGTGCTTCAGGAGAGAATACAGCCCATGCCGCCGAAAGTTGGCGACCCCTTCAAAGCCGGCGCGCCAGCACCAGAGTGCGGTCGTCGGCATAGGGAACGCCGCGGACGAATGCGTCGAGGTCGGCGTCGAGGGCGCGCGCCAGCTCCTTCAGGCTGAGTTGCCGATGCCGCGCCACGGCATCGATGAGCCGCTCGAGCCCGAACTCCTCGTCGCCGGGGGCGGTGGCTTCGACGATGCCGTCGGTGTAGAGGACCAGGCACTCCCCCGGCGCGAGCACGAATTCGGCGCCCGCGTAAGGCGCCGACGGCAGGATTCCCAGCGGCGCCCCGGTGGCCCGCAGGCACTCGATCTCGCCGCCGGCGCGCACCACCAGGGCCGGGTTGTGTCCGGCGTTGGCGTAGCGCAGGCGGCCGCTCTCCGGATCCAGCACGGCGAGAAACGCGGTGGCGAAGCTCTCGGCGCTGGTGCGGGCGTAGAGCAGGCGCGCGATGCTGGCGCAGACCGTCTCCGGCGGCAGTCCCTGCTCGATCGGTACCGCCGAGAGCGCCTCGAGGCAGGCGGCGAGCAGGGCCGCAGTGATCCCCTTGCCCGAGACGTCGGCGATCATCAGCACGCACTCTCTCGCTGCCGCGGGAGTGTCGGCCCGGCGCTCGGTGATCAGGTAGTAGTCCCCGGAAACACCGCGCGAGGCCAGGTTGGCGCCGTAGAGCTCGTAGCCCGGGAACTCGGGCAACCGGGCGGGCAGGAGCGCCATCTGGATCTGCCGCGCCAGGTCGAGCTCCTCTTTCATCCGCCGCCGATCGGCGGCCTGCTCGGCGAGCTCCACGTTGCGGATGCGCAACGCCGCCACCGAGGCGAGCGACACCAGGAGCTCGAGATCCTCGTTCGAAAACAGCCGCCGGTGGGCGCGCGAGACGAGGGCGATCATTCCCAGGCTGCCCTCGCCGTCGGCGAGCGGCGCCGCCACCACGCTGCGCACGCCGGAGGCGATGAAGCTCTCGGCGGTGGCGAAGCGAGCGTCCTGGCTCGCGTCCTGGACGATCGCGCCCATCCCCTTCTCGGCCACCTCGTGGAGGAGGGTGCGCGAGTAGAGATCCTCGTCCTTGAAGCCGGCCGAGGTGCGGGTCGCGGCGCGGTGGAACTCGCCGTTCTCGCGTCGCAGCACGATCGTGCCGGCCTCGGGCTTCAAGTGATCGAAGACCCGGTCGAGGATCAGCTCCAGGACCTCGGCGAGAGAGATCGAGCGGCTGACCGCGCGGTGGACGTCGTTAATCATCTCCAGCCGCTCGGAGTAGCGCGCCAGCGGCTGGTTGCTGGCCTCGCGCGGAGGCGCCGAGGCGGAGAGGATCTCGGCGGCGCTAAGGAACATCTCGGTGCCGAGGGCCTGGGGCGTGGGGCGCGGCGCCGGTGCGCGGCCCTCCGGCTCGATGGTGAGCAGAGTGGTCGCCACGCGGACGGTGTCGCCGGACCGCACGGCTTCGGGCGACGTGATGCGCCGGGCGTTGAGGAAGGTGCCGCTGTGCGAGCCCAGGTCCTCGAGCAGCAGCAGGTCACCGCGGCGAAAGAGCCGCGCGTGGCGGCGCGAAAGGTGCGCGTCCGCGAGTTGGAGGTCGCATTGCGGCGAGCGCCCGATCACCATCTGGTCGCCCTCGGCCCGGCGCTCGAACGCCTCCCCCGCCGCGGGAGCCACGTGGACCCGGATCATTTTCGATTAGCTTAGCCCGATTCCCGATTCCCGATCCCCGTCGCCGGGCCGAAGCGATGGTATCTTGCGCGGAAACCGTGTTCGATTCTTGCCGGCTGGCGAGGAAGGTCTCCGCGCTCGACGAGATGTTCGCGTTTCTTGAGGCGCGGCTCCCGCGAGGCGCGGCCGATGAGCAGACGGCGTTCTGCGTCAACCTGGCCGCCGAGGAGCTGTTCACCAACCTGGTGCGGCACGGCGAGGGCAGCGGCGGCGAGTTCATCCTGCTCGAGCTCGAAGTTTCCGAGGCGCGGGTCTTTTTCCGCTTTACCGACTTCGACGTGGAGCCGTTCGATCCCCGCTCGATTCCCGCGCCGAGGTTGGAAGCGCCGCTGCGAGACCGCAGTCCCGGCGGCCTCGGCATGCACCTCGTGCAGTCGGTGGTCGACCGGGTCACGTACGAGCACGAGGACCGCGCGATGAGAGTATCGGCGGAGAAACTGCGGAGGCGCTGATGTTCGAGGTCCGCTTCGCGGAGGAGGGGACGATCCTGCTGGTGGGTCGCTTCGACGCCGCCCAGAAGGAGAGGGCGAGGGAGCTGTTGTCGGCCGTGGTGACCTCGACGGTCGTCGACTGCCGCGATCTCGCCTACATCTCGAGCGCCGGCCTCGGCGTCCTGCTCGGATTGCAGAAGCGGCTCATCGACTCCGGCCAACGGCTCAAGCTGGTGAATCTGAATCCGCACATCCGCGAGCTCTTCCGCCTCGCCATGTTCGACACCATTTTCGAGATCGAGTGAAACGGAGCGCGTGCCGCCGGCCCCATGTCGACGCGAGAGGACAGCGAGCTGGCGCGGGCGGCGCGCGAGGGCAACCGCGGAGCCTTTGACGAGATCGTCGAGCGCTACGAATCGCGCATCTACAACCTGGCCCTGCGGGTGACCGGCGACGCCGCCGACGCGCTCGACGCCGCCCAGGCGACCTTTCTCAAGGTGTACCTCAACCTGCATCGCTTCGACCCCGGGCGGCCGTTCTTCAGCTGGATCTACCGCATCGGCATGAACGAGTCGCTCGACACGCTCTCGCAGCGGCGCCGCTTCGTGGCGCTGGATCCGGAATGGGCGAGCGGGGCGGCGAGCCCCGAGCGCGAGTGCGCCGGGCGCGAGGCCGGGCGGGAGATCCGGGACGCGATGCTCGATCTGGCGGCCGAGCAGCGCGCGGTCATCGTGCTGCGCCACTTCCACGGCCTCTCCTACGTGGAGATGTCGGAAGTCCTCGGCGTGCCGGTGAAGACCGTGAAGTCGCGCCTCTTCGAAGCGCGCAGCGCGCTGCGTGACCGCCTGGCAAAGCTCGGTCTCATGCCCTGATCGGGCCGCCCGCCGCGGGCCTCAGCGGCCGCCGAGTATGTGGTGCTGCCAGAGGTCGCGGTCGCTGATGCTCAAGATGGGGTGCAGCGCGGCAAGGCCGGTGGTGCCGATCTCGCGCTCCAGGAACTCGAGCTCCTCGAACTTCGCGCGGACTTCCGGGTCGACCGCCGGCGCAATGCCGGCCTCCTTGAGCAGCAGTCGTCCCTTGGCGGCGATCGACAGTTCGAGGCGCAGCCGCAGGAGGCATAGCATGTCGGCGACCATCACCGGCGGCAGTCGCTCGCGCAGCGACTCGAGGTAGACCCCGACCCGGCTGTTGCTCACCTCGCCGGAGTGCATCATCTCGAGCAGCTCGGCGTCGGTGTCGAAGCCCGTGCCCAGCCACTCGCGGGTGCGCTCTTCGCTCACCCGGAAGACCGCGACGAAGACCAGCGGCAAGACGGTGAGCAGGGCGAGCGTCGAAAGGTCCGGGGCGAGGAAGAAATGGTTGAAGGCCGAGTGGAGGAGCACCGCGAGCAGCCAGCCGGGGACGAAAACCAGGAGCGTCGTGCGCCCGTGGCGATCGGCGAGGGTCTTGGCGAGGACCGCGAGACAGGCAGTGGCGCCGCCGTGCATCACCGCGGTGCCGAGTCCGCGCACCAACCAGACCCCGAGCCGCGGCGTCTCCAGCGCGAGAGCGAAATAGAGGTTCTCGAGCGTCGCGAAACCGGCGCCGACCGCGAACCCCAAAATCGAGGCGTCGACCAGGAACCCGACCCGGCGGCGCAGCAGGACGAGCGCCACCGCGGCACCTTTGAGCAGCTCTTCGACCGGCGGCGCGACGTAACGCGCCAGGCTCGCGAGATCGAGATCCAACAGGTCGCGCAGCGCGCGGTTGAGTGGCAGGCAGGCCGCCGCTGCCAGCGCGCCGAGCGCGAGCCAGCCGGCGACGCGGCGCAGCGACACCAGCTTGTAGCTATCGAGTCCGATGAGCGCGAGAAGAAAGCCGATGACCGGCAACAACCCGACGGCGAGGGGGAGAATCGACGGCATCGCGCGCTGGAGTAGGCCGGAGTTGAGGCCGCCCGTCAGCTGGCTTCGCGTGCCGGGCCAGGTAGGCCACCTCGGAGAGTCTAGCGGAGCGAGTCATCCCCTACAAATCGGCCGGCCGAATCTCGCGGCGTAAGAGGAGCCGGCCGCTCCCGTGGACCGAGAGCTCGATCGCCGAGCCCGGGTCGCCGAGCTCGAGGATCAAGCGGTGACGGCCGGCGCCGAGCTGGCGCACGACGATCTCCTGGGCGCTGGATTCGAGGCGGGCGGCGCTTCCGGGTAGAGCTTCGAAACCGCGAACCGCGAGCCCGCCGCCGCGGATGCGGAGCTCGTCCGTGTCGGTGGCGAGCACGGCTTCGGCCAGGAGCAACGGCCCGTTGCGAGCGAGCTTCAGGATGCCCGCGCCCTCGGCGATCTCGATTTCGACCCCACCCCCCGCGGGCGTGCTGATCGTGCCGTAGAGCTCGGGCTCGGGAAGCGGCCCGAGCCGCTCCGATTGGAGGAACCAGACGACGGCAGCTCCCAGGAGCATCCCGCAGAGCGCCGCGGTGACGTAGTGGAGGCGCGGCGCCGCGGGCGGCAAGAGCAGCCGGGAGAGCGAGGCGAGCAGGGATCCGCGGCGGGGTTCGCGCCGAGCCAGGGCGAGCGCCGCTTGAATCCGCGGCCGCAGCTCCGGCGGCACGGGCTCCTCACGCCCGGCCTCGGCGAGCCGCGCCGAGAGCGTCTGCGCAAGCGCGGCCGCGGAGCGGGCGGCGGGATCGTTCTCCAGGCTCTCCGCGAGCCGCGCCCGCTCTTCGCCGGAGATCTCGCCGTCCTGGCTCTCCCAGATCAACTCTTCGATGCGATCGCCCATTCTCGGCCCTCAACCTCACCCGCTCGTGCCGCGCGCCAATCCGGAGTCGCGCAGGTTTCGCCGCTCCTTCTTAATACTCGAACCCGGGGGCAAAGTTGGCGGCGAGGACTTCGTAGGGACCGACGTGGGGCGCCTGGTGTTGAGAGTCAAGGCGAGGATCCTGTTTCCGCCTTCGCCGTCGCTCCGGCCGGGTCCTCGAGCTCCACGGTCCAGAGGTCGGACTCGGTGTTGACGCGCAGGTAGAGGAGCGCATCACCACTCGGAACGACCATCGGCTCCTCGAGGAAGAGGCCGGTCTCGGGGAAGTGGGTCACTTTCTGTGGCGGCGCGGAGCGCCATCCCTGCGCGGGGCCGGGGATGCGCCAGAGGTTGCGGTGCTCGATCTGGTAGTAGAGCCAGCGGCCGTCCGCCGCGAGGCTCGGGTGCACCTCCTCGCGCGGCCCGCTGGCCAAGAGACGTGCCTTTCCCCCATCGATCGGGACGAGGTAGAGGTCGACGCCGCCGGTGTCGCTCGATTGCAGAACGATCGAGGTGCCGTCCGGCGTAACGGTGAAGATCGGCATCGGAGTCACGCCGTCGATCGGGATCGGCGTCGAGCGGCCGTCGGCGAGGTCGAGCCGGAAGAGCTTCTTGCGATGGATGTAGACCAGGGCGCTAGAGTCGGGCAACCACGCCATGTTGCCGCCCTCCTCGACCAGCCGTCGCGGTGCCGAGCCGTCGGCGTTCATCGCCCAGAGCGCGGCGACGCCCGGCAGGCGCAGGGCGCCGCGCGGCCGGCGTGTGAAGGCGATCGAGCGGCCGTCCGGCGACCAGCGCGGGTAGCTCTCCTCCCATTCTGTGTCGCGCGTCAGCAGGTACGGTTCCCCGCCGTCGTCGACCCGCCAGAGGTGTTCGAAAGCCCCGGTGCTGTTCTGGAAGACGACCGAACGGCCGTCGGGTGAGACGGTCGAAAAGAAGATCGCATTGGCGCCGCGGCTCCAAGAGCGAGGCTCGCCGACCGGGGTGCCTCGCACGGGGTCGATTCGAACTCGCTCGAGATTCGACGACCGAACGGCCGTCGTGACGATGAGGCGCCGGCCGGAAGCGGCGATGGCCGGCTGGCGGAGCCTCTCGGTCCCCAGGAGGATGGTCTCCGGCTCGCCCACGGCACGCCCGGTGGCTGGATCGAAATCGAGGCGCAGGAGCGCCCGGTTCTTCCCGGCGCCGCTGGTGCAGTACCAGATGACGCGGCCGGACGGATCCCAGATTGCGCCCTGGCCGCTCCCGATGGGCGCCGCCTCGCCACCGGCGATGGGCGCGATGTAGACGCTCGTCTGACCGGTGAAGAGGAGCCACCGGCCGTCCGGCGACGGCGCGGGATTCTCGAGGAGGATCGGGCTTTCGCCGCTGGGAAAGGAGAGCGAAATCACGGCGCTCTCGCCGCCGGTCGCCGCGACCTTGCGGATCTCGGGACGCTGCCAGGTCGGGCGGACGAAGTAGATCGCCGTGCCGTCGGGAGACCAGGCCGGATGATTGCCGTTCTCGGCGATCTTCCTCGCCGGTCCTCCCAGCACCGGCATCGCCCAGACATCGCCACCCGCGAGCGGCGCGCCGAGCGACGGATAGTAGATGGAGCGCACGCTCTCGCGACTCGACGAGAAGGCGATCTGGCGGCCGTCGGGAGAAACGGCGGGCTGGACGTCGTCGGCCGGGTGCTGGGTGAGGTTGATCGCAGCGCCACCGCCCGGCTGCTGGATGTAGATCTCGAGGTTGCCGCTCCGATCGGAGGCGTAGGCGATCGTCTCGTTGTCGGCGAGAAACACTCCATCCAACTCGCGGCCCGGATCGACGGTGAACGGCGTGAGGGTAGCCACCGCCGACAGGCCACCACCCCGATCGATCGGCACCCGGCGCGCGCCGAGCTGGAAGGCAGCGAAGCCGACGAGCGCCGAAACGGCCACGACGGCCGCGGCGGCGGCCAGCGCCCGGCGCGGGCGCACCGACGCCGCAGACGTCGGCGCGGTCGCGCGCTCGAGCTCCCAGGCGAGATCGGCGGCGCTCTGAAAACGCGCCGCCGGCGCCTTCTCGAGGCAGCGGCGCAGGAGCGGCTCGAACGCCGCCGCGGCGGGCGGGAGGAGGTCCCACTGCGGCTCATGGTGAAGAATGGCGTGCAACGTGTCGACCGCGCTCTCGCCTGGGAAAGTCCGCGTGCCGGTGAGCATCTCGAAGAGCATGGCGCCCAGCGCAAAGAGATCGGCCGGCGGTCCGGCGGCTTCGCCGCGCACCTGTTCGGGAGCCATGTAGCCCGGGGTGCCGAGCACCCTGCCGTCGGCCGTCGCTTCGACGGCGGTGGGAGCGTCGGCCTGCGCGCCGCCATCGGCCGCGGCGAGGCGCGCCAGGCCGAAGTCGAGCACCTTGGCGGTGCCCGCCGCGTCGAGGACGACGTTCTCGGGCTTGAGATCGCGATGCACGATGCCGCGCGCGTGAGCGGCGGCGAGGCCGCGCGCGACTTGCGCCCCGATGCGCAGCACCACCGCCGGGGGCAACGGTCCGTGGCGGAGGCGCTCGCGCAGCGTGCCGCCGCCGACGAGCTCCATGACGATGAAGGCAGGCTCGCCGACGCCGACGTCGTGCACCACGACGAGGTTGGGATGGGAGAGCGCCGCGACCGCGCGCGCTTCGAGCTCGAAACGGCGCAGCCGGTCGGGGTCCGCCGAAACCGCCGGCGCCAGCACCTTGATCGCTACTTCGCGTCCGAGCCGCGGGTCGCGCGCCCGATAGACCTCGCCCATGCCGCCCGCGCCGAGCGGCGCGACGATCTCGTACGGCCCCAGACGAAGCCCGGGCGAAAGGGTCATCGAAATCGCCGCTGAGTATATGGCGGCGCGCCGGTGTCAGTCGGCCTTCGACACTTGAGCTCGAATGAGGCGAGCCCCGAGGTCAGAACTCACAGCTGTTGGGATCGCCCGACTGCATCCCCTTGCGCAGCCATTCGACCCGCTGCGCCGACGAGCCGTGGGTGAAGGACTCCGGCTGCACGTAGCCCTGTCCCATCTTCTGCATGCGATCGTCGCCGATCGCGGTCGCCGCCGCGAGGCCTTCCTCGAAGTCGCCGGACTCGATGATTCCCGCCTGCTGCGCGTGGGTGCCCCAGACGCCGGCGAAACAGTCGGCCTGGAGCTCCATGGCGACCGAGTAGCGATTGGCCTCCTCCTGCGAGTAGGACCGCTCCTGCGCGTCCCGCACCTGGTCGGCGATGCCAAGGAGATTCTGCACGTGGTGACCGACTTCGTGCGCGATGACGTAGCCCGCGGCGAAATCACCGGGCGCCCCGAAGCGCTGGCTGAGCTCGTTGAAGAACGAGAAATCGAGGTACAGCTTGCGATCGAGCGGGCAGTAGAAAGGACCGACAGCCGAGCTGGTCATGCCGCAGGCCGATTGCACACCGCCGGAAAAGAGCACCAGGGTCGGCGGCTGGTAGTTCTTGCCGCTCTCGGCGAAGATCTTGCCCCAGACGTCCTCGGTCGAGCCGAGCACCGCCGAAGCGAATCGCCCGAGCTCGTCGGTGGGCGCGCCCACTTCGCCCTGGGGCGCGCTGGACGGCGGTGCGATCTGTTCAGTGGTCTGCATCAACTGGCGAGGATCCATGCCGGTCAGGTACGCCAGCACGAGAACGATGATCAGTCCTCCGCAGCCCAGGCCTCCGCCCTTCATCATCGGCCCCATGCCGCGGCGATCTTCGACGTTGGAACTCCCTCGCTGCCCCTCTAGACGCATCGCAAGCCCTCCTAGTACAACGCCCGATGGTCACCTGAGCAAAGCTCCTGCCAGCCGGATGGCGGCTGTTAGGATATTCCAATGAGCAAGGAAAAGAGCGCCTACGCCGCGTCTGGAGTCTCGATCGCGGCGCAGGACGAGGCGCTCGCCCAGGTCAAGAAACTGGCGCGTTCGACCTTCACTCCCGGAGTGCTTTCGGAGCTCGGGCTGTTCGGCGGTCTCTTCCGGCCGGAGCTCAGCGGTCTCCAGGAGCCGGTCCTGGTGGCGTCAGCCGACGGTGTCGGCACCAAGCTCGCGGTGGCGAAGATGGCGGGCGATTTCTCGACCGTCGGCCGCGACCTGGTGAATCACTGCGTCAACGACATCCTGGTGCAGGGAGCGCTGCCGCTCTTCTTTCTCGACTACGTGGGCGCCGGCGTGCTGGAGCCGCCGAAGATGGTGGAGCTCCTGCGCGGCGTCGCCGCCGGTTGCAAGGAGAACGGCTGCGCTCTGCTCGGCGGCGAGACCGCCGAGATGCCGGGCTTCTACCAGGCCGGCGACTACGAGCTGGTGGGCTTCATCGTCGGCTTGGTCGACCGGCCGCACATCCTCGACGGCACGCGAGTGCGCCCGGGCGACGTCCTCGTGGGGCTGCCGTCGGCGGGCCTGCACACCAACGGTTATTCGCTGGCGCGCAGGATCCTTTTCGAGATCATGGGGTTGAAGCTCAAGGACCGCCTGCCGGGCGGCGAGCCGAGGGGCACCGTCGGCGAATGGCTGCTGGCGCCGCATCTCTCCTATCTCGCGCCGCTGCGGCCGCTGCTCGGTCATCCTGCGCTTCACGCTCTGGCGCACATCACCGGTGGCGGTCTCACCGACAATCTGCCGCGGATCCTGCCCAAGGACACCCACGCCGCGATCAAGCCCGGCACCTGGGAGATCCCCGAGATCTACGAGGTACTGCGCGAGCGGGGCGAAGTGGAGATCGAGGAGATGTTCCGGGTCTTCAACATGGGCATCGGGATGGTGCTGCTGGTAGCGCCCGACGGCCTGCGCGAGATCCTCGAGGCGCTACGCGCCGCCGGCCAGCCGAGCCACTTGATCGGCACCGTTCAGCCCGGCGGCGAGGGCGTGGTCTACGACTTCGGGATGGTGGACGGCGAATAGACCGGCCGCCTCGCGACTTCCCTAGAGCATCGTGGTGGGCGTGGCGTCGAGTCCCAGGAGCGCCTGGCCGCCGGCGCGCACGAACGAATCCGCCGCGTGGCGGTGCGCCGCGCTCGCTCTTTCTTGGATCGCGGCGAAGCGCGGCACCTCGCGCAGCGATTCGAGCCAGGTGTCACGGGCGAAGGTGGTCGGGCAAGTGAATCCCGAGGAGACCACGCGGTCGAGTGTGTCGAGGGCGCGATCGACTGAGCCGACCTTGGCGAGAATGCGCGCCACGAAGTAGAGTCCCTCGGCGTCGCTGAAGCCTCCCTGATCGATCACGTCGACCGCCGCCGCGCAAGCCGCGCGGTCCCCTCGCATCGCCGCGATCATCCCGTCGGCCATGGTGGCCTCGAGGCCGCCTTGGAGCTTGGCGCGCCACTCCTGGTAGGACGCGATCGCTTCGGCCTCGCGACCGAGCATGGGCAGCGCGTAGTTGCGCACGAAGGGCACCGGTTCGTCGTCGAGCTCCGCGGCGCGGCGGTAGTCGCCCATCATCCAGTAGGTGTACGGCACGCCGGTGCGGATCTGGGGATCGAGCTCGCGCGCCAGCCGGTGCGCGGCGCGCGAGGCCTCGAAGAGCCCGGTGTAGCGGCACGCAGTCACCAGGCCGGCGCAAAATCCGGCGTCGGAGCGGTGATTCGCGAGGCGGCCGAGGAGCCTCAGCATCGCCTGCACCGGGCTCCCCATTTCCTCGATCTCGAAGTAAGTGTAGAGGTTGTGGGCCTGCGGGGAATCGGGATCGAGGGCGAGAGCGGTTTCGAACGCCTGCCGGGCGGCGCGCACATTTTCTTCGCGCGGGCCGTGGGCGAACTTGGCGATCAGGCGGTGGATGCGGCCGAGAAGGGCCCAGGCGGAGGCCAGCCCCGGATCGATGTCCACGCTCTTGCGCAAGAGGTCGCGGGCTTGGAGAAGCGAACTGCTGCGCGCAGTCGAGAGCGGCGTGCCGGCGGCGCGCAGGTAGAGCTCATAGGCGCGAGGTTCGGGTGGGCGGGGCGGCGCATGCGTGGGTCGCTCGTCCAGCGCGAGCGGCACGCGCAGCGCGGAGACCACCTGCCGCGCCAGCTCGTCCTGGAGTTCGAAGAGATCGCGCATCGAAGCTTCGGCGGTCGAGGAGCTCGCGACTGTGCCGCTCGCCCCGTCGACGAGCTGGGTCGAGACGCGCACCCGATCGCCGGAGCGCAGCAGCGTGCCGTAGAGCACCGCATCGACGCCGGCTTCCGCGGCGACCCGGGCGGGATCATCGTCGGCCGCGCGCAGGACCTTGCTCGAGCGCACCACCAGGTGGGTAAGACGGGCGAGCGAGGCGGTAATCGCGTCGGCGAGCGCTATGGTGAGGAAGTCGATCTCGGGATCCGGCCGCAGCAAGCGGAACGGCAACACCAGCAGGCGCTTGGCGCGCACCTCGACCATAGTCCTCGGACGGTCGCCTTCGACGGCGGCGAGCGCCTGTGCCATCTCGTCGGCGCTGGCGTAGCGGTCCTCGCCGCGCGGGGCGAGCGCCCGGCGCAGCACGCGCTCGAGCGCCTCCGAACCGACGCCGCCGAGCGCCGGCGGCTCGCCGCGCAGCGCCGCCTGCAGGATCTCGAGCGGAGTGGTGCCGCGGAAGGCGGGTCGGCCGGTCACCATCTCGAAGAACACCGCGCCGCAGGCGAAGAGGTCCGAGCGCGGATCGGCGGCGCCGCTCCACTGCTCGGGCGCCATGTAGCGCGGCGTGCCGACCGCGATGCCGGTGCGGGTGAGAGCGGTGTCCTCGCTCACGGCGCGAACCTGCCGCGCCACGCCGAGGTCGAGGAGCTTGGTGCCGTGCGCGGTCAGGTAGACGTTCGAGGGCTTGAGGTCGCGGTGCACGATGCCGCACCGGTGGAGCTCGCCAAGAGCGGCCAGGAGGTCGCGCGCGATCCGCAGGGCCTCGCCGAGTGTGAGCGCGCCGCGCGCCGCGAGGCGGTCGGCGAGCGATTCCCCGGAGAGCAGCTCCATGGCCAGGAACGGCGCGCCCTGGTGATCGCCCAGGTCGAAAATCTGGCAGACGTTGGGATGGGTGATCGAGGCGAGCAGCAGCGCCTCGCGACGGAACCTGCTGAGCGTTTCGGGGCTCGAAACGACTGCTTCTCCCAAGACCTTGATCGCCACGTCGCGCTCTAGCCGGCTGTCGCGCGCGCGGTATACCTCGCCCATGCCGCCAATTCCGAGCGGCGCGACGATCTCGTATGGACCCAGCCGGAATCCCGTCGCGAATCGCAAGGGGACACATTCTACTTGCCGCGCTCGGAGCGCGGGCGAACCTCGACGCACTTAGAGGTCGGTCGCCGACCAGAGGTCCCCACCCGACGGCCGGAAGCGATCGAAAAGCGCCCGCGTTCCGTCGGGCGACCACATCGGATAGTCGATGCGGTCGCTGGGATCCTCGAACTCGAAGAGCTTGACGGGCTCGCCGCCGGCGAGCGGCGAGATCCACAGCGTCTGGTGGCCGACGACGTCGAGAAGGAATCTGCCGTCGGGCGAGAGCGAGAGGTGGGAGCCGCCCTTGACCGGCGGCAGCTCCTGCGGTTCGCCGCCGCGCGAGGACACACGATAAAGCGCGTTGCGCCCGCTGCAAGGGCAGCGGAAGAGCAGGGCTTCGCCGTCTGCGATCCAGCGCAGGAAGTGTCCGAAGACTCCGAGCGTGGTCAATTGCCGGGGCTCGCCGCCGTCGGCGTTCATCACCCACAGCTCGAGCCGGCCGCTGTGGTCCGAGTGGTAGGCGATGCGCCCGCCGTCCGGCGAAACGAAGGGATTGATCTCCATGCCGGAATCGCTCGTCAGTTGGCGGAGGACGCCGCTATCCACGTCGAGCCGCCAGATATCGGGTGACCCGGCGCGAGCCGAAAAGAACACCAGGGTGCGCCCATCCGGAAACCAGGTTGGCTGATAGTCGCCGCCCTCGCCGCGCGTCAGTTGGCGCGGAGCCGCGTCGGTACCTTCCCAGAGCCACAAGTTCATTACGCCGCCGCGATCGGAGTTGAAGGCCACGCGCTGGCCGTCCGGCGAGTAGGCGCCGCGGCTGTCTTCGCGGGTGGAGGCGATGAGCGATTGCGGCGTGCCCGCCACAGTGTGCGTGGCGGTATCGATGGGCAGTTGCCAGAGGTCCGCGTTCTGCCCCAGGATGGTGAAGACCGCGGCTCCGCTGGGGGCGAAGGCGAGGTCGAGGTCGCGGCCGGCCCCGGTGGTGCGCTGCTGCGGCCGGCCTGCGGCCCCGCCTTGGCGATCGAGCGGCAGACGCCACAAGTTAAGGCCGCCCCCGCGATCCGACGTGAAGTAGACGAAGTCGCCCTTCGGGGAGTACACGGGATCGACGTCGAGGAAATGATCGTCGGTCAGCGCCGTGATGCGGCGGCTTTCGACCTCCACCGACCGCAGGTCGAACTTGGTGCGTTCGACGACGTGAAACACCACGCGGCGGCCATCGGGAGACCAGCGAGGCCGCAGATGGTCGACCGCTTCGGAGACATCGGAAGTCAGCTGGCGCGGGTTGGTTCCGTTGGTGTCGAGCAGCCAGATTCGGCGCCCGCCCGCCCAACTCGCGTCGACCGCGATCTCGCGGCCGTCGGGCGAGACCGCGGGGTTGAACGCCAGCTCCGCGACACGGGTGAGGTTGCCGGAGCCGAGATCGAGCGCCCAGAGGTCGCCGTCGCCGTATTGACCGAAGATGTCGCCGGGCTCGAGGCGTTTGCCTGCGACTCGCGAGCGGACGAAAAAGACCGTCCCGCCGTCGGCCGAGAAGGCCGGCTGAAGATCGTCATGGGCGCCGTCGGTCAACCGGCGCTCCGAGCCGTCCGCGAGCTCGCGCAACACTAGGTTGCGGAGCCCCTGCTCGGCGGCGCAGTACACCAACCGGCGCCCGTCGCTCGACCAGGCGGGTGCTTCCTCGGTGCCTTCGGCGCTGGTGAGCTGCGCGAGCTTGGGCACCGGGGACGCGCCGGCTGGCGGAGCGCCTGGCCGCCAGATGGCATAGGCGAGTGCCGCGGCTGCGGCGAGCGCCGCCAGGACCGCGGCCAGCGCCAACGGCCGCTGGCCGCGCCGCGCAACGGCAGCGCGCGGCTCGATCAGGCGCTCGAGGGCCACGGCCAGCTCTTGCGCGCCTTGCAGGCGTGACTCCGGAGACTTTTCGAGGCAGCGGTCGATCAACCGGGCCAGCTCGCTGGGCACGGCGTGGTCACGGTCGCGGGGTGGCGGATCACGGAGAATCGCTGTCATCGTTTCGACGGCGGTGGCGCGCGCAAAGGCGCGTTCGCCGGTCAGCATCTCGTAGAGCACCGCGCCGAAAGCGAAGAGATCGCCGCGGGCGTCGACCGGCTCGCCGCGCACTTGCTCCGGCGACATGTACCCGACCGTGCCCAGCAAGGTGCCGGGGGTGGTGGCGTCGACCGTCGCCGCCGTCGCCAGATCGCCGCCGATGACCGGAGCGAGCGCCAGCTTGGCCAAACCGAAATCGAGGATCTTGGTGCGGCCGTCGCTGGTGAGAAAGATGTTCTCGGGCTTGAGGTCGCGATGCACGATGCCGTGCTCGTGCGCTGCCGCCAGGCCGCGCGCCAGCTGCGCCGCGATCGAGATGGCGCGAGGTGTTCCCAGGGGCCCGCGGCGCAGCGCTTCGCGCAGGGTTTCGCCCTCGAGCAGCTCGCTCACCAGGAAGGGCGCGCCCTGATGCTCGCCGACGTCGTAGAGGGTGAGGAGGTTGGGATGGCTGAGCGCGCTCGCGGCTCGCGCTTCGATGTCGAAGCGCCGCCGCATCGCTTCGTCCGCCAGGGTGGTGCGGGTCAGCAGCTTGAGGGCGACGTCGCGGCCCAGCCGGACGTCACGGGCGCGGTAGACCTCGCCCATCCCGCCGGCGCCGAGGAGCGCGACGATCTCGTACGGCCCCAGTCGCGTGCCCGAGCTGATGTTCAAGAGGGCGATTCTATTCGCTTCGCCGCGATAGAGTCGCGCCGAATCTCTTGCCCAGGAGGCTCGATGCGCGCCCTCGTCTCGCTGCTCGTGGTCCTCATCGCATCTCCCGTTCTCGCAGCTTCCGAGTCGTCAGCCGTGGCTCCCGATCCAAAGGTTCCGCAGGGCGTCAATCTCGAAGTTCCGACCGGCTGGAAGTGGCGCCTCGACATCGCTGATCCCAAAGTCGCCGTCGGCAAGCAACCCGGCGAGGGCATCTACTTCGTCAACATGACTCCCGGATGGCACATCACCACCGGCCCGGCGGCGATCTTCTACCATCCGGCGTCGACCGCGAAGGGCGACTATCGCGCCCAGGCCAAGATTCACTTCTTCACCCCCGAGGCTGGCCATCTCGAGGGCTACGGCGTGTTCTTCGGCGGTGCCAATCTCGAAGCCGCGGATCAGAGTTACTGTTACTTCCTGCTGCGCAACGATCGCAAGTTCCTGATCAAGAAGCGCCGCGGACAAGAGACCGAGGTGGTGCTCGATTGGACGCCCAGCGAGGCGATCGTGGCGTTCGAGCCCGGCAAGGACTCGGTGGCCAACGAGCTTGCCGTCGAAGCCCGCGGCCAGGAGGTCGCGTTCTTCATCAACGGTCAGCAGGTGGCGGGGGCGTCGCGAGCCGAGCTGCCGGCCGACGGCACCGTGGGTCTGCGTCTCAACCATCACGTCAACGTCCATGTTTCCGACTTCGCGGTGAGGCCGCTCGCGGCGCGTTGAAATGCGTGCCCCCCGGTGCGCTTGGTCGAATAACGTCTCGCGCGGAGGAGTGTCATGACGCGACGCCTCGCAGCAGCCCTGCTGGTTTCTATCGCGACGGGATGGATCGGCTCGCCGCTGGCGGGCGCTGTCGAAGCCGAGGACATGGCCGGCCTGCGCTGGCGGCTGCTGGGGCCGTTTCGCGGCGGCTGGGCGACCTGCGCGGCCGGCGCGCCGGGCGAACCGGCTGACCTTCTACTTCGGCAGCGCCGACGGCGGAGTCTGGCGCACCACCGACGCCGGCGTGACCTGGAAGCCGCTCTTCGACGCGCAGGGGAGCGCCTCGATCGGTGCGCTCGCACTGGCGCCGAGCGACCCGACGCATCCTCTGGGTCGGCACCGGCCAGATTCAACAGCGCTGGGACATCGCCGCCGGCGACGGCGTCTACCGCTCGACGCGACGGCGGCGAGACCTGGAAGCACGTGGGCCTCGCAGACACGCGGCACATCGGCCGGATCTGGGTCGATCCGCGCGACGCCGACGTCGCGCTCGTCGCCGCGCTCGGCCATCTCTTCGGCCCGAACGACGAACGCGGCGTCTTCCGCACCGACGACGGCGGCGCGCACCTGGAAGCAAGGTGCTGTTCCGCGACGCGGACACCGGCGCCGTCGACCTCGCGGCCGATCCTGCGCTGCCGGACGTGATCTACGCCTCGCTCTGGCAGGTGCGCCGCCATCCCTGGCTCGACTACTTCCAGCCGCCCGTCGGGCCGGGCAGCGGGATCTGCAAGTCGACCGACGGCGGCACGACCTGGGCGCCCGGTCGGGACAGCACGGCCTGCCCAAGGCCGCGGTCGGCCGCATCGCGCTCGCGGTCGCGCCGGGCACTCGGTCGCGCCGGGTCTGCGCCGCGATCGACGCCGCCGGCGCCGACGGGGCCTCTACCGCTCCGACGACGGCGGGGCGACCTGGGAGCAGCGTCAACGCGCGACGCCTCGCTCGCCGACTCCTACATGAACAGACCTGACGCCGGACCCGCGCGATCCGGACACCGTCTGGGCGATGGGCCGGTCGCTGCGCCGCTCGAGCGACGGCGGCAAGACGTTCAGCGTCGTCAAGGGCGCGCCGGGCGGCGACGACTACCACTTCCTGTGGATCGACGCCGCAGAATCCGCGCGCGCATGATCGCTCGGCGCCGACCAGGGCGCGGTCGTGACGCTCAACGGCGGCGACTACCTGGAGCAGCTGGTACAACCAGCCGACCGGGCAGTTCTACCGCCTGGCCGCCGACGATCGCTTTCCCGTACTGGATCTACAGCGGGCAGCAGGACAGCGGCACGGTGGCGATCGCGTCAGCCGCAGCGACTACGGCCAGCTCACCTTCCGCGACTGGCATCCGGTGGGCGGCGACGAGCGCGACGGCGACATTCCCGATCCGCGCGATCCGCGACATCGTCTACGGCGCCGGCCTCGGCGGCCGGCTCTCGCGCTGGGACGCGCGCACCGGCGCAGGTCCAGAACGTCTCGCCGTCTGGCCCGTTTCGAGCTACGGCCAGCGCCCGACCACCGCGCGCTACCGCTACGACTGGATCACGCCGCTCGCGATCTCGCGGCGGCCGCCCGCATGCGATCTACCTCGGCGCGCAGCTGCTCTTCCGCTCGCTCGACGGCGGCCAGACCTGGCAGGAGATCAGCCCCGACCTGACCGGGCGCCGTCGCCGGACGCCAAGGACTGCGACGGCGACGTGCCGGTCGAGCGCGCCACCGCCTGCGGCTACGGCGTGATCTTCGCCATCGCGCCGTCGCCGGCCGCCGACGGGTCTGATCTGGGTCGGCACCGACAACGGCCGTGTGATGCTGACCCGCGACGACGGCGCGACCTGGCCGAACGTCACGCCGCCCGGGCTCGAGCGACTGGAGCAAGGTGAACCTGATCGACGCCTCGCCGAGCGACCCCGCGACGGCGTACGTCGCGGTCGATCGCCATCGGCGCGACGATCTTCCGGCCGCAGGCGTATCGCACCCACGACTACGGCGCCACCTGGACCGAGATCGGCCGTGGCCTGCCGCAGGAGGAATGGCTGGCAGTGGTGCGGCAGGACCCGGTCAATCCGCGGGCTGCTCTATGCCGGCACGCACAAGGGCGTTCGCGTCTCGTTCGACGACGGCGAATCCTGGCAGCCGCTCCAGCTCAACCTGCCGACCACCGGCATCAACGACCTGCTGGTCAAGGGCGACGACCTCATCGCCGCCACCCAGGGCCGCGCGCTCTGGGGCCTCGACGCGCGTGACGCCGCTGCGCCAACTGGCCGCAGTGTCGGCGGCCGGGGAGCCGGCGCTGCTCGCGCCGTCGCCCGCGATTCGTTTGCGCGGCAACCAGAACAAGGACACGCCACTCCCGCCGGAGGAGCCGCGGGCCGAGAACCCGCCGGTCGGCGCGGTCTTCGACTACTGGCTGCCGGCGGATGCGGCGGGTGACGTGACCCTCGAGATCGCCGACTCGAGAGGCAGCGTGGTCCGCCGCTTCTCGAGCGCCGACACCTTCGAGCGCCCGCAGGCCGAGGTCTACTTCGCCGAACGCTGGCTGGGCTGGCCGGATCCGCTCACCAAGCGCGGGGGCCACAACCGCTTCGTTTGGAACCTGCGGGGCCAGCGCCCGCGCGCGATCGATTACGAATACTCGATCGCCGCGGTGCCGGGTGGCGAGGCGGCGGCGCTGCCCCAGGGCGCCTTCGTTCTGCCCGGCAACTATGAAGCGAGACTAACCGTCGACGGCGTCACGCTGCGACAGCCGCTCGTCGTGACGATGGATCCGCGCGTCGAGGTCGGCGATGAAGCGCTGCGGGAGTTGCGCGCCGTGCAGCAGGAAGTCGAGTCGGTGCTCGCCGACTCGGCCCAGCTCGCCGAGCAGGTCGAGCACGCCACCGAGCGCGTGCAGAAGCTGGCCATCGGCCACAACGGGGAGCGCGCTAAGGTGGTTCTCGAGGCATTCAACGCGGCGCCGCGCGGCGAGACGGCAGCGGAGGTCAACGCCGACCTGGCCTCGCTCGCCACCGATCTCGAGGGCGCGGACGCCCGCCCGACTGCCGCGCAGCGCCAATTGCTCGCCGAGGCAAGAAAGCGGATGGAAGCGGCGCAGGCGCGGTGGCTGGGTCCGCTGGGAGAAGCCCTGCGCAAGACACCCCGCGGCTGATCGCGGCCGGAGGTCCGGTGCTGCGGCTTCTGAGGGCCCGCGCTAGGATGCGCGGCAGATGACGGCGCGGGTGGCCATTCTCCTCTCCGGCAGGGGCTCGAACTTCCTCGCCCTGCATGGCGCCATGGAGCGCGGAGAAGTGCCGGCGCGCATCGAGCGCGTGATCTCGAACGTATCGGACGCCGCCGGTCTGGCGCGGGCGAAGGACTTGCGGATCCCGGCCCTTTCCTATCCGCACAAGCTCGAGACCTCGCGCGAAGCGCACGAAGCCAAGATCCTCCAAGCCCTCGCCGCCGCCGAGATCGAGTGGGTCTGCCTGGCGGGCTACATGCGCAAGCTGTCCGAGTCCTTCATCTCCCAATATCCGCAGCGCATCCTGAACATCCATCCCAGTCTGCTGCCGGCCTTCCCCGGCCTCGAGCCGCAGAGGCAGGCACTCGAGCACGGTGTCAAAGTCACCGGCTGCACCGTCCACCTGGTGGATGAGACTCTGGACCAGGGTCCGATCGTGGTGCAGCGCACGGTGCCGGTGAAAGACGACGACACCGTCGACAGCCTGGCCTCGCGCATCCTCAGCGAGGAGCACAAGGCCTACCCGGAGGCGCTCAACACCCTGCTGACCGAGGGCTGGGAGGTGCGGGGGCGACGCGTGGTGTTCCTGCACACCCGGCGGCTCCCGGGCTCCTGACCGAGGGCCGGCCCGCGCGGCGTTAGACTTCACCACAAACTTCGAGGAGGTCTCGCGATGCGCGCTTGTCTGGCCGCCCTCTTCCTGCTTCTGCCGACCGCCGTGTCTGCCCAGCCAACGCTGCCCTCCTGCGCCACTCCGCCTTTCGGCGATGTCGGCATCACCCATCCGTACTGCGAGTGGATCCAGCAGCTCAAAGCGGATCAAATCACCTCGCCCGATGGCTGCGGCGGCGGCAACTACTGCCCGGAGAATCCGGTGACCCGGCAGATGCTGGCGATGATGCT